>CAZSRZ010000125.1:1449-14527 GCA_964609085.1 uncultured bacterium | reverse complement strand
CCAATAAACTATTGACGCAGCAGAATCAGGCCAACCTCGGCCAGCGACCGATAATGTGACCTGGATTCTCCGGATCTGCCGATGTCTATAGCACCATCGCAATCGCTACAGGTATAGATGTCAGACCGACTTGTCGCCGGGCCGATGACCAGTTCCGTGCAGACCGCGCGCTCGACTCTCCGAGTGCTCGTGGCGGGCGAGAAGCTGGTGGCAGGCACGGTTTTCGCTCGTCTGTTGGAACAGGCCGGATTCCACGCAGTGGGCCAGGCTTGCTCGATCGGCGAAGTCTTACGACTGGCCGAGGGACTCCGACCAGACTTGATCCTGATGGATCTGGAATCGCCCGCGCTGGATGGAATTGCCGCCACCACCGCAATCATGGAGGGTTGCCCCACTCCTATCGTGCTGCTCGCCGCATCCTCGGACCAGCCAATGGTGCGGAGGGCGCTTGAGGTGGGTGCGGTCGGCTATCTCGTCGATCCGGTGCACGCCGCTCAACTCAACTCCGGTCTCTTCGCCGCGATGGAGCAGTTCCGGCAGCGCCAGATCAGCGAGGACCGGATCCGCGCACTTGAGGCGGAGCGAGATCGAACGCTGCAAGCCAACGAGGAGTTCAGACGCCTCGCGCTGACCGATGCGCTGACGGGCGTCGCGAACCGTCGGGCGCTCTACCAACTCCTGAATGCCGAGATCAGCCGGGCGCGACGATACCGCCGGCCCCTCATCCTCCTGTACGTAGATATCGACGACTTCAAACTCCTGAACGATCAACTCGGCCATAGCATCGGTGACCACATCCTGCGCGAGGTCGCGAGGGAGATGCGGGAGTCACTCCGAGACTGCGACGTGGTAGCAAGGCTCGGCGGCGATGAGTTTGTGCTCCTGTTTCCCGAAACAACCGTGAGGGATGCCGAACCGATCCTCGTTCGACTGCAGCAACGCCTCGATGCGCTAGCCAACCGCGAAGGACTACGGCTGGAGTTCAGCACCGGGATTGTCCCGCTCGACTCGCAGACGGTGACTGCGGACGAAGCCCTTCGGCAGGGGGATGACGCGATGTACGCCGTCAAGCGAGCGAAGCGACGCCAGGCGGCCTTCGAAGCGGGCGAAGCTATCGACGGCCTTGGCCTCGAGTAGCCCGGAGACCGGGTCAGGCGAGCAATCGGGCGGCGGCGGCTTCAATCTCCTCTACGGGGATCAGCGACTCTGCGTCGAGAATCTCGTATCGGTAGCCCTGCTCGGTGAGAAAAAGCTGACGGTGCTGGCCAAAATCCTGGTCCACGGTGTCCCGGGTAACCAGCGAGTAAAAGTGGGCCGGCTCGCCGTTGCCCTTCGGGCGCAAGATCCGCCCGAGCCGCTGGGCCTCTTCCTGCCGACTGCCGAAGGTGCCGCTGATCTGGATTGCGACATTGGCATCGGGTAGGTCGATGGCGAAGTTCGCCACCTTGCTGACGATCAGCACCCGGATATCGCCACGGCGGAACTGAGCGTACAGTTCGTCGCGAACCCGACTCGGCGTCTTGCCCGTAATGATCGGCGCGTCGTATCTGTCGGCGACCGCGCCGAGTTGGTCCAGGTATTGCCCGATCACCAGCACGTGGTCGTCCGCGTGCCGCCGGAGCAGCCGATCGATGGTGAATTGCTTCGCCGGATTGCTGCTGGAGATCCTGTACTTTTCGCGGGTATCGCTGATGGCGTAGTCCAGCCGGTTTTCCTCCGGCAGTTGCACGCGGATCTCAGTGCACAGTGCCTCTGCAATCCAGCCCTGCTTTTCGAGAACGCGCCATGGCACGTCGTACTTCTTGGGCCCGATCAGACTGAAGACGTCGTCTTCGCAGCCGTCCTCGCGGACCAGGGTGGCAGTGAGGCCCAGGCGGCGCCGAGCCTGGATTTCCGCGGTCATGCGAAACACGGGGGCCGGAAGCAAGTGCACCTCGTCGTAAATGATGAGTCCCCAGTTCTGGGCATTGAATATCCCGAGGTGGGGGAACTGCGCCAGGTCTTCCTCGTCTGTCTTCGGCTCGCCCTTCTTGCCTTTCCGGTACGTCATGACCTGGTAGGTAGCAATCGTGACGGGAGCCAGATCCTTCGACTCCCCGGAGTATTCGGCCACATCGTCGGGTCGCAGTTCCGTCTTATCCAGGATTTCGGTCCGCCACTGTCGAGCGGCCGTGATGCCAGTTGCGAGGATAAGGGTCTGGGCCTGAGCCTTCACCATCGCGGCGATGCCGATAATCGTCTTGCCCGCGCCGCACGGGAGTACCAGCACACCGCTGCCGCCCCGCTCCGAGCCGCCAACCCAGTAGTGATCCACGGCGTCCGCCTGATAATCCCGCACGTGGAATGGGTGCCCGGCGGCGGTCTCCGCCCGCAGGCGGATCTGCAGCGCTTCGCCCTGTACGTAGCCGGCGAGATCCTCGACCGGCCACCCGAGCTTCAACAGGATCTGCTTCACCTTACCTCTGTTGAGGAGCGGGACTTCAAGCTCCCGATCACTGATCCGCTCCCTGAGGAGAGGTCGCGCCCGCTTGTGATTCCATATCTCCGTGGCGAGCACGGCGCTCTCGCTCACGAGCACCAGGCGCTCGGCCTGCCTCACCAGCTTCAGACGGCCATACCGCGAGGTCAGGTCGCGAAGATCGAAAAGCAGGCTCTGCGGCACGCCGAACTTGCTGAACTCAACCAGCGCGGCGCTCATCTCCTCAGCCGTCATCCCCGCAGCGCAGGCGTTCCAGAGCGATAGGGGGGTCACGCGGTAGGTGTGGATGTGCTCCGGGCTCTTCTCCAACTCCGCAAAGCGAGCGACGGATTCCCGGCACTCCTCGTATCGCGCGTTCTGGACCTCTAATAGCAGGGACCGGTCCGACTGCACGATCAGTGGGTTCTCGGGCCGATACTCGGCGGCGCTCATGCAGACTCCTCACCGGTGAGTCGCACCCACAGGATCTCACTCATAAGATGATATTCCGTCCGTCGGGATCCGTCTCGCGCCAGGGCAAGCATTCCGTGGCCCACCGAGATGGGTAAGCCGGAAACGACCGATTTGGGTCGCAAGCGCATGGCGAAATCCACGTTGAATCCATACTGCCAGGCATCGGAAAGCACCGCCGCGATGGACTCCCGGTCAGTTACGATCCCGCCAGGGGCCTCCGGGGCCATGTCGCTCTGAGGGTTGATCGACGATGGACGTGCGGGCTGGGTCAGCGGCGTGGGCGTGGGCATGCTGGTAGGCAACGGCAGATTACGTGCCGGGGGATCGGCCCCAACGTCGGCGGGGGCGTAACCGCGGGCACGCATCGCCTTCATCAGTGCGGGCAACCGATCTTCGTTGACGACTGCCACGCGGTCCGTGATGGGCGCGACGATGAAGGGAGCGAGTTGCTTCTGCTGCGCCAACTCATTCATCAAGGCGGCGTCCTCCGTCACCAGCACATACCCCGCAGGCACCAGCCGGATGCGACCCTGTTTCCTGGCGACGTCCTGGATCAGTGTCGCGATCGGTGCAGGCACGCCCGTGCGGGAGAACGCCTCCAGGAATGTCCGGATGGACTCCGCCGAGATGCCCGAATCCAGGGCACGCTCGATCGACGCCCGGGTGATCAGCCCCACTCCGGCTGTCGACTTCTTGGGTTCCTCGGTGAGCCTCAAAACGTGCAGTCGGACGAATGGGGCCAGGTGTGGTGGCGTGATGACTTCACCGTTCGGCAGCAGATGGAATTGCGGTTCGTCCGGGATGAGAGCTACCCCGGTGGCGGGTTCCCCCGTTCGACCCTCCAGCGCATCCAGCACCTGGAATAGGCTGGCGGTCGGGGCGACGCGATGTGGACGTTCGCGATCATCGAGCTGAACCAGACCCAGCCAGTAGTACGTCTCGAGGCAACCACCGAGGTTAAAGGGGAGACTCGACCCGAAGGGAAACTCCTGCACGGCAGACGGGCATCCCCAGTACATCGCCACAGCGAGCGCATCCACGTCATAGCTCTTCCCCGTCGGGAGGGGCCCACCAGCGGCGAGGAGGCGCAACACCATCAGATCGAGCCGGCCAAAACCGCGCATTCCGGGTTGCGCGGCGTTACAGAGCATGGTCTGGTGACCCCGACTGGCAAGCAAAGCGCCTGACAACTCGATGAGTCGAGCCACCGGCTCGGCGGCGAAAATACGGAGCGCGGTCGTCGAGGGCACGATGACGTCGCTGTCCAGGATGGTCGCCATCCGCGATTGTGAAATCACCGCCACGCAGAAATCAACGTACTCCTCCCCGAGCGGCGTAAGGCCTGCCTGCAGCGATGCGAAGTCTCTGCGGTTGAAGGCGTTCGCGCGGGTCGCACGGTAAGTCCCACGCCCTAGCCGTGCCGCGATGGTGGCAAGGTCTCCTTCGAAGCTCCCTGGTCGTGCGTCCGTCAGGCCGGTTCCGGGATCGAGGGCTGGGCGATCAAGCGACAGCGCTGCGCCGGCCAGCCAGGCCGATCGCTCGGTTTCGCGCCGCACCACGTCCGTGACCAGGATGTGCTCCCAGTCACCGTTGGGGAAGAGGAGGCAGCCACGGCGGAGTTGCTCCAGCAGCAGCCGGATCTCTGCCGGTTGACGTTGCAGCACCTCAGCAACTCGCGACTCCCCCGCCGCACTACCTAGTTGCACGGTGGTTCGTAAGACCGCCAACCCGGCGCTGTCCAGGCCCTCAAGCAGGCTGCGGGCGATCCGGGGCGAGTTGAGGAACTGCGCCAGCGCTCCCACCAGCAGTTGGCGGCTGCTCATGATCGCACCGGACAGCGCCACATTGAAGCTGTCGGCGATCCCTCGAAGCTCCGCGACCGAGAGGGTTTTTAGGTGGTCTGTAAGGGTGTGGGACACAGGGGAGGGGGAAGCCGGAGGTCGCGTCAATGTTAACACGATGCCGGGCTGGAGTACTGGTACGTGACCGGGAGGCAGACCGGCCCGCGACCTCGCGGCGAGGAGTTCGATTGCAATGGGAATCCGGAAGGTTTCCGCCCTAACCGGCCTGCTGGTATCATTGCTTCCGCTGGGCAGTACAGGGCGGTCGACCGCTGCAGCCGAGGCACCGGGGCTCAACGTGTGGCCCCGCATCGTGGATTTCGGTCCGGTGCAGATCCACCGCCGGAGGCAAATGCGGGTACACCTGGCCAACACGAGCGAGTTCGTGATCCGGGTTGCGATTTACCAGCCCGAACCGCCGTACTTCGTCCCCAGTCACCCGACGAGGAATCCCCGGCCACGGCGACTCTCGATCAACCCGGGGCAGCACCGCACCATCTCACTGCTCTTTCGTCCCCAGGCGGTCGCGGTATTCGGCGACAAGGTGGTGGTGCGCGTGGAAGGCGGGGTCGAGTCGGTTCACACGGTGCTGTTGACCGGAGCGGGAATATCCGGTCCCGGTCCCCCGCGCTAGCGCCTCTACAACGAATAACCCGGAGCGGAGAACTTGCGTCCTCCACTCCGGGATGCCGGGGTTCGACTCCCAGCAAGCTCGGTCATCTCGGCTACGGCGTCGCGGGCACCAGTTCGATCGCGCTCACCATCGCCTCGCCGACCGTCCGTGTGAATCCCAGCACCAGGGTGCCGTTCGACACCGTCAGGGGGAACTCAAGGGTGATGGCTTTGTACTTCCCGCCGGCTGCGGCGCAGACGTCGAAGCCGCTAAGAAGCGTCACTCCATTCGCCACCACGTTGAACTTCCGGCTACCGGCGGTCGAGTAGGTCCCTTCTCCAAAGTGGAGCCGCAGCTTGTAGGCACCGTTCGCAGCCGACAGGCTGTAGCTGAACGAGTTCGCCGCGCGCACCTTGCTGAAGAGGGTCGGATCACTCGTGCCTGCCCATGTCGAACTGAGCTTCAGCACTTTTCCGCCGGAGTAGGAGGAGTCCGCCGCGAAAACGGAGCCGTCCGAAGCCGTGTAGGCGGTCCCACCCGCTTCGATCCGTTTCGTGGTCGTGCCCACGGCAATCGGGCAGGCTGCTACCTGCGTCGATGGAGAGCTGTTGCCCCCGACATTACAGGCACAGATGGCGTAGTAGTACGTGGTGCCGCCCGCGACCGCCTGATCGGCGTAGCTGGTGGTCGAAAGCCCCGAGGCGATCGGAGCGAAGCCGCTGCCGGAGGTCGTGGATCGCAACACCGTGTAGCTATCGGCACCCGTGCTGGCCGACCAGGCGAGATCTACACGCATGATGTCGGCAGTGGCGCTGAGACTGGTTGGGGCGGCAGGAGGCTGCACTGGGGTGACGACGTTAACCGCAGCTGTGGCATCGATCCGGCCGGCCGCGACCTTCCCGGTCAGCGAGGGAAGCACTTCCGACGTGGTCCGCAACCTGTCTCGAAGCTGCGCGGGCGTCAGCCCTGGGGCTTCTCCCGCAACAAGGGCCGCAACCCCTGCGGCAATCGGTGCCGAGCTGGAGGTGCCGCTAAGGTAGGCGTACCCTCCTCCCGGGACGGGGCCGAGGATCACTTCCCCCGGAGCAGCGACGTCGACAGAGACCGCTCCCCAGTCCGAGAATGCAGACAGTTGATCTGTCGCGTCGGTGGACGCCACCGCCAGCACATTCCCCACCACGCTGTTGTAGCTGGCCGGGTAGAACGGCGTCGAGTCGTTGTTTCGAGCGTAGTTGCCGGCACCGGTGATCACCAGCGCGCCGGCGGCCTGCGCGCGTTGAATCGCTTCCAGCAAGAGCTGGCTGTTGATGGTGGAGCCCCAACTACAGTTGAGCACCCGGGCACCCCTCTGAATCGCCCAGTCGATGCACTTGATCGCGTTGGAGGTGCTGCCAAGTCCATCCGGATTGATGAACTTCAAGGGCATGATCCGGGCGCGAGGAGCTACGCCTGCGATTCCCACCCCGTCATTGCTGGCGGCCGCGATGACACCGGCGCACCAGGTGCCGTGGTATTCGTCATCGGACGCGTCGGCGTCGTTGTTGTAGAAGTCCCACCCGATCACCGCTCCAGAGCCATCGCGGTGCATGTTGGGGGCCAGATCGGGATGGGTGTAATCCACGCCGGAGTCGATGACGGCGACGATCACTCCTTCCCCGTCAGCCGTGTCCCACGCCGAGACGGCCGACACGTCCGCTCCAGGTGCGCCTCCGGTCTGTCCACTGTTCTCCAGAGACCACTGCGCGTAGAAGGACGGGTCGTTGGGGACCGAGGTCTGATGGATGATCGCGTCTGGCTCCGCCACGCGGACGCTCGGCTCCCGCCGGAGCGCACGAATCAACCGAGACGTGCCGAGGCGGGCCGCCCAGGAGCCTGAAGGAGGGCGCAATCTGGCGAACGCCGGAGATGCGTTGGGCCCGGCGTCCGCGCTGAGCCCGTAGCTACGTAGAACTGAAAGTCGAGTGTTCAGCGGGACCCCGGCGTGAAAGGCCACCATCACGTCGCTCGGTAATGGGCCCGATTCCGCGGGGGGCGCTCCGGGTAGCGACAGGGCAACGATTGCGCTCCACACTAATGATGGAAACGCAATCGACATGAGCGTTTTCTCCGAATTCATTTTCAACTCCTGCTTTGGCCGGCCAAACGTCCTGTCTGGCCAGCCACATCCGGAACGGCGGGGAGCCATTCCACTCGCAGAGCCCGTTTGTTACTTCCAGCCTGCTTACACGCTGGATGGCAGCTTTGGGCGGGCGGAAAATCCACCCTTTGAACCAGTCCCATCCACCGGATGATGGACACACGAATCTGTCACCGGAGTGGTAGGCACTGACGTGCCTACCGGCTCATCCGAAAGGACGAGGGGGTCCGCGGAGTCCCATCGGCGCCGGAGCGACGATGGTCGCGGAGGCGAGGGGCGAGGAGATTCGCGCGAGCCTGGAGGCGGGCGAACTGGGCCGCGTTAAGGCTCTGGTCCTGGCCCATCGGCGAGGTGCCGCGTCCAAGCGGACCGCAGGCTTAGCTGCAACTGAACGACCGTAACCGTACTCTCAGCCTGAGTAGCTGCCCCTGACTCCCAATGGAGAACGAGCCATGAACGACCACCCGACTGCTCCGTGCCCTGGCTGCGGTGAGATTGATCGCCGAAGATTGCTGTTGACTGCCGGGGGTGCTGTCGCCGCGGTGGCGGTGGGCACCGCGGTTCCCGCCGTAGCCAAGGACGCCGCTCCGTCCGCGGATGAGACCCTTGTCTCGCGGCTGTTCGGCATGCTGACTGATACGCAGAAACAGGCCGTCTGCTTCGGCTGGGAGCACCCCAAGCGGCAGCAGATCTCCAACAACTGGATGATCGTGCCCCAGACAATCGGGAAGTTCTACACGCCCGAGCAGCGGGAAGTGATTCGCGCGATCTTCAACTCGAACCACAGTTCCGAAGAGTGGGTCCAGTTGCGCCTGAAGCAGATGAAGGACGACTCCCCAGGCGGGTTCGACGATTACTCGATCGCCCTCTTCGGCACCCCGGGCTCCGGCAAGTTCGAATGGGTCCTGACGGGGCGGCACACCACCATGCGCCTGGATGGGGATAGTGAGCCGGGAATCGCGTTCGGCGGCCCAATCTTCTACGGGCACGCGGCAAAGGGGTTCGACGAGAAGCCGGACCATCCGGGCAACGTCTATTGGTACCAGGCCCTCCGCGCGAACGAGGTCTACAAGGCCCTCAGCGGCAAGCAGCGGGAGAGAGCGGTGGTACCGAACGTGGAGCCGCTGGACGCTCCGGAGACACTGTTCAACAAGGCCGCGGCCGAGCGCCCCGGGCTGCCGGTGGCGGAAATGACACGCGATCAGCGCGAACTCGTGGGCAAGGTGCTTGAGGACCTGCTCGCCCCGATGCGCAAGTCGGACGTCGATGAGGCTCGCCGCTACATCGAAGCCAACGGCGGTGTGTCCAGCCTGAACATGGCGTACTACTCCAAGCCCGATATCGGCAGCGACCAGGTCTGGGATGTCTGGCGCCTAGAGGGCCCCGCCATGGTCTGGTACTTCCGCGGTGCGCCGCATGTGCACACCTGGGTGCGAATCGGCGCCAAGCCCGCCGTCTAGCCTTATGTGATCGGTCGGCTGCGAGCGAGAGCGACACTCGCTCCACCTACCGAGGGGCTTCACCGCACTCCGGTGATCAGGTATATTAACGGGGTCGCTCCGGCCGAACTGGCAGGAGCGCTGTCGCTTTCGAACGAGGAGCCCACAGATGGCCAAGGACAAGGGAACCAGCAAGACCAACGTTGCGGCCCGCGCCGAGCAGAAGGCTCTCGCGAGCACCTGCAAGGTGTGCGGCAACAAGAGCGAACTCGTGATGCGCGTGCCCAGCGTCGGCAAGCGCTGCATGGCTCGCCTCTGCTGCGAGAAGGCCGGCAAGGCCTGATCAGGGATCCGCATCGTCAGGCACGTCGAAGGGGCTGGGGAGTGCGATCCCCAGCCCCTTCTGTGATTCCGGCACTCGGTTCGCCCTAGAGGGCGTCGCCGCCGCGTTCGCCGGTGCGGATGCGCACGGCATCGTCGATTCGGGTCAGGAAGATTTTTCCGTCCCCGACTTCGCCGGTCTGGCAGGCAGCGCGGATGGTCTTGATGACCTCCTCCGACTGCTCGTCGCCCACGACCAGCTCCACCTTCAGCTTGGGCAGCAACCGCACCCGGTACTCCATCCCGCGGTAGCGCTCCACGTAGCCTGCCTGTCGGCCGGCCCCACGGACTTCCGTGACCGTCATCCCGGCAAATCCGAGCTCCTCGAGCTGGTGTTGCAGCTCTTCGAGCTTCTCGGGCCGGATGATCACCTCGATCTTCGTCATGCTTTCACTCCTCTCGCGAGCGGGCGTACGTTAGAGCAGATAACCTTCTTCTCCGTGCTGGCTGACGTCCATCCCGACCTCCTCGTCCGCCGGTTTCAGCCTCAGGCCGATGGTCTTGTCGATGAGGAACAGGATGACCGCGCTGACGACAGCGGCATAGACCCACGTCGCGCCCACGGCGGTGAGTTGAGTGAGCATCTGACCGGGATTGCCCCGCAGCCACCCCTCCTTGCCGGCACTGTTGACCAACGTCGTGGCGAAGACCCCGGTCAACAGGGCACCGACCGTGCCGCCGATACCATGGACGCCGAAGGTGTCCAGACTGTCGTCATACCCCAGCTTGGACTTGAACATCACCGCGCCGTAGCAGACAGCGCTGGTAATGGCACCGATCAGCAGCGCTCCGTTGGTGTCGACGAAGCCAGCGGCGGGGGTGATGCCGACCAGTCCGGCGACAGCACCGGAGGCTGCACCCAGGGCCGTAGGCTTGCCGCGATGGGCCCACTCGATGAACATCCACGCCAGGGTGGCCGCCGCAGCGCCGAGGTGAGTGTTCACGAAGGCGGTAACCGCCAGCCCGTTCGCCGCCAGGGCACTCCCCGCATTGAATCCGAACCACCCGAACCACAGGATGGCGGTGCCGACAAGCGTCATCGTCAGGTTGTGGGGACGCATTTCATCATTGGGATAGCCCTTGCGCTTCCCCATCATGACGCACGCCACCAGGGCTGAGACGCCGGAACTGATGTGGACCACGGTGCCGCCGGCGAAATCGAGGGCGCCTGCCTTGAAGAAGAAGCCATCGACCGCCCAGACCCAGTGCGCGATCGGCACATAGACGAGTAGGCACCAGAGTCCGATGAACACCAGATAGGCGCTGAACTTCTTCCGCTCGGCAAACGCGCCGCTAATCAGGGCCGGGGTGATGATGGCGAACATCATCTGGTAGACCATGAAGAGCTGATGCGGGATCGTGGTGCCGTAGTTCGTGCTCGGTGTCTTCTGGCTGACCTCTTTGAGGCCCGCCCAGCCAAGTCCGCCGAGCCAGTCATTTCCCGGGGAGAATGCCAGGCTATAGCCGACGACGACCCAGATGACGGTGATGAGCGCCATGGCGATGAAGCTCTGCATGATGGTGCCCAGGACGTTCTTGCGGCGGACCATGCCGCCGTAGAAGAGCGCCAAGCCGGGCGTCATGAAGAGGACCAGCGCCGCGCAGATGAGCATGAAGGCGGTGTCGCCCCCTTCGGCCTTCGGGGGAGCCGGAGGCGCGGGGATTTGCGCGAAAGCTGCGGTGGGCAGCAGGGCGAGCGTAACCAGCAGAGTACCGAGCACTCCGCGTCGGGCCGCCACAGACATGGGAGGGTTCTCCTCAGATCGCGGTGCCGTCCTGGCACACGTGCGGACCGGTCCATTCCGGTCGAGCGTCAGTGGCGTCGTTGCCGTCCTTGCAGAGTTTCTCTTCGCCTCGTTTCACTTTCCTTGCCCGTGTGTTTCGGGTTTGTTTCAGTCTGGCGACGTTCAAAAGTCGAGGGAACGGCTCGGGGCCCCACGACCGCCGCTGGAAAGAAGGACTCGCGCCTTCCGTGACCTAACCTCAGCCCAACGCGTCACCCCATCGGCGCGACCGCTACGTCCCCGGAGGCATCACCTTGGCTGCCGCATCCTCAGCGCGCGTCGGCATCAGCGCCGACTACAAGCCGGACCGACTTTTCCTTCTCAGTTGCATGGCGTTGATCGCTGCGGCGTGGGTCTTCTCGATCCGCAGCGGGATCATCGCCGATCTCCAAACCCAGTTCGGACTGACGGGTGGCGAGGTGGGCAACTCCATCGGCGCCGCATTCCTCGCGTTCGGCATCGCCGCGCTGGTGGGAAGCCCGCTCTGCGATTCGCTCGGGATGGGGCGGCTCCTGGGCCTGGCCTTTGTGCTGCATCTCGTTGGCGCCGGAACCCTTCTGTTCTGTCCGGAGCTCAGTAAGTCGATGCCCGCCGGGCAGGTTATCTGGGGCAGCCAGTTCATCGCGGGTCTGGCCCACGGCCTCGTCGAGGCGGTTATCAATCCGCTTGCGGCCACGATCTACCCGGACAACAAGACCCACAAGCTGAATGTTCTGCACGCCTGGTGGCCTGGAGGGATCGTGATGGGGGGCCTCGTCTCCACCTTCGCGAGTTCTGCGGGGTTGGGCTGGCAGATCCGGTGGGCACTGGTCCTGCTGCCGATCCTGGCGTACGGCGTCCTCCTGATTGGCCAGAAGTTCCCTCCCACCGAGCGCGTGGCGGCCAACGTCTCCAACGTGGACATGTTCCGGGAATGCATGCGGCCCTCGTTCATCGCCCTGTTGGTGGCGATGTTGTTCACCGCATCGCTGGAGTTGGGTCCCGGCCAGTGGGTCGATGCGATGTTGACGCAGACGGTCGGCTTCCAGGGCATCCTGCTCCAGGTCTATGTGGCCGGGCTGATGTTCGGATTCCGGTTCTTTGCCGGGGCATTGGCGCACAAGTTCTCCCCCATCGGGCTGATGTTTCTCTCCTCGGTCGGCGCCGGCCTCGGGCTCTACGCCCTTAGCTTCGCGAACAGCCCGGTGCTGGGATTGACCGCGGCCACGATCTGGGGGATGGGCGTCTGCTACATGTGGCCGACGATGCTCGGGATCGCCGGCGAGCGCTTCCCTCGAGGTGGTGCGCTGGCGATGGGCCTGGTCGGGGCGGTAGGCAGCGCCATCATCAACTACGGCCTCGCTTTGATCGGCGGCATCTACGACTATTACACCCAGGTAAATCTGCCCACAGGTGAGCAGCTCAAGGATCTCCTGAGCAAGGCTGCCACGGACCCTGCGGCGCAGATCATGCTGGACGCCGCTCACAAGGCCGCCGCGCCCATGGCGTTCCGCTGGATCAGCCTCGGAGCCCTGGCGCCGATGCTGATCTTCGCCATCTGGTGGGCGTACGACAATCGGCGGGGCGGATACAAGGCGGAGAAACTGGTTCAGGGCGAGGCCCCGGCCTAGTTCCCCTGCAGGTGACCGCGCAAGGATGGGCGGGTTCGTGCTCGATCGTCGTCGAGAACGAACTCGCCCCAATTCGCGGCGCGCCTCCGTGTGGTGGTCGAGGCTGGGTGCGTGCTCCATGGCACGAAGAGACGGATTCGCCCTCCGCCATGTGAATGAGTCACGAGGCACTCGGGAGTCTTCGTCCACGTGTGACGGATGGTCCCATGGGTTGGGCCCGGGTTCGTCACCGCCATGCGGGCGGGGACGCCCGCGCACCCAGGGCATCGCGCTCAGGTGGTCGGGACCGGGTTCGTCACCGCCATGCGGGCGGGGACGCCCGCGCACCCAGGGCATCGCGC
>CAZSRZ010000125.1:0-1349 GCA_964609085.1 uncultured bacterium | reverse complement strand
TCGGGACCGGGTTCGTCACCGCCATGCGGGCGGGGACGCCCGCGCACCCAGGGCAGCGTACCCCGGTTGGGTCGATGGATCGGTGGTGGGAGGTAGGATAACCTGAGTCACGGCTCGGTGCTGGGCGAGGGTCTTTGGTTGCAGCGTCGTCGATGGGAGAGTTTGGATTTCTCGGCGCCCACGCCTTCCGTGCCGGGCAACGTGGTCCCGGCCACGCCCATGGTTGCCGAGGAGGACGCCTCCCCTACCCCCGCCCCGCTCGATCTGAGTGACCTGGATCCCGCCCTTCGCGCGGCCTGGAGTCTTTACCGCCTGGGGCAGTTTGGAGCCTGTGCGGACCTTCTCACCGCGAAGTCGCTGGAGGCCCGGGGAGCACCGCTGCTGCTCGGAATGGCCCGGGGGCGGATTGGGGAATTCGAGCTAGCCGTCGCGGCGCTGGAGATGGAAGCTTCGCGCCCCGACCCATCCCGCCCCGATCTGTGCGGCGCGGCCCTCTTTTCCGCCCAGCTCGCCATTGGACGGGCAACCATCGGCGCCCATCACCTGCCGGCCGAACTGCTGGGCGCGGCATCCTGGCGTGACGGCCAGCAATTGCTCGAAGCCGGCGGATTCGCCGGGGCAGCGCAGGCGTTCGCGGCCGCCGGACAGCACTTCAAGCGTCAGCGGGATGACCGCACCCGACCCCATCGGCAGGCGGCTGCCTACGTGGGGCAGGCGATCAGTCTATTGCTAACCGGCCGATCCGCCGAAGCTGCCCGATGCTACTCCGTCGCCTTCTCGGGCGATGGCGATGAGGTGGCGAACTTCGCCCGACAGGTCTACGAACTCGCCTCGGCGGTGACGGGCCTCACCGAAGCGGAACGGCGCGAAGCAGTGGCACCCCTGGCGTGGGTGGTCCGAAGCCTGAGCCTCACCGTCGGGTTCTATGACGGCGAAGAGCCCCTCATGCTGCGCTGGACTCCTCGGTCGATCCCGTTCTGATCCGGCGCTGCTCCGGATCCAGAGTGGGAACGGCTTCGAGCAACCGGCGCGTGTAATCCTGCTCCGGGGAGTCGAACACGCGCTCGACCGGTCCGCGCTCGACGATCTTGCCGTACTGCATCACGCAGACCTCGTCCGCCAGGTATTCGACCACGCCCAGGTTATGGGTGATGAAGAGGTAGGTGAGCCCCGCTTCGCGCTGAAGTCGGCGCAGCAGGTTCAGGATCTGGCTCTGCACCGAGACGTCGAGCGCGCTGGTGGGCTCGTCGCAGACGATGATCTTCGGCTCCACACTGAGTGCGCGGGCGATGGCTATCCGCTGCCGCTGGCCGCCGCTGAACTCGTGGGGATACCTGGGGGCGGCCTCG
>CAZSRZ010000124.1:0-14757 GCA_964609085.1 uncultured bacterium | reverse complement strand
CCTGCTGTGGATCAGAGCCGAGCACGTCAGTGCCGGGATCCCCGCCTCCGCCAGCTGGATACGTCCTGGAGTCCGATCACCCAAGGCTGGTCGCGCAACCCCTGGGTCACGCACGACGCCACGGGATTCTCGGGTGGGGCTACCGACGCCGGCGAGACGCCAGCGTTCCCGGGGTTGCCTGCGGTGGCTGGCCTGATGCCGGCGAGACGCCAGCGTTCCCGGGGTAGCCTCCGGTGACGGACCCGCTCTGGCTCAGAGCCGAGCACGTCAGTGCCGGGATCCCCGCCTCCGCCGGCCGGGTACCGTCCCGGAGTCCGAACACCGATGGTCGGTAGCGCACAACGCTGGGTCACGGACCCGCGGTGGACTTCGCTGGTGAGGCGCTTCGGCAGAGGCTGCATCCACGGGCTGCGCGGGCAGGGGCACTTCGGCAGAGGTTGCATCCCGGCGCTGACGCGCTAGGCTCTGCGTGGCGGTGGTGCGTGCTGAGGGGCACTGATTAGACGTCGATCGACCGACCCGTCTTTCGTGCCTGGACGCCGGCATCGATGAGGCTGTAGACGTAGACGGCGAACCCCACGACGCCTAGCATCACCATGGTCGGGTTGGGGTGGTCGCCGCGGGCGCCGACCCCCATCAGGATGAAGAGCAGCAAGAGAGTGTCCCGACCACCGAAGCCGAGGCAGAGCAGTCCCAGCGCCAGCAGGACGAACCCCTTCCAGTACTGGCCGAGGAAGAGGTGGCCCACGCCGGGACACGGGATGGCGAGCAGGGTCGCCATCAGCGCGTTGCGTTTGCGATCGTGGATCTCGCGCGGACTGCTGAGGAGCAGCATCGCTTCGGCTCGTTCCATTTCGTTGGACTTTCGCCGCAGTACGACCCGCGCAACCTTCTCCTCCAGCACCCCCCGGTCCGGTTGCAGCTCCAATGCCCGACGGTAGTGCGTTTCCGCCGCCTCAAGCTCGCCTTTGCGCTGCAGCAGGTCTCCCAACATCTCCAGCGCGCTGGGTTCCTCCGGCTTCAGCGAGAGCGCCTGGCGACATCGCTCCTCGGCACCGACGTGGTTCTCGCGCATTCGGAGTAGGTGCGCCTCGCGCAACAACTGCTCGACCTGCTCCGCGGCTCGATCCTCCCCCGCCGGCCCTCGATCTCCGGATCGCTCCAGTCTTGCTCCCCCCGGGTCCATCACACGTCACCACCTGTCTCAGGCCGCGACGGGCTTCTGCTCTCGCTCCCAGAAGCGTTCGAGGCCGTAGAAGGTCCGATCCTCCGGATCGAACACGTGCACGACGACGTCCCCGTAGTCCATGAGGATCCATCGCGCTTCGCCGTAGCCCTCACGACGAACGCCGTCGAAGCCGAGTTCTTTCATCCGCTCAATCACCCGGTCCGCGATGGATCGGATGTGGATGTTCGAGGTGCCGGAACAAACAACCATATAGTCGGTCATCTGTGTCCGCTCGGTGACGTGGAGCGTGCGGATATCCACCGCCTTCAACTCTTCCATCGCGTCCTGGATGACGCGCACTTTTTCATCAGCTTCCAAAAACTACCCTCCGGACCGCGTTCGGCATCGTGAGCACCGCAGCGCCTCCCTTCAGACCCCGCAGCATACCTGCTCGTTTGCGCTATTCTGGCCGCTCCACCCCGCCGCGGTAAAGACTCCGCTCGCGGATGTACTCTACCACCGGGTCGGGGACCAGGTAGCGCAGCGACCTGCCCCGCCGAACTCGCTCGCGGATTTCGGTGCTCGACAGGGCAGGAGTCGGCGCGGTCAGGCGATCGATTCGCTCCAGCCAGGCTGCCGGCAACGCGGCCTCGAGCCCGGTGAAGTCATAGCCCGGCCGGCTGATTGCAGCCATCCGGCACAACTGGAGGATTTCCTCGGGCCGATGCCAGGTCGGCAGATCGTGCAGGGAGTCGGCACCGATCAGAAAGGTAAGCTCGTCGTCGGGATGGCGGTCGCGAAAGTGCTGCACGGTGTGGAGGGTGTAGTTAGGCCCCGGTTGCTCGAGTTCGTAGGTCGAAACCTCGAAGTCCCGGTGATCTGCCGTGGCGAGTCGCACCATCGCCAGGCGGTGCTCCGCCACCGTGATCGGCATGCCTGCCTTGTGCGGCGGTCGGCCTCCCGGGATCCAGATCACCTTATCCAGCCGCAGTTCGTCCCGGGCCCATTCGGCGAGGATGAGGTGGGAGAGATGGACAGGGTCAAAGGTGCCTCCCAGGAGTCCCAGACGCATGGCGTCAGTCGCGAACCTGGCCGTCGCCGTAGACGATCCACTTCCAGGTGGTCAGTGCGCGGACGCCGAGCGGGCCGCGCCGATGGAGCTTCTGGGTGCTGATGCCGACCTCGGCACCGAGGCCGAACTCGTAGGCGTCCGTGAAGCGTGTCGAGGCGTTGACGTAGACCGCGCTGGCGTCGACGCGCTCACAGAAGCGGCGGGCGACGGCATAGTCCTGGGTGATGATCGCTTCGCTGTGGTGCATGCCGTATCTGCCGATGTGCGCCACCGCCGCATCCAGGCCGGCGACCACGCGCACTGCGAGGACCGGTGCCATGAACGGGGTTTGCCAGTCGGACTCCGTCGCCGCGCGGACCCCGCGCAGGATGCGGCACGTCTCGGGGTCCCCGCGCAGTTCAACGCCGGCGGCCTGCATCCGGAAGCCGACGAGCGGGAGGAACTCCTCGGCGATCGCCTCATCCACCAGCAGGGTTTCCATCGAATTCGGTGCGCCGGGACGCTGCATCTTAGCGTTGAAGGCGATGTTCGCCGCCATCTCCAGGCTGGCGGTGCGCTCCACGAAGACGTGGCAGTTCCCGGCCCCTGTTTCGATGGTCGGCACCGTGGCGGCGCGACAGATGCGGTGGATCAGGTTCGGGCTGCCACGCGGGATGAGGACATCGATCGACTCGCTGAGGTGGATGAAGCGCTCCTCAGCGCCGCTCTCGACCGTCTCGATCAGGCGCACCCCCTCGCGCGGCACGTGGTGGCGGTCCATCGCGTGGTAGACCATTTCCATCAGCACGCCATGGGTCTGCACGCAGGCGACGTCCGCCACCAGGACCACCGCGTTCCCCGCCTTCAGGCAAAGGCTGATGGAGTCGATGGTGATGTTCGGCCGGGCCTCGCACAGAATCCCCACGACGCCCATCGGCACGCGGACTTCCTGGACGACGAGACCATTCGGGCGTCGGGAGCCGCGCAACACTTCACCCACGGGGTCGGTCAGCGCGGCGACGGCGCGGACGCCTTCCGTGATGAGACCGAGCCGGGGATGCGTCAGCGTGAGCCGGTCCAGATCGGCTTCCGGCATCCGCCGTCGTTCCGCGGCGCGGACATCGATCTCATTGGCGGCCAGCACTCGATCCGCATCCAGCAGAAGGGCGTCCGCGAGATCCATCAGGACGGCGTTCTTGACGCCTGTCGAGAGCGCTCCGATGGTCGGCGCTGCCCTTCGTGCCTGCGCCGCCGCTCTTTCGACCTGCTCGGCCCCCCCCACGGCGTCGGGAGCGGGACCGGACTGGGGGGAGAAACTCATGCGCTCTCTTCGGGACGGAGGGCGAACGCGCCGAGCAACTCCCAACCGTCCCGCCCAGGGGCGATTTCTGCGTAGAGTATATCATTGGCCCGGATGAGCTTCGCCGCCGCGGTCGGCACTCGAACCGGGTCGGCGATGCCCTCCCCCAGGATTTCGCGGCTGGAGCTGGCGAGGGCCAGGCGTCCTTCCGCTTCCGAGTCGTCCACGCGCAGGACGGTGAAGTAGTCCATCTGCGCCTCTTCGAAGCGGACGGCCTCCAGGTCCTGAACCAGGTCGAGTCCGCCGGTGGCCGCAGCTACGATCGACTCCTCATCCTCTTCGCCCTCTTCGGCCGGCATGGCCAGCCCCATCTCGCTGCGGACGTCGTTTCTCCGGGTGTATTCCCGCAGCAGCCGCAGCGCTTCGATGACGCGCGGAAGTTCGGAGCGCAACAGGTCTTCGGTCTCGGCGAAGAGAAGCGTCCCCCTGTCCCCCAGCTCCAGGAGGCGGCGCGACAGCCCGGCCGCCACATCGAGCAGCGCCAGGGCCACCTCGGTCTCCGGTTCCTCCTGGCCAGGGTAGTAGTCCAGCAGAAACTGGAACAGTTCTGCCGAGGTCACCTGCTCGGTTTCGATCAACCCCGCGTACTCCAGGAGGTATTCCCTCAGAGCCGCGAACGCTAGCGCCAGGCGCCGGCCATCGTCGCCCTGGTGGCGGCGGCGAATGTTCAGGTCGTGATCGGTGAGTAACTCGGCGAGGGTCAAAGGCGCTGTCCTCCGACGGCTTCAGGGGCGGGTGAACCAACCGCGGGTGGTGGAATCGGTCTTGAAGAACTGGAGCAGCGCCGCCCCAATCTTGCGCTGACCGCTGGGGGACTCGTGCGTGCCGTCCTGCGAAAAGTCTCCCTCCTCGTAGCTGAAGCCATCGCCACGCCTCTTGGTGCCGTTGGCCCACAGATAGGGACCCCAGCTCAGCCACGGGGAGCGCACCGGCCCGCGTCCGGCGGCGAAGTTCATCGAGGCGTCGCCTCGCGTCTGTTCCTCCACCAGCCACTTGACGCTGAAGCCCGACTCGTAGGCCACAGGCTCAGGGTTAAGCGGGGTTCGGGCCCAGCCTGCGAAGGTGCGGCTGGAGAGATAGGCAAGTTTCAGGTGGGGGAACCGCCCGGGCAGTAGCTGCACAATCCGCTTCAACTCGCTCTGCAGCTTGCGGGCGTACCCCGGGAAGCCCTCCCGAGGAGCCGCATCCGCCTGCTTGATCCACACGGCCTGCACCTGTTCGCGGGTGACGCCGGCATTGGCGAGCATCGTGTCGACCACCTGCCAGTAGCGCGTTCCCGAAGCTCCGTCCGCCGGGTCCATCATGCGCTCGGCGGTCATTCCCCCTTGCGCTCCATTGACGATCAGCACGGCGGGGTTCACCGTCGGGTCCTGCGACGCGGCTGCCCTGAATCCCTGGGTAGCCTGGCTGGTGTTGCTCATCCCAAGCGTCAAGAGCACGATCTTCCCTGTGGGCGCGGGTTGGCCGGAGGCGTCCAGTGCGCGGACCTCGCTCGCCTGCTTCCGCCCGGCAGTCTCGTGATCGGCCGGCCGCTGATTCTTTCCGCCTGCGTAGAGGCCACCGGTAAACCCCTGGTACTGCTGGGCGCCGAGGTCCGTCAGCGGGATGAGTCGGCTGCTGTCGAAGGCCGGCGGGGCACCCCCCGGAGCACCCGGACCCGGGGCGGGAAGCCCTGGCTTGCGGCCCAGCCTGATCACCTGAATAGTGGGCCGGCCTGCTTCCGGCCCCACACTGAGCGTGAGTTCGGCACCGGGCTTCAACGCAGCCGCCTTCAGTCCCCCAGGGAGGTCGGCGCCCTTATCGTCGAGGACTCGGACCGTGGCCGAGATGGGGACTGTTCGTTCCTGCCCCCCGGCGAATACTTTCGCCACGCGAGCTTCGGCATCGATCGATCTCAGGATCGCGGTGACCTCAAACTGGGCGGAGGCGATGGTCGCCACCGACAAGGCGATCAGTAGTGCGGCCCCAATGTGTGATCGTCGCATCATCGTCCTCAAGCCTGTCTACGGCCCGTCGTCGTGGCCCGGCGACGTCGGCGGGCGCCTCGCGCGGTTCGGAGCACTATCCCCCGCCGGAGTTCATCTCCGAGATCGGGATGATCTGCAGTCCGTCCACCGCGACCAGTCCGTCGGTACCCCGATTGGAGATGGTCACCGTCGTCAGCTTGCCCTTCGGGAGCTTGAAGGTGCCGAGAGGTGCGAACCCGTTGTTCTCCCCCAGTTTCTGGTTGAGCCTGAAGGTCGTGCTCCCGACTCCCTCCACCGCGAGCGTCACCGGCACGTTGCTCGCTCGATCAGGCCCAGAGGGAGTGATCACGATTATGGTGTAGGTCCCATCCTCGGGGATTTCGGGACGGTAGGTGGCGGTGAGGCGACCTTTGTCGGCGTTCGCGTCGTGCACGAAGCCGGGTCCGAACCGGGCCTCGGCGGCACGAGTGCCGGCGGTCCACATCCCTTCTTTTGCCGCGTCCGGGTCGTCGAGAACGATCCCCTTCAGCGTCTTGGGATCGGGTGGTGGTGGAAGCATGGGCGGGCGGGATCCGCCTGCCGCGAGGGTCCCGTTCCCCTGCCAGCCGAGCACCTGCCCGTCCTCCCGCAGCCGGATTTGCAGCTTCCGCAGGTCGATTCCCTGGGAGGGGAGGCGGTCGAGGATCATGAAGCTGGCCGCCGTTGCCGCGCTTTGACCCAGAATCATGAAGATCGGCTCCATGCGGATGGAGCCGAAGGCGATGTGGGAGGCGGAAAGACAGACGGGCACGAGGAGGTTCTCGCACTCACCCTCGGCGGGAGCGATAGAGCGGTAGGAGATGGGGTAAGGCGGGAAGCCGCTGACCTGCACATCCCCCTCGTTCTGCACCACGCCGTCCCGGACCACCCGCTGCACGTTGTGCGAGTCCATGGGGTAGGAGGCGAGCCCGATGGAGTCGTCGACGGAGATCGTCCCCCGGCAGTTGTGCTCGGTCATCACGTAGTCGGAAACCATGCGCCGGGCCTCACGGATGTAGAGGTCGTGCGGCCAACCGCCGGTCGCGGAAAACTCATCCCGGCAGAGCCCCCACTGGTTCACATCCTCACGGACGTTCGGCGGGACGCGATCATCGGTCGCGAGGAAGTACATCAACCCCTGTTGGTAGTTGATGTGGTCGAGCACGATGCGCTTGCGCGTGGCGGCATCCCCATCGGGATAGAGATGATTCGCCCCGATATTGTCCAGGGAGAAGGCACCCTTGTTGTTGCAGTCGATCTTGCCGTTCGGCAGTTTGCCCTGATCATCCAGCCCCTCCCAGCCGCCGGCCCTAAGGTAGCGAAGCAACAAGGCGTAGCGCTGCTGGTCGTAAACGCGCGGCCGTGGGAAGGGCAGGCGGTTGTCGGGCACGTTTGTCAGGCACATTCGGAAGCAATACGCTTGCACTTTCCGATCGCCGGATCCCGGCCGACCCGGATCGTTGGGCGAGATGGTGGGCAGCAGGCCTGATGCCGGGTTCCCCTCGATGACGTAGGGATCTACCGGCAGGAGGAAGTTGTGAAACGGGGGATCGAGCTGGACGCCGTTGAGCGTCTCGTTGTAGCGAGAGTTGGCTTCGCGGCCGACGGTGTAAGTCACGTTGGCCTTCGCCATCAGGTCGCCTTCGTAGGTGGCGTCGATGTAGACGCTCGCCTTGAAGACCATGCCCTCCATCGTGCCCAGCTCCACAATTCGGTTGGAGAGCAGTCGCGCACTCTTCAGCCGCTGGTTCAGGTAGATGGGCACACCGGCCTCCGCCAGCATCTCCTGGAAGACCTTCTCCGCCACCCGCGGCTCGAATCGATAGCCGTCGAGACAGTCCTTTGCCTGGGGGGAGTCGGCACCGTACGAGCGGAGGTAGGCATCGCGAATCCGCTGGTAGAATTCCCTCGCCAGGCCCCCGATCGCCAACCGATTCCCGCTATCGGTGGCGCTCAGACCGGAGATGGTCATGCCCCCCAGCCGGTTGCCCTGGGAGACCAGAGCGACCTTTCGGCCCAGCCGACGGGCCTGGATAGCGGCCATCACGCCGGACGATGTGCCACCGTAGACGCAGATCTCGGTGGTGACCACCTTCCCTGGCGCGGAGAGCGAGACAGTCGCGGCGCGAGCCCCGATCTCGGTGCAGATGCCCGCCACCAAACAGGCGAATGCCAGGACGCTCGACAGGTTCCGTCGAGAACGAGTGGCTGGTGGTGCGGATGGCGGCATGCGAGCGGGGTGTGTCTCCTGCCCATGAGGGGGCAGGCCAATTATAGGGCACGAGGCGGGAGGCCCGGAGGGGGATCCAAGCTGATTATCTGGGCCGAATCCCCTCCGTCAGTGTTAAGGTGAGGCAGAAAGATCCGCCTCTTCTCGGCTCTGCAAGTGTCCTCTTCAGAGCATAAGTCGGTTGCCATAGGCTCCATGACCACCACCGCACCCTCCTCGAGCGCCGTTCTGGCCGTGGCAGGCGGCTCACCCGTTCGCAGCCGACCGTGGCCGGCGTGGCCCGAATGGGACGAGGAGGACGTCGAGGCCGTCGCCGCGGTGGTCCGGAGCGGCCGTTGGTTTTCCGGCACCGGGACAAAGGTCAAGGCATTCGGGGAGTACTGGGCCGAGGCGCATCAGGCGCAGTACTGCGTTCCCTGCTGCAACGGCACGCAGGCGTTGGAGATCGCCATGCGCGCCGCTGGCGTGCGCGCCGGTGACGAGGTGATCACCTCGCCGTACACGTTCATCGCAACCGCCGCATCGATCGTGCAGATCAATGCCGTCCCCGTGTTCGCGGACGTCGACCCCACCACCCTGAATCTGGATCCGTCGGCCGCCGAGGCGGCCATCACCGACAAGACTCGCGCCATCGCCGTCGTCCACATCGCCGGCTGTCCGGCGGACATGGACGCGTTCCAGTCCATCGCGAGCCGGCACGGACTCGCACTCATCGAGGATGCCGCTCAGGCACACCTGGCGGAGTGGCGCGGTCACCGTGTCGGCGCGATCGGCAGCGTCGGCACCTTCAGCTTCCAGGCGAGCAAGAACCTCAACTGCGGCGACGGAGGCGCGGTGGTCACCAACGATGAGGAGATCTTTGAGCGCGCCTGGTCCCTCCACAACTGCGGTCGTGTCCGTGACGGCGGGTGGTATGAGCACCGCATGCTGAGTGGGAACTACCGGCTGACCGAACTGCAGGCGGCGCTGCTGCTTTCGCAATCGCGGAGGCTGGCAGACCAGACGGCTCGTCGGAATGAAACCGGCGACTTTCTGGCCGCCGAACTCGCCCGCATCCCCGGGATTCGTCCCCTTGCTCGGGATGAACGAGTCACCCGACACGCCTACCATCTCTTTGTGTTCCGCTATGATCAGAACGAATTCGGCGGGATGAGCCGGGACGAGTTCATCGCCGCGTTGCGTGCGGAGGGGATTCCGTGCAGCCCGGGCTACTCGCCTCTCTACCGCAGCCCGGCTTTCAAGATCGACACCCTCACCCATCCTTTCGCCGCGCGAATCGACTACGCGGCCATGCATCTTCCCGAGGTGGAGCTTGCTTGCGAGCAGGCCGTCTGGCTGACTCAGCCACTCCTCCTCGCGGAGAAGCACGAAATGCACGATGTCGTTGCGGCGGTAGCCAAGATACGCGCCGCGACGCGGGCGTAGTCCGGCCCGCCCACGCAAGCGTGCCGCACGGGAGTCAGAACCGATGGCCGATGGAGACCTGGGTTACGCTGTCGTCGGCTGTGGGGTGATCGCTCCATGGCATGCCGAGACGATCAAGAACCACGTTCGCGGCGCACGACTCGTGGCCTGTTGCGACGAGGTGCCCGAGCGAGCCGAGCAGTTCGCAGCCCGATTCGACATCCCCCGACACTACACGCGGCTGAGCGAGGTGCTGGAGGATTCCGAGGTGGATGCCGTCAGCATCTGCACCCCCAGCGGGATGCACGGCGGCATGGTGATTGCCGCTTCGAACGCTGGGAAGCATGCGATGACGGAGAAGCCGATCGATATCAGCCTCGCCCGCATCGACGAGATGATCGCCACCACCCGCCGCAACGGCACCCGGCTGGCAGTGATCTTCCAGCGACGCACCTCGCCGCTCTGGCAGAAGGTCCGGGAGACGGTCCACGCCGGAAAGCTCGGGAAGATGGTGCTCGGGGACGCGTTCCTTAAGTACTATCGCAGCCAGGAATACTACGACAGCGGTGCCTGGCGAGGCACATGGGAGCTGGACGGCGGCGGCGCCCTGATGAACCAGGGGGTCCACCTGGTGGATCAGCTCCAGTGGATCATGGGCCCGATCGACAGCCTCTGCGGCTTCGCCGACCATCTGGCGCGCACTATCGAGGTTGAGGACACCACGGTCAGTGCGCTCCGGTTTGCCTCGGGGGCGATGGGGACCTTGATTGGCACGACCTCGGTAGTGGGAAGCGCGGAGTGGGAGCGAGATGACGCAGGGACCATCAACGTGTCACGGTGGGGCGGTCTCGACCACCGGCTCGAGTTCCACGGGGAGCGTGGCACGATCATGGTCGACGGCGAGCGGATCGTGAAATGGGTGGTACCCGGTGAGCCCGAGCCGGACCTTGGCGCCGGCGGGATGGGGAGCGCGGCCAGCGACCCTCGCGCCATTGGAATGGCCGGCCACATCATCCAGCTACAGGACTTCGTGGACGCCGTCCGAGAGGGGCGGGACCCGATGGTCACGGGCGAGGAAGCCCGGGCCGCCGTCGAGATCATTCTGGCGGTCTATCGGTCGGCGAGGACGGGCCAGCCTGTCCAACTGCCGCTAGCTGCCTGAAGACGGCGTCTCTTCGGACGGGCCGGGCGTGAGGTTGGCGCCCTCGGGGAGGGCGGAGTCCTCAACCTGACCGGCTGGCAGCGCGTGCTGAGGCTCTTCGACGACCACCGTGCCCGGGGTTTCACGCCGGCCAACTCGGTCGCGTAGGCGAGCAACGGCCTCTTTCGCGTGCACCGATGCCTCCCGCATGATCGCCCGCAATTCCGCGGGCGTGGGGCCGAGCCCGCGTTCGAACACCACGTGGGCCGCACGCCCGGTCGCGTAGGTGCCGGAGTAAGCGATGCCCGCGCGGATCGGCACGCCAACGCCGCCCGGCAGGAAGCCGGCCAGCTCTCGGGCGATGGTCCGCCACCCGAAGGCCCCGGCGATGACGGGGACGACCTCTCGGAGCCGCGCGACGGGATCCAGGTCCTCTCCGTGGAGCGCGGCGAGGCGGAACATCATCATGATCTGGTTCTTCGTCAGCACCAGCACGTCGGCGCCGACCACGGCAGGGAAAAGGGGGGAGAGAAACGGGAGAGACTGCCCCACCCCCGAAAGCAGGGCGAACTCCGCATTCGCGAGGCTGACGTCTCGGATCACCATCTCGGCCGCGGTGGCGCGGAACCCGGGCAGTCGCCTGGCGAGCGCCACTCGCAGGTCGGAGCGATGTCGCAGCACCTCTTTCATCACGTCGGCAACACGCGGCACGAGGATGGTGTCGGCGGGGCGAAGATCGGTGAGCAGGGGACCGCCGGGCAATGAGACAATCAGATCAGCATGGCGCAGGCGTTTCTCGGCCTCCTCGTCGTAGGGCGGGACGGCACAATAGAGGAACTCGCCGACGCCCCCCGGCTCCGGCAGTGCAGCGACCGGTCCCAGTATCTGCTCACGCGCGGCAACCACATACTCCCGGTTGCCCGCCAGCGCGAGCACAAAGATCTTCTCTGCCTCGGAGCGAATCGCGGAGGTCGAGACTTCTCTGACTACGTCCCAGAACTTCATCGTAACCTCAGGGAGTCCGCAGACCGCACCCAGGATAGTTCAACCGGTTTCCCCCGATTGGGAGAGTGGGGAGGGTTGGGACCGGCCGGGCGGCGTCAGGCGACTTCCACACTCTGCACCCGGATTTCCCGGCGGTCGATTCGCAGCAACACGCTGCCGGCGGAGGTGTTCAGCCGCAAGGTGTAGACGCCCGGGCCGAGGCCGGCTACGGCAACATCGCGTAGTTCGGTTCCCGCCAGCGCGCTGAGGGCGTCATTCACACCCTGCACGCCCTCCCGGGCGGAGCGACCACGGGCGGTTCGTCCGTAGATCCGATTGGCGGCCATCTCACCGTGCGCCGTGTAGAGCCGCCGGATTCTTCCGCTCATCAGTCCGACCTCGAGCAGGTCCTCCAATGTCGGCTGGTTCGGCTCCGGCACGTCACCCTGCTCGGCCGCGGTGGCGAGCGACTGGAGCGCCGCCTCCATTTCCGGTGTCCTCGCCTGCGCCAACGCCTGACGCACTTCCGCCAGCACCAGTTCGCGCTCCTCGGGATCCAGGTGGAGACCAGGCATGCCGTCAGCGACCGATCTGCACGAGGCCGCTGCCCGCGACGTGACCGTTGGCGGCGGCGGTGTGCACGTCCCGGCCCAGGATCGCCTCGATCTCGTGCTCGAAACCGCCGGTCTCTAGAGAGCAATGCATCCCGCACTCCTTCGGGGCATTGACCTCCCACCACCAGCGACCGGATCGGGGATCAGCACCGGCGGCGACCGGGCGGGTGCAGGGGGCGCAACTGATGCTGGTGTAGCCCTTGCTGTAGAGCGGGTGGACCGGGATGTCGTACTCAGTGATGTAGCCCCACACATCCTCGCTCGTCCAGTCCGCCAGAGGGATCAGCTTCACGATCCCACCGTGGTCGTGATCCAGCTCGATCTTCTTCAGGTTGGATCGAGTGGCCCACTGGTCACGCCGTAACCCGGTGCCCCAGCACTCCAGCCCCTTAAGCGCCCTGTTGAGCGGCAGGACCTTGCGCACGTGGCAGCAGAGCAGCCGGCTGGGCACGCTCTCGAAGAAGCCGTTTACCCCGTGCTTGTGGGCCATGCGCTCGACCCCGGCTGCGTCGGGGAAAAGGACCTCAATCCGGATGCCGTAGCGGCGCCGGAAGGCATCGATGATGTCGAATTGCTCCTGGGGCATGCGCCCTGTATCCACGGTAACCACGCGGACCGCCGGATTGATCCGGTGCGCCATGTCGATGAGGACGGATGCTTCGGCCTGGAAACTGGAGACCAGGGCGAATCGATCCTCGCCGAAGCGATTGAAGGCCCATTCCAGTAGCTCTTCCGGTTCGGAGGCGTCGTACTGAACGGCGAGCTCGCCCGCCTCGAGATCATCCATCGTCACGGGACCAGCATCCGTCATCGCGCCACCTCCACCGTGCTCCCCAGGTCGCCTGCCGGGTCGCCCTGGGCGATTTGCAAAATGCGCGCGTCTTCCTGTCGCCGGAGGAATTCGGGCAGTCCTTCTCCGTCACTCCGTTCTTCAAGCCAGGTCTCAACGAGGCGCACCACCTGCGCGTTGACGTCGCCAGCGGCCACTCGACGCAGGAGCGGCCGTCCGATGGCCGCCTCCGGGCCGAGCTTGCCCCGGACGATGATGTCGTAGCTGGTGATCTTTCCGGTCTCGCTGTTGCGCGTGGTGCCCTGGAAGCCGAGGTCACCCACCCAGTGTTGGCCGCAGGCATGCGGGCACCCATCGAGGTAGATCCGGAGATCCGCGACGGCGTCGCCGAATCGGGCTTCCAGGGTCGTCACAATCTCCACGAGCTTCGGCTTGGTGGGTCCGACGGCGAAGTTGCAGAACGGGTCGCCCGTGCAGCCGATGCTGTGCCCGCGGATGGGATTGACCGCCAGGGGGAAGCCGAGGGCGGCCACTTCCTCGATCAACGGCTGGACCTGCGCCTCAGGGACGTGTGTCAGGATGAAATTCTGCTCGCGCGTGAGCCTGATCTCCCCGGCCGGGAGGCGGTGCTCCATCAACTCCGCCAGTTGTTCCATCTGGCGACCGGTCATCAGCCCCGGAAAGCAAGGGAACCCCACCGTCCGCAGCTCTGAGGAGCCCTTCTGCGGGCCGACACCGAGGTGGTCCGTTCGGCCCACCGGCTGCGGCGGGTGATCGAGGCGATCGAGGCTACGCCCGAGCCGCGCCTCCAGTCGCTCCAGGATCAACTCTACGCCATCATCGTCCACCATGAACTTGAAGCGCGCTTTGGCCCGAGACACGCGGTAGCGCAGATCCTCGCGCCAGATGTCCGTGAGAGTGCGCGCCACTGTGAGCGCCTCCGCCCGTGGAACGAACACTCCCAGGTGCTTCCCGATGCGGGGGACGCTGGATAGGCCGCCTCCGAGCTGAAAAGCGAACCCCTCCCGACCATCCTTCAGGACCCCGATGAGCGCGACATCGTGGATCTCCGGAGCGTTGCAGTGCTGCGGACAGGCGGCGATGGTGTACTTGTGCTTCCGCGGCAGGTTGCCGTACTCGCGATTGCCGTAGAAAAAGGCAGCCAGCGCTTCGATCTCCGGGTTAACGTCGAACACTTCACCCGGATGGAGCCCAGCCAGGGGGCACCCCGTGATGTTGCGCAGGTTATCTCCGCAGCCGCCTGCCGTCGTTAGCCCGGCGCGCTGGAGCTCGGCAAGGACGGTCGGCAGCTCCCGCAGCCGCAGCCAGTGGATCTGAATGTCCTGCCGTGTCGTCAGCTCGCCGCTGTTCTCCCCGTACTCCCGGCTCAGCCGACCGACCACGGCCAGTTGTGTCGCGGTAAGCCGGCCGTTGGGGAGCTTCACCCGGAGCATGAAGTGCCCCACCTTGGGTTTGTCGTGGTAGAGGCCGTACCACTGCAGCCGGAGGATGTCCTCCTCGGGGATGGCCTCGTAAGGCAGCTCCCCAAAAGCCGCGAGGTCGTGGATCACGTCGTAGGGATGCTTTTCCGCCTTCAGCCGCTCCACGCTGTTCCTGCGAAGCACCTCCTCCGGCGTTAGCGGCCGCGACTCGCGTCGGCGAGCCACGCGCTCGGCGGTTGATTCTCCCGTGCGATCCGGCTCTTCCGACATGACCTCTCCTCGCAACCCGGATAGATGAGTATTCAGGTAAAGATACTCATCTATCCAGCTAAAGGTTATCGGGGGCAGGCAGAGGAGTCAACGCCAGCGCGGGGTCGCAAGCGGCTGCGGAGGCCGGCGAGACGCCAGCGCTCCCGGGGGCGACCTCCGGCGGCAGGCCTGATGCCGGCGAGACGCCAGCGCTCCCGGGGTAGCCTCCCGCGACAGGCCCGCTCTGGCTCAGAGCCGAGCACGTCAGTGCCGGGATCCCCGCGACGTCAGCCGGATACGTCCTGGAGTCCGATCACCCAAGGCTGGTCGCGCAACCCC
>CAZSRZ010000123.1:0-14856 GCA_964609085.1 uncultured bacterium | reverse complement strand
CCCGGTAGGTGCGTTCGCCCGCGATCCCCAGTCCTTCCCGGCTGCTGGCGAGGATGACCACCTGCGGGCATTGGCGCAAGACGGCGTCCGCCAGCTTCGCGCTGGCATCCAGCAGGTGCTCGCAGTTGTCCAGCAGCAGGAGCAGCCGCTTGCCTTTCAGATACTCGGTCAGCGTCTGCAGGAACGCCTTCCCCGGCTCTTCCCGCAGCCCGAAGATGCCCGCCACCGTAGAGGGCACCAACCCTGGGTCCGTCAGGGAGGCCAGTTCGACCAGCCAGACGCCGTCTCCCGAGCCGTCCAACATCTCCGCTGCTACCTGCAGCGAAAGACGGGTCTTGCCGGTGCCCCCCGATCCTGTGAGCGTCAGCAGCCGTGTCCTCAGGAGCAGCGACTTTATCTCCGCCAGTTCCTTCTCCCGACCGACGAAGCTGGTCACCTGCTGCGGCAGGTTGTTCGGCATGCTCTCTAGCGAGCGCAAGGGCGGAAACTCCGCAACTAGGTCCGGGTGGAGCAACTGATAGACGGTCTCCGGCCGGCCCAAATCTTTCAGCCGGTGCGCACCGAGTGCCTTGAGGGAAGCGCCGGTCGGAAGGTCATCCTGTGCCAGCGCTTGCGAGGCCTCGGAAAGCAGCACTTGCCCGCCGTGCCCGATGGCCAGCAGCCGGGCGACCCGATTGAGCGGCGGGCCGAAGTAATCGCCGTCGCGCTCCTCCGCCACGCCCGTGTGCAGCGCCATCCGCACCTTCAGTGCCCGAGGCCCCTCGGGGGTCTCCAGTGACAGCGCCGGCAGCCATTGCTGAGAAGCGAGCACTGCCTCAACTGCCCCGCGGGGAGAAGCGAAGACAGCGCAGAAGGCATCCCCCACCGTCTTGAAGACGTGACCGCCATGGCCTTCCACGCACGCGCGCAGGAGGTCGTCATGCTGACGGAGGGCGCCCCGCATGGCCTCCGGATGCGTATCCCAGAGTTTCGTGGAGCCTTCGATGTCTGTGAAGAGGAAGGTGACCGCGCCGGAGGGGAGTTCAGTCATCGAAGGTCCTGGCCCGGCCTGCTTGCCGATCAGAGCCTAGATTGCCTCGTTTGCCCCTGCTCTCCTGCGGAGGTGAGGCTCAAGCGGCGGAGTCAGGACGAAGCGGACCCCCTGCCCGACCACGCTCACGCGCGGGATGGCGCCAAGCTCGCGCAGCGAGAAAGTCGCGTCGAGTATGCCTCTTGGGGGCTGCCCCGGCGGACTGTCCGTCCGATCGGTTCCGGCTTCGTTCATTCCGGCACTGGACCATCCACGTGCCGGGGGGAAGCACGCGATCGAACGGACCCAAAAGTCCTGCCGATGTCCTCGCGCCAAACAGCCGTCCGTAAATGTGGGGGCATCGCTCCGATGCGTAGGATTGATCTCGGCGGCAAATCAACTGTAAGGCCTGATCCGGTTATCCATCCTCTGCATCAGGAGGTGCGCCGACGTGCACTCACGATTCTCGGTGACTTGCGCCATGCTCCTGGCCATGCTGGCCGCGGCCGCGGCCACAGCGGCGCCCGGGCCGGTGGCTTCTCGCGCGCCCGGCCGTGCTACTGCGTCGCCGCCATCCGCCCCGCGACTCGTGGCCCAAACGGGCATGGGCGGCGTACTGGCCGTGGCCGTGCTGCCCGACGGCAGGCGCGCACTCACCGGGAGCGATGACAACACGGCGCGGCTCTGGGACCTCGAAACGGGCAAAGAGCTGCGCCGACTGGTCGGCCACACGGAAACGATCTGGTCTGTTGCGGTGCTGCCCGACGGCAGGCGCGCCCTCACCGGGAGCGAGGACAACACGGTCCGGCTCTGGGACCTCGAAACGGGCAAGGAGCTGCGCCGACTGGTCGGCCACACGGAAACGATATGATCTGTTGCGGTGCTGCCCGACGGCAGGCGCGCCCTCACCGGGAGCTCTGACAACACGGCGCGGCTCTGGGACCTCGAAACGGGCAAGGAGCTGCGCCGGCTGGTCGGCCACACGAGTGTTGTCACGTCTGTTGCGGTGCTGCCCGACGGCAGGCGCGCCCTCACCGGGAGCTGGGACCACACCGCCCGGCTCTGGGACCTCGAAACGGGCCAGGAGCTGCGCAGCCTGGTCGGCCACTCGGCGGTGGTCTCGTCTGTTGCGGTGCTGGCAGACGGCAGGCGCGCCCTCACCGGGAGCGATGACAACACGGCGCGGCTCTGGGACCTCGAAACGGGCAAGGAGCTGCGCAGCCTGGTTGGTCACACGAACGATGTCATGTGCGTTGCCGCGCTGCCTGACAGCAGGCGCGCCCTCACCGGGAGCGCTGACAACACCGCCCGGCTCTGGGATCTGGAAGAAGGCCGAGAACTCTGCTCGCTGATCTCCTTCAACGACGGAACCTGGGCGGTCACTGACCCCGAGGGGCGGTACGACGCCTCCAACGATGGCGACGTGGAAGGCCTCCACTGGGTCGTCGGGATGGAGCCGATCGCGCTGAAGCAGCTCAAGGCGCGGTACTACGATCCCGGCCTGCTGGCGAAGCACATGGGGTTCAACAAGGAGCCGCTGCGGCGGGTGGACGCCTTCTCTCAGATCCGGCTCTACCCGCGCGTCGCCGTGGCCCCGCCGGCCCGCGGCACGACCCTCGCCCGGGTCACCCTCGCCAACCAGGGCGGCGGCATCGGCCGCGTGGTGGTGAAGGTCAACGGCAAGGAAGTGCTCGCCGACGCCCGCGGTCCGCGGCCCAATCCCAACCTGTCCTCCCTCTCCCTCTCCCTCGATCTCTCCCGCTATCGCACGCTGATGGAGCCGGGGAAGCCGAACACGATCGAAGTCGCCGCCTTCAACGGCGACGGCACGGTGATCAGCCGGGGGACGAAGGTGGTGTTCACGCCGCCCGCCGCCGCCGCTCCCGCCCCCCCGAAGGTCTGGGCCCTCGTGGCGGGGATCTCCGACTATCGTGGCGACCGCCTCGACCTGCGCTATGCCGCCGCCGATGCCGAGCGCTTTGCCGGCGCGCTGCGGCTCGCCGTGGCGGGCCTGAAGCTGCCGCTGGAACTGCGTCTGCTCTCCGCTCCGGTCGGCAGCGGGGCAGAGAAGGACCCGCTGAAGCGTCCCGGCAAGGCGGGGCTCACCGCCGTACTGCGCGAATTCAAGGCGAAGGCGAAGCCGGCGGACCTGTTGGTGCTCTATCTCGCCGGTCACGGCGTCAGCGTGGGGGGCGACATCGGCGACTACTACTACCTGACCGAATCCGCCGCCGACGCCGAGCTGCGCGATCCCCAGGCGCGGGTGCAAGACGCCCTCTCCGGTCGTGAGCTGGGAACCATGCTGATCGGCATCCCCGCGCTGAAGCAGGTGGTGATCCTCGATACTTGCGCCTCGGGAAGGGGACTGCAGCGGCTGGCCGAGGGGCGGGATGTCTCCGGCCTGGTCAAGCGGAGTTGGGCCGACCTGCGCGACCGCAGCGGCATCTTCCTGCTGGCGGGGTGCGCCTCCGACGCCGTGAGCTACGAGGCGAGCCGCTTTGGCCAGGGGCTGTTGACCTACAGCCTGTTGGAGGGGCTGCAGGGACCGGCGGTGGAGGGAGACGGCACCGTGCGGGTGCAGCGCTGGCTGGAGCAGGCGGCGCGGCGGGTGCCGGAGTTGGCCAGGGAGATCCGTGGGATCCAGCAGCCCGTGCTCTCCAACCGGCGCGACGCCGTCAGCTTCCCGATCGGCCGCCTGACCGAGGAGGATCGCAAGCGGATCCCCGTCGCCCGGCTGCGGCACGTGCTCGTGCGCCCGCGATTCAACCAGGTCGGCGAGCGGATCGACCCCTTACGGCTGGAAGAGCGCGTGGCCGAGCAACTGCGCGAGGCGGAGACCCGGGGAACTACCGCAGCGGCGGTCTTCTGGGACGTGGCCGACGCCCCCGACGCCTACCAGATCACCGGCGAGTACCGCATCACTGGCGACAGTGTCACCGTCGACCTCCAGCTCTACCGCGACGGCAAGCGCCAGGGAGATCCCTTCCGCATTACCGGCAAGAGCGGGGCGATTGACGCCCTGACCGTGGAGTTGCTCCGCGCCGCCCAGGCACGACTCCCTGGCTCGTGAGACTGCAGCCGCACGAGGCGTTTCCAGCTCAGGAGGTCACCCCCGTTCGCCGGCGTGGATCAAACACAGCGTATCGTCCTGCCTATCTCCTCGCGCCACGGCGAAACACCGCAGGCGATTCCAGCCTATGCACGTTCGGGAACCTAGTGCTACGGGGCAGCCATTCCCGCACGCTGGTGGGCCCTACCCCGCAGGCCACCACGCCGATGGGGACGTGAAGTCTCCCGGCCACCGCATCGCCGAAGGGCCATTCCACTCTCATCGCGCGGAAACTTTGACGCTTCCGCCAACAAGCGAGCCGCCGGTCATGGCGGCGAGCATCGGCACCCTTGAAACTCCTCTGGCTAGCTGGAGGTCCCTGGGTCGGACATACACGATCAGGTCCTGCAGCCTATCCCCATTCACATCCTTCAGTGTGCCCAACTTGCCTCTGACCTGTCTGGGTGGCAGTCCCCCCACCCTGACTGTGACCGGCGAAACAAGCCGCGCGTCAAACCCCGTGGACGAGAGGAATGCGAACCCGACCGGCACCTTGCTGGTTCTGGCAAGCTTTCCCTTGAACGTCGGCTTCACCGGAACCGCAACTCCGTCCACCGTTACCGGTACGCTCCCCGTCACTCCTCCTCTGGCCGTCACACGGAGGGTGGTGCTGCCGAAGTTCATGGGGATTACCGACCTGTCCGGCAGGACCTGAACCACGGCCGGATTGTCGCTTGCGAGTGTGGTGTGCCTCGAGTTCCCGATGAAGGCCCAATCGCCGCCCTGCACGTGCCCAAAGAGTGCCGGCCGGTAGAGACGGGTATTCCGAAGTAGGATCGGCGAGGGTTCACAGGCCACCTGGTCGTAGGTGCCCGGGTCGCAAATCTCAAGCGTCAGGCCCGCGACGGCGGTTCGACCGTCTGTGCTGGTAACAAGCGCGGCCACGCCAAAGTCACCCGCGTCCGCATCCGGCACCGTAAACGGCAAGCTGCTCTGTCCGGACCCCAGCAGGTTGTCTCCCCGGTCCGGCGCCGTGGATCGCCACACCAGTACCGCATAGGCTACCGTCATTCCCGGCCACGAGAGTGTGAGCGTGAGCTGTTGCCCTGGACAGACCTCGCCATCCGGGTCATCAGAAACCAGTTCGGGGCCAAGCGCTGCCCGGCGCTCCTGGGGTTCCTTGATGTTCAACCACTCCGGGTCGTAAACGAGCGTATCTCCCAGGCGTTGCTCCACAGGGCTCGAGTCTTCCGTGTAGGCCGGGAAGTGGGTGAAGTAGCCTCCGGTGGTGGACTGCTGAAGCAAGAACTCCACCCGATCAGACACCAACCCATTGTTGGATTGGAGCAGGTGGCTCACCTTGCCGGACAGATCAGGCTGCCCCGGCTGCCCCAGGTCGGTGATGTCGCTAATGAACGGTTTGCTGAGTAAGCCGCAGGAACTCCGGTAGGACACGGTCAGGTCATAGTTGGGACTCAATCCGTTCTCGGAAGAAGCCTCATAATCCAGATTGTAATGGTAATTGGTTTGATGCAATAGACTCAAATAATTGGGGAGTAGAGGCAGTCCGGGGAATACCGGCAGGCCCGCGCTTCTGTATGGACCACCCGGCTTATCCAACCCGTAGTCAGCAACGTACGGGACCGATTCACCCGTGAAGCCGAGATAGGGCGTCAGCCACCCAGATCCCACAAACGCATGACAGGGCAGCGCTGTTTCACGGAGTCCCCTCACCGCTGGCGAGAGGACAAACTGATCTCTCATCGCTCCCTTGTCCATAGGCAGACCGGCCTTGATAGCCAGGGTGTTGGCCAGCCCCGGGGTATGCCCATTCTTGTTTAGCCAGGCCGCGTGGTTGGTCATCGCCGAGCCGCGATGGGTGCAGGCGAGCGTAATCAGCTTGTGAAAGTAGCCGTGGCCCCAGTTGTGCAGCCGGCGGAACGATGCCTCGGAAATGCTCAGCATGGTTCCCGGGCCTCCATTCCGCTGTGCCACCACCCGCATGGTCATCCCCCCATAGCTGTGGGTAACAACGTCGGCTTGCGTGGCCGCCGCCCCGATGCTTTCCCTCCACCCTCGGATGTAGTCGATGACCTGCGGCAACACGACGTCCGCGTTCTCTTCCACAGGGCCTGCGGAGTTTTCCACCGTCACAAAGGAAGTGCGGGCGACGTAGAAGGGTTTGGGATTCTGCACCCCCTCCCGATAGGCGTACGCGTGTCCAACCTCTGGTTTCTGCAGGCCGTCCATCCAGAGGTGAAAGCTCCCGGACCAGGTGGCGGGGTTGGAGAACGTGCCGTGCTGGAGCAGCACCAGTGGCCTGACGAGGACAATCTCGGCCTCCCCGTCGTCAGCGGGATCTCCGGAGGCTAGCCCCACCCGGATGTGAATGAGGCGAGAAAGCCTGTTCGCGGTGCCTACCCCGTTGGGAGTGTCAAAGTCACGGGGTGCCCGGTAGAGCGCGATGGCAGTGCGCGGACCCGATTGGGCGCCCCGGGAAACCTCAATCTCAGTGGGGCCTTCTTGCTGAGTATCCCGCAGTCCTCCCGGTGTGGTTGCATCCACCAGTGTTTGGGAGTCCACGGGCCAGAGGCTCCCCGTTGGCGCACCCACATCCGGACTGGAGACGCGAACGCGCACAGGGCCGGGCGTGCTCTCACCCAACCGGTAGCGCACCAGCAATAGGGTGACGCCGTCTGCGGCGGCCTTGGACACGCGTCTCGCTTGGGCGGCCCAAGCATCGCCGCCGAGCATGGTGAGATCGCTGTCCGGAAGCGAGGGAAGTTGCACGCCGCCGGTGTACTCCACGTTTGCGTCGAACACCTCCACAGGTGGAGGTGGGCCGGCAGGGGTCAGGAGGTAGGGCGGCTGAAACCCTCCGACCAGCGCCAGGCCGATCAGTTGTCCAGAATCGTTGATATCGATGAATTTGATGGGAGCTGCCGTCGCCGGATCCCCGATCGCGGCCCGCATCTGTTCATCAGCCTCCTGCTGGAGCTGGTAATCTCCCGAGCCGTCTTTTTGCCACAACGCGCCATGTTCAACGAACTGTGAATCCCCCGCCTGGCCCACCACGATTCCTGTCGAGTTGACCGCGAGAGCGGTCCTATCGCGGGTGTCTAGTAGCGCCGGAAGATCCGTTGCGTCGCTGCCGCCACTTTCCCAGAGCAGGGCATGGTTGCGAAAGTCACCCGTAGGCTGACCTGCCCCAATCACGGCGCCAGCGGCATTGATCCCGCCGTCGTACCCCGTCACCGTCCCATCAAAGGGAAGCAGTTGCTGAACTGCCTGCCCACCTCCCGAAGCATCCCATACCCAGGCTTCGGTCTGAATGATGAGAGAGAGCCGGCTGTCAGCGTTCAGACCGGTCAGGTAGGAAGTCTTGCCACGCGGGATCCGCCCGAGAGACCTGACCGTGCCGCTGAGTCCGTTTGGGGCACCTGGCTCCCAGAGGTAGTAGGCATACTCCGCCTTGTTGTTGATGATCTCAATGGTGTCAAAAGCCACCTTTCCCTGGTCATTGAGGCGGCCCGCCCCCCAGGCCCGCTCTGTTGTGGCGTGGAAGATCTCCACCCAGCTTCCGCTGGTCCCGTTCGGGCTTGTAGGGGTCCACAAGAGAAGATTTGAGTTTCCGTCCGTGCCCACGACCTGCCCAAAGTTGTTGATGTCTCCGGGAAACTCAGCGCCCTCGCCCAGTCCCACCCAATCGCCCTCGGGGCTGTTGGGGGTGGAAGGGTGGAAGAGTGTGATCCTGTAGACCTGCCCTTCCTGCGCCCTCATGGCGATTTGGCCCCGATTGTTCAGCGTTGGCGAAACGCCTGCCGGGAGTTGCGTGACCGCATAGCGAGGGGTCGGAGCGGAGGGACGCTTCAGGCGGCTGGACCGAGCATTCGGGACGGCGGCACTGGGGATCAACACCACAGAGACCGCAATCACGGCTGTCGCCCACAGGCGCTTTCCCGAGAACTGATGCATAGCTAGCCACTCCGACGGAGTCGTAATGCTCCCTGGACGGCCGTGCCCCGGGAAGTAAGGCGGAACTCCAACACCCCTACGTTAGACCAACTCCCTCTGCAGCCCTGCAGTGGGCGCATCCCGGTTGAGCTTCGGAGGCATCGTGACCAACTTCCTGCTGCCGTTGCTGATCATCACCACCCCGCAATTCGTCCCCATCCGCCCGACGCCGCCGTGACGGTCACCGGCTGCGGCAGGAGGTTCAGCATGCTCTCGAGCGAGCGGGGCGGCCGGGAGGTCAGGCATCGGGAGGCACCGTGGCGAGGTCCATCGCCTGTTCCAGGGTCAGCGCGCGGCCTTCGGCCCAGGCTGCGTCAAAGGGGGCGTCATCGGAAAGAGCGGTGCGGGCCGCGGCGACCTGCTGCTCCTGCCTTCTCAAGTCGTTCGGCGACAGCGGCGCGCCGATCTCCTCGCGCAGCCGTTCCGCCGCGCCCCAAAGGCGGGCGCCGCGACGGGCAAGACCTCCCGCGGCGGCCAGCGTGGCGAGGTCTTCAAGCGTCTGGACGATGCCCCGCCGGTCGCCCAGTTCCCGGTAGAGCACCAGGCTCTCCTCATACCGCCCCCGCGCCCCCGCGTAGTCGCCCTGCTCCTGGGACACGGTACCCAGGTTGACCAGCGCTGTGGCGATGCCCCCCCGGTCGCCCAGTTCCCGGAAGAGCGCCAGGCTCTCCTCCTGCAGCACCCGTGCCGCCGCGTAGTCGCCCTGAACGGCGGCCACAACGGCCAGGTTGCCCAGCGTGGAGGCCATGCCCCGCCGGTCGCCCAGTTCCCGCCGGATCGCCAGGCTCTCCTCCTGCAGCCCCCGCGCCGCCGCGTAGTCGCCCTGGCACTGGGCGACATTGCCCAGGTTGCCCAGTACGCTCGCGATCCCCCGTCGGTCGCCCAGTTCCCGCCGGATCGCCAGGCTCTCCTCCTGCAGCTCGCGCGCCGCCGCGTAGTCGCCCTGGGACCAGGCCAAACCACCCGCCCCGTGGAGCGCCTTCGCCCGGGCCGCGGGGGTGTCGGCGCGATCCGCCTCCAACGCCTGTGCCAGCCGCTCGCGTCCCTCCCCCAGGTGTCCCCGCACGTACCAGAACCGCCACACCGCCCCGGCCAGCCGCAGCCCCGCCTCCGCGTTTCCCGGATCCTGGCTGCTCCAATCCAGCGCCGCCCGCAGGTTGTCGTGCTCCGTCTCCAGCCGCTCCAGCCAGGCCTGCTGCTCCGCTCCCCGCAGATGCGGCTCCGCCTCCTCGCCCAGCGACAGGCAGCAGGCCAGATGCCGGTCCCGCCACTGCTCACCGTCTCCGCTCTCCAGCAGCCGGTCCCGCGCATACTGCCGAACCGTCTCCAACAGTCGGTAGCGAGTCGCCCCCTCCCGCTGCTCCGGGGTCACCAGGCTCTTGTCCGCCAGACCTGTCAGCACCTCCAGCACTTCCCACTCCTCGACCGGTTCTCCCGCGCAGACCTGCTCCGCCGCCTCCAGCGTCCACCCGCCGGAGAAAACCGAAAGCCGGCAGAGCAGCGCCTTCTCGGTGTCGCTCAGCAGGTCGTAGCTCCAGTCGATCAGGGAGCGCAGCGTTTGCTGGCGGGGGAGCGCCGTACGACTCCCGCCGGTGAGCAGCCGGAAGCGCTGGTCCAGCTTGTTGTTGATCTCCTCCACCGACAGCGAGCGTACCCGCGCCGCCGCCAACTCGATGGCCAGAGGGATGCCGTCCAGCCGGTGGCAGATCGAAGCGAGCGCCGGGGCGTTCTGGTCGGTGACGGTGAACCCGGTCTGCGCCTGCAGCGCTCGCTCGACGAAGAGGCGCACCGATTCGAAACCGGAGAGAGATGCCGGCGTGCATGGCTTCCTCGGGTCAGGCAAGGAGAGCGAAGGCACTCGATAGGTGGTCTCCCCGGCGATCCCCAGTCCCTCCCGGCTGCTGGCGAGGATCACCACCTGCGGGCACTGGCGCAAGACGGCATCCGCCAGTTTGGCGCAGGCGTCCAGCAGGTGCTCGCAGTTGTCCAGCAGCAGGAGAAGCCGCTTGCCCTTCAGATACTCGGTCAGCGTCTGCAGGATCGGCTTTCCTGCCTCTTCCCGTAAGCCAAAGACTCCCGCCACCGTGGGTGGCACCAACCCTGGGTCCGTCAGAGAAGCGAGTTCCACGAACCAGACCCCGTCTCCCGAGCCATCAAGTAGGTCCGCCCCTACCTGCAGCGAAAGACGGGTCTTGCCCGTGCCGCCGGAACCGGTCAGTGTCAGGAGCCGAGTTCTGGTCAGAAGCTCCTTGATCTCCGTGAGCTCTTTCCCCCGGCCGACGAAGCTGGTCACCTGCTGCGACAGGTTGTTCGGCATGCTCTCCAATGACCGCAGCGGCGGGAAGTCGGCGGTCAGCTCGGGATGAAGCAACTGGAAGACCGTTTCCGGCCGGCCGAGGTCCTTCAGCCGATGCTCTCCCAGATCCGCCAGAGACATGCCCCCCGGTAGGCTGTCTCGAACCATCTCGGACGTGGCAAGGGACAACAGCACCTGACCCCCATGCCCCACCGCAAGCAGCCGCGCCACGCGGTTCAGCGGTTGACCGAAATAGTCCCCGTCCCGCTCCTCGGCGATCCCGGTGTGCAGCGCCATCCGCACCTTCAGCGGCCGGGGTTCTCCTTCCGCGGTCAGCGCCAGTGCGGGGAGCCACTCCTGTGAAGCAAGCACCGCTTCGAGGGCGTTTTTCGGGTTGCCGAAGACGGCGCAGAAGGCATCGCCCACTGTCTTGAACACCCGACCGTCGTGCGCCTCGATGCAGGCCCGCAGCAGATCGTCATGATGCCGCAGCGCCTCACTCATCGCCTCGGGATGCTCATCCCAGAGGCGTGTCGAGCCCTCAATGTCGGTAAAGAGGAAGGTGACAGCGCCGGAGGGTAAGTCAGGCATCAGGATCCTCCCGCGCCAGCGCGGCGGCCCGCTCCGTCATGAGGGCCCGGGCCTTCGCCCTCTCCTCGCTCCGCGGCGTGCACGCCGAGCGCCGCCCCGCCGCTGCGGCGTCGGCGAGTATCAGCCCGGTCATCAGGGAAGCCGGCGCTGCTCTCACGCGGTTCACGATGATTCCACGGCTCTGTGCCGGCCTCGGCTCGTCATTTTCGGTTGAGGTAGCTCTGGGCCAACAACTCCCCCAGTTGAACCACCCCCGCTGTGGTGAGGACCAGTTTGTCCGGCTGCGGGGCGAGGTCGAATGCCCGGACCTGGACGAAGTCCGGGTCCGCGGCGGCGATCGCCCCAATGCTCGCGGTGACGTCGATGGCACTGAGGCCGGGCTCCTCCGGGGGCTTCTGCTGGCTCACGTACCACCTCAATCCGGGCAAAGCCAGGTCCGTGCGGCTCTGGTTGACCGTGGACTGCAACCACTTCGCGGCACTCCGGCGATAAGGGCCGAAGGCCATGTCGTTTTCCCCCACGTGGTAGAAGATCCCGGCCAGCTCGACCCGATTACCCTTTGCCTGAAGCTCCTGGATGGTCTTCTGGATGAAGGCGATGAACTTCGGGTACACGTGTCGTGCTTTCGCCGGGGTGCCTTCGGGCGTCCAGTCATTCATCTGCGATCCACTATCCGTGAACCTGGCGACGGCGATGGTGCCGGGCAGCCGGGCTTGCAGAGTCCGGCCGAAGCTAAGTTCGGGGCCAAAGGTATCGTAGAAGCCGGCGGGGCCCAGGGATTCCCAGCCGTTTGAGATCCGGTAGCCGCCGCCGATGCTGTAGCGGTAAGCGATCCGGGGATTGTCTTTCGCCAGGGACTCCTGACCCGGAAGCGCGCCGAGTTCCGAAGTGAAGGCTCGCTCCCCTTCCATGTTGCGGTGGCCGGCCAGGACGAAGAGCTTCACCGTGCTCCCCTTCGCGTACGGCCACTTCTTGAGCGGGGGCCGGGCAGCCGGCTGCTTGCCGATCGTGCGGAGGTAAGCATCCGCATAGTTGACGCCGTGTTCCAGTTGACCCAGCGTGCCGTAGTGGTAGTGCAGTCCGGCCCCACCGCCGATCTCCACCGCGTCGTGAGAGGTCGGGATGTACTCCGCCAGCGGATCGGCGTCGGTGACGGATTTCTGACCGGTGCGGATGGCGTACATATTGTCGCGGTTGTCCATTCCCCAGATCGTCTTGGTGCAGAGTTCCCCGATGTAGAACCGAAGCCGGGGAGTCTGGAGGTCGCGCCGCCAGCTTGCCAGGAAGTTCCGCAGGTTTCGACCGTAGTTCGGACGGAACTCCTTGTCGAACATGTCGTTCTCGCCCTGATGCCACATGAAGCCCTCGATCCGGTAGGGGATCTTCTTCCGTTCCAATTCCGCCAGGGACGAGCGGACCAGTTCCAGGGCCAGAGGGTAGAGCTTGAAGCCGTTGGGCTGATCCGGGTTCCAGTCGCCGCCCAGGGTGGTCCCCCCGGCGGCGCACTTGATGATGGCGAGGGGAGCCCCGGTCTCCCGGGACACGCGATGGGCGAAGCTGAGTTCCGGTCCGACCACGCCGTCCACGGGCTTCAGGGCGACCCATCCGCGAGACTCCCGCTTCTCATCCCGGCCCAGGTTGTAAGAGAACAGCACCTGTTCCTGGGGCGCGTCAAGACCGGTAAACGGGGGATAGTGCCGGATCTCCCCGGCTTTGGAGTCGGAGCCGACCATGTTGGATTGACCGGCGAAGATGAAGACCCGCACCGTCCGATCGGGTCCGGTCGTGCGTCCGGCGGCCGGGACCATCAGGAGCGCGGCGATCGCAAGGGCGTACTTCATTCCAGGTTCCTCTGGCCGGCATCGGGTGATGAGGATGATTGCCCGCGGACTCCTTCCAACCATCTGAAGAACTCGCGTCGCGTGGCCAGGTCCCCGCCCCGTGCGCTCGATGCTGCTACAGGTTCGAACTCGCCCGCGGCGCCACCTGCCGGTCGGCCCGGATCCACCAGGCGGGCCGGTAGGGACGCCCGGAGCCGATCGGATCGGCCGAATCGAGGCCGAGCAGCCACACGGTTGATCGAGGGGAGGTCGGGGCGCGGCCACTGTTGAAACGGTAGGCGTTGACCAGCCATGAGCCGGTGTGTGAGGTCCGGCCGGCGATCGCCTGAACCTTTCCCTACGCATGCTGCCCTGGCCGGCTAGAGTGTTCCGGGCCAAACGAGATTCTCGAGAAAGCCATCAGGATGCCGGAACTCACCCGCTTTCGAACACTGATCTCAGCACATCGACGATGGCACGGGTTCCAGTTTCGGGGGGGAGATGTCACCAGCTTCGCCTCCTTGCCTCTGGTGGAACTGGAGCCAGTCCAGGGCAGGCCTGGGCCGCGCCCACGGTCTCTCCGTTAGAAAGCCCTCGGACCCGTGTACGATCATCGCTTCGGACGCCGAGTCCTGGTCGCCATAGCCGCGACTCATCTGGCAGGGTGCGGGCTTCGACCGGCCCCGGACAGACCCTCGGCGGCGGATGCCTACGCCCTCTATGCGGAGGTGAGCAAACCCTACTTCCTCAATGGTCAGAGAGCCGAAGCGGGCCGGTTTGATGAGGCTGTTTTGGCCCGACTCGAAGGGTCCGGCGACGGGCTCGTGCGGAAGGCCGCGCGGACGGCGTCGGCCATTCGGACTCTAACGTCGCCGACGACGGGAACCGACCGCGTGGCGACGGAACAAGCGCGCAAAGACCAAATGTCCCGGTATCGGGATCTCATCTGCCAGCGAGCCCTGGAGACGTTCACCCGCCCCGGCTCCGAGCGCGATGTCCAGAGTGCGGCCCGAGCGCTGGAGCCGTTCGCGGGACCGAATGCGTACGACGGGATGATCTTCTCCCGCTCGGTCATGCTCGCCGCCAAAGGGCTGCACCTGTTGCTTCGAGACGAGCTCCGCCGGCTGGCGTCTGCCCGCCAGCCCACCCCAGGTACCCCGGCGCCCCCCATTACTGTTCGCCTCGATGGTCAGCGGGGTGGCCATATCGTACTGGAAAACCAGGGGACTCTGCCGCTGCACCACTGCCTGATATTCACGCGGCTGCAGACCGATGTCCAGCGGGTTCGCGCCGAGGCCGCACGGGAGGATGCTGTTGGCGGTGCGCTGCCGGTTCTGGGCGTGTCACGGGAGATGGCCGCCGCGTCGCGACAGGCTGCCCGGCTGCGCTACCTCTACGAAGAGCAGGAGAAGGGCTGGGTGATCTATGTGCCCGAGATTGGCCCCGGGGCCCGCGTATCCGCCGGCTTCGACGGGGTGGTCCGCCTCACCCTGGCCACCGGGGCCGATCTCTCGCTCTGGTGCGATGAGATGACGGTTGAACATCAGCCAGCCGCCAATTGGGCGGAAGTGAAGCTGGAGGTGGAGGATCGCCGAAATGGTGTTCGCCCGCCTTCAGACGCCACGCCTCAACCGCCGCCGCCAATGCTCACTCCGAGGATCCCCAGACCCCGGACGATGCGGCCGCCGAGTACCAATGAAACCGCTGGACCCATGGGGATGGCTCCAGGCCGCGGACCGCGCAGCGCTGGGCCGAGCGGTTTCCGGCCCGGCGGGCCCGGTCGAATGAGGCCGGGTGGGCCGGGTCCGGACTCTGAACGCCGGCTTCGGCCAGGCGATTCCGGCCCGCAGGGATCCGGCGAATTGGGCCCCGCGCCCGGCCGTCACGATCGGCCGGGCGGGTTCCGACGGGAGCGGCCGAGTGAGCGGGTTTCGTCCCCGGGAAGCCGGAACAGGCCCGGCGGGTCCGCAAGGCGTCGTTCAACCTGGTAGCCTGGGAAAACAACTGCTCCGCTCGGGGACATCCATCGGGGCGAACTACCGGCAAGCCCATCGCGGTCGGAGCAAAGCCGAGTTCA
>CAZSRZ010000122.1:0-15123 GCA_964609085.1 uncultured bacterium | reverse complement strand
CACCAGCGTCCCCACGCACGTGGGGGTGGACCTCTGGCGTCTGTGTCGCCAACACTCACCACTAGAGCGTCCCCACGCACGTGGGGGTGGACCCTACTCGGCTCACTGCGGACTCCACGGGAAACGGATCACCGATTCCACGGGAAACGGATACTGCTCGCTGGGTCCCCCGTGGGAGGGGGCAGCCGGAGCTCGCACCCGACCTTCACCGTCTCTGCGGCTTTCGTGGCAGTGCGTCCACGGAGGGTGCCCGCCCGCCGGGGTTCGCTGGGCCTCGGCAGGCTATTTGACCTTTTTCAGCCGCAGCTCGATGAATTTGGTCCAGGTGGCGCCGTCCTGGCTGCGTTCGCCGAGCTCGTGCCATTCGCCGGCCGGGGTCTGGGTGATGGTGTAGCGGACGTCGCCTTGCGTCGTCCTGGGCAGGCGCCACACGATGCGCTTTTCACCGACCTCTGCCTGCACTTCGGCGTAGCGGCCGCCGGTGTGGGCCTGCCAGCGGTAACGCTTCGCCATGTCGTCGTAGCTGAGCACGGCGAGGGCTTCGAAGACCGTTGTCTCCTGGTCCTGGCCGTCGGGGCGGACGGTGCCCTTTCCCTCGACGAGGTAGAGAAGGCCGCCCTGTTTGATCTGCACGTGCTCGTACTGGGTGATGGTGCGCTGTCGGCCCTGGCCGATTTCGATGACGGCCTCGCCCTTCCACTGGCCGACGAGCCATTCGAGCTTTTTCATGGCCGCCAGTTGCTCCGGGGGCGGAGGGCCGGGTGCCTGCGCGCGTGCGGTGAGGGGAAGCAGGGTCAGGCAAACAGTCAGGCAAACGGGCAGGCAAACGGGCAGGCAAACGTTCAGGCAATCGTTCAGACTCGGGACCAGGGCGTGGACGGGGCGCATTCTGTTCTCTCCGGGTAGGGGGCGTCGGGGGCTGGGGTCGTCGGGGTTTCGCTGTGCTGAGGAGACGCGCGGCGGACGGTGGGATAGCGCGGCTCACGCGCCGGCGCCACTCCGGCTATCATGGGGACCAGTCGGCGCGGGCCACCCTCCATCTCCGGTCTGCCGGCTCTGCCAGGGAGGCGGGTCGCCATGCGTGAAGTGTTTCCGATCTATCCCGCCGGGGCAGGACCCGTGCTGATGCTGGTGCCGCTGGCGGTGATCCTGGTGGGGTTGGTGGTTCTCTTCGGCTGGCTGGTGCAGTCATCGCGCCATATGTGGTTTGAGGTGACAGGCGACGGGCTGCGCATCGGGGGCGCCATGTATGGTCGGTCGATCCCCCGCTCTCAACTGCGCGCCGCGGAAGCCCGCGTGATCGACCTGAAACGGGAGCGCGCGTTCGCACCCACGATGCGCACCAATGGCGCAGGACTACCGGGCTTCCTTGCGGGGTGGGTGCGGTTGCGCAACGGAGAAAAGGCGCTGGCCTTCATCACCCAGCCGGTGGTGGTCTACGTGCCGACCACCCAGGGATACTCCGTGCTGATGAGTGCCCGAGATCCGGAGGGACTGCGCCGGAGCCTGAATCGCGGCGGCGAGGGGGATCGATGAAGCGCACCTTTTTCTTGCTCTGGCTGATGCTGGCGGCGGCGGCCCCGGGCACGTTCGCGGGAGGGGTGCCGGCGGCGACGCCACATCCCCTGGATCCGCTGTCGGCGCGTGAGCTGGCGGATGCGGTTCGCGCTCTGCGCACCGCCGGCCGGCTGGGATCGTCCGCACGGCTCACCTGCCTGCGCCTCGCCGAGCCGCCCAAGGCCGAGGTGCTGACCTGGAAGCCCGGCGATCCGGTCGTCCGCCGGGCGTTCGCCGCCATCTACGACTACGCGTCGAACACGAGCACGGAAACGACCGTGGAGCTGAAATCCGGCGTGGTGGCGGAGGCGCGGCCGCTGCCGGGCGTGCAATCGCCGTATCTGCCGGATGATCAGGAGCTGACAGAGGGGCTGGTGGCCGGGGACGCTCGCTGGCTGGAAGCGCTCCGCAAGCGAGGGCTGACTCCGGCGGACGTCTTCATCAGCGGTGGGCCGCCGGGTGCCTACGCCCCCGTCGGCGGCGGTGGCTCGCGGGTGGTGTTGGCGGGGACATGGCTCCGCGAGCCGGCCCCGATGGGAGGCGCCGTGGAGGGGCTGACGGCGCTGGTCGATCTCACCCGCCGGCGGGTGCTTTCCGTCACGGATCGAGGGGGGCCGGCCGTGCGGCTCCAGCCCGGAGCCGTCTTCGATGGAGCGGTTTCCGGGCCGCTCCGGAAGCCGCTGCCGCCGCTCCGCACCACCCTGCCGATGGGGCCGTCCTACCGCGTGGATGGCCACGAAGTCCGGTGGGAGAATTGGCGCTTCCGCTTCTCCGTCGATCCCCGCGTCGGACTGACGCTCCACCAGGTGGGCTACGAGGACCGTGGTCAGGTGCGGACGATCCTTTACAAGGCGGGGTTGAGCGAGATGGTGGTGCCGTACGGCGACCCGGGCTGGCTGCTGTTGTGCCCGTTCGATGCCGGGGACTTCGGCCTGCTGAGCTACGGCGGCGTCAATCTCAACCGCCTGGGCGATGCACCGGAGCATGCGCAGTTCTTCCCGGCGGCGGTGGCCGATGCCTATGGCCGCGTGCGGGAGCTGCCCCGGGCCGTGGCCATCTACGAGCGAGACGGGGGCATCCTCTGGCGGCATGCCGATACCTCTCGCCGTGCCCGCGATCTCGTCGTCGTCTGGTTCACCACCGTGGACAACTACGACTACGGATTCTCCTGGATCTTCCACCAGGACGGCAGCATGGATGTGGAAGTGCAGCTCACGGGGATGGTCAACTTCAAGCTGGTTGAGCGGTTCCAGGATCCGCACGTACCGGGCCGACCTGCGGCCACCTTCGGCCACCTGGTGGCGCCGAACATCGAGGCGCCGCACCACCAGCACTTCTTCAATTTCCGGCTCGATTTCGATGTGGATGACGGGCCGAACAACCTCTTTGAGCGTGAAACCGCACCGACGGCGGAGGGAGAGGAGAACCCGTCCGGACAGGCGTTCCGGATGCTGGAGACGCCGCTGGCCTCGGAGCTGGCCGCCCGCCGGGAGACCCAACCGGCTGGCGGTCGGCACTGGGTGGTGGCGAACGCAGCTCGCCGCAATCCCCGCGGCCACCCGACCGGCTTCGCTCTGCTGCCGGGTGAGAATTCCCGCCCCGCCGCCGCTCCCAACTCCTACCTGCGCCGCGCGGCCGGCTTTGTGGAGCACCAGCTCTGGGCCACGCCTTTCGCTGCCGCAGAGCAGTATGCCGCCGGGGATTACGTGGCCACCGGTCAGGACGGACAGGGGCTCCCGGCCTGGACGCGGGCTGACCGCCCCCTGCGGGATACGGACGTGGTGCTGTGGTACACCCTGGGCGTGACCCACTTCCCGAGGGTGGAGGACTGGCCGGTGATGCCCACCCACCGGGCTTCCTTCCGGTTGGCGCCGATGGGGTTCTTCGCCCGCAACCCGGCGCTCGATGTGCCCGCACCCAGCGCGACGCCGCCCCCCGCGGGCTCCGCCGCCGGGAAGGCCCGGCCGGCCGTCAAGGCGGCGGCACGACGACCCGCCAGAGGTTGAACCCGGTAGCGCCTACCGCGGCCGGCTCGCGACCACCCAATGGACGAGGGCACGCGGGCAGAACCGCATTAACCGCATCAGCGTGCGGAAAAGGAATCCGGGAAATACCACGTCTCGCCCGCGATCGAAGCCGGCGAGCCCCTCGCGCACACACTGCTCCACCCCGATCGCGAGGAACCCGGGCGGACCGGGGGCAGCGGGATCAATCCCGGCCGCGTCGCGGAACTCCGTGTGCACCGGGCCGGGCGACAGGTTGGTCACCACCACGCCCGTGCCCTCCACCTCCAGCCGCAGGGCCTCACTGAAGCCGATGACGAAGTGCTTCGCGCCGACGTAGAGGCAGGCATCCAGCATCGGCGCATAGCCGGCCCCGGAGCCGATGTTCAGGATGCCGCCGCGCCCACGGCTCACCATCCCCGGCAGCAGCAGGCGCGTCAGTCGCACCAGGGCGAGCACGTCGACGGCGAGGAGCCGCTCCAGGCATTCGGGGTCGACCCGATCGAACCGCGCCTGGTAACCCAACCCGGCATTGTTCACCAGCACGTCCACCTCGCCGGCTGCCGCCGCCACGCTCGCCGGTGCCTCGGGGTCGGCAAGATCGGCCGTCAGGCAGATGACCTCCAGGCGTGGGTGCTTGCCGAGCAGCTCTTCGCGCAGGGTCGCGAGCCGCTCTGCCCGCCGCGCGACCAGGATCAGCGACCGGGCGCGAGGCGCCAGCACGCGGGCCAGCTCCTCGCCGATCCCCGCTGATGCCCCGGTGATGAGAATCCGACCACCGTCGATCGGCGGACGCGGCACTTCGGTGCTCCGTTTCTTCACCGCCGACGCGGTGAGGCGATCAGGCCATGGCTGTCGAGGATCAGCTCCCGGGCCTCGTCGAGCCCGTCGCCCCGCGCAAAATCCACCGTCACCCAGCCGAAGCGGCCGACGTAGGCGGCGCGCTCCACGTGCGGCAGCGCCAGCAGGGCCTCCAGCTCCTCGGGCCGGGCCTTCACCGTCATCCGCGACGACTCCACCGGCCCAAAGAAGACGAAGATCTTACCCTTCACCTTGAACACCAGCTCGCCCCAGGGGTGATCTTCCGTCGCCCCGGGCAGCGAGGCGCTGTGTTCGACCAGTCGTTGACGAAGATCTTCGTCGATCAATGCTTCCCCCTCTCCGCGCCGCGCGTGTGGGATGAAACCCTGGGTCCACCGGCTGGGTCTATGTGCTGGGTCCAAGTGGAGACTTGATCGCTCGGCCCGGCCTCTTCCTGCGCCGGAGTGGATGGAGCGTCACTGTGGGGCAACGCATGCGGCGGAGGAACGGAGGAGTGCTGCTCGGGTTGGCGCTGTTGCTCGGCGCGACCGTTTGGCCGGGCCACTCCGCCCCGCGTCCGGCCGCCGCCCGACCCACCGCGCCGCCGGCAGCGCTTGTGATGCTCATCGACAGCAGCCTGGACAAACCGGAGATCACGGACGGGGTGACAGCCGCGCTCCGACCCCACGCAAAGACGCATGCCCTCCAGATGCTGGACATCCGCACGATCGAAGGGAGACGTTTTGCCGCCGCCTTCGATCTGCGGCCGGCGGACACGCCCGTGCTGTTCGTGATGTCGAGCGCCTCCCCCTCCGCCCGCATCACCCGCCGGATCCGACTGAATCGCGAGCTGCCCGTGCCGGAGTTCACGCGGTCCGTACTGGCGGGGCTCCGACTCCCGCTGCCGCAGAGCGCGGTGGTGAAGCCCGTTCCGCCGGGAGTGCTGTACGCCTTCGCCACCGACGGCGGCCCCGCGGAGCGGCCTCACCTCGCCACGCTGGGTGGGGCGCAGCGCGTGACGCCCGCCGGCCGGGAGCTCTCGCCGGGCGGCGCGGTCACCTACCGGCTGCGCCTGCCGGGTCCGGTGCGCGCGGCCGATCTGCGCCTCGTCGCCACGGGGCCGCTGCTGTTCGAGTGGGCCGACCGCGCCGAGGGCCCCTGGGGCACGCTGCTGGACCTGGCGGCCGAACTCGGACCTGCGGCCCGGCTGGCTGCGGGACCCATCCAACCGGTGCTGAACCTCAAGGAGGTCCTGGCACGCCTGCCGGGAGACCTCTACCTGCGCGCCCGATCCGCTTCCGCCACGGGGGCAGCCGCAACCCTCGGGCGCCTGGAGCTGGTGGTGCTGCGCAGCCATGAGGAGTCCGCCGCGCCCGCATGGGTCGCCGAAGCCCAACGGCTGCAAGCGCAGCTTCTGGCTGGCGCCGGTCCCGGTCTGGAGCGCGCTCCCCGCCTCGGAGGCACACTGACCGCCTCGGCCGTGCTTGCTGCTGCCCGTTCGCCCTTCCTCGTCACCGCCAATCTGGTGGTACCCGCGGGGATGACCCTCACGGTGGAGCCCGGGGTCACGCTCCGCATCTCACCGGGGGTGGAAATCCGGGCGATCGGTCTCCTGCGGGCCGAGGGCACCCTCGAGGCCCCGATCACGTTCGCTCCGCTGATCGCCCGGCGCGCCGACGACTGGGCCGGGATCACCTTCATCACCCGACCCGGCGAAAACTCCGAGGAGGGGAGCCTGCTGCGGGGCTGTCGCATCCTCAATGCGGCGCAAACAGATTTGCCCGGCTACAGCGGACTGATCGAGGACTGCATTTTCGAGAACTGCGCCATCGGGCTGCAACTCCGCGGCGGGGCGGCCCGCGTGGTCCACAACACCTTCCGCCGGTGCCGGACCGGGGTCCTCATCGACGGCTCAGGGCCGGAGATCGTCGAGAACCTGTGGGAGGCATGCCTCACCGGCCTGCAGGTGACCGGTGCCCCAGCGCCCGCCTTCCGGTTCGAACGCAACTCGCTGCGAGACACGCGGCTGAGCGCGGTGAACTACCTGAAGAATTCCGGACGCCCCACCCCACCGCTCGTCCTGGCGAACAACCACTGGTCGGGCACGGCTCCTGAGCGCATGACGGCGGGGGGGGCCGAGAGCGCCGTCGTGCGCTTCGACCCGCGACTGGGGGAAGCGCCGGCCACCGCGGGAAGCGGACTCCCGGGGCGTTGAAGCCGGTGGCGTCGCCATGACCGGGCCGATCATCCTCGAACTGGGAGGAATCGACCCTCAGGGTAGGGAGCCCGATAGTTGGGAACTGGTCGGCGGAAAGGCCTTTCACCTCGCCGCCCTGATGCGTGCAGACTTCCCCGTCCCTCCCGGGTTTGTGGTGACGACCCACGGCCACCACCTCGGGTCCGTCGCTGCGGTGCGCGGCGCGGCAGCCGAAGCCTACCGTCAGCTCGGTTCCGGGGCCGTCGCCGTCCGCTCTTCGGCCACGGCTGAGGATCTGCCGGACGCGAGCTTTGCGGGGCTCCAGGAGACCTACCTCAACGTCGAGGGCGAGGAGGAGGTCTGGGAAGCAGTGCAGCGGTGCTGGGCCTCGGCGCAGACCGAGCGTGCCCGGGCCTACCGGCGGCGCCAGGGGATCCCGGACGGGCAAGGGCGGATGGCGGTCCTGGTGCAGCGGATGGTGCCCGCGGACATCGCCGGGGTGCTCTTCTCCCGAGATCCCCGCGGCTGTTCCGGGATGCTCCTCGAAGCTGTCCGGGGCCTGGGTGACGGGTTGGTCGCCGGCACGGCCAACCCGGAACGATGGAGCCTGGACTCGGAGAGCGGCGACGTGCTGGAGCATACCCCCGCGGACGGCATCCCCGTCGAGTTGGCGGCGGAGGCACGGGCCGAACTGGTGGGCTGGGCGAAGCGCGCCCGCGCGCTCTTCGGGGCGGAGCAAGACCTCGAGTGGGCGATCGTCGGCGGCAGCGTATTCATATTGCAGAGTCGATCAGTCACATCCACGGCCGATGACGGCGAGCGGGTGCGCCGCGAGGAGATCGCCCGTCTGCGCGAGCGAGCAGAGCCCGAGGGTACGGTCTGGGCCCGCTACAGCCTGGCCGAAGTGCTGCCCGCACCGCTGCCCCTCACCTGGAGCCTCTGGCGGAGCTTCATGTCGGGTGGCGGCGGCTACGGTGCGATGTACCGCTCGCTAGGCTACGACCCCGATCCCTGCCTGGATCACGACGGCGTGCTGGATCTGGTCGCCGGCCGGCCGTTTTTCAACCTCAGCCGGGATGCCCGGCTCTACTTCCGCGACTTCCCCTTCGAGTATCCGTTTGCCGCGCTCAAGGCGGACCCCGAGCGCGCCATCTACCCCACCCCCGAGCCCAATCTCGCTCGTGCTCCGAAGGGATTCCTACTGAAAGCCCTTGGGGTCACACTGAAGATGGTGCGCTCGCAGCAGACCCTGGATCGCGCAGCGCAGGAGATCTCGGGCCGGCTGCGGGCGGGATGCTACGCCGAGATGGAGGCGTGGGCGGCGGGCGCCCTGCCGGTCGACCCTTCCGCAGCGGGGTTGCTCACACACCTTGACGAGGCCCGGGAGCGGATCTTCGGCCAGTTCCTTCCCCAGGCTCTCCAACCCAGCCTGCTTGCCGGGCTGACCCTCAGCAAGCTGCGGGCGGCCCTGCCGCCGGGCGGGCCGAGCGTGGAGGCGCTGCTGCGCGGCACCCGACCGCCGCGGGAGCACGACCTGGGCCTCGCGATCCGGCACCTGGCCGGCGGGGAGATTTCGGCCGCCGGATTCCTGGCACAATTCGGCCACCGGGGTCCGGACGAGATGGAGCTGGCCCGTCCGCGGTGGTCGGAGCTGGGCGTGCCGCAGGTTGGGATGGTGGCCCCGGCGCCGTCCATCGAGGCCGTGGCGGGCCCCGCTGGGGAATCCGTCGGCGACCGCCGCGTCGGCGAGCTGGTCGAACAGGCGCGGGGGCTGACCGCGCTGCGGGAATCCTCCAAGCACTACCTGATGCTCGGGACAGCGCGACTGCGGCAGTTGCTGCTGCTGTTCGGGGCGGTTACCGGTCTGGGCGACGAGGTGTTCTGGCTGGAGTGGGACGAACTGGCGGGCGTGGTGGCCGGCCGGGAGTTCCGTGCGCTGACGGCTGAGCGCCGACGGCGGCGGTCCCTCCTCCTGGGACTGCCGGTGCCAAGGGTCGTGTTCAGCGACGACCTGGAGGCCCTGGGCCGAGAGCCGTCTCGGGACCCCGGCGAGGAATTGGCGCAGGAAGTATCGCAGGGAGTGGGCGTCTCCACCGGCATCGGGGAGGGACGCGCGTTGGTGCTGCTGGATCCCGGAGATGCGCCCGCCGAGGAGCACGACTTCGAGCACGGCTTCGAGCACGGCTTCATCCTTGTCTGCCCGTCGACCGACCCGGGATGGGTCCCCCTGTTCACGCGGGCGCGAGGGCTGGTGATGGAGACCGGTGGGGTTCTTTCGCATGGAGCGATCGTGGCCCGCGAGTTCGGGCTACCCGCCGTCGTCAACATACCCGACGCGTGCACTCGGTACGCCACCGGCGAGCGGCTGAGCGTGGACGGGGCCTCCGGCCGGGTCCATCGGCTGAGGCACCCAGGCCCGTGAAGATCCACCACCTCCCCCTCCTCTGTTGTCCTCGAACTCCCGACGCAATCCCCTGCCGCGGCGGGCTTGTTGCGCGGGCTCTCCCGCGACTGCCGCTGCGCTACCTCGCCGAGGATGAGTTGTGGGAGGGAGCGCTCGTCTGCAGCCGGTGCGGCGAGGAGTATCCCGTGCTCTCCGGCGTGGCGATCCTGCACCCGGACGGCCTCCGTTACGTCAGGCGGTACGGTGTCTGCCTCCGTCGCGACCTCGACCGCCACGGCGAGCTATCCGAAGCCGCCGCCGCCTGGCTGAAGCGCCACGCCGGCCGATCCGCCGACGACTACGGTGCAGACTTTCGCTATTCACAGCAGTTCGAGACGCCCGCCGCCGTCGCCCGGGCGATGTCCGACTCGCCCGGCGAGTTCTACGGAGGCTTTGTCCAATGGCTTGACGACGTCGCCGGGCCGTACGACGTGCTCGCCGGCTGGGCAGCCCGGTTGCAGCCGCGGCCGTCCATCGCCGTCGATGCCGGCTGCGGCTGCGGCGGCCTGCTCTCCCGCGTGGCCGCAAGCTGCGTCACCGGGCTGGGTCTGGATCTCTCCTTTCTGGCCGTGCTGCTGGCTCGGCGGGCGCTGTTGCATCTTCCCCAACCGGAGCGGACCTACTTGCTCTCCGTCCACCGCGGCCACGAGGTGGAACGCCCGCTGGCCCTGCCTCCCGCCGATAACTGCGAATTCGTCGTGGGTGACTGCGCCGCCCCACCCCTGCCCGATGGCATCGCCGACCTGCTCCTCTCCGCCAACGTCATCGATATCGCCGGGGTCGAGCCCGTGCTGAACGCGGCCGCCCGCGTGCTTCGGCCCGGGGGCAGCCTGCTGCTCTGCGACCCGTTCCTGTATCGGGAGAAAGAGGCACCGGCCGGCGACCCCACCGCGGCCCTCCGGGCGGACCTCGCCCGAAGAGGACTCCGCATCACCCGCACCCAGGACGGAGTGCCCTGGGTCTGGTCCACCTACGACCGTCACTGGCGGGTCTATTTCAACCTCTGCCTGGAAGCTCGTCGGGATGGTTCGTGACGCTCTCCGGGCATCCTTCGGTCCGGTCGTATAATTGTCTGGACAATTCTTGTTCAAACATGTAATGCTCGGGTATGCAGGCGACGATGATCAGCAAAGGGTCGCGACGGTTCGACTCGGCCCAACAGGAGGCCTACCTCAGCCTGTGGCGCACCTACGACCGCCTTCGACAGATAGAGGACGAGTTGTTCGCGCGTCACGACCTGACCCCACAGCAGTACAACCTGCTGCGCCTGCTGCAGGCCGGGCACCCGGAGCGACGGCAGACCCTCGATCTGGCATCCCGGCTCATATCCCGCGCCCCGGACATCACACGGATGCTGGATCGGCTGCAGGAGCGAGGGTTCATCGACCGGGAACGCCCCGCCGGCGACCGTCGCACCGTGTGCATCGGCATCACCCGGATCGGACTCCACCTGCTGGAATCGTTGGCGCAGGAGGTCCGCGACTGCCACCAGCGACAGCTCGGGCACATGGACCCGGATGAGCTGGCTCAACTCAGCACACTCCTGCGGAAAGCCAGAACCCCCCACGAATCTCCCGAAAGCCCCTGGCGGTGAGTTCACCCACGAGAGAAGGATCCCTGAAATGAGCGCGCCCAGTTCCGTGGATACCCCCATCACGACCTCCGAGTGCGATGTCGCCGTCATCGGCGGCGGTCCGGCCGGAGCGACCACCTCCACCCTCATCGCGCAGCAGGGCTTCGGCGTGCGGCTGTTTGAGCGCGAGCGATTCCCGCGTTTCCACATCGGCGAGTCGCTGATCCCCGACACGTACTGGGTGCTGAAACGGCTGAACATGCTGCCGAAGATGAAGAACTCGAGCTTCGTCAAGAAGTGCTCCGTGCAGTTCGTCAGCCAGCGCGGTCGTCTTTCCGAGCCGTTTTACTTCACCGACCACAACCCCCACGAGTGCTCCGAGACCTGGCAAGTGCTGCGGAGTGAGTTCGACAAGATGATGCTCGACAATGCCGCCGAGCACGGGGTGGATGTGAACGAGGGCGTGCGGGTGCGCGAGGTTCTCTGGGAAGGATCACGTGCCGTCGGCGTCAGCGTGCAGTACGAGGATGGTCGACGCGAGGAGGTGCGGGCCCGCGTCGTCGTCGACGCCAGCGGCCAGAGCATCATGATCGGCAAACACCTCAAGTTGATAGAGAAGGACACCAGCTTGAAGAAGGGGGCCGTCTGGACCTACTGGAAGGGCGCCTACCGCGACGAGGGTCGAGATGAAGGTGCCACCATCATCCTGCAGACCCAGGGCAAGCGGGGGTGGTTCTGGTACATTCCGCTGGATGACGACATCGTCAGCGTCGGGATTGTGCGCGCCTTCGACGAGCTGTTTGCAGGCAACCGGGATCACGAGACGATCTACAAAGATGAGTTGGACAACTGCCCGGAGGTCAAGCGTCGAGTCTTGATGGGCACGCAGTGCGACAAGTACTACGCGACCAAGGACTACAGCTATCGCGCCTCGCAATCCGCCGGTGACGGCTGGGTGCTGGTCGGTGATGCGCACGGGTTCCTGGATCCGCTGTACTCCTCCGGCGTGCTGCTGGCGCTGAAGAGTGGGGAGCTCGCGGCGGACGCCGTGTGCGAGGGGCTCCGCCTAGGCGATACCTCCGCGGCGCAGCTCGGGAAATGGGGCCCCGACTTCAACACCGGCATGGACCGCATGCGCCGGCTCGTGATCGCCTATTACGATGGGTTCAGTTTCGGCCGGTTCGTGCAGCGACACCCGGATTACAAGGGGCATCTTACCGACCTGCTGATCGGCAACCTCTGGCGCGACGGAGTCGCCGACGTCTTCCCGCTGATGGATGCCCTTGATGCCGAGATGCAGGCCGCCCAGGTCTGAGCGCGCGCCGGGAGTAGGGGTCCGGCCCCAATCAGAGCTGGAGGGCGCTACGCATGAGCCCCGCTGAGAGTGCGCGTCGAAAGGCGATCTGGTTGTCGACCGGGCTAGCGGTGGTCGGAGCCATGGCGGGGTTTCAGGCGATCCGCGTGCTGGGGGCGGGGCTGACGGCCTCCGCCCCAAGTGCGGGCACCCCTGCGGCCCACGCCACCGCGGGGGCGGGCAGCCTGACCCTGCACGTGTTGCTGGCCCTGCTCACGATTCTGGTCGCCTCGCGCGGCCTCGGATTCCTCCTGGCGCGACTCGGGCAGCCCAGCGTGATCGGCGAGATGCTTGCCGGCATCCTCCTGGGTCCGTCGCTGCTGGGGAGCCTGGCACCGGGTGTGGCGGCACAGATCTTCCCGCCGTCGGTCATCCCGTCGCTCGGGCTGCTGGCGCAGATCGGCGTTCTGCTCTTCATGTTCGTCATTGGGCTGGAGCTGGACGCTCGCTCACTGCGACAGGAGGCAGAGGCAACCCTGGCGATCTCGGTGAGCAGCATCCTGACGCCGTTCCTGCTGGCCTCGGGTCTGGCGCTCTGGCTCTATCCCATGGTGGCGACCCGCGACGTGGCCTTCACCACCTTTGCACTCTTCATGGGTGTGTCGATGAGCGTCACCGCCTTTCCCGTGCTCGCCCGCATCCTGCAGGAGCGCGGGTTGAAGGACACGGCGCTCGGGGCGAAAGCCCTCACCTGCGCAGCCGTGGGCGACGCGCTGGCGTGGTGCCTGCTGGCATTCGTCGTCGGCGTGGCGCAGTCGGATGTCTCCGGCGCCGTGATGACGGCGTTCCTGAGCGCGGCTTACCTCGCCGTGATGTTCATCGTGGTGCGCCCCCTCGCGGCGCGCTTCGCGCGGCACTATGAGGAGCGGGCCGGCTCGGTGCAGGCGATGATGGGCGCTGTCTGCGTGGTGCTGCTGCTGTCCAGCCTGGCGACGGAGTTAATCGGCATCCACACGCTCTTTGGGGCGTTCCTGATCGGCGCCGTGATCCCTCACGACTCTCGAGTTGCCCGGGAACTCCGCGCCCGCGTGCAGGATGTGGTGGTGGTCCTGTTCTTACCCGCCTTCTTCGCCTACAGCGGCCTGCGGACTCGGTTCGATCTGATCCGACCGGAGCAGTGGTGGATTTGTGCCGCCATCATCGGCGTTGCCTGTCTCGGCAAGTTCGGTGGCGGGTTTGTGGCGGCCCGGCTGACCGGAAGCCCATGGCGGACGGCTGCGGCGCTCGGCATCCTGATGAACACCCGGGGGCTGGTCGAACTGATCGTGCTCAACGTGGGGCTGGACCTGAAGGTGATCTCTCCCGAGCTCTTCTCCATGCTCGTGATGATGGCGCTGGTGACGACCGTCGCCACCACGCCGATCCTGGATCGCTTGATCCGACCGGAACGGCAGCCCCTCCCTGCCGAAGCGACCAAGGTCCCCCTGCCGCCCTGAGGGACCAGCTATTTGCCGGCGAGGATCAGATCGACACGGCTGGAAACGTCGCGCAGGTAGTTCAGATCTCCGCCGCCGAGCTCCGTCGTCATCCAGCCGGTGTAACCCACCTCGGTGAATGCCTTGTGCACCTCCGGCCAGTTGACGCTGCCGTCCCGCAGATTCACGAAGCTGCCCTTGTTCCCGCCGAAAAGGCCGGGGCCGCCCTTGAAATCCTTAAGGTGGACCTTATGGATGCGTTTGCCGAGGGTGCGGATCCAGTCCTCCGGCCAGCCGAAGGTGACCACATTGCCCACGTCGAAGTAGGCCGTCACCCATTTACTGCGGAAGCTATCCACGAACCGGGCGAACTCGAGGGGGCTGAGGAGGAAGTTGTTCCAGACCTCTTCGATACAGATCTCCACACGTAACCGCTCGGCCACGGGGATCAGTTGCTTCACCCCCTCCGAGGCGTACTTCCAGGCATCCTGATAACGCGTCTGGGCATTGACGACCCCGGGCACGAGCAGGATGCAATCGGCACCCATCCTGGCCGCGCCTTCCATGGCAGCGACGGCATTGCGGACGCTCCTTGCCCGCTGGGCCGGGTCGGGGTGCGTGAGAGGCGGGTCCCACCCGCCGTAGATGACGGAGTGGATGCGCATCCCGGCGGCGGTCGCGGCGAGCCGCATCAGATCGCACTCCACCGGGTCGCTGATGGGAGACGCCTCCACCCCCTGAAATCCGGCGTCCCGCGCCAGCTTGAATCGCGCCTCACGAGAGAGCGATGCCGGCAACATCGACCAGATCACCGCCTTCTTCGGCTCTGCGGCCGCGTGGACGGTGGTCGCCGCCGTCAGAGCGGCAGCTCCAAAGATGAGGTCGCGTCGTTGCATGGGGGTTGTTCCTTTTCAGCAGATGAGCCGGGCGCTGTCAGAAGGATACCCTATAGCGCACCGGGCCCCCTGGGTCACACGGTAGGGAGTTCGATCCAGGACCGTCTGAGCCCGCCGCACTCGAGCCACGGGATGGCGAGCACTGCTGCGCCTGCCCGTCCTCGTGGCCGGGAAAGGCAGCGGTGCGCGGCGGAACCCCAGGGTCGCCGTCTCGCTCGCCGCCTTTGGGGCAGGGGGCGCTTCGGCACAACCCTGCATACCGCCCCCGCGCCGATGTCGGCGGGACGACGGCGTTCCCAGGGGTTGCCTCCGACGACAGAGAGGCCAAGGCTCAGAACCGTGCACGTCAGTGCCGGGATCCCCGCCCCCGCCGGCCGGATGCCGTACTCGAGCGAGATCACGATTGGAGTGAACGGGGTCTATGCTCGACAAGTGGCATGGGCGACCCGGCGCAGACCCATTGGGCGCTTCGCGCATGCGGGTTCGTGCTCCATGGCCCTCGAAAACGGACTCGACATCCGTTTTGTGGCTGAGTCACGAGGCACTCGGGATTCTTCGACCACGTACCCCGGACGGGCCCATCGATGACGCTCGGTGTGCGTGACCGGGAGCGTGCCCCGTGCCTCCGGCCGGGTGCTGGACCGGGATCCTCATCCACGGATCCCGAGAGCGGACTCAATCCGCCGCAGCTTCGGCCGTGGGTTACCCACGCTCCCTCACGGTCGCGGCTCAGCGCAGGCGTGGTGGTCGTCGAGGGCCTTGGTCGTCGAGCGCAGCCCGGGGAGCGTGTCCCCGTGATGGCCGGTGGGCCCGGCAAGCGAATCCCGTCCAACCCCCGCTGAGCCGCGACCGTGAGGGAGCGTGGATCCGTCGCCGATGACGGA
>CAZSRZ010000121.1:15086-15419 GCA_964609085.1 uncultured bacterium | reverse complement strand
GCGGCGAAGACAGATCCCGCTCCTGTGCCGCCGCCAGGGCCCGCTCAGCCTCACGCCACGGGGGTGAAGGCCACGCAGACCGGCATCGGCACCTTGATCGGGGGGCCGACCTGGGCCAGCCTGCCGGAGCGAGAGTCAATACGGAACGTCACGATCGAGTCGCTGTCCTGATTCGCGGCGAGCAGGATCTTGCCGCTCGGCTCGATGGCAAAACAGCGCGGTGTGCTGCCTTCTGTAGACTGGTTCGTCACGTAAGTCAACTTGCCCGAACGGCCGTCGACGGCGTAGATCGCCAGGCTGGCCGTCAGGCTGATCTCGTCGAACAGCAGCGCG
>CAZSRZ010000121.1:0-15076 GCA_964609085.1 uncultured bacterium | reverse complement strand
GCCAGGCTGTCGTGGCCGCGGTTGGAGCCATAGAGGAACTTGCCGGAAGGGTGGATCGCGATCTCGGCCGTGCTTCCCATCGGCGGCGTGCCGGGCGGCAGGGTGGAAAGCGTGTGCAGCTCCTTCAGAGACCCGGTCTGACGGTCGTAGGAGAAGGCGGTCACCGTCAACAGCATCTCGTTGATCACGTAGACAAATCGCCCGTTGGGGTGGAAGGCAAGGTGGCGCGGCCCCGAGCCTGCGGCGACCGTCCCTGCGGGGGGCGTATTGGGGGCAAGTGCGCCAGTCGCCGGATCAAAGCGGTACACGAGCACCTTGTCGAGCCCCAAATCCGCGGCCAGGACGCGCTTGTTGTCCGGGGAGGGGTAGATGGCGTGGGCGTGCGGCGCCTCCTGGCGGCTCTTATCAACACTGCTCCCCTGGTGCTGGATGAAGGACGACAGCGGTGCGAGCTTGCCGTCCGGGCCGATCGGCACGACGGCGACGCTCCCGCCCCCGTAGTTGGCCACGAACGCGTACTTGCCGGTTAGATCGACGGTCACGTGGCACGGACCCGTCCCGCGGACGGACTCGACATTCAGCAGCTTGAGATGTCCGTTGGACGGATCGAGCGAAAAGGCAGCCAGCGCCCCCGATTTCTGTCCCTGGAAGTCGCTCACCTCACTCACCGCGAAGAGCGCCCTGCCGTTCGGGTGGACCGCGACAAACGACGGCTGCGGCGTCTCGGCGGCAAGTTCGACCTCCGTCAGGGCGCCGGAATTGAGATCCAGCCGGGCTCGATAGATGCCCTTGCTGCCGCGCTGGGTGTAGGTACCGACGAAAACCCACAGGGCCTTCGGTTTGTCTGCGGCCGCCACCTCGTCTGTCCGCATCGTCATGGCCGCCGTGCCTCCGATCGCCGCCGCCAACATGCCTCGTCGATTCATCGTTCACTCCGTCGCATGGGAATCACCGCAGCGTGGCTGGGCTGTGCCGACGCCCTACCTTACTATCCGTAGTCCATACCGGCCAATCCTGCCATCTGGCCCAATGGCACCGCCGGCGCTACTGTCGACCGGGCTGATCGGGCTTGCCCGGATCGCCGCCACCAGTCCCCGCGGGAGGGGTGGATCCCTCCGTGGGAGGCGGCACGGTCGGATCCGGCGGAGTAGTCGCCCCATCGGGCGGCGTGGGGGGGGGGCCCGTTTCGTCCGGTTCGGACAGAATCCGAACCCTCACCTCGGGCTCGGAGTCGCGCCGCGCCGTCCGCCGTCGGCGCGGCGCACGCCAGGGGTACGCATCCGGCAGATCATCCAGCGCGTCGGCGGTGGCCAGCACGCTGGCACCCGATAGGTCTTTCCCGACGTAGAGGGTCACCGTGGCGCCCGGCTTATCGCTTTTTTCGACGTCGCCGCCAAGCCCCAGCACTTCCAGTACTCGCCGCGCCGCCCCCCGCAGTCCGGTACGCTGAACCGCGGTGGTCTTCTCCAGCGGGTCGCCGCTCGCACGTCCGGCCCGCCACACCTGGAAGCCCCGATGTCGGAGGTATCGGTAGGTGCGCTGATACAGCTCCGGATCCCCGCTGGCATTCTTGAGCTGGACCTGAATGAGCGGATGCATCGACTCTTGATTGCCGTTGACGATCCAGTCCACGGCGGCGGGCACCTTATCGACATCGGCGATCACGTAGGAGGTGCCGGCTTCGGTCGCCGTGGCGTCGACCGGAAGCTGCGCGGTCACCACGTCCGTCATCTGAACCTTGTGGAAGAGAGCGGCGAGAGCGAGTTGCTGCTTGGGAGTGAGGTCTGTCTGGATGTACTCACGGATGGCGTCGATCAGCCCGCCAGCCTTGCCGAGGATGTCCGGCCGCTTCATCTGGCCCGTCAGCGCCTGCACGACCTGCTGCTGCCGCCGGATGCGGCCGAAGTCCCCCTCGGGATCGTGGCGGAAACGCATATAACCGACAACCTGCTCGCCGTTGAGCCGCTGCTCGCCCTCCCTCAGGTGGACATGCAACTGGCCCCAGTTGTCGTCGTAATCCATGTCCTTATCGACCTTGAGCTGCAGCCCGCCGAGTTCATCGATGACCTTCTGAATGGCTTCCTGCTTGATGACGACGTGGTAGTCAACGCTCACCCCCAGGAAGTGCTCCACCGTCTCACGCGTGTAGGGGATGCCCCCGATGCTATGAGCTGCGTTGATCTTCTCCTCGCGGCTTCGGCGACCGGGGAGGGTGACCTTCGTATCCCGGGGGATGGACAGCAGGCTGATGCGACCCGAGGCGAGATCGAGGCTGGCAACCATCATCACGTCCGAGCGAGCCCCCTTGGTGTAGGGCATGCCGTTCTTCTTCGGGTCGCGACTGATCAGGATGTTTCGATCCAGGCCGAGGCAGAGGACGGTGATGCGATCTCGCCCCGGGAAGAGGCTTCGGGGATCACCAAGCGCGCGGAAAGCCGCAGGGATGTCCGAGAGCGTCGTGCCCCAGTTAGTGTTGCCCTCAAACTTGTGCAGCAGGGCAAGGCCGGCACCAGCCGCGCCCGCAACGGCCACGAACAACACGACCAGAAAAACTCGAAATCCCGTGCGCCAGCGTGAGGGTGCGGCCGCCGGAGCGGGTGGGTGCCCGCTGATGGGTTTGCTGGTTGCGTCGCGCACGGATCTCTGGCTTCCTCTTTCCCGGGGCACGACGGCCGGCCCGGTGGCGTCGCACGTGGTTGGTGCCCCTCCGCAGCGTGACGGTTCGGCGCGGCAGGTGATGTGCGGACATTATACCGGCTTGCCGGCCCACGGATGCACCACTGGACGATACGAGCCCGCCTGACAACCACGGAACCCTGACCGAGGCCGGGGCGTCATGAGGTCTGGTTGCTCCCCGCTGCGCACCGCAGCCGCGAACCCAAGGAACTCAACAAAAGGTCCGCAATCAATTCGGGGTTTCCAAGCGTTTTACTCCATGAGAGCTATTCCTGCCGAGAGCCCGACCGCAAGCGGTGCACACGGCGCGACAGGAGTGCGGAGAATTCGCCCGATGCCTGCGGAACGCTACTACCGGTTCGATCACGTCACCGTTCGGGCAGCCTCGCGCCTCTACCGGATGCGACAGCGCGGCACTCTCCCAGACTGGGAATTCGCCTACCTGTTGATGGAGTTGGTCGGCAGCCAGCCGGGCACCGCCCCTTCGCCCGCCCCGCGACTCGCCCGGCTGTGTCGGCGCAGGCAACTTTCGGCCTGGGGATCGGTGCCGGGATTGCCTTCAGGTTCGCGTCGGGAGGCCGGCCGGAGCAGGCCGCCCGCCTCGGTCGGCTAACCGGGGGCCCTGGGGGCTCTGGGACCGACGAGAGCCTCATAGAGCCGGGCCTGGCGCTCTGCCCCTGCCAGATAGCGCTCGCACCGGCTCGGGTCGGGCACAAAGGTCCGCCCCAGCTCCACCGCCTCCGCCGCCTGCTTCCACGGGAGGCCGACTCCACGAAGCGCGAGCATCGCCGCACCTCGCGCCGATGCCTGCGGTTCTGGAGCGAGTGTCAGGCACCGTCCGAGCACGTCCGCGAGCATCTGCGCCCAGGCCGGGCTGGCGAGTAGCGCCCCTCCCGTCCCCACCACGAGATGATCGGGCTCGGCGACCGGCGCCGCCAACGCGTGGATCAGTCGAAATCGGTAGGCGACGGCCTCCAGGCCGGCCCGATAGATCTCTGCGGGGGTATGGCTCCACGCTAGCCCGGTGATCGCGCCTCGGGCATCGCCGCGCCACCCGGGACAGCGCTCCCCCGCGAGGAAGGGAAGCACCGTCAGCCCATGCCCGTCCGGCTCGGTGGTCTCCAGCATCTCTTCCGGATCGCCGTGTGGCAGCCGCAAAGTCTGACGCAACCAGTCCACCAGGTTGCCTCCATTACTCAGTGCTCCGCCGATCAGATAGCGATCCTCATCCCAACGACACTTCCAGAGTCCCCACGGCGCGATCGGTTCGGACGCGCGACCCTCTGGACAGGTAGACCGCATCACGCGGAGCGCTCCGCTGGTGCCGATCATCACGGCAACCCGGTCGGGCCCGGTGCAGCCGGCACCGACGTTGCTGCAGGCCCCGTCCCCGGCGGCAGGGAACCACGGCACGGACGTCAACTCCGGGAGCTGGGTGGCGAACTCCGCCTCGATCCCCACGAAAGCTTCCCCCGCTGGAACGACCGGGTTGAGTTGATCGGCCCCGATCGGCAACTGCTCGAGGAGCGCGGTATCCCAGTCCATTCGGGCGTGGTCCAGCATCCCGGTTCCACTCGCCATCGAGACGCCGCACCCGGTGCGGCCGAACAACCGGAGGAACAGATACTCGCCCGGCGACATCCAGCGGGCGGAGGCGCGCAACCACTGCGGGCGGTTATTGGACACCCAGCGGAGCCGGGGCCCGACGTAGCTGGTGTGGAGGAGGCAGCCGGTCCTCCGATGGAGGGCTCGCTCATCCAGGCGGCCGCGCAGTTCGCAAACCTCGGCCACGCTCCGGGTGTCGGCCCACATCAGCACCGGCGTGGACGCCCGGCCTTCCGGCGTCACCCCAAGAATGCTGTGCCAGAATGTGCTCACCCCCACCGCCCGAATCCGCTTCCGGTCTCCCGCGCCGATCTGCGCGATGGCTCCGGCGAGGCAGCGCACGGCGGCCGCGACCAGCAGGTCCGGGTCGTGCTCCACGCCACCCTCCGCAGTCGTAACCGGAGCGTGGTGTTCCTGGGCCGCAGCCCCAGGGACGGGCCGACCGTGCTCGTCGTACAGCCCGGCGCGAACGGACGAGGTGCCAATGTCCAGGGATGCAGCGTACTGCATAGGGAGACGGATCCTTCCGCCGGGCATGCTCGCGGCGGAGGATCCAGGCATGGACCGGACGGCGCACGAGCCGTCCTCATCGGGCAGCGATGGAAGGATTGTAGCAGCGATGCCAGCACACGAGACAGGACTTGACCGGCGCGATCTCCTGAAGAGCGCCGCCGTGGCGGGGGCGATCGGAGCCGGCGCGAGTGGGCTCGCGGATCCGGCGGAGGCCCAGAACAAGGGAGCGATCAAGGACTCGGGGATCGAGACGGCGATGGTCTCCTTCAAACACGGAGAGGCGACCATCAACGGATTCCTGGCGCGGCCGAAGAAGGAGGCCAAAACGGGCTCGGTGATCCTGATGCCGGGGATCTTCGGCATCACCGACTACATGAAGGAGACAACGGCGCAGGTCGCCCAGGCGGGGCTCGTGGGGCTTTGCGTCGACTTCTACAGCCGGGAGGGCGGTGCCCCGAAGACGGACGACTTCGCGCAGCTACGGCAGATCGTCGGCAAGATGAGCGATGCCCAGATCATCGGCGATCTCCAGTCCGGCATCAACTACCTGCGTAAACAGAGCTACGTGAACGGGAAGTTCGGCGTGACGGGCTTCTGCATGGGTGGCCGCTACAGCCTACTCCTGGCAGCGCAGTCGGAGGACGTCGTCGCCGCTTCGCCCTACTACGGCCCCGTCGGCTCAGCGGGGCCCGACCGGCTCGCCGCGATGGACCTTGCCCCAAAGATTAAGGCCGCCGTCCAGGGGCATTACGGCGCCAACGACATGAATCCCAAGCCGGCGGACGTGATGGCGTTCTTCGCCAAGCTGAAGGAGACGAACCCGCACGGCGAGTACTTCATCTACGATGGCGCAGGGCATGCGTTCCACGACTACAGCCGCCCGAGCTACAACGCCGAGGCCGCCACCAGGGCTTTCGCTCGTACGCTGGAGTTCTTCGGAAAGCACCTGAAGTAGGACCGAGCGCCGGGCCGCCCCCGTGGCGGCCCGGCGCCCCCGATCAGCAGGGAAGGGACGCCCGCCCCGGGAACCTCTCTCCGTCGGCCATCCGGGGCCGGTGGGAGTTCTCTGCGTGTCCGACTACGGCACGATTGCCGTTTTCCTGGGAGTGGGGCTGGCGTATCTCGGCGCGAGTTCGATCATCTACCGCCGGACTCGCCGCAACTCCGCCGCTGCTGCCTCGGATGACGATCTCGATTCCGAGACGGTGCCGAGCGACTCAACCGCCGCGCTCACCGCGGCGTGGTTCCCCGCCGTCGCCGCATTCATTCTTTTTCAGGTCAGTGTCGTCGCGCTCTTGCCATGGGCCGCCCGCCTCTATAGCCTCCGTGCCCTGGGAGTGGGGCCACAGTTTCTGATGGCGATGCTGGTCGTGCTCGTGACCCTCGGGCTCGGAGCCGCCTACGCCTGGCGGAATCGTCCAATCGGGTCAGCCACGCCCCCCTAGCCAGTTAGCCCACGGCCCGCAGGGGGCGACGGGGAGTTGGTCAGATCTTCGTCCGAAGCGTGCCGTCCGCCCTCGCCAACCGTCCATGAGGTATGGATGACGCGAGCCGGTTCGCATCCGCCTGCCGATTCCTCTGGGGCGCTCGGGTGCCGACTGACGAATGATCTGGTATTCTGAAGACGGGATGGAGTCGACCCCCCTCATTCATCGCGTCGACCAGCTTCCAGCCCAGATACCAGATCTTACGAAAGCACGCGCGTGGCGATCCTTCGAGCACTCCTGTTTCTGATCCTCTGTGTGGTCGGGGGATACCTGGGCCACAGGTTCGGACGGTTCTACGCCGACATCCCCACCATCCACGGGCTGATTGGGCAGAATCCGGCGCTGGTGATTGCGAGCATCACCGGCTATACGATCATCGGTGTGCTCATCGGCGGCTTCGCCTCCACCAAGCTGAGCGCCCACCTGACGCACCTCGCCGCCAGCCTGCGGGAGATGCCGACAAACGACAAGTTTGCCCTCCTCTTCGGAGCCCTCGTTGGCTTGGTCCTCACCATTCTCCTGGGGCCGATCCTGAACCAGGTCGAGGATCAGCTACTCCGCGCGACGCTGACCGCCGGAATGGCGTGCGTGTTGATCTTCCTGACCACCCAGGCCGCCTCCAGCATGCGGGACGAACTCCGTAAGCTTCTCCCCCCTTACGGCGTGACGCCGCCGGATGAGAAGGCGACCCTGCGCCAGGCCAAAATCCTGGATACCAACATCATCATCGACGGCCGTATCTCCGACATCTGCCGGAGCGGGTTCATCGAGGGTGTGATCTACGTGCCGGGTTTCGTGCTGGAGGAGCTGCAGACGATCGCGGACTCCGGCGATTCTCTCAAGCGTGCTCGGGGCCGCCGCGGCCTGGACATCCTGAATGCGATGCAAAAGGAGTTCAGCCTCGTCGTGCGCACCTACGACCACCTTGCCGCCGCGGAGCCCAATGAAGCGGTCGACTCCCGCCTGGTCCGGCTGGCTAAAGCGCTGGATGCCACCATCGTCACGAACGACGCGAATCTCGCCAAGGTCGCCGGACTGCAAAACGTCCGCGTGATGAACGTCAACGAATTGGCGAACTCGCTCAAGCCCGTCGTCCTCCCCGGCGAGGACATGTCGGTCCTCATCATCCGTGAAGGCAAGGAACCCGGTCAGGGGATCGCCTACCTCGAGGATGGGACCATGGTGGTGGTTGAGAACGGCCGCCCCCACGTCGGGGAGTCGGTCCAGGTGCTCGTGACCAGCGTGCTGCAAACCGTTAACGGCAAGATGATCTTCACGAATCTGCGAGAAGTCGCCGAGCGGGAACGAGAACAGCTCGACCGCAACATCCAGACCTACTTCCGGGGCGGATCCGGCCGGCGCCGGGCGGGAGACCGACCGGCCGAGAGTTCCTAGGGCCCGTGGTGACCGCCATCCTCGCCGCCGCCGGGCGAGGCAGACGATTCGGCGCCGCGTCCAACAAGGTGTTCGCCCCACTCGCGGGGAGAACGGTGCTGGAATGGTCGGCGCGCGCACTCCTGTCGAGCGGTGTGGTGGAGCGAATCGTGGTGGCTGCCGCCGCGGATGATGTGGAGCGCGTACAACAGCTCCTCGCGGGGACGCCGGGCATCGACTCCATCTGCATCGGGGGTGAAGAGAGGGCAGACACCATCCGGCTGGCGCTAGCGCACCTCCCTGCCGAGACACGCTGGGTGGCAGTGCACGACGGCGCCCGCCCCCTCGTGTCACCGGCCCTCGTCCGCGCTCTCGTCGCCGCAGCCCGCGCGGACGGGGCCGCCGTGCCGGCCATCGCCGTCTCGGACACACTCAAGCGATCCGAGCTTGGCCGCACCACGGTGGAAACCGCTTCCCGGGCCGGGCTATTCGCCGTCCAGACGCCGCAGGTGTTCGACCGAGGGTTGCTGGAGCGTGCCTACGCGGCGCCGGGACCCGTCGGAACGGATGACGCCTCCTACGTAGAGCGGCTGGGACATCCTGTCACCCTCGTCCCCGGGGAGCGCCGGAACATCAAGATCACGGTGCGGGACGACCTGGAGATTGCGGAGGGCTGGATGCGCGGTGAGTTGCGAACCGGGTTCGGCTACGATGTGCATCGGCTGACGCCGGCCCGCGACCTGGTGCTGGGGGGTGTCCCCCTCACGCATCCCGAGGGGCTCGGGCTGGAGGGGCACTCGGATGCCGACGTGCTGCTGCATGCCATCTGCGACGCACTGCTCGGGGCAGCCGCCCTTGGGGACATCGGCACGCACTTTCCAAACACGGATCCGGCCTTCAGCGGAATCAGCAGCCTGGAGCTGCTGCAGCGAGTTCGCGGCGCCCTGTCGCAAGCCGGCTGGTTCACCCAGAACGTCGACGCGATGCTGATCGCGGAGCAGCCCCGGATTCGGCCGCATGTGGAGGCGATGCGCGCCGCGATTGCGGACGCACTCGGCATCGACGCCGGGCGGATCAGCGTGAAGGCGACCACCAATGAGCGGCTCGGCTTCGAGGGACGCGAGGAAGGGATGGCCGCCCACGCAGTGGCGACCATCTGCAGCGTCCAGCCCGACCCAACTCTCCCTAGCCACGAGGGATAGGAGCCGAGGGCTACGCCCCCTTGGCTGTCAGCTTGATCTTGAACTTCCCCTTGCCCTTGGTGCTCGCGGTGATCAGCAGGGTGGCCTTGGCCGCGCCGGCCACCGTCGGGGTGAACGTGATGCTGACGACGCGCGTTTTGCCCGGGCCGCTGGTCTCCAGGCAGAAGGGGCCCCCGTTGGCGGTCACCTGGAAAGGTGCGTTGAGGAGGCCGACGACGCCCGTCACCTGAATCCGCCCAGCATTCTTGATCTTGATGGACAGCGTCTTGCTCTGTCCGACGATCACCTTCCCGAAGTTCAACGCTGGCGGCTTGATGGTGATCTTGCCGAGCCCCTTCTTCGTCGTTGCGCTGACGCTGGCTGATGGATCGCTCGACGCCGCGCCCTGCACCGCGCGGACCCGGTAGGTGTACAGGGTCTTTGCGTTCAGGCAGAGATGGGTGAAGACAGTGGTCCCCGTCGGCACACGCCCCGCTTCGGCAAACGGTGCGCCGCCAGTGCTGCACTCGATCACGAACTCCGTTTCGTTGTCCGAATTGTCCGACCACGCCAGCGCAATAGAGGTGTCGGTTACTTTTGTCACCCGCAGAGCACTCGGCGCGGTCGCCGCCTGGTCGTCCGTCAGGTCCAACCGCCCGTCGGAGGGGGAGCCCAGGTTCGCGCCCACGGGCGTGTCGAGGTGGAGAAGGACGGTCTCGGTGCCTTCGATCAGTCGGTCAGCCTGAATCATGATCGTCACTGTGCGGCTCGCCTCGCCATCGACAAAGTCCAGGGTCTGAGTGACGGCCGTGTAATCCATTCCCGGGGTAGCCGTGCCGGTCTGCGTTGAAAAGCGCACGGAGGCGGGTCCCGCCGTGCTTCCGTTGCGCAGCACGGTGACGAGCGTACTTCCCGTACTCTCCCCGGCGGATTGTTCAGCCGCGGCCAGGACGAACTGCGAGTCGGGGGTGGAAACGGTGAACTCGTTCGAGTAGCTGGACGCGAGGCCGCCGGATCGGACCGCGCGGGCGCGGTAGACATAGGCGGTGTTCGGCTCCACCGTGGTATCCAGATGCCCGATCGCATCCGCAGCGAGGGACACCAGCAGGGCAAAACTCTCGCCGGGCTTCTTGCGCTCCAACTCAATGGCGGTTTCGTTCTGGCATCTCTCAGTCCAGCCGACCTGGATCCGGGTAGCCGTGGTGGCCATCGCCGTCAGGCCGGTCGGCGAGGGCGGGACGGGGTCGTCCTGGATGGTGACGACCGCGCTTCCCGGCGTCCCGACAACGCCCGCGACAGGCTGGCTGAGGGCGACGGTAAACTCCTCCGGACCCTCCAGTAGTTGATCCCCCGCCGTCGCCAGCATCAGTTGCCGGGACGACTGTCCGTCGGAGAAGTCGAGCACCTGATCGATGGCCGTATAGTCGGTGCCCGCCGTCGCCGTTCCATCTGTGGTGCGGATACGGACGGAGGCGGCTCCGGCGCTCCCGCCTACGCGCTGAATGGTGAGCAGCGGTCCGGTACCCTCCATCGGACCGTACGTCGCCGCATCCAATCGGAAGACGATGATCGTCGCGGTCGCCTCGTTGGAGTAGTCTGAGGCGTTTGCGCCGCGCACGGCGCGCACGCGGTAGGTGTAGGCGACGCCAATGGTCCGGCCTGGATCAGTAAAGCTCGTCGCGCCGGCTGGGGCGGTGCCAACCAGGCCGAAGGGGTCGCTGCCCGACTTCCGCTCCACCTGCACGCCGTCCTCGTTCCCACAGTTATCCGTCCAGCCAAGGCTGATGGAACTCTCGCTCGCCATCGCCGCCGTCAGCCCTGTCGGACGCGGCGTCGCCGTGTCGTCCTGGATCGTCACGGTGCCGGAGGACGGAGATCCCAGCACGCAGTTCACGGCCGAAGTCAGTGCGTAGCCATATTGCTCGGAGCCCTCGACGAGGTTGTCGCCCACGGCGGTCAGGAGGACCGACTTCTGAAACTCGCCCGGCTGGAACAGCAGGACGGTGTTCCGCGAAGCGTAGTCCCCCGGTGCAGTGGCCGTCCCGTCGGTCGTCCTGAACGTAACCGACGAGGTCTGGCTCAGGTCGCCGATCCTGTCGGCCGTGATCGTGAAGCCGGCGCCCTCGTTCAGGCTGACCACCGCTGTGGACAGCGTGACGACGTTGATCGTCGCGGTGGCCGTGTTGGAATAGTCGGTGACCACTGCTCCCCTCACGGCCCGGACTCGGTAGGTGTAGGCCACTCCCGGCGACCGCCCGGGGTCAGAAAAGGTTGTCTGGTTCGGGCTGGTAGTGCTTACCACCTCAAAACCGCTGCCTGAATCTCGCTCGATCCGGAACCCGTCCTCGTTGCCGGTGTGGTCGGTCCAGCCGAGCAGAATGGAACTGACGGAATTCGGGGTCGCCGTCAGGTCTTGAGGCCGCGTCAGCGTGAGTTCGTCCGTAATCGTCAGCACGGCGGAGGATGGGCTGGCCAGCGAGTTGCCCATTGATGGCTCGCTGAGACCGATGTTGACCGTCTCACTTCCCTCAAGCAGCGCGTCGGGGGCAATCGCGACGTCCAGGGTCCGGCTCGCCTCGGCCGCGGCAAAGCTCAGCACCACGTCCTGCGCGGCGAAGTCGGCAGGCGAATCCGCTGTTCCCGCGGTTACCTTGAAACGGACGTCCGCCGGTTGTGAGGTGTCCCCCAACCGCTGCACCTTGACCTCGGCCGGACCGGATGATTCGGCCACCTGGTAGGTGGCGGCAGAGAGCCGGAAGCGCGGGGTGGAGGCGATGACGGTGAGCCCGGCGGCCACCACCACGCTCTGTCCATCCGGGTTTGTCACCTTGATGTCGCGGGTTCCCGGGGAAGCATCTCCGGCGACGTCAAACGTGACGAGGACACTGGTGGGGCTGCTCACCACGGCGACCACGTTCTGGATGCCGTTGGGCGCTCCACCGATGAACTCCACGGTAAGGCGATTCGGGAATCCGGAGCCCGGGTCAAAGAAGCCCGTTCCCGAGAGCGAAATCGATGCACCCAGGTCTCCCTGTGTGGCGGACGCCCCTGGGTTGGCGAGCGTCGGCGGAGGAGCCAACAAGGCAGAGATGAAGGTGCCCCAGATGTCGCTCGGTGGACGGCTGGTGGCGTACTCATGGGCGGACCAGAAGGTCATGTCGTCCCGGGGATCCACGCTCATCGAGGCGTAGTCCCCCCAGCGATTGCGGGAGAGACCATCGAGGCTCGTATAGGGGGCTTCGCCGGAGGTGAGTTCGACCGGAGCCCCGGTGAGCCCAGCGCCGTCGCCTGCGAGCCGGCCGGCAGTGAAGATGCCGATGTACTCCGCGGCCTTACTCCCAGAGAAGACGACTGCAACGTGGCCCTGCCCGGAAACGCTGATGGCGGGGATGTAGTAGAACCTCGGATCGGCGGCGGCGGGATCAAAGATTCGGCCGGTTTGGGTCAGCGAGGGCGGCACGGCGGATGTGTCCAATTCCAGCCATTCGCACCCCGTCCGGTCTGCGCCGAGTTGGGTCCCGCTGCTGTTCAGCCCAACGCTGCGACAGGCCCATAGTCTGCCGGACCGGATCACCGCATTCTGGACCCGGTGGTCGCCAACGCTCACAGCGGTGGTGCTGCCGAGCGCCGGAGCGTTGATCGGATCGGCGAAGGCATCGGACGTCAGTGAGCCGGCGAAACCCAGCGTGGGAATGCCACCGCTCCAGGTGAGCGTTCGGAAGACGATGTTGGATCGAAACACCGGATCCGAGGCGACAAACCAGGCGGGATCGTCCGCCGCCACGGCGTCGCCGTTGTGCGCCGGTGCGGGGCAGCCGAACATGTCCGTCACGCCCGTGGTGAGGAACACCCCGCCCAGCGCCGGAGTGCCGCCAATGAGCGGGGAGAGCGGCGTAGCGAGAATGCCGCCGAACACCGTGAATCCGTCAGAGCCGAGGTAGCTCAGGCCGAGGTAGACACCATTGCTGTCGAGTCCCAGCGTGACGCGCTCCGTCATGTACGTCAGCCCCATGGAAGCGGGCAAGCCCACGGGCAGCAGGTATTTGTCCCAGACGCCAGTAGGGTCCGAGGTTCGGCTGACCGCCAGCAGGCAGTGGTTCGCCTGTCCGGCCGGTTCTCCAAACTCCAGCGCCGCTGCGAACCACCGCCCGGCCCGGCGGTCGTAGACCAGTCTGGGCGAAAGCGCGCCGTTGCGGGGGTAGGTCACAGCGCCGTCCACGAGGGTGAAAAACGTCCGTAGACTTACATGACTAAGTCTCGTGCCTGTCCGATTGAACACGGCAAACGACCCGTTCAACAGTTCCACGACGTGATCCGGACCAACGACCCCTTGCACATCCGGCGGAATGTTCCCCACGCCCAGTTCATCGAATTGGTGCTTGAGGTCAATCCCCGCAAAGCCGGCCCCTTCCGACTGGGGGGCGGACGCCCCTCGTCGCCGAAACTCGCGGCCAGCGCGCTGGTCGGCGGCGGAGGTGCCGGGGACGCCGGGCGACGCCTCGGCGGCGGGCGCCACGAAGAGCGCGGGCGCCTGGCGGCCACGCGAGCCGCCCCGCCTCTCCCGAAGCACCATGTCGCGTACCGAGTCCGCGTGAGGCGAAACGCCGGGTGGCTGCAGGGCGGGCATCGGGAGCCCGCTCTGTGCACGGACGGTCCGGCTCGAGCCGGCGAAGCAGGCGATGAGCCCGACCGCCACCAGCAGTGCGGCGGGCCGCTGTACGATGATGCAACTCAGGGGCATTCGTTCACTCCGGCGAGCCGGCGTGGGCCGAGCCGCCATCTTGGTTGCTCAAAGATTAGGCGTGGTCTCGCCTGTCTCCTGGTTGGATGGTCTCAACGCTCGACGATCGCAAATCGAAGCAGGTGGTGCAGATCCTCCGGCAGTGCCTCCCACACCGCGACCGGGATCCGAGGCGGCTGCTGCTCAAACCGATACCAGGGGCGGACGTAAACCCATGCGAGATGCGGCCGAGGCAGATCGCCGCGATTCGGAGTGCCTCGATGCCACATCCGCAGGTCGCGCAGCAGTCGAGATCCAGCCGGCATGTTCGCTCGTCGGGATGGAAGGCCGGCCGCCAACTGCTCCATGTCGCCTCCGCCCGGCCAGAGGTGAGTGCCGCCGGGCCAGTACTCCAGGCTGCCGTTCGTCTCCGAGCACTCCACGAGCGGGATGTTCAAGACCAGGCCATATGGCGGCAGCGACAGGCGGTACTCCGGAAACAACAGCCGCGTATCGGAGTGGACGCGCTGGAACTCGCTGCCGGGCAGCGGCGTGTCCGAAGCGTGGTAGACGAGTGCCGGATCAGTCCCAAGGAGCCGTTCGACCAGCGCGAGAATCTCCGGGTCGGCGAACAGATCCGGGTCGTCGAAGGGCGGCTCCCAGGGGAGATACATCTGGTGGCGGCCAACACCGCGATTGACGGGGGCAACCGCCGCCTGCCGGTCGATCAGTTCGAGGAAGCGGATCCGCAGCGCCTCAATGCGCGCGGCCGAGAGCGCAGGACCCAGAGTCGTACATCCCTGGGTCAGGACCTGCGCGGCTCGCAGTTCCAGAGTAGACTGTGCCTCCGTGGCTGTCCCCGCCACGGCACGGCGGCGGCTGGACCCTTCGGAATCCTTAATGGACAAGATCGGGCAGTTCTGGTATTAAACCGTGGGCACACAGCCGGCAAAGCTCCACGCTCAGATCCGGGCGTCTGCGGGCAGGGGCCGCCGATACGCTGTTGTGCCAGGTGACATAGGGCCGGATTTCTACTGCTCTTCGAGATCGAAAAAAACCTTCTGCCCTCCGGCATTAGGGAACGGAACGAGGCAAGCGGAATCGGCAAGCATAGTTCGCGGCTCGCGGGGACTGTGCGTCGGGTGGGGACGGACCCCCCTGGAGGTCCGGAAGTTAGGACGGGATGGCCAAGAGGCTCTACGTGGGGAACCTCCCCTACAACATGACCGAGCAGGATCTGCTGAACGCCTTCGCAAAGTGGGGTGCCAGCGGCGCCGCCGTGCCGGTGAACGAAACCGGTCGCTCGAAGGGGTTCGGCTTCGTGGACGTGGCGGATGACCAGGTGGCAGAGGCGATTGCGGCCATGGACGGCCACAACATCAGCGGCCGCCAACTCAAGGTGAATGAGGCCAGGCCTCGCGAAGACCGGCCTCGTGGCGGGGGCGGCGGCTACGGTGGCGGCGGCGGCGGTAACTACGGCGGCGGCGGCGGCTACGGAGGTGGCGGCGGCGGCAGCTACG
>CAZSRZ010000120.1:0-15707 GCA_964609085.1 uncultured bacterium | reverse complement strand
CGGTGACAGGCCCGCTCTGGCTCAGAGCCGAGCACGTCAGTGCCGGGATCCCCGCCACGTCAGCCGGATACGTCCTGGAGTCCGATCACCCAAGGCTGGTCGCGCAACCCCTGGGTCACGGACGACGCTGCGGAGTTCGAGGACGAGGCACTTCGGCACAAGCTGCATCCCGGCGCTGACGCGCTCGGCTCTGTACGGAGGCGCTTGCTCAGACCGATGGGGTGCCAGCGTCACATCTGGGCCGGCGAGACGCCAGAGCTCCCGGGGTAGCCTCCGGCGACACGCGTGCCACCGCTCCCGGCGCTGACGCGCTCGGTTCCCAGCGGAGGGGTTACGTGGGCTGGATGATTCGGGGCGCCGTTCTGCTTGACCCTCCCCAAACCTTCTGATAGGGTAGGGCTGACAATCTGTTTTGCACAGGCTGTGAAGAGGACCAGTAGGCGGGTCCGCCCAGTCCCAGAGAGTCGTCCCCAGGCTGCGAGGACGGCACGGGCACTCGCCGAAACTCACCTCCGAGCCGGCTCCTGAACAACCGTCGTTCAGTAGGGGGTCCCGGGAGGCGCCCGTTAGCGCGCCATGGAGTGCCTGTTCCGGCCGCTTCGGCGTGCCGGACCGGGAACCAGGGTGGTACCACGAAGGCCGCGCCTCTCGTCCCTAGGATGAGGGGCTATTTTGTTTTCTGGCCGGCGTTGGGCGGCATTGCGGCAGCCAGCCAACGGCTGCGACGCGACGGAGGAGGACCCGGACTATGAAAATGACCGGCGCCAGAGCACTGCTGGAGCAATTGAAGCTGCACGGGGTACAGGTGATGTTCGGGTACCCGGGCGGTGCGGTGATTCCCCTTTACGACGCGATTTACGAGGAAGAAGAGATCCGGCACGTGCTGGTCCGTCACGAGCAGGGCGCCGGACACATGGCGGAAGGCTACGCGAAGGTCACGGGCAAGGTGGGCGTCTGTATCGCCACATCGGGGCCCGGCGCCACCAATCTGGTCACGCCCATCGCCGACGCCTACATGGACAACGTGCCGATCGTGGCCATCACCGGCCAGGTCGCGACGAAGATGATCGGCACGGATGCCTTCCAGGAAGCAGACATCACCGGCATCACCATGCCGATCACCAAGCACAACCGGCTGGTGCGTCGGGCCGAGGAAATCCCAGAGGCGATCGCCGAGGCGTTCTACATCGCCTCCAGCGGCCGGCCGGGCCCGGTGCTCGTCGATGTCCCGCGCGATTGCCAGGTTGCCGAGATCGACTACCGGCCCGTCAACTCCGTCGAGACGCCGACTTACAAGCCGACCTACCGCGGCCACCCGCTTCAGATCGTGAAGGCCGCCCGTGCGATCGGGGAGGCCCAACGACCGGTGCTCTACGTCGGCGGCGGAGCGGTCTACTCCGGCGCCCAGAAAGAGCTGGTGGAGCTGGCCGAGCGCTGCAACATCATGGTCACCACGACGTTGCTGGGGCTTGGCGCCTTCCCAGAGACACACGACCTGTCGCTCCACATGCTCGGGATGCATGGTTCGGAATACGCAAACTTCGCCGTGCACGAGTGCGATCTGCTGATTGCCGTCGGCGCTCGGTTCGACGATCGCGTCACGGGAGACCTCGCCAAATTCGCGCCTGGGGCGAAGGTCATCCACATCGACATCGACCCCGCCGAAATCAGCAAGAATGTGCAGGCCCACATCCCGATCGTGGGGGATGCCAAGATGGTGCTGCGCGAGTTGGTGAAGCACGTCCAGCCCCGGCCCCGGAATGAATTTACCGAGCGCCTGGCCGCACGACGACGCGACTACCCCTTCAGCTACAAACTCACGCCCGGCGAACTCTCGCCGCAGTGGTGCATCGAACAGATCTACAAGCACACGGGCGGCGATGCCATTGTGGCCACGGATGTCGGCCAGCATCAGATGTGGGCCGCGCAGTTCTACAAGTTCACCCACGAGCGCCAGTGGGTCACCTCCGGCGGGCTCGGCACGATGGGCTTCGGGCTGCCCGCCGCCATCGGGGCGAAGCTTGGGAGGCCGGACAAGGACGTCTGGCTGATCACGGGCGACGGCAGCTTCCAGATGACGCTGAAGGAACTGATGACCGCTGCGGCCGAGGGCGTCTGCGTAAAGGTTGCCATCATCAACAACCGCAGCCTGGGGATGGTCCGCCAGTGGCAGCAGCTCTTCTGGCAGAACCGCTACAGCGCTGTGGACCTGGGGGACTACCCGGACTTCGTCCGCCTGGCGGAGGCCTATGGCTGTGCCGGCGTCCGCGTGAACAGCCCCGAAGACATGGCAGACGCTCTGGATCAGAGCGATCAGGTGAAAAACGTGCCGATCGTGATGGACATCCGCGTCGCGGCCCAGGAAAACGTCTACCCAATGATCCCCTCGGGCAAGAGTTACCACGATCTGGTTCTGGGACCGGAAGCCTGATCTCTGCGAACGGACGAAGAACGCGTGCAACACACGATCACAGCGCTGGTTGAGAACACTCCGGGCGTGCTGGCACGCGTCGCGGGCCTCTTCGCCCGCCGGGGATTCAACATCGAGTCCATGGCCGTCAGCATCTCCGAAGACCCTGGCGTCTCGCGAATGACGATCGTGGTGGGCGGCGATGACCGCGTTCTCGATCAGATTCAGAAGCAGCTCAACAAACTGATCGAGGTCATCAAGGTGTTCGACTACACGAACACGCCTTCAGTGGAGCGCGAGCTGGCGATGATCAAGGTGACCGCGACCGCGGAGCGCCGGGCGGAGATCATGCAGATTTGCGACATCTTCCGCGGGAAGATCATCGACGTGAGCGAGCGTGCGCTCACCGTGGAGGTGACCGGCCCGGTGGACAAAATCGATGCTTTTCAGGCACTGCTCACTCCCTATGGGATCAAGGAACTGGTGCGCACCGGCAAGATCGTGCTCACGCGCGGTGCCCGGGCGACGGCGGAAATGAAGGGAAGCGAGTAGCGGCATGCCCGAGCAAGAGCTCGTCGATTCGACGCAGGTGGGCGTGGCGCTGGCGATCCTCTCGGGCGCGGGGCTGGTCGTCGCGCTGATGGGGCTGGCCCTCCGTCGTCGCCCGGTCGTGGTGGCTGGAGGCGCGACGGCTATTCTCTTTCCGCTCTGGCTGGGCTACAACGCGATCGTGGATGCGCTCGGGCTGGATAGTGTCGCGGCGCTGCTGATCAACATCGTGCTGTTTGTGGCCGTCGGAGTGGCGGGGGGCCTGTTCCTTCGACGGCTGGGGACGAATGCGCGCGGGTCGGATCCCGCGCCAGGAGTGGAGCGCCCCGGCTAACGGGTGCTGAATTGCCGGCAATGTCGGCCATCAACGGCCATCAACGGCCATCGACCGAAGGACAACAGACTGTGGCGACCATCTACTACGACGCGGACGCGGATCTCGCATTGCTGCGCGGGCGCAAGCTCGCCGTTATCGGCTACGGCTCCCAGGGTCACGCCCACGCGCTGAACTTGAAGGAGAGCGGCATGGACGTCCGCGTCGGCCTGCGTCCCGGGAAGAGTTGGGACCGCGCAGCCGCTGATGGTCTCGCCGTCGTGACGGTGGACGAGGCGGTGCGTCAGGCCGATCTGATCATGATCCTGGTCAACGACGAGTTCCAGGCCGCCCTCTACAAGAGCCACATTGGCCCAAACCTGAAGCCTGGTAAGGCGATTGCGTTCGCTCACGGCTTCAACATCCACTTCGGCCAGGTGGTTCCGCCGCCGGAAGTGGATGTGATCATGATCGCGCCGAAGGGACCCGGGCACCTCGTCCGCCGCGTCTTCACCGAGGGGAGCGGCGTGCCGTGTCTGATTGCGATCCACCAGGACGCTAGCGGGGATGCGCGCGCCCTCGCGCTGGCCTATGCCTCCGCCATCGGCGGCGGTCGAGCCGGCGTGTTGGAGACGTCGTTCCAGGAGGAGACCGAGACCGATCTGTTCGGCGAGCAAACCGTGCTCTGCGGCGGCGCCACGGCCCTCGTCAAGGCCGGCTTCGAGACCCTGGTCGAAGCCGGCTATCAGCCTGAGATCGCCTACTTCGAGTGCCTGCACGAGCTGAAGTTGATCGTCGACCTGATGTATGAAGCAGGCATCGCCGGCATGCGCTACAGCATCAGCGACACAGCGGAGTTCGGCGACCTGACTCGCGGCGATCGCGTGATCAATGAGCACAGTCGGGCCGCCATGCGGGAGATCCTCAGGGAAATCCAGAGCGGCGAATTCGCCCGCGAGTGGATCCTGGAGAACCAGACCAACCGGCCCGTCTTCAATGCCCGCCGCAACCGGGACAAGCAGCACCTCATCGAACAGGTCGGGCAGGAGCTCCGCGGAAAGATGAGCTGGATTTCGGAGAAGCGCGCCGTCGAGGAGCAGGTCGACGCGCGCCAGAAGCAGCAGATCCAGACCCGATTTGAGAACATCGGAGAGTAGGCCGCTGGTGGCCATGCTCGGGGGGCGTCAGATGAGCCGACGAATCAGGATCTTCGACACCACGCTCCGCGACGGGGAGCAGTGCCCCGGCGCGAGCATGACGGCGCACGAGAAGCTCGAGGTAGCACACCAACTGGCCCGGCTGCGTGTCGACGTAATCGAAGCTGGTTTTCCTTTCTCGTCTCCGGGCGACTTCAACTCCGTGCAGCAGATCGCGCGGGAAGTCACGGGCCCGATCATCTGCGGGCTCGCCCGGACGCGGCTGGAGGACGTGGAGTGCACCGCGGAGGCGATCCGCGGTGCGGAGCGTGGTCGGATCCACACCTTCATTGCCACTTCGGACATCCATCTCCAGCACAAGCTCCGCAAGACACGAGATGAAGTGCTGGAGATGGCCGTGGCCGCCGTCAAGCGGGCGCGCGACTTCACGGATGACGTGGAGTTCTCGCCCGAGGATGCCGCGCGGTCGGATGTGGATTTCCTCTGCCGGGTGGTGGAGGCGGTGATTGCTGCGGGCGCCACCACCATCAACATTCCGGACACCGTCGGCTACGCCACTCCCGAGCAATATGGGGCCATCTTCCGTGCATTGATAGACCGGGTGCCCGGTGCCGAGAAGGCGATCTTCTCCTGCCACTGTCACAACGACCTGGGCCTGGCCGTGGCCAACTCCCTGGCTGCAGTCGAGGCCGGTGCCGGACAGATCGAGTGCACCGTGAACGGCATCGGCGAGCGAGCCGGCAACACCGCTCTCGAAGAGATCGTGATGGCTCTCCGGGTGCGCCGTGATGCGTTTGGCGTGGAGACCGGCATTGAGGGCCGAGAAATCATGCGCACCAGCCGCCTGGTGAGCAAGATGACCGGCTTTATGGTCCAGCCAAACAAGGCCGTCGTCGGCGCCAATGCCTTCGCGCATGCCGCCGGCATCCATCAGGATGGCGTCCTCAAGGCCCAGCAGACCTACGAGATCATGCGCCCCGAGGATGTGGGGCTGGAGAGCAACCGCCTGGTGCTATCCAACCGCAGTGGTCGCCATGCATTCAAGGTTCGCATGCAGCACCTCGGCTACGTCCTGGAAGACACCGAGTTGAATCCCGCCTACCAGCGCTTCCTCGAGGTAGCCGATCGGAAGAAAGTCGTCTACGACGAAGACCTGATCGCCCTGATGGCCGAAGACGAGGGCCTCCATGAGAACCTCTACACCCTGGAATACCTGACTGTCGTCACCGGCCTCATCGGACCCGGCCACCAGCCCACTGCCACGGTCCGCCTGCGCCATGGCGACGAGACGATGACCGAGGTCGGGACGGGAGTGGGTGGAGTTGACGCCGTCTACCAGACCATCGACAAGCTGATCCCCGTCGAGCATGAGTTGATCGACTACGTGGTAAGCGCCGTCACTGGCGGCACCGATGCGCTTGCGGAGGTGACGGTTCGCCTCGGACGGGGAGCCCAGGTCTTCACCGGCCGCCACGCCAGCCTCGATGTGATCGAGGCGAGCGCACGGGCCTACCTGCAGGCGCTGAACAAGCTGCTCTACTACGGGGAGCAGCGGAGTGTGCACGAACGGGTCGGCGCCCACACGGTCTAACGACTCGATATCGAGTTCGGGCTGAATGGGCTGCTGGATCTGCACGATCCGAAGCGGCAAGAGTCGCCCTTGGCTCTCGGTCGGAGGGGTGGAATCTGGTGGAGAGCCACGAACCCGCGAACCGTGTGCGCGGTTCGGCGGGCGGGTGGACAGGCGTCCCCATCCTGACCTGCACCTGGTGATGCCGTCCCAGCATCACGGCGGTCCGGCCGAAATGCCGGTTGGCCCGCTCGCGCCATTCTCGTTCCTGCGGGAGGCGAGCCACGTGACGACCAGACAGGTACCGAAGTGTAAGCTACATGAATAAAACTCAGAAACATCGATCGGGACCGGGTGTCTGATGCGGCTGGGCCGGCAGATAATTGTCTCGGCTCATGTTCACAATCGAAAGGGTAACCTCATGTTCACGCCATGGGTGGGGGGGGGCGTTCTGCGCTCCTGAGCCTGCTCGTAACGCTGGTGTTCGTGTCGGCCGTGCAAGCGGGCACAGCGATCTGCGGATCCACATGGAACACCAACGGAACCGAATGGTGGTCCTTCTCCGGACAGCTTGCCTACTCCGGCTCCAACAACGGGATGGGCGACTCGCACTATGACTGGAGCGGCTCAACGGCCGCACAGTTGACGATCAATCCGGATGGGCCAACCTACCAGGGTTGTCGGATCTACTACAGGGCAGCGATCATCCTGAACAACTCGAGCCCGCCGGTGTGGGAGAGCTGCCAGCAGAGTGCCATGGATTCGGTCGACCTTTTGGGGTCCTCCGTCACCTACTACTTTGATCCGAGTCCGGATACGAAGGACGTCACCGGATTCCACACGATGCAGTACAAGGTGCAGACTACCTGCGACGACCAGGATCCGGACCTGATCGTTCCCAGCATCGCGTATCTCTCGAATAACGAGCCCTGAGTCGGGGTGGAAGATAACCATGCGACTGAACTTGGCGGCCGGCTGCTCGCTGTTGTTCGGCGTGGCGGCGCTGTCGTCGGCTGGCCTGGTGCCCGCCGACGCTGTGCCCGCAGCCGGGACGACGCCGAGAATCGACCAGCCGAAGTACGCGTCTTTCTTCGAGACGGATAGCCGGGTAGATCGCCCGGTCCGCATCACCCAGATGGGCGGAGACCTCGCACGGTTCCTGCGGCAGATCTCCACCCACACGCGGATCCGATTGGAGCCGGCGGAGACGTGTGCGGCGACGCCGCTATCTCGATTCGGCGGACAACAGGATCTTCGACAATTGCTCCGAGCACTGCAGGCGAATCAGGCGCACACCCTGCTGGGATCGGGCGAGCCGCCCGCCTATCGACTGGCCCGCACATCCAAAGATGGGCAGGCGCGCAAGGATGCCGCCCTGCGGCTGGCCAGGAGGGGCAAGGAGGAGCTCAACTATCGCTGGGATCTGATCCGGCGTATGGCATCTTTGCCGGATGACAAGCGGCAGGAGTTGGACGCGGTGGATCCAGCGATGGCCCGGGTGCTGCGCCATCCGCGGGGGCTGCCGGCCGCTCGCGTCGGTGTCTCCCTGCCGGAGTCAGTCTATGAGGCGCTCTGGAGGGAGGGACGTGCCAAAATCAAGATCGGCCAGTTGAGCCAGGCGATGCAGAAGGATGTGCTGGCGATGGCGAACATCGTGGAGGGCAACTCGGAAGAGGACTACCTCCGCTACGGAAACATCCGGCTTGTGACGGGAGGAACGCCGGACCGGCCGACGGTGCACATGATGGTGAGGGGAGTCAACGCGGCGACGACGGTGAACCTGCTCTACGCGGAGGGTTGGACGCGTGAGGACCCTTCGGCGAGACGACGTGCGGCGCGGCGTCACCCCACAGCGGAGCCCGGAGATCCCCGCTTCAAGAAGCTGGTGTCGGTGAAGGATTCCGCCTATCGCTTCAAGCAGGGCGGAGAGTCGGGAACCCGGCCACCGAATGCGCTACCGCTCGCACCATTGTTGCGGGATCTGTCCGTGCAGGCAAGTATCCCAATCCTCGCCCAAACGGACTACCATCCGCGTGACGGAGAGGACGAAAACAGCGAGGCGGTGGCGCGGTGGGTGCGGTCCCAGTGGTGGATGGCGGAGGCCATCGAGTCGGAGCCGCTCACGCGGGCGCTGGATCTGCTGTGCGCCGACTTCGAGATGGAGTGGGAGTTCAAGCACGGCACGATCTTGATCCGCCCCAAGCGGTGGTGTCTGCCGCCCCAGGCGCAGCGACCCTATCACGCATCCTTCGACTTCTAACTCACAGCGAGGAGTGCCGGCCGAGCGCCCGTCACGCCCGTCAGGGATGTGCCCCACTGGCCTGACCCACGGAGATCCATTGCGGTTGATCCGGCACAGCGAACTGCGAAGGTAGCCCTGCTGAACAGCATTTGTGCACATCGACCTGCGACCCGGCGTGCCGGGCGCGTGCGAACGACAGTGTGGATTGCCACTGGCACTACGGTATGCCGGCATCGGTCGCCGATCGCTGCATCTCCTCCAGGGAGCGATATGTGCCGTCTGGGCTTCTGAGGCCGTCGATTCCCAGCTCTCGGGCCAACGATCGGTATCTGGTCGATCCCGCCGGGTTACCCCATTTCCAGAAGCAAGTCGATCGCAGCAGGTGGCCCAGTAGCAGTTTCCACCCGTGGTCCGGGGAATCCAGGAGGATGATGTTGATCTCGTGACCCGATGCAGACACGCCGCCCTCCCAGGAGTAAACATCCGGCGGCGTCCTCAGTCTCAACGTCACGCGGGGGAGAGCGGCACTGTCTGAAGCCCACACCGTCTGCCGGAGTATGGCCTGCACTTTGTGCGAGTCCAGGTGGAGGCGATCGAGCTCGGCTGGGTCGGTCATCTCGATCAGGGCATTCACATCCTTGACTCGCAGGGCGTCCTGCACCCGATTGAGTAGATGGGAAGGCGAGTTCGCCCACACGACGTAGCCCCAGATTCCGAGAGCGAGCAAGCATCCGCCCGCTGCCCATGGGAAGATGCGGCGAGCTGTATTCACACGGACTCCCATTCCACTCCCCTCATCGCAGTCGGAGTTCGACCCCCAAGTTGGACTACGATGGCGGGGCGGCCAGTCTTCAGGCCGACCCCGCCATCCCCTTTGCTAGAGTGAGTCGAGGCTAACTCTCCAAGCACTTCCCGTTGTCGCCGGGAGTCTGCGAGTTCGAGATGCACGTGGCAGTGGGATTCTCACTCACGAATACCTCCTGGATGCACTGTCCCGAAGCCGGATAAGGCGGGTCGGGGCAATCGCCGAGATAGGTATGAGTGTAGCAGTCGTACTTACAGCAGTGCCCTGCCACTGTGGAGCAGCAGTTCCAGCTTTGGCTGGTGTACTCAAAACAGTACTCTTCATCTCCAGGGGGACATGAGGTACTGCCGGGGCAGGTGGCCTGCACCGCAGTGGCACCAAGGAGCAGGCCGATCGAAAGCACAGCGGCACTGATTATCGTTCGGCTCGATCGAAGTGCCGTCCAGTCGCGTACAGGATTCATGTTGGTCCTCAATCTCCAGTAGACTAGGCAGCAGATGCCGCCTCGTATCACCACGTTAGAAAAGTGTCTTGGATAGGCACCTCCTTGTTCTGAACCCTTCCATCCGCGCGGAGGACTATCACGCGCTTTAGAGCCCACCTCGGTTCCGCCCCACGGTCCCAGGTCACGTTGTGTTGTTCGCAAGACAGGACTACGGCTTCTCCCCCTCTCTGTTTCACGATGCTGGAGAAACTTACATACGACGGCAGTCCTCTCCCATCCATCGCGCCCCACCGGTACGTCATCCCCAACGTCCGGGCCGGTCGCACGCCGTGGTAGTCGGGGCAAAACAGCACGCTGCGGTTTTTCACATACTCCAGGGTGAAGCCACGCAGGTGCTCGATGCTCGGAATGCCCAGGTCGGCGCAGGAGGAAGCCGTCCCCTTCTGGGCTTCCCCGCCCCCGTAATCGTCGATGTACATTCGCATAGCGATGCCAATTTGCCTGACGTTGGATTGGCAAACCCGCTGCCTGGCTGCCTCACGGATCGGTGAGGCAGCCGCCGTGACAATCGCGATCAGCAACCCGATGATCGCGACGACGACGAGCATCTCCAGAAGACTCAATCCTCGACGAGCGTTACTCTTCATGCGGGACCCCCAGTAGCGCGTGTCGCAGTGTGTCGTCAGAAAAAGGATTGTAGCCAAAATCCGCATTTGTCCGCTGCAACCACAACAACCGAGAGTGCCTGTCGAGCAGATACGCCCTCGGGGAGAAGACAAGATTGAGTTCACCCAAATCTTGCGCGTGATGAATCACCCGAGTCGTAGCTGGGAGCCCGAGCTGCGTCAGAAGCAGGGATCTCTCAGCACGTCCGGCAGATGTGATCAGGACGAAGTCCGCCCCGTTTGCGACGGCGTTCGCCCTCCACCCTGCCACGTCGGCGTGAACGCAGGACGCGCAGCCTGCCACGAACACGAGGAGACACGGTCGCGGGGCTGACCGGTCTACGATCTCGCCGAATCGTCCCCTGGGGATCAACCGTCCAACCGCGGGGTCGGCTGCAAGCAACCGGGGGAAGTCCGGTGCGACAGCGGACCGGGATGCGGCACGCTGACTAGCCAGCCTGGCCTGCGCCAATTGGTCCTTGCTCATCACCCAGAGCAGGCACACCCCCAAGAGTGCTGCCGTCATTAACAGATATGTCAACCGCAAGTGCGCGGCAAACTCCCCACTAGCGGGCTGGGATGGGACTCCCTCCAGAGTTTGAAATGCTTGGTTCCGGGCCTGGCTCCCGTTCCCCGCATCGCTCAGATGATCTGAGTTCACGGTAGGTTAGTCCCAGTCTGCGACTTCGTGGGACACGATACTACGCTAGCCTGGGCCGCCAAGCTTCTGCCAAGGCCCGACAGAGGCGGGTTGACTAGTCGATGCTGGGGCTGGTGGCCATTTCCGATCGGGCATCGGGCATCGGGCATCGGGCATCGGGCATCGGACATCGGACATCGGGCAGTCAATTGAGTGTTGCATAACATCCTCGTCCAAATCGTAGCACGATTTGTGCCATAGTCAACTCTTGTTTTTCGATCGGGTACCCTGCGATGCTGATACCCCCCGTGGCCTGAGAAGCATGCAAGTGGCGATCGGAGCCTCGGCCTCACCCGACGGCGGCGGGATTGCGATGTCGGGACTCGCCTTTTCCGAATTGGGAAGGGGAGGTGACCGTTGGGACGGGATGGGCTAGCTCGCCAGGCGGACACAACCTCGTTGTGTTTCGTGCTCGACCGCGACGGACTGTGGTGTGGGCACCAGCAGTAAATGAGCATCGGACCATGACGAGCGTTGTCTGGGAGACCGTAACGGCAGCCCGCCGACCGAAACCGCCGGCCCCGAGCGTGAAGAACGCCGGGCTACAGATTCCCCCCGGCGAGCACCGTCGGTGTGTAACTGATCGCGTCCGAACTGGGTGCCTCGAAGAGCAACTCTACGTTGCGGCTCTTGCCCTTCTTCAGGTCACCGCTCCCCACTCGCACGAAGGGGCGGCCGTGGGGCAGCGTCACCAGGGTGACCCCGCTGAGGTTGAGCAGTCGGACACCCGCGGGAACGCTGTCGAGGGCCAGCACCACGGGGCCGGTAAGGTCCGACTTCGCCCTGACCCGTACCGGCTGCCGGAAGGTCCCGGGAGTAGGCCCGTCGGTGATCGCGCCGGGGACGATGGTCGCCTTCGTCGTGCGGTCAGCCGCCTTCGTCTTGCTCCGCACCACGATCAGCCCGCCCCGTGGATTCGCGGGAGGCGGCGGAGGACCGAGGGGATCAGAGTCGGTCGAATCAATGATGGTCGCCGTGGTGAAGAGCAACAGCTCCCGCGAGTTGGCTTTCCCACGTGACCGGAAGAGTGGGCCAACCAGCGGGATCTCCCCGAGCACCGGGAGCCGATGTTCTTTTGGTTTCTTCAGTCCGCCGAGGACCAACTGATTGCCATCAGGTACCTGCAGGAGCGATACGCACGATCCGAGGCTCCTGCTTGCGCCCTGATCGGAGCCGATGATGGCACCGAGGTCCCCCGCCATCTCGACGGTCATGTCGAGCGAGATCGCTCCGCCAGGACCCAACTGGGGCTTGACCACAAACGGGATCGGGGAGTTGCGAACCTTGAAGGCCGAACCGCACAGGGCGCCCGAAGCGTCGATTCCCCGGAGACGGCTCTCGAAGTAGCCGGGGGGCACGATCGGGTGTCGAGTCTCGGGTTCGGTGATCGTCGGGATGTAGATGCCGATCTGATTGCCGAAGGAGTCCGTCTGATTGCCCACGGCCTGACCGGCGTTATTCACTCCGATGAGGCTCTGACTCTTCCCCGCGGCGACCTGCAGAATGACTTCGTCACCGAGTTCGGGGAGGATCCAGGGACGGGATAGTCCCGTCGCCGGATCGATCACCCGACCCACCGCGACATTCTGGTCGTTGATGCCGTAGAGGACACTCGACTCGAAGCCTGCGGGATGCACGTCCCGGATTTGGCCCTCGGGAGACCAGATCGCGCCGTGCTCCACGCCGTTGGCGTCCAGCGCGCTCCCCGCAATGAAGCCACGCACATTAATGCCATAGGCAGTCGACTCGCGGTTCGCCGCCAAACCGGGCAGCGGGGTGGCCGGCCCGTCCAGCGGTGCCCGGAACGCCTGAGCGGGGTTCCCATTGGCCGCCCCTAACTGCCCGACGATCTCTCCGTAGTCGTTGATCCCGAAGCCGCGGCTGAACTCACCGCTGACCGTCACGAAGCGGACTTCGACCAGCACCTGGGGAGAGGGGCGGGCTGCCGCCTCCCGCGAAGACGGGAGCAGGGAGCCGGCGGCAAACATGAGGACCAGGAGCAACAGTTGACGCACGGCGAGACCTCCCCCCCGGGAGCGCCGACGTCCTGCCGGCATGCGGGGCACCGCCCTCAGTCAGGCACAAGAGGCGATGCCACTCGAGAGCCGACGATACCCTGAAGCTGCTACGATGCTGCGCGGCGTGCAGCGTCCTTGTCGTCATGCTGACTTTTCGCGACGCGGCGGGAGTGGTGCAACGTGGGCGCGTCGTCCGGTTCTCAATCAGGCGAAGGCCCGTGCTGAGCGGTGTGAGGATCGATGCTTCTGAATGTCCGGCGGTCGAGGGGGGTTTCGTCTTGGGGTCTGGCGGCCGTGCTGGTCGCATTGACTGCCCTCGGCGTCGGCCAGGCGCTGGCCGAGCCCGCTGCGAAGGCGCTGACTTTCGATCGCGACGTGCGGCCGATCTTGAAGGAATACTGCCTGGACTGCCACGGAGCCGGCGAACGGCTGGAGGGCAAGCTCGATCTCCGCCTCCGCCGATTCCTCCAGCTCGGAGGGAATTCCGGGCCGGCGATGGTGCCGCGAGATCCCGCGAAGAGCTTGATGCTGCGCCGAATGCAGAGCGGCCAGATGCCGCCGACGCCCAAAAAGGTGCCGCACGAGAAGATCGAGGTCATCGAGCGGTGGATCGCGGCCGGCGCCCCGGCCTCACGCGTGGAGCCGACCCAGCTTCCCCAGGGCTTCGACATCTCGCCGGTGGAACGAGCCTACTGGTTCTTCCAACCTGTGCGCCGGCCGGTGCCGCCGAAGCCGGCCGTGGCCGACCGGGCGCGTGTGAGAACGCCGATCGACGCCTTCGTCCTGCGTCGGCTGCGAGAGAAGGGTCTCGGTTTCGCCCCTGACGCCGACCGGTCGACCCTCATCCGCCGGGCGTCACTCGACCTGACCGGCCTGCCGCCGACCCCGGAAGAGACCGACGCATTTCTCAAGGACAACTCCGCTGGGGCGTACGAAGCCCTGATCGACCGGCTCCTTGCGTCGCCCCACTACGGCGAGCGATGGGGCCGGCACTGGCTGGACGTGGCCGGCTACGCCGACTCCGAGGGGAACGGCAGCGACGATTCCCCCCGACCCTATGCCTACAAGTACCGCGATTACGTCATCCGTTCCCTCAACGCAGACAAACCGCTGGATCGGTTCATCACCGAGCAACTGGCGGGCGACGAGCTGGTGCCGCGACCCTGGACCAACCTGACCCCTCCACAGATCGACTCACTGGTCGCTACGGGTTTCCTCCGCACCGCGGCCGACTCGGCGGCAGGCGGCGCTGACCCGGCCGGCACCAACCAGGTGGTCGGAGACACGCTGAAGATTGTCAGTTCCACGTTGCTCGGCCTGAGTGTCGGGTGCGCCCAATGCCACGACCATCGCTACGACCCGATCCCCCAGACCGACTACTACCGGCTCCGCGCTATCTTCGAGCCCGCTCTGGACCCCGCGCACTGGCGGGCACCCGGGCAGCGATTGCTCTCCCTCTACACAGATGCGGACCGCGCCCGGGCCGCGGAGGTGGATGCCGAGGTCCGGAAGCTGCAGGCGGCGTTCGATGAGAAGCAGGCCCGCCTGGTAGCCCAGGCATTCGAGGTGGAACTCCAGAAGTTCCCCGCCGACCAGCGGGAAAAGCTGCGTGCCGCTGTCCAGACCGCCGGGGACAAACGCTCCCCGGAACAAAGGCTGCTGGTGGCGAACAACCCCAAGCTCCTGATCTCGCCGGGCGTGCTGTACCAGTACAACCAGGCCGCCGCGGACGAACTGAAGGGCGATCAGTCCCGCATCGACGCGAAGCGCGCACAACGACCGGTCGAGGATTTCGTCAGCGTTCTGGACGAGGCCCCCGGCGTGCTCCCCGTCACCCACCTGTTCTACCGGGGAGACTATCGTCAGCCGAAGCAGCCGATCGCCCCCGGAGATCTCACCATCGCCGCCCCAGACGGCCAGCGAGTCGACATCCCGGAGAAGGCTGCCACGCTGCCCACCAGCGGCCGCCGGCTGGCCTGGGCCCGGCACCTCGTCAACGGCACGCACCCCCTCGTGGGGAGGGTGCTCGCCAATCGGGTCTGGATGCACCACTTCGGCCGGGGTCTCGTGGAGACGCCCGGCGAATTCGGTCGCCTCGGGACACTGCCGACGCATCCCGAACTGCTCGACTGGCTCGCGGACGAATTGGTGCGTGGTGCCTGGAGCCTGAAGAGCCTCCACCGCACGATCATGCTCTCCACCGTCTATCGCCAGTCCTCCTCCGCGGATGCGGCCCGACGATCCATCGACACCGACGGCGGGCTGCTGAGCCGCTACCCCGTGCACCGCCTCGACGCCGAAACACTCAGAGACCGGGTGCTGCTGGCGAGCGGCCGGCTGGACCGGACGATGTACGGCCCGCCTGTGGCCCTGGTCGAGGACGCTGTCGGGCAGGTCGCCGCCCGCGACGATCTCCCGCGGCGGAGTGTCTACCTTCAGGCCCGGCGCAGCAAGCCGATCTCGTTTCTCGTCGCGTTCGATGCGCCCGTGATGTCCGTCAACTGCGACCGTCGGCTGACCTCCAACTCGGCGCCGCAGGCGTTGATGTTGATGAACAGCGAGTTCGTGCTCAGCCATGCCGGCCGGTTTGCCGAGCGCGTGCGCCGCGAGGCGCCGCAAGGTGCGGCCGAACAGGTGGCGCGGGCCTGGCAACTCGCCTACGGACGTTCCGCGACCCCGATCGAGACCACCGTCGCCCTGCAGTTCCTCCGCAGGCAGGCCGACCTGTTGCGGGGCGCGGTTGGGGCGGAGAAGGCGGAACCCGCCGCACTCACCAATCTCTGTCAACAGCTACTGAGTTCCAACGAGTTCCTGTATGTCGACTGACCAACTC
>CAZSRZ010000119.1:0-15823 GCA_964609085.1 uncultured bacterium | reverse complement strand
GCTGGAGCTCAGCGGTCCCAGGGGCTTGCGTGCCTGGCTGGGGCCGGTCGTCAGGGCGTTTCCCGCATGCCGAGCTGGAGCTCAGCGCTCCCAGGGTCTGGCATGCCGCTGTGGGCTGATCGTGTTCGGAAATCGTCGTAGCCTGCTGCCGCAGGCAGGAGACCCTTGCCGGACATCAACTCCAATCCGGCTTGCTTAGCCAGCCGCCTCCATAACGGGTCACGAAGTTGTGAAAACTCATTTCGGGGTCCGTGCCGACCGGCTGCCCTTCACGAAGTTGGATGCCGCCTCCCCGACGGAGGTATCCCGTCCTCCGCTCCCAGTCTAGATCCGTCCACGTTTCCAGTTGTTCGCGGATGGAGGGGTGCAGCCGTTTCGTTGAGGGTTGGATCAGCAAGGAGCCGTCAGCGCTGACGCGCGCCCCGTCATGGGTAACCAGTGCCTCGCCGTCCGGCGACTCGGCTCGACGCAGCCGCAGCCGGTTCGTCCCGTCGACGCTGCAGACGATTTCGGCACCCCGGGGGTAGTAGATCGGGCGAGGTTGAGGGAACCTGGGGCGAGTTTCTCGAAGATCGCCAGGGCCTGCTCCCAGTAGCGCTTCGCGCCAACCGGATCCCTTCGGGCGTAGGTCAGGTAGCCGAGCAGACTCAGGCTGTCCGCCAAGGCGATGGAGCCCGGGGCCAGCGCCGCCCGGCGAGCCAGGGCGGCTTCCACCAACCGGCGTGCCGGCCCCGGCAGGTTCAGGTCATTGGCATGCTCCCCGGCATCGTGAAGCGCCGCCGCGGCGGCCAGCGGGCGCCGCGCCTCCGCGGTGGCCAGGGCGATGGCGGCATCGATCCCCGCGTCGCGACGGGCGGCGTCCGGCGCCAGCAGCGCACCGCGCACCAGGGCTTCCAACTGCCCCGGACCGTCCCCCACGGCCTTCCAGGCGACGCCCGCTGCTTCCCAGGCAGACTTGGCCTCGTCGGGCTTCTTCAAATCCTCCAGCCGGAGTGCTCGCATGCGGTGTGCCCCGGCCAATCCGGGGAGGTCGATTCCCTCGCGCGCGACGGCCAGTGACCGATCCGCCACGACCAGAGCCTCGGCAGGCTTGTTCGCCAGTCTCGCCGCCTCATCCAGCAGCGCCTGGACGGCCGGGCCGGCGGCCGGCGCCGGCGGCTCGGGCGGAAGCTGCCCGGGCATCTGCGCGGAGACGCGCGCGGCGAGGAGGGCCAGAGTCCCACAAGCCGCCAACAGGCCATGCCACCTAATCATGGGCTGAACCCCAACTCTCCAGGCGGGTATCGGCAACTGGTCAGACGCACGCGCGGAACCCGGTTGCGGCCGGCAGTTTCGCTCCCGCCGGGACAGGTTTTCGCGCACCCTGCGAAGGCTTCCTTCCGGCGAACTTACGGCGAACCCTCGGCGCGGGGATTGCATCCCGATGGAGCGGCGATCGGATGGTGGGTTACGCTCCCTTATGGCGACGGCGCGATGGGAGACGACGTACCGTGCCCGGAGAACGCCCCGGGCCATCTGCACAAGGCTGGTGATCGCTAAGGGCCCTGCCGGGATCGTCGCCCGAGGAATTCCGCGTTCCGCCTGACACCGTCAGTTGATCGGGGCGGGTTCGTGCTCCATCTCTCGAAAACGGACTCGTACTCCGTCTTGTGACGGAGTCCCGAGACACCCGGGATTCATCGACGACGTACCTGGCTGGTCAACAGTCCTGGGGCGCTTCGCGCATGCCGAATTGGAGCTCAGCGGTCCCAGGGTCCGGCATGCCGTCGTCCCGCCGGCATCGCTGCGATCGGGAGTCGCCCTCCGTCTGACCCAGCCGGAGGGCGAGTAAGTCCGAACTCCGGCTCTGTCGCGGCAGGTGAGGCTGTTCCCAACGTGGTGGGGCAGCGGGGCTCTCTGATCGAAGGACGGCCAGGCCTTCCCCCGGGTCGCTCAGGGAAGCGCGACGTACCTGCCTACGGCTTTCGCGTCGGCTTTTTCGTCGGGACCGTACTCGGCTTCTTCGCCGCCGGCCCCGGCGGTTTCGGCGCGGGGACCTCGGTGACAGTGGTCTCGGTGTAACCGTCGATCTTCATCGGGCCGCTGCCGAGTAGACCGCCGAGTCCGCCTCCAGGTTGGCCGCCACCCGCACCCCCGGGAGCCGCCCCACCGGCCGCGCCCGCCGCGGCCGCCGCGGCCGACGGGTCGAATGTGCCCGAGAGCTCCAGCTTGACGGTGCTGCTCAGCACCACACCACGATCGATGTCGAACTTGAAGATCCCGTTCATCTTCTGTCGGAAGGGTGGGGGCATGTCTCCACCCTGCGGCGCTGCAGGGGCCGGCACCGGTGGCGGGGCTTCAATCGTCGCAACCTCGATGGTGGCTACGGATCGGCCCCCAACTTTGTCGACGGACTTCAGCGTGTGGCGGATCGTGGCGTCGATGGCGGGCACGGCCGCAGCGGGGCCGACGCGAGGCAGGCTGAGAGCCAGCTTGCGCTGAACCTCCCACGTCTCACCGATCTTCACGGCCGCTTCGGGTAGGGTCAGAATCCCGGCAGGGGCACCGGCGAATCCTCCAGCTTCACCCTCCAGCGTGGCACCGAGCGGGGTCCGCACCAGCGACACATCACCGGGGACCCCGCCGAGCATGCCGCCCAGGCCCGCAGCACCCGGCATGGCCTGGCCATTCATGAGAACCTCGGTCTTGCCGTTGATCGTCTTTACCACGATGCTCATCCCGAAAGCGCCTGTGGTGAGGGTCATGGACGGCACACCGGCGGTGAGCTTCCCGTTCCCACCCTCGACCGAGACGACCTTTTCAAAGGCGAGCATCACCGTGGTGGCATTGATGGGGATCGGGCCAAGCCCGCCGCCCTGCCCCTCGGGCGAGAGGCTGACGTCCGTCTTGGCGACCGAGCGAAAGTGCTGAACCTGGCCCGGCTTGAACTTGAAGGCCAGCCTCCACGGCATGCCCGGTGCCTGGGCCCTGGCCGAGCCGGCGGCGAAGAGCGCTGCCACCACAGCAGCGAGCAGACCGGCTGCCCCCGGCCGGAGGGAGAGAGTGTGACCCCCAGTGCCTGACGTGGAAGAGCGACCGAATCGGGATCTGGGACAAATCATCTGCACTACCTCTTCTTCTTCTTCGGCGCGGGAGTCGGCTTGGTGGCCACCGGGGTGATCTCCATCTTAACCTCCACGACGGCGACGACGCGAGCGAACTCGGCTGCACCGGGCGGCAACCTGAGCGCGGATGCCGGCAATTCCTGAGTAACGTCTATCCAATACTGGCCGGAAACCGGCCGGCCGGCGGCGATGTCGAACCGGGTAGTACCCGTGAAGCTCTGCTGCACCCCGCCCGTCGTCGCGCTATCGCCCGTGAGGCTCCCCGACGTATCCACCACGGCCAGCTTGCGACCGTCCCTCTCTTCGACGGACTTGAGCGTGTGCTGGACCCGCGTCTCCAGGCCGGCTATGGCGGCGGACGCGGGGATACCCCACGCGCTGGGCTTGATGCGCTCCGTGTGCTCCCATGTTTCCCCGATCTTCACGGGCTTATCCGGGGCGATGAAGAGAGTTGCGAAGCTGTCTTCGTCGGGGACCCCGGCGGTGTCGGTGGTTCGCCCGACCGCACTTCGCCGGAGGGTGCGCGACTCGAACTTCCTGTTGGCGGTGAGCTGTTCTGCCAGCTTCGTGCGCTGGTCTGGGGGAAGCGCCAGGCCGTTCGCGGAGGCCGAGACAATTCTCCCGTTTACGAAGCGCGCGACCACCGGCACCCCGGCCTGATCGATGGAGTAGGTGACCGAGCCGACGTCTTTGCGGAGCGTTGCAGTGCCCTGGCGCGTCCCAGTGGTGGTTTCCGTTTCCGACGTTACGATCTTGATGACCAGGGGAATGTCGCTTCCGCCCGCCGTGCCTCCGACCAGCGAGATGTTGGCATCCGCCTTGGTGGTGGATCGCGTGCGCGTCACCTGACCGATCTTGTAGCGGTAGATCAGGGAGACTTCATCGGATGCGGGGGCTGGTGGCTCCTGCCCTACGGCTGCGGAACCCAGTAGAGCGAGCAGGGGAATGAGAAGTAGACGTCGGTAGAACATGAGTGGCAACTCCACGGACATGAGGACGGCTCTATGTTCGCTCCGGTTGCAGGCCGGCCCTGCCGACCGCACAGAGGGAGATCCGATCGGGATGGTGAATGCGGCCGGGTAGCCGTGGATCGCGGCATCTGCGGGGGTAGGGATATCGATGTCGCGGGCACTGGACGGGCAGGTGGCGGTAGTCACCGGTGGGGCGAATGGAATTGGGCGGGCCATCGTCGACGCGCTCGCGCACGACGGGGCGCAGGTAGTGATCGTCGACCGCGAGGAGGCGGCCGCGCATGCGGCGGCGGACAGCGTGCGCGGGGCGGGCGGCAATTGCCATGCCGTCGCGGCGGACGTGACGGATGCCGAGGCGCTTCTGGCGGAGGCGGAGGTCCTGGAGCGGCTGCTCGGCCCTGTGCGTATCCTCGTGAATAACGCCGGCATCAATACGGCTTCGGACCGTAAGCCGATCCACGAATACTCTGTCGATGACTGGCAGCGGATCCTGGACGTCGACCTCACCGGGGTGTTCTTCAGCACGCGGGCGTTCGTCCCCCAGATGATTCGCGGCGGCGGTGGCCGCATCGTGAACATCAGCTCGATCGCCGGGCTCGTGCCGCTGCGGCTGCAGAGCGCTTACGTCGCCGCGAAGGCGGGTGTCGCCAACCTGACCAGGTCAATGGCCCTCGAACTGGGGCCCCTCGGGATCCTCGTGAACGCCGTCGCGCCCGGCTCGACGCTGACCCGTGGCACAGAAGCCCTCTTCTACGGGCCGGATGGTGCCTACACCGAAAAGGCCGCCAGCCTGATCAGCCACATACCTTTGGGGCGCCCGGGCCGCCCGGAGGAGATCGCGGCGGCGGTCCACTTCCTCGTCTCCCCTGGGGCTAGCTACGTAAATGGCGTTGTTTTGCCGGTCGATGGGGGCTGGCTGTCGGGGTACACCCGGGACTGGTAGGAGACGCGGATGGCGAAGATTACGGACTTCAAGGGGTATGATGCGGGCGAGTCGCCGATCCCGCGGCCGACAGAGCCGGTCCAGCCAAACATCGTGCGCGTTAGCGACGGCGTGCCGGTTCGCTATCCAGGGTGCGACGGGATCGGCGTGCGTGTGGTGCACCCCGTCAATCCGAATGCGCCCGCGAAGAACCTCGGCCTGGTCGTCTTCTTTGTCCCCCCGCACGTGGTCCTCGAGCCCGGCAGCCACTGGCCGGAGGAGTGCTACGTCATCCTTAAGGGCGAGGGCACGATGACGCTCGCGGGTGAGAAGGTCCGGGTGCGGTCCGGAGATTTCATTCACCTCCCGCCTTGGTGTGAGCACGGGATCGAAAACACCGGCGATGAGACTCTGGAGATCCTGATCTGCACCTCCCCGCCTAACCCGTGAGTCAGCCGCCAGAACTCGGGCCGCGAGCGGTGCTGACCCCGGAGCTGCGTGTGCTCCTCGGGTTGCAGTTGCTCTCTGGGATTCTGGTCGCACCGATGTTCTCGCTCTTCCCCGTGTACGTGGAGAGCCAGCTTGGCCAACCCCCCGGTGTGACAGCGGCGGTGCGCGGTTTGTTCGTCGTGCTCGGGGGCGTCGTGGCATTCCTCAGTGCGTCCATCATTCGACGGACTGGGGTTCGGACGGCATACCTTCTGGGGATGTCCGGGGTCGTTGCAGCCGGCGGCATGTTCCTCTCCGATATGCCTCCGTTGCTCGGGGGGCTAACACTCTTCGCCGGTGTGTGCTTCGGGCTGGGGGCTGTTGCTGGTCAGTCGATGTTGATGGACGCCGTCCCGTCCGAAGGGCTGGGCCTCGCCACCGCCTGGTTCTTCACCGCCGGGACGGCGGGCAACGCGCTTGGCAACGCGGTGGCCGGTGCGGCAATGCGCTCCATCCCAGGCGGCAGTCACGCAGGTTTCACGGTGATTGGCATGGTGATCGTTGTGGGGCAACTGATGTTGATGGTCGCGGCGGCGCGATGTCTGCCGCGAGCGTGCTCCAACGCGGGGAGCTCCTCGCAGCAGCCCACTGACGTCACCGCGGTGATGCGTGAGTCGACCGCCCGGTGGATCATGGTGCTCCGAATGGGACCAACGCTCTACTGGGGAGCCGTCACTCTGCTGACACCCCTGCTGTTGTTCCGCCTCACCCATCAGGCGAGTGCGGCCGCGACCTACACCGCCTGGAACCTGGCGGCTTCCGGTGTCTGCCAGATCCTTGCCGGGCGGTGGGTCGATCGACATGGCGTCATGCCGGTTCTCGTCATCGCGACGGTCGCGGTCACGATCTCCGCGGTAGGCGGGGCGCTGATGGCGCATCAGGTATGGGCCCTCTGGCTCTTCGGCACGATCGGGGCGTGTGGGGCCTGGTCCGTCTCCGTAGCGATGTCGAGTCTGATCCACCGCTTCGGTACCGATCAGACACGTGCGGGATTGATTGGGCTGGGGCACCTGGCATGGAGTTTAGGCTTCCTCGTCGGCACTGGCGCGGCGGGATGGTTTGCCGGACGGCCGGGACAGGAGGGCATAGCGCTCGCTGTCGGAGGTGCCGGCGGCGCGGCTGCCGTGACGGCTGCCATGGTTCTTTCGCGGCGCCCGTCCACGGCGGCCGTGGAGATGGAGTGAGGATTCGATGGTTGAGGTACACAAGACCGGGATGGACTTGGTCCGCTCGGTCCAGCAGGCGGACTGTGCGGCGGGACATGGGTGGTTCTGGTGGATGGGCCAGCACAGCTTCATCCTCAAGCTGGGGGGCCGGACTGCGCTGATTGATCCCTTCCTGGCCGGCCATCCGGATCGGCGTACTCCCCCGCTGCTTACTCCTGCGGAGGCCGCGTTCGCCGACTTCTGTCTGGTGACCCATGACCACCTCGACCACCTGGATCCCTACGCCGTGGCGGGCATCGCCGCGCAGGGCACGCAGACCCGCTTTGTCGTCCCGCGACCGCATCGCCGACGGGCGTTGGATCTCGGCATCCCGGAGGACCGGCTCATCACCCTCGGCCACCTGGAGACAGTGGACATCGACGGGTGGGAGGTCACCGGCGTGAAAGCTCGACACGAGTTCTTCCACGAGAGCCTCGAGGGGTTCCCCTTCCTCGGCTTTGTCGTCAGCGCCGATGGTGTCACGATCTACCACAGCGGGGACACGCTGGCGTGGGACGGCCTGCGCGGAGTGCTGCAGCGCTGGTCGCTGGACGCGGCCTTCCTCCCGATCAATGGCAGGGATGCCGAGCGTTACCTCGCCGGGTGCCTCGGCAACATGTCCTACCAGGAGGCTGTGGAGCTGGCGGGCGACCTTGGGGTGAAGCTAGCCGTGCCGACGCACTACGACATGTTCGCCGGCAACTCCGAAGACCCGAAGCGCTTTGCGGCTTTTCTGGCGGCGAAGTACCCCGAGGTCCCGTGCTGGATCGGTCCGGCGGGGCTTCCCGTCCGCATCGGCCCCGGATGAGGCCCTGATCGGAGATGTCGCCCGGACCCCGTCAGAGACCCAGGCGATAGAGGGCCCACTCCACGGCCTGCACGGCGTAGGCGACCACGATCGCCGTCAGGACGAACAGGACCATCCACATCATCCCGGGCGTTTCAGCCATGTCTTTCGCCCAGGGAGGCACTTCGCCCGCCTTGGATCCAAAGCTGAAACCCGAAACGGCCAGCCCAAATGACGTGATGACGGCCGGGTAACCGGCCTGAATGGTCCCCCAGAAGAGGACAAGGACCAGGACGACCAGCAGCACCACCCCAGGCGCCAGCACTCGGTATTTCTGGCTCTGATGGTGCAGATAGACAGGGCAGGAGAGACACTGCTCGCGCTTCTCCGACCCGGACTTCGGCCGGGCAATGGCGGCGGCGCGAGACATATAGCCGGCCGAGCCGCGGCTTGCCTGGTAGACGTTGCCGCCGCTGAGTGTGAGGATGATGTTCTGGTCGCAGTAGCAGCCGCGGCCCGTGCGCCAGCACGGCTTCTTTGTGGCGCGGATGGGGCAGAGTTCCTTGTCTGTGTCCCGGCAGAAGGGCAGGGCCCAGCACGGTCCCAGAAACTGATCCTGCTTTTTCTTGACCTGGTTGGCGGTCTTCGCTGCTTCCTCGTTGGCTCGAGGACGGCGCTTCCCCGCATTGGCAAGGAAGTACACAATATGCCCAACCAGAAACGTACTACTACCTGCGATCAAAACGAGGCCCGCGAAGGCGAAGTTGGTAGCCAGCAACCGCTTCGGGTCGCCGATTTTCAGCAATGCGGGCGGTGGTGAGCCCGACCCGCCGTTGGTGTGGATGATGTAGGGCACGCCGTAGAAAAGGCCCACCCCCAGCAGCAGCAGAATGACGCCGGTTTCCGCAAAGGAGTAGAAGCGTCCGAAGCTGCAGACCATCCCCACGATCACGCTGATCATGAGGACGCGAGACAGGGAATCGATGTTCGCCAGGTGCCGTTGGTACTCGGCGGCCGGCATCGGCACGCCCTGGCTTGCGCCGCGAAAAAGCACCTCGGACTGGAAGAAGATGGCGTAGAGGTAGTAGCCGACGATGGCAAGGACGGCTAATCCGGCTAGCCGGACGCCCCACAGGAGCGCGTCCTCCATCGTTTCCAGCAGAGTAAGGGCACCGCTACGTTCGCGCCGCAAAGTCGTCCCCTCCCACGGCCCTTCTGCCCGGGCAAGCCTGCCTGCTCACCCGCGCTACGGACAGATTGTATCCCCATCCTGCAGCCCATCCGGAGCGCCGTTTGTGGCCGGGCCTACGCACCGCGGCCGAGCGCGCTACTCCACTCCCTCGGGGATCTCGATCGGCGCGGCCGACTCGTCCAGCAGTTGGTCCAGCGGGCGGCGCAGTCGCAACACCCAGACCGCCCCGCCGCGGAGAAAGAAGAGCTGCCGGCCATCCGAGGAAAGTCCCGGGTCAGAGCCGTGGGTGAGCGGCAACACCGTCCGGAGTGGGTCGCTGCTGACGGCAACAATGGATTGGTCGCTCGGACCCGATGACCCGGAATCCGGGCCGGAGAGAGTCGCCAGTATCACGGTTCGTCCGCGGCTGTTGACATCTCTGCTGTACAGCCCGGTGCCGCCATCAAGCGCCGTCTCAAGCCCCGGCGCCACGGGTGGGACAAGCTCCGTCTCGTCCGAAGTCATGTCGAGGAAGTCGTCGGGTTGCCGGATCGTTCTCCCGGTCTTGACTTCGAGCCGGTACCCCATCCCGTACAGATCGCCCTCCTCGCCCACGCGATCGGCGGCATATCGCCAGATCCGCACCAAAGATGGGCCATCGATGGCCCAGGTGCCACCGATGCTGAAGGGCCGCGTGCGCCGTGCGGTGCCGGGCGCCCACTCCATCGGCCAGGCAGGGAAGAGCAGGGAGGTAGAGGCCGAGGGCGGCACCTCTGCCACGAGGATGACCGAGTTCGGCTGCCGAGCTGTGGACATGAACGAGACAGTGATCTGTGGGGGCAGCGCGAACAGACGGGATTCGACCCCCACGGGCACAACCCGCTCATGGCCGGTGCTCAGAGCGGCATGGGCGACGAGGCCAAGGCAGCCGCTGATCGCCACGATCGTCAAGCGAACTCGCGGGCCCGGAGGGCCAGAGCGCCGGCTCACGGACTCTGGGCTGCCTGTAGAGACCCACCGAAGCGTCGAGCAGCGGCGGCCAGCGGATGATCGGGATAGTCGCGCTGTATCTGGTGGTAGTGACCAATAGCCATGGCATAGAAGGGCAGCTTAGAGTTGCTCCAATAGGAATCCAGTGTTTGGAGGAAGCTGCAACAGAGCGCTGCAGAGTAGAGGGCCCGCGGCGCCTCCGGCGAGCGGGGGAAGCTCTCTGCGACCCGCCGAAATCGCTGAAGCGCCTGCCAGAGGCAGGCGTGACGCTCATGGTAGCGTCGGAGGGTTGCCTGTTCGGAGGGACCGAGTTCTCCCTGGGGATCGTTCGGGTCGTACGGACCGCCCTGCATGTCAAACGCCCAGGTTCGGCCCGCTCGGCGCGGGGTCGGCCCTTCATCCGGCATCTCCGTGTAGTGTCCCCCCCAAAGCGCGGCGTTGTAGAAGAGCAGGTGTCGCTGGTGGAAGATGAAGGCGGCCGCGTCGTACGCGGCTCGCGCACGCTGGTCGGCGGTTCTGGCGGTCGACCGAGCCTGATCCCACGCCCGCAGCATCCCCGCCGCCTTCTCCGGACTCACGCGCGGCTTTCCCCGGGAGGTGGCTACGTGGACGGAGTTCTCGACCTTCGCCGCAAAGGTGCGGACGCGAGAGAGCGTCTGCGACGCCGCAGCGTAGTCACCCTCTCGGAATTGACGGATCCCGAGGCTGTAGATGACGAGCTCCCGGCGGGGATGCCGAGGGTAGCGCGTCACAAACGAGAGAAGTGCCTCTCGAGGCGCCAGCACATCCAGTAGGTACGCGTAATCGAGGTCGTACTCTAGTTCAAAGTAGTGGTGCAGCGCGCCGACGTAGTCCCGCGTCCGCTCGCACAGCACCGCCGCCGCCTCGTGAGCACCCCGGCGGTAGCGGCCCACCGACGAGCGGGACAGCGCCTCGAACTCACGCAGGGCGGGGTGGATGCGATCCAGGCTCTGCAGCGCCGTGCCGTGGATCCATCGCGCCTCGTCGCGCTCGATGCCGGGCGCCGATCGCCGGATGGCTGCCTCCGCCAGCCTCGCCGCCCGCTCGTGCTGTCTGGCTCCGGCGGCGAGTTGCGCGAGGCGGGTCAGCAGCGCGGCGCGGACTGGCAGCTCGGGCCGGTCGCGCACCAATCGCACGCAGAAAGCGGTGAGGTTAGCCGCGCCGGTGCGCCACAACTCAGTGCGGAGCTGCACGTCCAGGTAGGGCACGATCGCCGCAGGGTGTGACTGGGCGAGGGTCTGGAAACGGCGATGCTCCGCCGCGGTCATGCGACGCAAGGTCAGGCGGATCGAGGTGACAACGCCCGGCGGGTCTGCCTCGGGCCGGCTCCCCGCGAGGATGCGGCAGTAGTTCAGCAGCGCCGCCGGACGGTCCCCCAACAGGGTCTGACAGCGTCCGGCCATATTGAGCGCCTCGGAATGCAAGATCGGGTCCGCCGCCGCCAGGGTGAAGCAGCGCAGGGCCCTGCTGATGCCCGCCACCGAAGTCACCTTCACCTCATTCTCGAAAGACTCAGACGGCTCCACGCTGAGGATCAGATGACACCGCCCCTGCATAAACAGCGAGAGGCCGCGAACCGATGGGGCTTCAGCCGCCCGGATGAATCGAGGCAGTGCACGCTCTGCTCCGTCCGGGCGCGGCAGTCGCCGGAAGAGGATGGCAGCGCTGAGATACCCGGCCCGGCCGCCGTAGGGCGTGCCTCTCAGGGGCGCGAGAAGTGCTTCGGCCTCGTCCCATCTCTCGGCATTCACCGCGTCCCGCGCGCGGAGGTACGTGGCACAAGCTCTCCGTTCGACGGCAGTCCGAGCCTGACGGAGAGCGCCGATGCGGTCGGGCAGGGACTCTCGGAATCGGATGAGGTACTGGTCGGACGGGTCGTCGTCCGCCAGTCGAAATCGCTCGTAGATGGCGGCGGCGTCCGCCTGCCGATTCGCCGCTTCGAGCTTCAGCGCTGAGTACAAGAGCGGCTGCGATCGGCTGGGTTGCTCGGACCACCAGGACCAGCTCAGGGGAGCCTCAGCCTCGGGACGCCGTGCCCGGTATTGGATCAGGTCGTGCCGCCACGTGCGGGGGATGCGGAAGAAGTCGGGTCGGGCCTGATTGAAGCGAACCGAATGGTGCTCTGGCGACCAGCAGGCGGCCAGAGGTGCGGCGGCGAGCGCCAGCAGCGCGCAGAGAACCCGAAAACCGTGAGCGGAGGTCATGGTGGGTCGCGAAGTTCCTGGTCCGTGAACCCAAAGGTCGGCTCACGCTGCTGCCCGGTGAGACGCCCAATGGTGATCTCCCGCCCGGGACGCACGAAGGGCAATTCGACGAGGACGGAGTCGGCTCGCACCGGCGAGCAGCGGCGGTTACCGCACAACCACGCCGCCTCCCAATCTCCGCGCCACACGCCGCCCTCGAGAGTCACCCGCAACCTCATCGGCATAGCCAGCCCCTGCGTCTCGTCCGACGGGTTGGCGTACCGTAACTCTAGTGCCTTCCCGCGGCGAACGGTTCGAACCCCAGGGGCGAGGCTTGCGGCCGGCCTCAGCAGGTGCCGTAGATCGCCGGCCAGCGGCTCCCCCGGGATCGGCCAGCGGAAGAGGTGGATGCCTGCGACGCCCTCCAGCGGCACCGTTCGAAGGCGATTAATCAGGTCGCGAACGCCGGCAGGCTCCGGCCACTGGAAGCAGAGGCGAGTGCCGACGGGGTGGCTCCCTCCCGGCTGTACGCAGCGGAACTCCACGTTTGACTCCATCGCCGGGCCCGGTTTCGGCGCACGGATGACCTCGCGCCGAGTTACGACCCATCGGGAATCCCGAAGGAAGGACCATGGGTCTAGATCGTGGCGCAGCCCCACTGCCTCGCCCTCCGGGTCGAACACGATACAGCGGCCGTAGATCGGCAAGCCCACCCAGACGAGCGCCCGTCCAGCGTGAGCCCGACGGATCTCGTCCATTAAACTGCCTGTCTCCCACAGCCGCGGCGCGGGCCGCCCCCGCACCGGCCAGGTGTTGCCGTAGAACTGCGGGGTGATGGAGTCCAGCGAATCGCAAAGCGCAGCGTAATCCGGCGTCCCGAGCCAGTCCGGAAGCCCGGTGGCACCTAGTCGAAAGCGATCTCCCAGCCGCTGACGCAGAGCTCGGAAGAAACCGGCGTACTTCCGGAGGCTAGCTGTCGGGGTGTCGGCATCGATCTGAATCTCGCGGACCGAAGTCGGTAGGCCTAGCCCGGCAACCAGCCTCGCCACTTCATCAGCCCCGTTAGTCCCGAGCAAGACGCGGAGGCTGTCCGGGGTGCACCGCAGCACGGCCACGAGCTCGGCGGCCGTCGGTAGTCTCTTGACGGCGGTTCGACGGAGCACGAGACCCGCTTCGGGGGACGGGTCGACTGTCCCGGCAAGGTAACAGAATCGCTCGATCCTGCCGGTGCCGATCAGCGCATCATCGTGGCGCGGCAGCGCGACCGGCTGATGCCAGTACCAGGCGGCAAGCCGAAAGCGTTCCGCCCGGAGCCGTGGCGGCCTCTGCCCCGCGACGTAGGCAGCGCCGCCCAGTCCCCCGGCTACGAGCCCGAGGAGAAGTAAGGCTGTCCTGCGGCGGGCAACTCGGTGCGGAGCAGTCAGGAGTGGCCGCATGCGCTACGCTGCCACGCGAGCGATCCGGCGCGTTAGCGACGCCACCGACCCCACGGAGACCCCGGCGACCAGCAGCAGATACCAGAGCCATTCAGGCAGCAGCGGCAGAATGAGGGGTGACGGCTGCGGTCGGCCGAAGCAGAGCCAGGCGGCCTGGAACACCGGGCTCACATACCACCACGGGTTCTCCCCCCGCACCAGTAGCTGCCGGGTGGTGGCGAGGGCGCCCCACACGAGGGCACCGTGAATGGCATAGGCCAACGCCACAGCGGTGAGCGAACGCCGACAACGGGCGGAGAGCGCCAGCGACGAAGTCGTCAACAGCAAGGGTGTCGCCAGCAGCACCGCCAACAGGGCTGCGCTCTGTCCTGCTGGCATGCGGCCGATCTGGGCCGCCATCACCAACGGTGGGACAGCGATCAGCCAGAGCACGAAAAGTGGACGGACCCCGGCCACCAGCTCCGACACAGCAATCTGCAGAGGCGTGAGTTGGGTGAGCAGCAACTCTTGCCACACGCCTCGCTCACGGGCCCCGGCCACCGCGACGGCCGTGGCCGGGGCGATGATGAATTGACCGAGGATCACGCCGAGCGCGTGCACGAAGAGAATCCCGCGCGCCGTCCAGGGATCGAGGTGGCGATCGCTCAGCATGCCCACGTCGGCCGCATACATCCCAACGACGAGCGCCACCCCGACCCACGCGACCGACTCGCGCACGGGGGAACGGGATGCGGGTCTTGCCAGGCGACGGGCTAGCGCCGGGTTGTCCAGCAGCAGGTGGGTCAGCCAGTTCATGGGATGGGCATGCTGATGCTTGGATGGGCGGGACAGCGCGTGGGCGGGAGGAATGGACGCCTTCCGAGAAGGCGTGTTACGCTAACGGCAACCTGCGAGGAGGGGAACGCACTTGATCGACACGTCTGATTTCCGCAACGGCCTGAGTATCATCCAGGATGGTGAGATCTACCAGATCGTTGAGTTTCAGCACGTGAAGCCCGGCAAGGGTGGGGCATTCGTCCGCACGAAGCTGAAGAATCTGCGCACCAACTCCACCACGGAACGCACCTTCCGTGCCGGCGAGAAGATGGATCAGGCCATCCTCGACCGCCGTAAGATGAGCTACCTCTATAGCCAGGACGGCGAGCACGTGTTTATGGACGGCGAATCGTTCGACCAGACCAACGTCCCTGCGGCCGCCATGGGCGCGGCCGTGAAATACCTGAAGGATGGGACCGAGGTCGAGGTCTGCACCCACAACGACAAGATCATCACCGTGGAGCTGCCGCACGCCATGGAGTTCGAAGTGGTGGAAACCGACCCCGGCCTGCGGGGCGACACCGCCAGTGGAGGATCGAAGCCGGCCAAGGTGGAGACCGGGGCCGTGGTGAACGTGCCGCTGTTCGTCAACCAGGGCGACAGGATTCGCGTAGACACACGCACGGATACCTACCTGGAGCGGGTCAAGTAGCCTTAAGCTCTGTCCGTGCCCATCTCGTACCCCGTGTCGCTTCCGCGGAGATGTAGGCGCCGATGAACCTGGAACGCATCGAGGCCATCCTTCGACTGCTGGAGCGGCAGGGTCACATCGGCGAGGTGGACGCCTCCGGGGACGGTTGGCGGCTCAGCGTTCGACGTCTCCCCGGCCTGCCCATCGTCGCCGTCCCAGAGATGACCACCGAGCCTGGCCAGACGGACCCGCCCGAGCCGCTGGACGCGCCACTGCAGTCGGACCGGGTCGGCGTGTTCCGGGCCTGCTCGCCCCGGGCCCACCCCGGCGACCTCATCACCCCAGGGAGTCTGGTCGGTTACATCGACTCCATGCGAATCCCGAACCCGGTGAAGGCCACGGTCGGCGGTCGCGTGAAGTCTGTGTTGGTGGAGGACGGTGACCCGGTTGAGTTTGGTCAGACCCTGCTGATTCTCACCCCCCAGGAGGTAGAGACATGAGCGTGCAAGCGATCCGGCGCCCATCCGGCTTCTCCCTCATTGAAATTCTCGTGGTGATTGCCCTGCTGGCGATTCTCGCCGCCTACCTCATGCCCAAGTACCTGAAGGGTGGAACCACCCCCAGCGGCAAGAAGGTGGACTCGCCGATGCAGCGGGCTCACCTCGTGGAATGCGCCAGCAATCTGCGGCAGATCCGCGCCGCCTGGCAGATGGCGACCTCCGCAGGGGACGAGAATCGGCCGCAGAGCCTGGCCGACCTCAAGACCTACGGCGTCTCCGAGGCGATGCAGCGATGCCCGACCGGAGGAGAGCCCTACGCCTTCAATGCCCCGACGGGCCGCATCTCCTGTTCGCACACAGGACACGAATCGCTATAGCGACCGGTTCGGAAGGCAACGCTTGATGTTCCAGAAAGTCCTGGTCGCCAATCGCGGCGAGATCGCCGTCCGGATCATCCGGGCATGCCGTGAGTTAGGAGTGGCCACCGTCGCCGTCTACAGCCAGGCGGACGAAACCTGCCTCCACGCGCTGATGGCCGATGAGGCTGTATGTGTCGGGCCTCCGCCCACGCGGGACAGCTACACCAACGTGCCGAAC
>CAZSRZ010000118.1:5781-15838 GCA_964609085.1 uncultured bacterium | reverse complement strand
GCTTCTCCAGCAGCTTGCGCTTGCGGGTGATGACCCCCCCGTAGCACTTCGCGAGTACGTCTTTGCGCAAGGCGCGGACGTTCTCGGCGGCGATCACCTTGCTGCCCAGCGCCGCCTGGATCCGAATCTCGAACATCTGGCGGGGCAGGATGTCCTTCAACCTCTCCACGAGTTGGCGTCCGCGCAGGTAGGCACGATCCCGGTGGACGATGAAGGAAAGGGCGTCCACGGCTTCGCCGTTGATGAGGATGTCCATCTTTACCAGCGGGCTCTGCATGTAGCCGGACAGTTCGTAGTCGAACGACGCGTAGCCCTTGGTTCGGGACTTCAGGCTGTCGAAGAAGTCCATCAGAATCTCGGCTAGCGGCAGCTCGTAGCTCAGCACCACGCGCTGGGTTCCAGCGTACTCCATGTGCTTGAACACGCCTCGGCGGTCATTGCACAACTCCATGCAGGTGCCGACATAGTCCTTCGGCGTGATCACCGAGGCAGTCACGTAGGGCTCCTCGATCTTCTCAATCTTTGGGGTTGGCGGCCAGTGGGCGGGATTGTCAATGTTGTGCAGGGTTCCGTCGAGGGTGGTCACCTTGTAGATCACAGACGGCGAAGTCGCGATCAGATCGAGGTCGAACTCCCGCTCAAGCCGCTCCTGCACGATCTCGCTGTGGAGCAGACCAAGGAAGCCGCATCGGAATCCGAAGCCGAGTGCCGCCGAGGTTTCCGGTTCGTACGTCAGCGAGGCATCGTTGAGTTGTAGCTTGGAGAGGGCCTCACGCAGGTCCGGGTAGTTCTCCCCCACGACCGGGTAGAGGCCGCAGAAGACCATCGGCTTCACCTGCTTGTATCCAGGAAGAGGTTGCCTGGCGGCGCCTGAGCCCGGGGATGTGATGGTGTCGCCGACGCGACATTCCCCGACACTTTTGATCCCGGCGTGCACGAAGCCGACCTGCCCTGCGCGGAGTTCGTCTGTCGGCCGCATGTCCGGCCGGAAGACACCGACGCCCACGATCTCGAACTCCTTGCTGGTCGCCATCATGCGGATGCGCTGTCCGGCGCGGAGCCTGCCATCCACCACGCGCACGTAGGCGACGATGCCCACATAGGCATCGAAGTGGCTGTCGAAGACTAGGGCGCGTAGCGGCGCCTCGGGATCGCCGCTGGGGGCCGGGACTCGCGCCACTACCGCCTCAAGGATCTCCGGGATGCCGATCCCCTCCTTGGCGCTGCAAAGGATGCACTCCTCGCGCGGAATTGCCAGCGTCTCCTCGACCTCCATCACCACGCGTTCTGGATCCGCGGCTGGCAGATCGATCTTGTTCAGCACGGGGATTAAGGTGAGGTTGCTCCCCAGCGCAAGATTGACGTTGGCGATGGTCTGGGCCTCAACCCCCTGCGCGGCGTCCACCACGAGGATGGCACCCTCGCAGGCAGCCAGCGAGCGGGACACCTCGTAGGTGAAGTCGACGTGACCGGGTGTGTCGATCAGGTTGAACTCGTAGTCCTGCCAGTAGGCCGCGGTGTAGTACATCCGCACCGCAGCCATCTTGATGGTGTTGCCGCGTTCGCGCTCGATGTCCATCTTGTCCAGCATCTGTTCCTGATGCTGCGACCGGTTGACGGTGCCCGTGGCTTCCAGCAGGCGATCGGCCAGGGTAGATTTGCCGTGGTCGATGTGCGCGATGATACAGAAATTGCGGATACGTGACTGATCGTCACCGCGCGCCATGCGGGTTCCCCGTGTTGGCAAACCGCCGGATGAACTGGGCCGAGCGGAACCGCTGTCCGGGACGTCGCGGACCGTCTGGGTGCGTCGCCTAGCCGGCAGGGTGGAGCCGCCGCATTCTACCAGCCGCCATGGGGGGCGTCAAACCCAGGTGGGTATTGGAGTCGACGGGTGAAGGCACTTGGCGCACCTGCAAGATCGAGACGAGGGTCCACGAGTAACGCACAGACTCCCGACGCGGCTTCCGCCGGGAGTCACGAGCACGGTGGTCTCTTCCGGCCGGGCTTCCGTGGGCGTAAGGCTGGCTCTGCGGATCACCATCAATCCGTACTGAATCGGCCGACCCGGCCGACGGGTCCGACCTGTCGGATGCTGACGGCGCCGGGAGTTAAGTCGGTTCGGTGCGCCACTCAACGAGCAGTGGCCGGGGAGACGCAGCCCAACTCTTGGCCATTTGGGCGACTTCGTCCAACTCTCGCGTGGCATTGGCCTCGATGCCGTAGCTGCCGGCAAGGGCCGCGAAGTCCGGGTTTCGCAGCTCCACCTCGGACCGGCGGCCGCCGAAGTCGCGATCCTGCACGCGACGGATGAGCGTGAGGCCCGCGTCGTTGGCGACTACGACGAGCAGCGGGATCCCGTACTGCGCCACCGTGCCCAACTCCTGCAGCGTCATTTGGAAACCGCCGTCTCCGGCGATCACGCAGACGGGCCGAAGCGGCGTCGCCAACTGGGCACCGATGCCGACAGGGAGCCCGAAGCCCATCCCAACGTACACGCCAGGGTACAGGCACGCGGCCGGGCCGGTCACGGGCCATTCGGTCCGGCTGTGGAATCCAGGCACGCAGACATCGAACACCGCCCGCACCTCCGTGGGGAGCGCCTCGGCGAGCGTGCGCAACAATGGGTGTCGGGCTCCAGGGGGATGAGCCGCGCGAATCTGCGGCAGGAGCTGATCCCAGCCAGAGCGGTCCCCTGGGTTCTGCGTCAGGTGGTCCGCCAGCTCGGACAGCAGCAGGCCCGGATCCGCCCACAAGGCGGCTTCCGCGGGAAAGACCCGACCTAGTTCCCGCGCATCCGCGTCCACGTGAACCAGCCTGCGTGGCGGCGTGAACCAGCCCCAACGGGTGTCCGTCTGGACGAATCGCACCCCCGCAGCCAGCAACAGGTCGTGCTCGCCGTATGCCTGGGACCCGACCACCGAGTTGCTGTCGCCAAGGGACCAGGGGTGCCGCTCATCCAGCGCGCCTTTTCCCAATACAGTGGTAATGACAGGAGCGCGCAGCACCGACGCCAGTCGGGCAAGCTCCCATTCCGCCCCGGAGTGGATGACGCCGTCGCCCGCGAGGATCAGCGGGCGACGCGCTTCGCGAAGCAAGGCCGCCGCGCGCAGCGCCTCCCCGGGTGCGGGCTGGCGGCGGACCGGCTGAATCCGGCCTGCCGGGCAAGGAAGGCCAACCCGGTGTCCCAGCACGTCGGCAGGAATCTCCACATGTACAGGCCCCGGCCGCCCGGTGCGCAAAACCCGGAACGCCTCCCGCAGCACCTCCCCGATCTCGTCCGCTCGCTCCACCCTCGCGTTCCAGCGGGTGATGGGCGCGAAGAGTCGCTCTTGATTCAAGCCATGGAAGAGATCCCTACGCAGTTCCCCGCGCCACTGTGATTCCGATTGGCTTGTCACCAGGAGCAGACGGGAGCACTCCGTGTAGGCGCCTGCAACCGCGCTCACCGCGTGAGAGGCACCGGGCCCCGGGACCGTGAAAGCCACGCCGACGTCATTGCTCGCCCGCGCCCACCCGTCCGCCATCCAGGCCCCCCCGAGCTCATTGCGTACCAGGATGTGACGCAGCAACTGCCCGTCCGGGCCCGGCCGCAGGAGGGCGTCGTAGAGGTGGGCGTTGAGTGCCCCCGGGATGCCGAAGGCCGTGCCGACCCCCTGCTGGAGAAGGGTGCGCACGACCACATCGCCGCCTGTCATGCCCCCGACCTTTCCTTGCACGCCGAAACTGCCCTCACTGCCCTCTTCGGGACCGTCCTGCATCTTCGGCGCGGTGCGTGTTAGAAACCTGTGCCTCAGATATGGAGAGACGGATGCCGGAAACCCCTGCCATTGATGTGCTCGATGCGCAACTCGCGGACCTGCTGGACCCGACACAGCAGGTGGAGCGTGTCGCCGGCGGATTCATCTTCACGGAAGGGCCGTTATGGGACGGCGACGACCAGTCGCTGCTGTTCAGTGACATTCCCGCCGATCGAATCTACCGCTTGCAGGCTGATGGCCGGGTGTCGGTGGAGCGAACCCCCAGCGGGAAAGCCAATGGACTCACCTGGGGCCCGGCAGGGGAGCTTCTCGCGTGCGAGCACCTCGGTCGAAGGATCTCTGCGCGGGCAGCCGACGGCACCGTCATCACCGTGGTCGATTCCTACGCTGGTCGGCGCCTCAACAGCCCGAACGACCTCGTGATGAGGTCCGACGGCGTCCTCTACTTCACCGACCCGCCGTACGGCATCCTGAGCCCAGAGTTTGGCGCGATCGCCGAGCAGGAGCAGCCGGTCAACGGCCTCTACGCTCTCTGGCCGGGGCAGGACGAGCCAACGCTCTTGGCGGGGGACTTCGATCGTCCGAACGGGCTCGCGTTCAGCCCCGACGAGCGCCTGCTCTACGTCAACGACACATCGCGCTATGAAACGAGGGTCTACGACGTGGCGCCGGATGGCCGGTTGACCGGCGGGAATCGGTTCTTTTCCTACCCGGAATCCCGAGGGCAGGGCCGACCTGACGGGATGAAGGTGAATGCGGCCGGCTTCCTGTTCGCGACCGGGCCTGGAGGGATCTGGGTGTTGGCCCCGGCAGGGCAGGCGTTGGGCCACGTTCGGTTGCCGGAGAAGTCGGCCAACTGTGCCTGGGGAGGCACCGCCGGGACCGAGCTCTACATCGCCGCATCGACCAGCGTGTATCGGCTGCGGACCCGTCAACCCGGACTGCTTCCTCGCCGCGCCATGAAGATTCTCCCCGACAAACCCTGCACATCCGCGTCGGGCGTGGCATAACTCAACTGGTCCACACCCGTCCGCGGTCATCACGGCGTCCATCGAAAGGTGGAAATCTGTGTCAGCGGGAGAATCTCGCAGGAAAAGCGAGCGGGTGCGGTAGAATTGTCCTGAAAACCCCACGAAGCTAGTACGGCGAGCAGGGACCACTGCATCCTCCGATCCCACCCCCATCGCCGGGAGTTCCTTCTGAACATGCACACTAATCTCAAGTCAGTCATCCTGGGTGTCGGCATCGCTGCCGCTCTGGCTCTTGCCCCCGCCCCGGCCCATGCCGTCACCACCTGGCAGGCGTCGACCGAGTTCGACACCACAGCCCAGAAGGTGAACGGCGTGTGGCGATACGGCTCGGCCAATGCGTCTCTTTTCAATGAGTTCAGTGTTGCCAACCAGAAGTTCAACTTCGTCAACCCGGGTGGCGACAAGTGGTGGACGTACGGCGACCACCCTTCGGGCGACGCCAACACTGGCAACACTACGCTCCCGGGCGTCGGCAAGAACACAGGTGCTGACTACGCGATCGGTTCCCCCAACAACTGGACCTGGGGCGCAGGGACACTCTTCCTGCATCCCGGCAACCCGGATGCTGAGCCTGTCCTCATCCGCTGGGTTGCTCCGGATGACGGGAACTACCAGTTCACCGGTTTCTTCACCCACGTCTCTGAGATCGGCACCACCCGCACCAGCGCGGTTCGCGGCAAGAAGCCTGTTGCCCCAGGGATCGAGGTGGACGGAGACCTCAACGTCGGTGCCGGAGAAGCGACGACGGCGCTCGTAGAGGTGGATCAGACCTTCAGCACAGGTGCCCGGAACTTCGACTACGCGGCCAACCTGTACAAAGGCCAGACGATGAACTTCTACGTGAAGTCTGGCGGCGACTTCAAGGGAGACCACGTTTCATTCGACGTGACCGTGAACTACAACGGCGTCCTCCAGACCGATGTGACTCCGGAACCGGCGAGTGCCCTCTTGCTGCTGGCGGGCATTCCCGCTGCGGCCGGGTTCATCCGACGCAAGCGCAAGTAGCTCGCGACAGGAACTCTCGATTGCCAGGGCCGCCCGCGAGGGCGGCCCTTTCGCTTTGTCGGGCGGGACGTGCGAGAATGATCCGGCAGGGGTCGATTGCCCAGGTAGACCGGGGGAGAGGGGTTCGCGTATGCAACATCGCACCGTACATCGGCTGCAGGAAATCGCCGATCCTCACCTGTTTGAGCGGCTGGTCCTCGACGTCCTCAGTGCGGTTGGTCATCCCGGGTTGGTGCGGCGAGACCTCCATCTGGTTGACAGCGCCACCGACGGCCAAACCTACCATTGCCCCACAACCCGATCCTGGGTCGTCTTCAGCCTCGTCCGCCAGTGGAAATCCCGCTTCCGTCGCGACTTTGAGCGCGTGATGGACAGCCGGCGTCCCGTGGAGACGTTCTACTTCTGCTGCAGCCGCCCCATCCCGCCCCGGGAGATCCGTGCGGCGGTGCTGGACGTGGAGGACCGCCGGGGAGTGCGAGTCCAGGTCCTCGACGCCGTCGAGATCGCCCGAGCGCTCGACACGATCGCCACCGACATCCGGGAGATCTACCTCGACATTCCGGACAACGCCACCGTGAGGCGCTCGCTCCGGTATCTCCTGTCGGACCCGGAAGGCGAGATGCCGGAGGCGGCTGGCCCGACTGAATCGCTCTTCGACGAGTGCCGTCTGGCCCGGGGGATCTACTCCCTTCTCAGACAGGCGGATCTGGCGGACGAGTGCGAATCGCCGGCCGAAGTCGATGCTCTCACGCGGACGATGGACGCCCACGTGCGGTTCCGCCGCGCGGCCCGCGGGATAGAGCGTTTTGTGCGAAGCCGGGTTGAAGAGGATCTGGGGGATGGGGCATCGGAGCATCAGGCCGCCGCGTTGATCCGTGCTGGTCTGGTTCCTCCCTCGGAGCCTGTCCAGATAGCGCCTTCCCTTCAGCCGCTCGCCGACTCCCTGGGACACAGCCTTCGCTATCTGGACCTGCTCGAAGAAGTGCGCGAAGGAGTCGACGCCTGTCGAGTCGCCGTGGCCGCTGTCACCGCCATATCAACGCTGACGACACCCCCTCGGTTGGACGACTTCGGCAGCTTGCCGGCCGAAACCGGCCTGCCCTCGATGGAGACCAGTGAGTGAAACCCTTCCACGTCCTTTCCGCACTCGGAGTCATTGCGATGCTCATTTCCGCCCAGGCGGCCGAGGAAAAGCTCTACGAGCCGGTCGCACTGACGCCGATCGGCGCCTACACCGAAGGGATCGAGGGGCCGGCCGTCGACACCGATGGCGTCGTTTATGCCGTGAATTTTGCCAGGCAGGGGACGATCGGCAGGACCACGCCGGACGGCAAGTCCGAGATCTTTGTGGAGCTGCCGAACGGGAGCATCGGCAACGGCATCCGCTTCGACCGGCGTGGCGGCATGTTCGTCGCCGACTACACGAACCACAACGTGCTGCGCGTCGACCTGAAGACGAAGAAGATCACCGTATTCGCCCACGAGCCCAAGATGAACCAGCCCAATGACCTGGCGATCACCAGGGACGGCACGCTGTACGCCAGCGACCCGAACTGGAAAGAGAGCACCGGTCAACTCTGGCGAATCGACCGGCGCGGAAAGACCACCCTCGTCGCGGAAGACATGGGCACCACGAACGGCATCGACGTGAGCCCCGACGGCAAGACTCTCTACGTCAATGAGAGCAGTCAACGGAACATCTGGGCGTTCAACATCGACGGGGATGGCGGCCTCTCCAGGAAACGGCTGCTCATCGCCTTCCCCGACTTCGGCTTCGACGGCATGCGGTGCGACGTGGACGGGAACCTCTACGTGACCCGCTACGGCAAGGGGATGGTCGCTGTCGTCAGCCCGGACGGCAAGGTGATCCGCGAGGTGCCGGTGTTGGGCGAGCGACCCAGCAACATCTGTTTTGGCGGTCCGGACGGTCGCACCGTCTACGTGACCGAGGTGCAGCATCGACGTCTGGTCAGTTTCCGCACGGACCGGCCCGGTCTGGAGTGGAAGCGCGGGCGGGAACGCTAGTCACCTCCGCCTGCGGTAGACCATGGCGCTCCGGGGGGAGGATTTCCACGCCCTGCGGGGCGAACGGTCCCCCGAAGTCACGCGACCCCTTCCCTTATGCCCCATCCCATCCGACGAACCTACGGCGCACGCATCCTGGTCCTTCCCTTTTTGCTCGTTCTCGCCGGTTCGGCCGGCTGCCTGAAGACCTACCCCGATGAGCCCGTGCCGGGAGTCCGGGGAAAACGTCTGGCGAACCAGGCCCTCGACGGATCCAACTATGCTGGCCAGGACCTGATCGGTTCGGATTTCTCCGGATCCTCGCTTCGTGGTGCGGATTTCCGGAAGGCCAAGTTGGCGGGGTGCAACTTCACGAAGGCGAATCTGGAGCAAGCCAAGCTGGGAGGAGTCAACCTGAGCGGGGTGAACCTGCGCGGTTCCAGCCTGCGGGGTCAGAACCTTTCGGGACGCCAGTTGGTCGGCACCAACTTTCGGCTGGCCGATCTCCGAGGATCGAACCTGAGTAAGGCTGTGCTCCTCGGGGCCAACCTGATGGACGCCCGGTTGGATGGCGTCACCCTCCAAGACGCGAATCTCCAGGGGGCAAACCTGGCGGGAGTCAAGGCGGCCAAAGTCGACTTCCGGAACGCAAATCTGCGCGGCGCGAATCTCACCGGGGCGAGCCTTTCGGAAGCGCGCTTTGACGGGGCTGACCTTCGGGACGCGGTGCTCTCCGGTGCCGATACGGCTGGGGCCAGCTTCGAAGGCGCACGCTACACGGAAAACATGACTACCCGGGAAGGATTCTTCCAGGGAACGGCCTGGCCGTCCGGCCTCGTCCCGAAGGGTGCCCGCGTCGCGAAGCCGTTGGAGTAGCCCTCGCACGACCGGAGACACGGGGATGCTCTCCGCCGCCCAAGAGAATGCCTCCGTGGCCGCACGGGATAGATGGTGGAATCGAGTCCATCTGGGGATCCTGGCGGCCTTCCTGTTGCTCGCCTACACCTATGTCATCGTCCAACAGCCGAGGTACGGCCCCGATGAGCCGCGGCACGTGGCCTACATCCAGATGCTGCTGGACAAGCGGGAACTGCCGGAAATCCGGAATGGCGTGGAGACGGACGGGGCCCATAGCCAGCACCCGCCGCTCTACCATATGTTGGCCGCCCCCTTCTTCGCGGCCGCCCGACCTTTCGGCCTGCTGGCAGTCTACTACCTGCTGAAGTCCGTCTCGCCCCTCCTGGGGCTCGGAGCACTGCTCTTCTTCCTTGGCACCCTGAAGCGGGCGCTGCCGGACCGACCAGCCATGACCGCAGCCGCGCTCGCCCTGGTGGCGTTGCTGCCGGAGTTCCTGCTCGAGAGCTGCGTGATCAACAACGACACTCTCACCAACCTGCTCACGGCGTGGTTCCTCTGGCTGCTCGTCCGTCAAATCGATGAGAAGCCAAGTTTGCGCGCCGCCGTCGTTACCGGGTTGGTGCTGGCGGCGATCGCCAACACCAAATCAACCGGCCTGACCCTGGCGCCGCTGTGGCCCATCACTCTTCTCTTCCGGGCTCGCCGGCTCGGCGGCCCGATCACGCCGTGGCTGCGCGACGCCGTTGTCGGCCTGGGCGTCCTGCTGCTGCTCGGGACCTGGTGGTACCTGCTCAACATCCAGCGCTACGGGCAGCCGGTGTTGATCGAGACATGGGGTGGGATCCTGGGACCGCGAGACGCTGTGACGGGGCGGACTCTCACACCTCTAGAGGTCTATACCACTGGGGCTGTGGTGACTCTGGGCGAGCGGTCGGCCGTGGGTCTTTTCCAGAGCTTTTGGAGCCAGATCGACTGGATTCCGGAGCCGATGCGCCTGCCCATCTGGTGGACCCTGCTGGTGTTCTGTGCGGCAGGGTGGATCGGACTGGTGCTCCGGGTGCGCCATCGACTACCACGGAAGGGGCGCGCGTCCGTGCCTCCGGTGTCACCCGGCGGCGTCGCCCTGGCGATCCTGGGCGGAGCATTTGCGCTCAACTACACCTCCGTGTGGTACCTCTCCACGTTCGTACACCTGGGAATGTACCAGGGCGGCCGCTACCTCATGCCGGCGGTCTACGGGGCAATGGGGTGCCTGGCAGCCGGATGGGACCGATTGCTGCCCGTTCGCCAGCAGATCACCTTCGCGTGCGCCGTCGCAGTGGCGCTGCTCGCTCTCAACGCGCTCTGCCTGATCGAGTTGGTGACCCACCTGAACCCCACCTACGTCCAGCCATGGCC
>CAZSRZ010000118.1:0-5681 GCA_964609085.1 uncultured bacterium | reverse complement strand
GCGGGCGTCCGGCCCGCAAGTTCTCGCGGACCCCGCCCCCGGCTGCGCGGGCGTTCGGCCCGCAAGTTCTCCCGGCCCACGTGGAGGACTCGCGTGCGGTTACTCTTGGCCGAGGTGAACGCGCATCACAGTGATCTCTCCGACAGAAATGAGGTCGCCGTCCGAGAGGATGGGGGTATCGCCACTGCGCAGGTCCTGGTCGTTCAGTCGTGTCCCGTTGGCGCTGGCGAGGTCCGCCAGGTGGTAGCAACCGTTGCGGTACTCGATCCGGGCGTGCTGACGTGAGACGGCCTGGTCGGGCCACAGATCCAGGTCGGGTCGGCTCTGGCCGGACGCTTCCCGTCGGCCCAGCACGGCCAGATCACCGGGCATGGTCCAGGCAAAGCTGCGGTCGCCGATGGTGATGGAGAGGCGCAAGGTCGGCCTCTCCGTGGATCCAGCAATGCCGACATCCTCAACCTGCGGGACGACATTAATGTTCAGGTCCCAGCCGAGTAGCGGCCCGGCATTGTTCAGCAGGCTGGGATCGTTGGCTGTGTCCGGCTGTGGCATCCAGCCGGGTGCGGGCGGCGGCGGCAGATCTTCCTCATCTCCGGCTGCTCCGTCGGTCCCGCCCAATTCGCGCGTCGGCACCCCGTCGAGACCGGCCGGTGGATCCACGGCACTCTCAGTCGGCGACCTGATCTCCGCGGCCGATGGCTCTGGACCGGACGGCTCCTCGACCGTCTCTGCCCGCGCCAGCCTCTCTCCGGACCAGAACCGCTGCAGCGTGTTGTGCCACAGCTCTGGAGGCGCAGCAGCGACGGCGGGCTCGTCCACGGGTGGTGGGCCGCCGACGGCTGGACCTTCCACTGGCGCGGCCGCCGCAAGAAGCTGAGCAATCGAGGCTGCGGCATCGATCACGGGGGCTTCAGCAGGCGGCGAGTGGGGTGGGGGAGCCGGCGGAGCGGGTGCCCCATGGCTGAGGAGGTCGGCGATGGCCACCGCAGCGTTCGGTGCCTGCCCACCCGGCGTCGAAGCGACCCCCGGGCCTGTGGCGCGAAGCGTTGCCAGCGATGATCGCACCATCTGCACGCGCTCCAGCAGCTCGAGCGCTACCTCCTCGTCCCCCAGAGCCAGAGCACGGTCGCGCAGCTCCCAGAGGCGCCGGGCCGCACCTTCCAGGAAGGCGCAGCGGTCCCCCCAGCGACGCTCCAGCCGTGCGGTTACCTGCTGCAGGTACGCATCCAGCTCTTGCGGGCCGGCCAGAATAGCGGGATCGGGTTGCATAGCAGCGGCTCCGTGGGAGGAGAACCGAAGAGGTCAGTCAGTGGCTTGCGACAGCACCACTGCTTCCAGTTCGCGAATCTGGGTGAGGGTCCCCTCCCGATGCTGAACCAACTCTGCCGCGACTTCATCATCGCCGAGAGCCTCCGCCGACGCGGTCAGGGCATCCAGGCGCCCTAACGCACTCTTCAGGAAGGTCAGACGGCGAGCCCGCCGGTCTTCGAGGCGGGCAACGACCTGCCCGCAGTAGGCGTCAAACTGCTCGCCGTTGGCGAGGAATTCCAGGTCTTGGCTCATTCGGTGCGTGGTCCTTGCGTGTGGAGTTACCATGCCGAGGTGCAGGTGACGCCTCGCGCCGTGCACACTCATCCCATGCCGGCCGACCCGGGGCACTGGCCGACAATGGGAAAAAGGGCCATACCTGAGGGAAGTGCCCTCCGATGATCCCAGATACACAAGATTCACCCAGGACCGGGTCACAACCCTCCACGCGGGAGGCGGCATTCGAGGCGCTCCGCAGCGGGAACCTCGAACAGGCGCTGCCGCTCCTCTCCCAATTGGTTGAGGAGCACCCGAGTGACGCCGAGGCGCAAGCCTATCTGGGCGTGGCATACGGTCACCTCGGAATGCACGAGCAAGCCACGGGCTGCCTTGCGGAGGCGACCCGACTCGCCCCGGCCGTGCCGGCGCTGCACTACAATCACGGTCGTGCGCTCGAACAACAGGGCCGGCTGGTCGACGCCCTCGCGGCCTACCGCACCGCAGTGGGACTGGATGCGACCCACGCCCTCGCCGCCGCCGCCGTTCGACGCCTCCATCCGGAACACGCCCCCGAGGCACCGGATGACCGAACCATCTCGATGCCGGCGCGACCCGGTCCCGTCACGGCGGCTCCCCCGGTGGAGGAGAACTTCGATCCCGTGGCCCTGGAGGCTTTCGTCGCGGCGATGCAGTCCCGCCCCGGACAGGCCGGCGCACCACGGCGAACACGACAACTCCGCGCCGTCGCCGAGCTCGTGGGGTTGTTCTTCATCCTCGGGATCCTGATTTACCTCGTGGCGCTGATTGCCGGCCGGCAATGACGGCGGGGAGCGAACTCATCACTCGTCTGGAACGAGCGGGCGCCGCGGCGTGGCCCGCCCTTGAGACCCGGGTCCTGGGTCCGTGGCTGCTGCGTGCCGCCCAGGGAGTCACTCGACGGGCGAATTCAGTTCTGCCGTGCCACGCACCCGGCCCACGGGATTGGGCTCTTCCGGACGTAGTGGCTGCACTGGCCGAGGTGGAGAGCTACTACGCCGCGAAGGCATCGCGGCCGATCTTCCAGATGTCGCCCGCGGCCGTCCCCACGGCCTTGGATGACCACCTCGCTTCCGCGGGCTACGACATCCTCGACTTCACCGAAGTGCGCACGGTCGAGCTTGACCGGCTGCTGGAGTTCGGCGTTGAGGAAGTCGTCATCTCCAACTCGCCCACCCCCGAGTGGTTGGAGCTTTATGGGTCCATCTGGAATCTTTCGGATTCGAGGATGGCCGTGATCGCCGCCATCCTCGCCCGGACGCCGGACGGAGCCGGGTTCGGGATGATCCGGTCGGAGGGTCGCGCTGCGGCGATCGGGATGGCGGTGCCGGACGCCGAGTGGGTCGGCTTCTTTTGCATGGGTACGGCCGCAGAGGGGCGAGGGCGCGGCTTTGCCCGGCGTATGTTGGGGGGATTGGCGGGCTGGTCGCACGCCGCCGGGTGCCGTCAGGTCTATCTGCAGGTGGCCGAGGAGAATCACGCCGCGATCCGGCTCTACGACCGATCGGGATTCGAGGTTGCCTACCGGTACTGGTACCGTGCACCTGTCGATCCTTGATCTCAACCCTGGGGCTCACCCCAGCGATCAGCCAGTTCGCGGACGGGGATCCGGCTGACGTCCTTGGCGCCGCTCTCCGCCAGCCGCGTATGATCGGCCAGGTACTGTGCGGCGTAAGCGAGTCGTGGACGGTCGCCGTGGTTCCGGCCGGACCGGTGGAGCATCAAGCGGTCAAAGACCACCGCGTCGCCCGGAGCCATCGGCGGGAGCGGTACTCCGTTCTCGGGTGCCGCTACGGCTTCTCGATGGCCGGGAGCAGTCGTCTCATTCCGTTCGGCGGGCAGAGTGCCGTACCAATGGCTGCGGGGCGACAGCCACAACCCGGCGTTCTGCTCGTGAACCGGCGTCAGCGCCACAAACACGTTCAGAGCTCGCCCCAGCAGCCGGGTGTACATATTGTCCTGGTGCCAGGGCAACCCGTCTCCTCCCGGCGGTACGGCGGCGAACATCCCATACCAGACGCGGACGGTGTCCTCCAGCAGCGTCTCCACGACCGAGATGACGGCGGGTTCGATGAGAATGAGATGTCGTTCACGGTCGGCGTCAAGATCGTGACGGTCCAACACCGATGCCCGCCATGTGACTCCCTCGATCTGCTCAGGGCCGCCGGCCTGGAGCACCCGCTCGACGGTCCTCGCCCTAACAAGACCCGGGAGAAGCAGGTATCCTTCCCGGAAGTACTCCCGAACCGACGTCTCTTGGAGCAAGCTTCTCCCTCCTTCCCCTTCGTTCCGGGGCCCCTTTATGCAAGCAGCCGGTCCGCCACGCCTCCAGAATCCCCGCGCCACCATCCGGCGCGTGATGACCACTTTTGCGGGCCACCGCAGCGCGCTTGTGATGGTGCTGGTGGCGGTCCTGGTCTCCTCGCTGCTGGGAGTGCTGCCGGCGTTCTTCGTGCGCACAATTGTGGACGACGGACTGACCAAAGGTAACTTCCACGTCGTCAACCTCTACTCCCTCTACACGATTGCCGCCGTGGGGGTGGCGTCCGTGCTGTCCCTCGGTTACAGCTATCTGAGCGTCCTCATCGGTTTTCGCGTGATGGAGCGGCTGCGGTCGCGCCTGTTCGTGCATCTGCAGCGCATGTCGCTGCGCTTCTTTACGGGCACACGAACCGGGGAGATCCAGAGCCGCCTCTCCACCGACGTGGCCGGCGTGCAGACCGTCGTCAGCGAGGCGGTGACCAACACGCTGCAGAACATCACCGCGCTACTCTCGACGCTGGTCGCGATGTGCCTGCTGGATTGGCGGCTCACGATACTGGCGATCGGCGTGCTGCCCGTGTTCGCTTTTTTGGGCGCGCGGGTCGGCGGCAAGGCGCGCGAGGTGCAGAAGCAGTCGCAGGAGCGCGCCGCGGCGATGAACGCCATCACCCAGGAGTCGCTCTCCGTGAGCGGCGCCCTGCTGACCAAGACCACCGGAAGCGGGGGACACGCTGTCCGCCGCTTCGAGGATGAGAACCACCGGCTGACGGAAACGCAGATCCGGCGTCAGATGATCAACCGATTCTTCTTCACGTTGATCGGGCTCACCTTTTCGATCACACCCGCTCTGGTGTTCTGGCTGGCCGGCTATCTCACCACCCATGGCGACAGCAGCCTGACCGTGGGCGGGATCATGGCGTTCTCTTCGATGCAAGCGCGCTTCTTCTTCCCCCTGACCAGCCTGATGAGCACGCAAGTTGAGGTGATGAGTTCGCTCGCGATGTTCGACCGGATCTTCGAGTACCTGGATCTGCCGGTGGACATCCTGGAGAGGCCCGGCGCCCAGACGCTGCGCGCCGAGACGCTGAGCGGCGAGATCCGTATGGAGGATGTCTGCTTCCGGTATGATCCGGAGGCGGAGTCTCCTACGCTGGAACAGATCAGCTTCACAGCCTCGCCCGGCCAGCTCGTGGCACTCGTCGGCCCGTCCGGCGCCGGCAAGACCAGCCTGGCATATCTCATCCCTCGGCTCTACGACGTTGAGGGCGGTCGCGTGCTGATCGACGGTGTCGACGTGCGTGACGTGACCCTGCAGAGCCTGGGCGAGACGATCGGGATGGTGACGCAGGAGACGTATCTGGTCCACGACACCATCCGAGCGAATCTGCTCTACGGCCGTCCCGGCGCGACGGACGAGCAGTTGGAGGCCGCGGCGCGGGCGGCCGCGATTCACGATCACATCCTCACCCTGCCCGAGGGCTACGACACAATGGTGGGCGAGCGGGGTTACTCGCTTTCCGGTGGCGAGCGACAGCGGCTCGCCATCGCCCGCGCCCTCCTGAAGAATCCGCGAATTCTCATCCTCGACGAAGCGACCAGCGCTCTGGACACTACCAACGAACGCCTGATTCAGGCCGCCCTCGACCGTCTGATGCGGGGTAGGACCACCATCGCCATCGCGCACCGACTTTCCACGGTGCGCAAAGCAGACCAAATCCTGGTCCTCGAGGCGGGCAGAGTCGTCGAGCGTGGAACGCACGACGCGCTCGTGCGCCGGGACGGACGCTACGCCGAACTGGTCAAAGAGCAGGCCTTCGAGGATCCCGCGGACGGCGGACCCGAAGGTTCGGACTAAC
>CAZSRZ010000117.1:0-15872 GCA_964609085.1 uncultured bacterium | reverse complement strand
GGGGGGTCGGGTCGGTCGCACCGATCGTGACGATCTTGTGGGCGATGCGAATCCGCCAGTGTTGGGAGAGCTCGTCAAACCTCATCGGCTCCACGCGAAACGGCTCACGCCCCGAGAGGAGGCCGGTTCGCGTCGGGTGCTTCTCCCAGTCCGGGGGCTCCTGTCCGTCCGGCAGATCTTTCTCGGGCAGTCGCAGGTACTCGGTCCCGTCTTCGGCGACGAGGACGATCCGCAGAGCCCGAAGACCGCTGTTGTTGGTGTCCTTGATGATGGACCCCAGGTACTGGGTGGCAAACGGTGTCGGTTCGTCCGGGCTGTAGGTCGCGACGGCGCTGAGGCTCATGCGCAGCGCCATCCGTTCCTGACTCTGGGAGATTTGACTCAGGCACCAGTCACGAACGGCCAGAGCTCGCTGCTCCGAGGAGACCCGCCAGGAATCGACCAGTTCGTTCTCGAGCTGCGCGATCACCGGCGCGGAACTGCCCGGCAACTGCTCTTCCATCAGTGACACGAACTGCCGGTGCAGGGCATCCTGCGACTCGCGGCTGCGCGTCCCGAGATCGGATACGGCTCTGTCCAGCGTGCCCTTGCTGACCTGGACGAGACGTCCGCTCGCCGAGAGGATCGCGCTGTCGGCGGAACGACGCATCCGGTCGGTGCTCTCCCGGAGCTTCCGCGATCCCACCTCCACGCCCAGCCTGGCGGCGATGTCCACCTGGCTCCCGCCGGCGTCCGAGATGCGATCCGCCGCGCTCTTCAGCTTCTGCGCCGTAAGCTGTTTGATGTAGTCCGTGGCCACCCCCAGCGATTGCTCACTGACTCTGCTCACCTCTCTCCCGCTGCTCTGCACAGTCTGCCATCCGGCGAGGCTAAGGACGAGGCCGCTGATCACGAGCGGCACCGTCACCAGCAGCCCGAATAGGAAGCTGATGCGGGCGAAGAGGGAGTTGCGGATGGTTACGCGCGACTTCACGACTGGTTCCTCCCGCGATCCAGCGCGGCGCAGGTGAGTTCGTATCTCTCACCCAGGATACCGAATCCTCTTTGTCGCGGCTGTTACGGCCCCGGAACGGGTGTTCCCGGGCCTCGGTGTCGCACCTCTACCCGGTAGGGACTGACATATTGCCGGGTCTTGCCCCGCCCGTCATCGGTCTCAGCGATGAGGTAATAACTCCCGTCCGAAATGCCCGAGGTGTCCCACATGAGCTGATTCTTGCGTCCGTCGACCCACCTTGCCTGCCAGGGATCGACATAGACCTCGGCGAAGTCCGCCGGCCCCCAGAGCGCGAGGCCACCCGCTCGCAGTAGGGTGTCGGCAGCGGGACGCCTCCACACGGGCTGGAAGCTGGCCAACAGACGCTGTCGCTTCTCGTCGTAGACGCGGACCCTGATCTCGACGGCCCGCTGCTGGTTTCTGCAACTGATCTCGTACCAGTACCAGCGGCGGGGAAAGCTGGCCTCGCCGAGCGGCTGGCTCTGGAGCTCCTTGCCCTGCTCGTGCAGGCTCACTTCCAGCCCAGAGTTCCGCAGGTCGAAGCCGCGATCATCGCCCTGCGGACGCAGGCTGATGCCGAACTCGTTCTTCACACCCGTCGGGCGGACTCGGACACTGATCACCACATCGCGTGGAAGCGTGTCCTTGAGCAGAATCGGCCCCGCCTCCCGCCCTCCGCGCAGGAAGGAGAACGAATCCGCGCCGCCGATCTCACGCTTCACGCTCCAGTCGAGTTGGAACGGACCATTCGGCTGCCACCGCATCAGGTAGCCGCCGCTGAAGTCTTCGCGTAGGAGCGTGGTCAGCCGTCGCTTGTCCGAGCCGTCGGGCCGAAGCGAGTAGTACCAGGCAATGCTGACCGGAGCCACCGCCGGATCCTGCTCGCCGACGTCGTCCCACTGCACCAGGTACATCCCGTCGACTGCCTGCGTGGCACTGGGCGGGCGGAAGCTGATGGGAATGCCCTGCGACGACGCCGACGGGCAGAACGACACCGTGCAAATCGCCGCCATCAACGCACACCAACCGAGTTGCTTCATCGTCCGCCGCGCATCTTCGAGGGAGGGACAAGAGTACCGAAAGACGGGCCGGGACCCTCACTGTCCCATGCGCCTTATACCCGGTATAGACATCGCGACGCTAGCCGCGGTGCTTGCAATCCTGTTGCGAAACCTAGACTGGTTAGTTCACGGCCATCTTGTAACCGACGCCGTGCACCGTCATGATCCGCGTCGGCATGTCCGGATCATCCTCGACCTTGGCGCGCAGCCGTCGGATGTGAGCGTCGATTCCCCGCAGGTCGATCGCTTCGCCCTCGCCCCACACCAGCCGCAGGATGTCGTCGCGCGTCAGGACCTTCCCCGCCCGCTGCGCCAGGCAGTAGAGCAGGTTGAACTCCAGCCGCGTGAGTTGAATCTGCTTGTTGCCCATCCAGACCTCGTGGCTGGCGGGCTCGAGGCGCAGGTCGCCGACCTGCACGGGCTTATCCCGCTGGAGCCCATCACCCACCATCGACGCCCGGCGGAGCTGCGCCCGGATGCGGGCGAGCAGTTCCTCCGGCTCGAACGGCTTCGGCAGGTAGTCGTCCGCGCCCGTATCCAACCCCGCGACGCGGTCGGATGGTGCAGACTTGGCCGTCAGCATGATGATCGGCACGCTGCTGAAGGCGCGGGCCCGCTTGCAGACCTCCAGCCCGTCCATCCCCGGGAGCATCCAGTCCAGGATCACCAGGTCCGGACCCATCTTGCGGAGCATCTCGAGACCGAGCGGCCCGTTCCCGGCGGAGAGCACATCATAGCCCTCCGATCGCAAGATCATGCTGAGCATCTGTTCGGTATCCTGATCGTCCTCGACGACCAGCACTCGCTGACCACTCATCGCCACTCCTCCGCGCCCCGCATCTACCCATCTGGGGATGTGTCCGACAGGGCACTACGCCTTGTATTTAACACCGATGCCGGTGCAAGGTCCTTTCCGAGGGATGCGATCACCCGCGCTGGTCGGGCGCAGCACTCCCTCCTGCATCTTCGGCCGAGGCGGGCCTGTCGACGGAGTATGAAGCCAGCAGGCGCGCTTCGCCACGTTGCAGAAGGTTGATCGTGCGCCCGGGCCGAAGTCGTTACCGGGCACGACGGCGGTGCCGGGAGCGTTTCAACCATGGCAGATCTGACCAAGGGCGGCGGGTTCACGCGGCGGGAGCTTGTGCGGGGCGCAGGGAGGATTGCGCTGGGCGGCGGCGCAGCGGCGGCACTACGACCGACACTTGTGCTGGCCCAGGGGGGCGCGGCCGGCGCAAATGACCGCCTCGTGGGAGCGCTGATCGGCTGCGGTGGTATGGGCCGCGGCAACATGCAGAATTTCATCGGGCACGGCGGACGCATCGCCGCAGTCTGCGATGTGGATTCTTCGCACATGGCTCAAGCCGCCCAGGAAGCGGCACGCCGGCAAGACGGCGAGGCTCCGGCGCAGATCAAGGACTTCCGGAAGGTGCTGGAGCGCAAGGACATCGACGTCGTCATCGTCGCGACCCCAGACCACTGGCACGCCCTGCCCATGATTCACGCTTGCGAAGCCGGGAAGGACGTATTCTGCGAGAAACCGATCTCGCACAACATCGTCGAGGGTCAGGCGATGGTCGGTGCAGCGCGGCGCTTTTCGCGGATTGTTCAGGTCAATACCTGGCAGCGAAGCAACAGGGACTTCGTCGACGCCGTCCACTTCATCCGCAGCGGCAAGCTCGGAAAGATCGCGTGCGTCAAGGCCTGGAAGACCGACTGGTTCAGCATGGGGCGGAATGAGCCCGTGGCCGTGCCGAAGGAGTTGGACTGGGACTTCTACCTGGGGCCTGCCGCGCTGACCCCCTACACCGGGAAGAACGGCCACTTCAACTGGCGGTGGTACTTCAATACCGCCGGAGGCAACACCGGTGATTGGGGCGTCCACATGATCGACATCGGGCTGCTGGCCATGAGCAAGGACACCAACCTGGTGATGCCCCTCTCCGTTTCGGCCTGCGGCGGAAAATTCAGCTCGGGAGCCAACGACGACCGCACGACCCCGGACAACCTCGTCGCCATCTACCAGTTCCCCGATTTCGTGATGCACTGGCAGACGGGCCGCCGCGGGCTCGAGTACGGTTACGGCCGCAGCGTCCCCGCCGGGGACGGAGGTCCCGCGCGGCCGGCGCAGGACATCCTGGACAATGGGACGGCGTTCATCGCCGCGGACGGCAGTAGTCTCGTCGTGTGGCGGGGTGGCTGGACCGTGCGTGATCCCCAGGGGAACGAGCTGCCGAAATCCACTGATGAGACCATCGAGCACTACGACCACATGCGCGACTGGTTCGAGTGCGTGCGTCAGCGACGACAGCCCCGCAGCAACATCGCCTCGATGTATCAGACCACGGCAGTCTGTCACCTCTCCAACATCGCCTACCTGACAGGGGAGACCATCCGCTGGGACGCAGCCCGCAGCGAGATCGCGGGGCGCGCGGGGAAGGATGCGCTCCCCTATCAGCGGGAGTATCGCAAGCCGTGGAAACTACCCAACTACCGGATGCAGGGGTAGCCTGCCGGGCGTATCACCAACGCTCAAGCCCCGGCAGGCGGGGTGGAGGAGTTAGCTGCCGGGCTTCTCGATCGGCTTGATGACGATCGGCTTGTCCTTCTTTTTCTTCGTCTTGGACTTGTCTTCCGGTGCCCGCGTGTCGGTCCCGGCCTGGGCTGCCGTTTCCTCCGGCGAGGCGCCGGCATTCTTGGGGACGGTGAGTTCGAACATCATCGTTTGGGCACCGCGACGGATCCAGAGCGTCACGCGGCGATTCGCCTTCATCCCGTTGATCTTATTGAACACCCGGCTGAGCGGGGATCCCTCCACGTCGTCCAACTTCATCAGCTCGTCGCCGACCCGGATACCCTCGTCCTTCGCCTGACTGTTGGGATCCACCTGGAGGACGAAGGGGTAGGGCCTGCCCTTTTCCTCCCCGATGTACATCCCCATCATCCAGCCGGCGCGATTGGCCAGGTAGGCACCCTTCGGCTTCTCGGCGGACTTCCCCGGCTTCGCGGGATCTTCCCCTGCGCTCGCGGGGCCGGCCATCGTGCATGCGGCGGCCAGGGTCAACATCGGGATCAGGCGGTTCATCGGAGCACTCCTCCGCGTCATCACGACGCTCTCATAAAGATACCGTCCGCGGTTTCAGGAGTCATCCCCGTGGAAACGCAACATTCGCCCCGATCGGGTGTCGAACAAGCGTAATCGGCGATGGGGACGGCTGCATGATCGAAATCCGGGGCCCAGCGGCAACACTCTGCGACGGCATGGCTCGCCGCGCATTCCTCAGCGTGGGGGCACTGGGCGCGTTTGGGCTGTCGCTGCCCGGTCTCTACGCCGCAGAAGCAGCGGGGAAGCCGCGCCGGCGAAAGTCGTGCATCCTCATCTGGCTCCAGGGCGGCCCGAGCCAGATCGATACGTTCGACCCGAAGCCCGATGCGCCCAGCGATATCCGCGGCCCCTTCGACGCCATCGAAACCAACGTCAGCGGTGTCCGCATCTCCGAGCTATTCCCCAGGCTGGCGCGACAAGCGGACCAGTACGCATTGCTCCGGTCCGTCACCGCCCCTTCAGCCCTCCACATCATGGGGCACCAATTCCTGCTGTGCGGCTCCGGAAGCAACACCGTCGCCTACCCCAACATGGCGGCCGTCATCGCTCGGCTCCGCGGCGGAGGGTCGCTGCTCCCGCCCTGGATCATGCTCCCCAACATGGCTTATGAGACCAACGCGACGCCGGAAAAGCTGTGCCAGACCGCAGGCTATCTCGGGCGAGAGTATGACGCCGTCATCCCGCAGGGGAATCTGGTGGATGGTCCGCTCACCCTGCGGGACATTGACGCGCCTCCCCAGATCGACGGCGCCCGCCTGGCACGGCGCAAGCGACTGCTCGGGCTTGACCGGCCGCACCCGCTGGGATTGGTGGAGCCCACGCGCGCATCTGACGCCATCATCGGACGCGCTCTGAGCCTGATGGACTCACGCGGGGTGCGCGCGGCATTGGACGTCCGCCACGAGCCCGATGCCCTGCGGGACCGCTACGGCCGCAACCACGTCGGCCAGGGGATGCTCGTGGCGCGACGGTTGGTGGAAGCCGACGTCCGTTTCGTCACGCTCAACTGGCCCAATCGCCTGGCGTGGGATGTGCACACCGACCTCGAAGGCCAGATGCGCACCCACCTCTGCCCCACCCTCGACCGGGGGCTATCGACCCTTCTGGACGACCTGAAGGACCGCGGGCTACTGGAAGACACGCTCGTCATCGCCATGGGGGAAATGGGCCGCACCCCGAAGCTCGGCAACGCCGACTTCCGCTACGCCGACGGCCGGGACCACTGGAGCGGCGCGATGTCCGTGCTGATGGCGGGCGGCGGCGTGCGCGGGGGACAGGTCGTCGGTGCGACGGACGCCCAGGGAGCCTATCCCGCGGATCGTCCCATCCCCTGCCAGGACGTGGTCGCTTCCGTCTACAACGTCTTTGGAATTGGGCCGGACGACACCGTTCCCTCGGTAGGCGGGCAGCCGAAGCGCGTGGTGGAAGATGCGCAACCGGTGTCGGAACTCTTCTAACTGTGGCTGCCTCGCCGCCGGTGAAGTCAGTGACGGACGAGCGGACCGGGATCGAGTTCGTGGCCATCCCCGCGGGCGAGTTCACGATGGGGCTCGCGGAGGAAGCGGATGCCCGCCCGGTGCGGCGGGTGAGGTTGGCCGCCTTCGAGATCGCACGGACGGAGACCACCCGCGACCAGTATGCACGGTTCATGGCGGCCACGGGGCATCCGGAGCCGGCCCACTGGAAGCACGAGCTGTTTGTTAAACCCGGCGCCCCCGTGATCGGCGTGACGTGGCACGACGCCGTCGCCTTTGCGAGGTGGGCGGCCGCCCGGTTGCCGACGGAAGCCGAGTGGGAGTACGCCGCGCGGGGCGAGGACGGGCGGCGGTTCCCCTGGGGAAATCAGCCCGCCGCCCCTCAATTGGCGGTTCACCACATGGACATCGGCTTCGCCGGCACCTCCCCGGTTGGAACGTGTCCGGGCGGCAGCAGTGCCTTCGGCCTGCTGGATATGGCCGGCAACGCCTTTGAGTGGTGTGCCGACTGGTACCAGCCGGCGTATTACGAGATCGCTCCGAGGCGGGACCCGCCCGGCCCCGAGCAGGGGACGCTGCGAGTCATTCGCGGCGGGTCGTGGATCTCGCTCCCGGACGCCCTGCGCTGCGGGGCGCGTTCGCAGTTCCCACCGGTCAAGTCCAGCGTGCTGATCGGCTTCCGTGTGGCCCGGAGTGGGATCGAGGGCTAGCACGGCACAGCCGGAGCCATCCATCCACGACGAGTAGCCGTCCGGGGGCTATAATCAGCTTCCCCCAGGTTTGCGAAGCTGTCCACTCGAGACGGATCTCGCGCCCCTCAAACCTCGTCCCACCCATGCCCACTCGTCGGTTCGAACGCATTCTGGTCGCCAATCGCAGCGAAATCGCGATCCGGGTCTTCCGTGCCTGTACCGAGATGGGGATCCGCACACTTGGGATTTACTCCAAGGAGGACCGGGGAGCGCTGCACCGCTACAAGGCGGACGAGACCTATCCGCTCCCAGAGAAGCGCGATCCGCTCAAGGCCTATCTGGACATCCCCTCCATCATCGAGATCGCCCTCGCACATGGCGCCGACGCGATCCACCCCGGCTATGGGTTCCTCTCCGAAAACGCTGAGTTCTCCCGGGCATGCCAGGAGGCGGGGATCGTGTTCATTGGCCCGTCCCCCGAGCTGCTCGAATCCATGGGCGACAAGACCGCCGCCCGACGACTCGCAACCCGTCTCGGGATTCCCGTGGTGCCGGGCACGGATGAACCCTTGCCGTCCGCGGAGGCAGCGTGCGCCTGGGCCGAACAGGTGGGCTACCCCGTCATCCTGAAGGCGTCCTTCGGCGGGGGCGGCCGCGGGATGCGCGTCGCCCACAGCAACGAGGAATTGCGGGAGCACTTCGTGACGGCAACGCGCGAGGCAACGGCCGCCTTCGGGCGGGGTGAAGTCTTCCTAGAAAAGTACCTGGTCCGCCCGAAACATATCGAGGTGCAGATACTTGGGGACCGGCACGGCAACGTGGTGCACCTGTTCGAGCGCGACTGCTCGGTGCAGCGCCGTCATCAGAAGGTGATCGAGATCGCGCCGAGCCCTTCCCTCGGCGACCCGCTGCGGAGCCGTCTCTGCGAAGCCGCGGTCACGCTGGCCGAGTCCATCGGCTACTACAACGCGGGCACGGTGGAGTTCCTGGTCGATCAGGACGGCGGGTTCTACTTCATCGAGATGAACCCGCGCATCCAGGTCGAACACACCATCACCGAGCTGGTGACCGGGGTGGATCTCGTCCAGGCGCAGGTCCACGTGGCCGCAGGGCACCGGCTATCCGACCCGGAGATCGGCATCGCCGGCCAGGGCGCCGTTCGCGTCCGCGGGTACGCCATCCAGTGCCGGGTGACCACAGAGGACCCTGCCAACAACTTCATGCCTGACTACGGCCGGATGACGCACTACCGATCCGCATCCGGGTTCGGCATCCGGCTGGACGGCGGCACGGCGTTCAGCGGCGCCATCATCACGCCGTTCTACGATTCGCTGCTCGTGAAGGTGTCCGCCTGGAGCCTTAGCTTCCACGACGCCTGCGCCAAGCTCTCCCGTACGCTGAGCGAATTCCGTGTGAGAGGGGTGAAGACGAACATCCCCTTCCTGGAAAACGTGGTTCGGCACCCAACATTTCAGGCCGGCGAGTGCACCACGACGTTCATCGAGGACACGCCTCAGCTCTTCCAGTTTCGCGAACGGGCGGACCGTGCGACCCGCGTACTCGCCTTCATCGGGGATGTGACGGTGAACGGCAACCCCACTATCCCGGCCGCAGCCGTCCGTCCCTCGGGCCGCCCGCCGGTGATCCCTCGGGCCGCGCCCGGCGAGCGCCGCGAGGGCACTCGAGACGTGCTGCGTCGGCTGGGTCCCGAGAGATTTGCGGCGTGGACTCGCGACCAGACGCGGCTGTTCGTCACCGACACGACGCTTCGGGACGCGCACCAATCGCTGCTGGCCACGCGCTTGCGCACGTTTGACATGCTGCGGGCGGCACCGGCGATCCAGTCCGATCTACCCCAACTCTTTTCACTGGAGATGTGGGGCGGGGCTACTTTCGACGTGGCGATGCGCTTCCTTCACGAAGATCCGTGGATGCGGCTGGCAAAGCTCCGCGAGCGCGTGCCGGGAATCCTCTTCCAGATGCTGCTGCGCGGCGCCAACGCGGTCGGGTATACGAACTACCCCGACAACGTGGTACGCGAATTTGTGAAAGTCGCGGCCCGGGAGGGCATCGATCTCTTTCGCATCTTCGACTCCCTGAACTACGTCCCGGCGATGATCCCCGCGATTGAGGCGGTCCGCGAGGCCGGCGCCATCGCCGAGGCCGCCATCTGTTACACCTCGGACCTCTTCGATCCCGATCGGCCGCGCTATCATCTGGATTACTACCTGCGGATGGCCCAGGAGTTGCAGGCCGCGGGTGCGACGATGCTGGGCATCAAGGATATGGCCGGGCTGTGCCGGCCGTACGCCGCCCGGGCCCTGGTCCGCACCCTGCGTGAGGAAACCGGCCTGCCCGTCCACTTCCATACTCACGACACCAGCGGCGGCCAGTCGGCCGCGCTGCTGTTCGCCGCCGACGCTGGCGTGGACGTGGTCGACGCTGCGATCAGCTCCATGTCCGGCCTCACCAGCCAGCCGTGCCTGGAGGCGCTTGTCGCCGCCCTGCAACGCCAGGAACGCGACACGGGGCTGGATCTGGGTGCGCTGATCCGCCACGCGGATTACTGGTCCGCGGTGCGCGAACAGTACGCTCCTTTCGAGAGCGATCTCCGATCCAGTTCCGGTGATGTGTATCTCCACGAGATTCCGGGTGGGCAATACAGCAACCTGCGGCCGCAGGCGGAGGCGATGGGCCTCGGCGACCGCCTCCCGGAGCTGAAGCAGATGTACGCCGAGGTGAACCGCCTGCTCGGCGACATCGTGAAAGTGACGCCGAGCAGCAAGGTGGTGGGAGACCTTGCCTGCTTCATGCTGGCGAACAACCTCACCAGCGAGGATGTGCTCCAGCGCGGGGACGAGTTGCAGTTCCCGGAGTCGGTCGTCGGGCTCTTCTCTGGCGAGATCGGCTACCCGGCCGGCGGCTTTCCGGAGGGCCTGCAGGCGAAGGTGTTGAAGGGCCGGACTCCGGTCGAGGGCCGGCTCGGGGCACACCTCCCCGCGGTGAACCTCGCCGATGTGGAGGACGAAGTCCGCACCAAGATTCATCGCCAGCCGTCCGACACCGACGTGCTCTCCTACCTCATGTACCCGCGCGTCGCCACTGAGTTCGCCGCCCACCGGCGCAAGTACGGCGACGTGAGTGCCGTCCCGAGCCCCGTCTTTTTCTTCGGCATGGAGCCGGGGGAGGAGACGGATGTTGAAATCGAGGAAGGCAAGACGCTCTTCATCAAGCTCGTCACGAGAACGGAGCCGGACCCGCAAGGCATGGTGACGCTTTTCTTCGAGCTGAACGGACACCCGCGCGAGGTCACCGTGCCGGACCTCAGGGTTACGTCTACCGTCAAGCGCCGCGCCCGAGCAGACACAGAGAACTTCCGACACGTCGGCGCCCCGATGCCGGGAGCCGTCGTCGAGGTGAAGGTGAAGCCGGGAGACGAGGTCGCCAAGGATACCCAGTTGATCGCCATCGAGGCGATGAAGATGCAGATGTACGTCACCAGCCCGCGCGCGGCCCGCGTGAAAGAGATCACCGTGGTCCCGGGAGACCGCATCGACACCGGCGACCTGCTGGTGGTGCTGGAATAGCCGCCTACAGATCTTCGTCCGGCGTGTCCGCCAGGTAGACGTCTGCCGGCAGCGGCCATTCGAGTCGATGGATGAGCCGGAGGGGTGCAGGCGCCTGCCGCCGTGCGTTCAAGATCGCGACCGCGGTGCGAGTCCCCAACCCGTAGATGCGGGGGTCGGATGCGAATTCCTCAGGCCGGATCCCGACCCGTGCCAATGCCGCCGCGACCGGCAGCGCATCCCAGACAATCACGGCCGCCTCCAGGTCTCTGGCCAGAGCCGGCTGCAGCGCCGTCAGGTGTCGCCGCAAGTTGGCCTCGGTGAGGGCAATCATGTCCGACTCCGAGCCAAGGCCGGCTGCCGCGTCTGCCTCGTCGGCGGCGAGGTTGAGGCTGGCGACAATCCGCTCCCGTTCATCGCGGCGCAGACCACTGATGCCGCCGAACCAGGGGTGCTCCACCCCGTACTCTGCGGCGAGGAGATGAGCGAGATCGGCCACGGTCACCTCGCTCGATCCTCCGTCCAATCCATCGACGAACCGGGCGACGAACTCGTTGAGAGACGACACCCAGCCGCACGGCGTGGGGAACGCGCCCACCCGAACCACGCTTCCATCGGGCGTCCGCGCCAGCCATTCCACCCAGGGGCCCCTGTGTGGGTGGTGGCACAGCAATACCGTCAGCCGGCCGGTTGCGTGTCGCCCAAGCCGCAGCCGCAACATCGGCACCGTCACCAACTCCAGCTCGCGCCAGTTCCCGAATCCCAGCGCCTCCGCCTCTCGTGAGAGGCGCAGCAGGCTCCGGGTAAGATGGACGCCTTCGGGAACACCCCGGAGCTCGGCCTCCCCACTCCGGCTCGGGTCCTCCTGGGGCGACGTGGCGAAGTCGCCCGAGACTGCCCGCAGCCGGTGCCCCAGCGCGACCTTCGTCACTGCTCGCCGTCGGCTTCCCACACCACGTGGCCGTCGACGAAGAACACGACCTTCCCGCCGGGAGCCCGAATGTGGCCCATCACCGTTTCGGACGGCCGCTCGACGCCGGAGAGCTTACCGCCGGCGAAGGTGATCTGCACCCCCTCAAGCTGCTCACCGTCCCCCAGGAATTTCCCGAGCTTCTCGAGTAGATCGTCGCCGGCCGCGGGAAGTTGGCCATCGTGCTCATCCGCGTAGAGCAGCGCGGCAATAGCCACCTGCTTGGCGGCGTTGAGTGCCGCAACCCTGGAGGCGGCCGCGCGGGCTGCCTCCACGACCGCCCTCGGGAGCCTGGACAACTCGACAACGAGGAGCCCGGAGTCGTCAGCAAAGGCCACGGCATCCCTCGCTGGCCCGAGTCCGTAGGTGTGGCAATTGGGCGTCACCAACGCCGTGGTTGACGGGCTGTTCGTGCGGCTGATCAGCCACAGGGGATAGGTGGTGGCCACCGTCGTCGTTTCTCGGAGGGCGAAGCGGCTGCGCTTCAGGGCAAACTCCGGACTCGGGGAGGTCGAGATGTCCTCTCCTGGCCCCGGGCTGCCGACCAGTTGTCCCGTCCGGCTATCGAATCGCAGCCACTCGCTCGCGCCGGGTCTCCGGCCGCCGACGGCGATGGTCTGGATGTGAACTTCGCTCAAGCGACGCGCCACGGCGATGGCCTGAACGCTGGCGGGGAGTGCGAGCTGTCGGGTTCTTCCGTCGGGCCCCACCACCCGGAGGGAGGCGCCGGGCCTGAATAGCAGAACTTCGCCGCCGGGCAGTGGAATCGGGCGATCGCTCGGCTCCGTCGGTCCTAGGTCGTGGATCGTCCCCCCGGGGACGGACAGGCGGAACAGACGGGGCTCAATCGGTTCCCGTGGCGCGGGTGCCCCGGGCGGTAATGCCGGCAGGGGCTGCCCAATCGCGGCCACGGCGTCCCCGCGTGGGAACCAGGCGGCCTCCTTCCACTCCAGTCGGCCTCCCGCCGGCGCGAAGCCCCGGGCTCGCCCCGTCGACCGGTCCCACACCATCAACTCCGACTGCAGAGGCATGCCCCGGAGCAGCATCTCTTCCGACCGGCCGGCCAAACGGATAGCCAGCAGGTGCCGACCGGTCGGAGCCCACTCCCATCGTCGGATGACGCCCGCCACCGCGGGGAGGGGAAGCCCGACGAGTAGGCCTTCTCGCTCCAGGAATACCATGCGCTCTGCCGCCTGCTGGGCCGCAATCGGGCGCGGCAGCAAGGCCATCGCAAGGAGGATGGGGAGAAAAAGGCGTGAGGAACCGGCCATCGTGCACACTCCGGGGCTGCGTGTCGCCCATACCCGTTGAACGAACGGCTTACCCGTCCGGTTATGCGTCCGGCGGGTCCTTGCTGTATCGGTGAGATACCTAAGAGGCGGCGGGTGCGCCGACGCAAACGCGGCAGGAAGCCGGAAACACGCAGCCGGAACGGAGAGCAGATGAGGGGACGGATCGTCGACGCCCTGGAGTGGCTGTTGTGGCAGAGCCGGCTGACGACGCTGATCGCCGTCGGGGCGGGAATCCTCTTGGGGCTGGGCGTCATGCTGGTCACCGCCGCAGATGTCTGGTTGCTGCTCGGCAACCTCGCCGGCTACCTGGCCGGCGGACTGACCTCGGACCAACGATCGACCATCCGGTTGGAGATCGTGACGGAGGTTGTGAAGGCAATGGACGGCTTCTTGATCGCCTCCATCCTTCTGCTGTTTTCGCTCGGCATCTACGAGCTGTTCATCAATCGAATCGGATCGGCGGAAAGCTCCGAGGTGGGGCCCCGCCTCCTGCGCATCAACTCGTTGGACGACCTGAAGGACCGCGTCGCCAAGTTGGTCGTCCTCGTGCTCGTCATCGAGTTCTTCCAGGCGGCGCTGAAGATGAAGCACGGCTCCGCGCAGGACTTGCTATACCTCGCAGTGGGGATCTTCCTGGTCGGCGCTGCGCTGGCGGTGACAGGCAAAAAGAGCGAGAAGACCCCGGCCGAGGCCGTTCCCTCCGCCCGGGAATGATAGAACAGCACGTCCGCAGGGTCGCCGGTGCCGGCACCTGGACGCAGAGTTATGCCACCCACCACTCCACCGCTCGTTGGTGTCATCATGGGCTCCCGGTCGGACTGGGAAACGATGTCCCGGTGCGTGGAACTGCTCGAGAAGCTGGGGATTCCCTACGAGGTCCGCGTGGTGAGCGCCCACCGCACCCCCGACCTGTTGTTTGACTATGCGGGCAGCGCCGAAGCCCGAGGCCTGGAAGTGATCATTGCCGGAGCCGGGGGGGCCGCTCACCTGCCCGGCATGGCCGCGGCCAAGACCGTGCTCCCAATCATCGGGGTGCCCATAACCTCCCGCGCACTGAACGGCCTCGACTCGCTTCTCTCGATCGTGCAGATGCCCGGAGGGATCCCGGTGGCAACGATGGCGATTGGGACCGCTGGTGCCGTGAACGCCGCCCTGACCGCTGCGGCCATCCTGGGTATCAAACACCCCGAGATCCGGGAGGCCCTCCGTGCCTACCGCGACGCGCGGTCGCAGGATGTGCTGGAAAACCCGGACCCCCGCCTCGCATGACGCCGGGCGACACTCCCTGTCCCACGGCCGTAATCGGCATACTGGGGGGTGGCCAGTTGGGCCGCATGCTCGCCCTGGCCGGCATCCCGCTGGGATTCCGGTTCCGGGTTCTGGACCCCAACAAGCACCCGCCCGCCGCCGACGTGGCTCACCATGTCCGGGGTGCCTACGACGACCCGGCCGGTTTGGCGGCGCTGGCCGAGCAGGTCGATGTGGTGACCTACGAATTTGAAAACGTCCCCGCCACCGCAACGGAGTGGCTGACAGCGCACGTCCCGGTGTTCCCCTCCCCAACAGCACTGACGCTGTGCCAGGACCGGCTCATCGAAAAGCAGGCGCTCCGCGGACTCGGCATCCCCACGCCGGATTTCGCGGAGGTCTCCAGCCGTAGCGATCTGGATCACGCCGCCGCGTCCGTTGGGCTCCCCGCCGTTCTGAAGACCCGGCGCCATGGCTACGACGGCAAGGGTCAACGTGTCCTGCGCCGCCCGGATGACCTCCACTCCGCGTGGGAAACGCTCGGCGGTGCGCCGCTGATCCTCGAGGCATGGGTGGAGTACGAACGTGAGGTCTCCATCATCGCTGTGCGTGGCCGCAACGGCGAAACCAGGTTCTATCCCATCATCGAGAACCGGCACGAGAGAGGGATCCTCGTCCGGAGCGACGTCCCTACTCCGGATCCGGACGGCAGACTGGCGGCGCAGGCAAGGCGCGCCGCCACTGCGATCCTGGACGCCACTGGCTACGTCGGCGTGCTCGCCATTGAGTTCTTCGCCCTTGAGGGCCGCCTGATCGCGAATGAAGTAGCCCCACGGGTGCACAACAGCGGCCATTGGACCATCGAGGGCGCCGAGACGAGTCAATTCGAAAACCACGTCCGCGCCGTCGCCGGCTTCCCACTCGGCCCCACCGAAGAACGCGGTCCGTCGGCAATGTTCAACCTCATTGGCCGCACCCCGGATCCGGCTCAGATCCTTGCGATCCCCGGAGCCCACCTGCACCTCTACGGCAAACACCCCCAACCGGACCGGAAACTCGGCCATGTTACCGTGACCGGAGCGAATTTCGAGGCGGGGATGGCGAGCGTCGAGTCTGTGGTGGGCCGCGCAAGCTTGCCGGGATCGGCTCGCGACTCATAGCCAGGAGCCCGGAATCGGTTGATCCGGGGTCCCGAAGAACGGTGCCCAGTAGGGGGCCGCTCCGATCTCCACGCGAGCTCTTTCGGCCGAGAGACTAGAGCGTCAACACCGGCGTCAAAACCAGCGGCCGTCCGTTCCTGGACGACCCTCGCCAGTGCGGATTGGGCCCCCTGCTGGGCTCGGGCGGCGACTTCCCATGCGGATCGGGTCCACGGCTCCGACTGTTCAACCTATCGACACCGCCTCGATCTCGAACACCAACTCCGGCCCGGAGGCGTCCACGCGCACGTGGCCGCCCTCGTCGATTTCGC
>CAZSRZ010000116.1:0-15908 GCA_964609085.1 uncultured bacterium | reverse complement strand
GACGCCTCACGTGAAGGGTGTTGGGGAACCGCTCCTTCAGCCTGGCCATGGCCTCAACCGGCTGCACCGGATCGGTAAGCACCATCTGGTAGTAGTGCCGGGTGTCTTCGTCGCTCATTGGCTGCGACAACAGTTCGGCCAGCGAGCCTTCCAGGACTCGCAGGTCGAGTGCGGGACGGAGTGGCAGGTGCTCTATGGTGCATGCCCCGGCGTCGTCCATCTCGATGAGAAGAGCGACTTTTTCCTGGTTCGCCTCGGAAAACGAGTACTTCATGAGCGAGCCGGAGTAGCGAACCGCATCTCTCTTTACCCGCTGTGTCCGGTGCAGGTGCCCGAGCGCCACGTAGTCCATTCCCTCGAAGCAAGCCGGGTCCACGGTGCCGGCCAACCCGATTGAGAGCGGGCGTTCGGAGTCGCTGGCCGAACCACCGGCGGCGTAGGCATGCCCCACCAGAACTGTCCGTGCTCCTGGCTTCCTTGCGGCATGGACGTCCACCATCAGCCGTCGCATGGCGGCCGCGTGATCGGTTACCGCCGGATCCCCGAGGCGATCTCGAACGAGTGGCGGGTCGGCGTAGGGAACCAGGAAGAACTGGACTGGACCGTACTGGTCTTCCAGTGTCACGAAATACGGCGTGGGAGAGAGGGGACCCACCACGTGGAGCCGGGCCTCTCGAAGGATGCCCCCGGCGAATCCCAGGCGGTCCGGGCTGTCGTGGTTTCCGGCGATGAGGAGCACGGGGACCCGCAGGTCCAACACCAGCCTCGCCAGGGTCTTGTCCAGCAACTGAACCGCCTCGGGGGGCGGCACTGCCCGATCATAGACATCCCCGGCAATCACCACGACATCGGGCTGTCGACTCGCCACGTGGCCGACGAGTTGCTCCAGGACGTGAGCCTGGTCTTCCGTCAGGTGCCGGCCATGAAAGAGGCGGCCCAGATGCCAATCAGCCGTGTGAAGGATGCGCATGCGGTTCGGAGCAGGTCCCGTCGACGCTCCATCTTGCGGCGCACGGGGTGTCAATCCCTGCCCGACCGATGGATGGCGGCGTTCCACCGATGGTAGCGATCTGCGTGATGCAGCTAAAGAGCGAGCCGCATTTCGGCATTATTCGTGATCAGGTCTTCGCCTGTCTGCCTGGTGAGCGCGCGCCACGCTGCGCGACACCCTCGGGCGGTCGAGGAATCGGGGTCGGAGAACCATCAGATGCGAAATCGCTCACACGTCCAGACAATCAGTGCAGCCCTTCTTCCCGGTCTCTTGCTCGCGGTGTTCGCCGCCGCGGGTAACGCCGAACCGGGTCGCAAGCCCGTCCACAGCCGACCGGCTCCCGCGTCCATCCGGTTGCCGCTCTCATTCGAGGAGAACCGTGGTCAGACGCATCCCAGCGTGCGCTTCACCGCGCGGGGAACCGGCTATGCCCTCTTCCTGACCGACACCGAGGCCGTGCTTCGAGTGCGTCGGCCGGAGAAGCGGGTACGCGACCTGGCACCGGGTCGGCCCGGTGCCCGCCCGGAGGCCGACCGCCGCCCGGCGGACGTGATCCGGCTTACTCTCGCCGGCGCCAAAGCGGCGAGGCTCCGCGGGGAACGGCGCCGCAGTAGCCGAGCCCACTACATCGGGCCGCGGACGCGCAGCGCAACCAACGTCCCTATGTTCGCCGCTGTCCGATCTGTCCAACCGTATCCCGGAATAGACATGGTCTACTACGGCAAGGAAAGGGAGCTGGAGTATGACTTCGTGGTCCACCCGACGGCCGATCCCGACCAGATCCGACTAAGGATTCAGGGGGCGGCCCCTCGCGTGTTGGCCGACGGCAGCCTGGCGCTCCGCACTCCCGCAGGGGATCTGCGGATGGCGCCGCCGGTTACCTACCAGGACCAGGCCGGCAGCCGCCGTTCCGTGACGTCCTCCTATCGGATGGTGGCCGCGGATACCGTCGGGTTCCGGGTGGGCAACTACGACCGGAGGCGGGAGTTGGTCATCGATCCCGTGCTTCTTTTCGCCGACTACCTGGGGGGAACCGGCTTCGACACCGCGCTGGGCACGGCGATGGACGCCACCGGCGCTGTCTACGTGACCGGCTACACTGAGTCGGCCGAGTTCCCGCTGGTCGCTCCGGCCCAGGCGGCGCTCTCAGGTGACGCGGATGCGTTCGTCAGTAAGCTCTCGCCGGACGGATCATTGCTGGTCTACTCCACCTTTTTCGGTGGGACCGGCCTCGACGCCGGTGCCGATGTGGCCGTTGACAGCGCCGGTGCTGCTTTTGTCTCCGGCCTGACGGACTCGGCCGACTTCCCCGTGGCCGCCGCGTTTCAGGGGTCCTCCGGCGGAGGGCAGGATGGGTTCCTGGTCAAGCTGAATCCCGCCGGATCGGCCGTCACCTTCTCCACCTACCTGGGTGGCGCGGGCTCCGACGCCGCCACCAATTTGACGGTCGATGGTGCCGGCGGACCGGTGGTGACCGGCTACACCAATTCCGGCAACTTCCCAACCGCCAGCCCGCTGTTCGGTCCTCGAGGCGACTACGATGCCTTCGTCATCCGGATGACCGGGGCCGGGGCCGTCGTCTTCTCGACCTATCTCGGCGGACGGGATGGGGACGGCGGCAACGGGGTCGCTGTCGATCAGAGCGGCAATGTCTTCGTTGGGGGGAGCACCGATAGCGGCGATTACCCGACCGTTGGCCTCGTGTGGCAGCCCACGTTCCGCGGCGGCAGGTTCGGTGATGTGTTCATGACGAAGCTCGCGCCAGACGGCAGCGCCATCCTGCTCAGCCAGTATTACGGCGGCACGGGGAGCGATCTCTGTTGCGGGATCTCGGTGGATCGATGGGGCTACGTCACGGTGGCAGGTACGACGGAGTCCTTCGACGCCGTCAAACTGGAGGCTCCGCTCGTCAAGCCGTTCCAGGAGAACCACATCACCGGTGGGACCGACATCTTCGTGGCGAAGTTCTTCCCGGACATGTCGGAGCCTGTTTACTTCACCCTGTTTGCGGGGAACGGTGACGACGTCGCCCGGGCGATGGGAACGGATGATGACGTAGACACCACGAGCGAGCTCTTCTCCTTGCTGGGCCCCTCCAAGATCTACGTCTTCGGCGACACGGACTCGACGGATCTCCCCCTCGTCGAGCCAATGCAGACCGCACTCGGCGGTGGGACCGACGCATTCGTGGTGAAGATGCACGAGGACTTCTACCTTGCCCAACCCGCCGTCGCCGTGGACTACGGGACGCTGTTCGGCGGCACTGGGCTCGAGTTGGCGGAAGACATGGCCGTCGACGCCGTCGGCAACCTGTCGCTGGTGGGAAGCACCGACAGCGAGGCCTTCCCGACGCACCGCACGTTCAACAGCCGGAACAACCTCAGGGGCCCGGCGGACGGATTCGTCGCCAAGGTGATGGACGGCGTCCCTCAGCCCGGCGGCACGCTGAAACTAACTCAACCGGCGGCCTTCGGTACCACGAAACCCCTGACCAAAGTCGAGCGAGTCCTGACCATCAAGAACACGCACAAGAGCCAATTCCTGGCCTTCCGTCTAACCAACCCACGCGCGGATGGCCCCTTCTCGATCCCGCGAGGTGTGCTCTCCGCCTACCTGGGTCCTGGTCAGAGCTTCAGCGTGCCGCTGCAGTTTCTGCCGATCGCCCCGGGGACGTTCAAGGGCAAGGTGACGGTGTTCAGCAGCGACCCCTACCGGGCCCGCGCCAATGTCGATGTCACCGGCATCGGCAAGGCACCACGTCCGCCGAGCGGCGGCGGTGGCGGCACTGGCGGCGGCGGTGGTGGCGGTGGCGGTGGTGGCGCTACCGGTAGCTAACCCCGCTGCCATCCGCAGGAGCACCCGGCAGGTCATGAGACCTGCCGGGGTCTGCGTACCGGCGAGGATCGGCGCGACTCCGGCACGCCCGTGGGGCTACAATCCGACCACATGACTGACGTGCTGGTGGTGGGTGGTGGAGCCGCTGGGATTCTGGCTGCCGGGCGGGCGGCGGCGTGCGGTTCCGACGCAGTGCTGCTCGAGAAGAATGCACGGCTGGGGCTCAAGATCCACATCTCGGGCGGCGGCAAGTGCAACATCACGCACGCTGGGAGCATGCAGTCCGTGCGCCGCGGCTTCGTCTCCCCCGAAGCCGCGTTTCTCCAGACCCCCTTCCGGCGCTTCACGAATCAAGACATCCTGGAGATGCTTCACGCTCGGGGTGTTCCCACGCACGCACGGCCGGATGGGAGGGTCTTTCCCGACAGTGGTCGGGCAGGGGATGTCGTGACGGCGATGGAGGCGTGGCTCAGGTCCACCGGGGCGACGGTGGTATTGGAGAACCCTGTGACCGGCGTCGATCGGCTCCCCGGCGGGGGGTTCGTGGTCGAGACGCCCAGCGGCGCCAGACACTCCCGGGCATTGGTGGTGGCAGTCGGGGGGATGAGCTATCCGCGGACGGGCACGACGGGTGACGGCTATGGCTGGGCTGTTGCTCTGGGCCATCCCCTGTCGCGACTCCGCGCGGCCCTCGCACCCATCGAAATCGGTGCCGGCCTGCGACCGGAGTGGTCGGGAGTTGCCCTTCGCGACGTCCTGCTCCGTGCGCGAGCCGGATCGCGTATCCTCGGTCGGCAGCGGGGGGACCTCCTCTACACCCATCGCGGGGTCTCCGGACCGGCCGTTCTGGAGATCAGCCGCGACGTCGCCGTGGCCTTGGAAGCAGGGGTCGTGCGGATGGACGCGGATCTGCTGCCCGAAACGCCGCCCGACCAACTCCAGGAACGGATGCTCCTGACGATACAGGCAGAGGGGCGACGTCAAGTCTCGGCGCTCTTGGAGGGGATCCTGCCCGACCGGCTGTCCCTCCCCGCGCTGGAACAACTCGGCATCCCGGCGGAAACGACTCTCAGCCGCCTCGCCAGGCACGACCGGAACCGGTTGATCGAGTTGGTGAAGTGCTGGCCGCTTGGGGAGGTCGCGCGGGTTCCCCTCGAAAAGGGCGAGGTGACTGCGGGCGGAGTTCGGCTGGAGGACGTGGATGCCCAGAGCATGGAGAGTCGCTTGGTGCCGGGGCTCTTCTTTTGCGGTGAGATCCTCGATCTTTCCGGGCCGGTTGGCGGCTACAACTTGCAGGCCGCGTTCTCCACGGGATGGTGCGCCGGGGAGGCTGCGGCACGATTCTGCTCCCGAGCCCGAGCGGGCGCAGAGTAGACGAGTGGATCCCCCAAAAGAGGGAAGCAGGCAGCCATCACAACGGCCGATAAGCGATCGTCATTGTCGCCCGAGCTGCCGGGCAGGACGATCCCGTGCCGATTTCACTCTCATCCCACGAGATGCCCATCATCTGCAACCGGGCAGCGGATGCAGCCGAATCAGGTCCGTACGAGACCGCAGAAGACGTGGCGCGGGCGCTGCTTCAGCGCTTCTCGGAGGGGGGCTGCACTGCAAGTTCGCGGATCGCGGCGTACCTCACCCTGGTCCAGGATCGCGATCTTGTGGACCAGGCACTGCATCTGCTGGCCCAGCGTGGGGAGGTTGACCTGGTGATGCTGAACCAGCACGAACCCGCGTTTCGATTCCACCGCCGTTGAGCGAACCCAACCTTCTGGCATGAGTCCGTAGGCCGAGTCCGTCCAGAAGGGCACGGTTTCGGTTCCACGCTCCCTCGCGGTCGCGACTCAGCGGGGGCGGTACGAGATCGTCATCCTCGGAGGGCGGAATCACATCCGCAACATGTAGCCGTCGGGGCCGAACCGGAATCCCGCTGCGGCGAGCGCTCCGCCCAGTACGCTCTCTCTGGCCGGGCGACCGTTGACCTCTCTGACGTAGACGGACCTTCTGCCACGAAGCCGCACCTGATCTGCGAGGGCGTTCGCGACCAATTCCGCCGTCCGCTCTAGCGGAATTCCCTCGGCTGCGTTTCCCCAGAAGGTCAGGTCTCGCTCTCGCCGACCCTGCCACGCAGCCAGCGCTCCCGCAACCAGCACGACAACGGCTCCTGCCGACCGGGCGGGGCGGCGCGGCGCCCCATCCTCGCCGTCCGTCGCGGGGGGGCTGGGCCAGGGCAGCGAGGCCCCGTAGACGTTCGCCGGATCGTCGGCCTGCAGCAGGATGGCGCCATCCGGTCCTCCTTCACACCCTGGATCACTCTTCGTCAGACGCCGCAGCAGATCGACGGCACCGGGCAGGGCAAATTGGCTCGCCCCCAGACCGGAGATGAAGTAGCCGCGCCTGATTTGGCCCGATTCCTCCAACTGTTTCAACACGGGATAGAGTGACCCAAAGCCTCCCGGGACCTCCTCCGCACGAACCGCCTCGCGGGTGAGCACGCCGTGCCTGGCCAGAAGCTGCCGGGCGCAGGCCGCCGCTTTCTCTGTGGGCGAGTGCGACGCGAGGTGGTCCTCCACAAGTGCCCATCGACCCATCGTTTCCGGAGGCACGCTGGCGAGGGGGCGGGACAGCGCTCGGTGCCCCATCTTCCGAGGCCCGGCGCTGCCCCGTAGGAATGCCCTCAGAGGTTGGAGCGTATCGTTGGTCACATGTCCGGACCAGACCAGGTCCCAGATGGCCGCGGAAGTCTCTCGTACCGTCGCGCCCGTGACCGTCATCAACGCCGGGAAGAACGAGGCCCCCCGAGACCGCAGGTGCTCAGCGATGGCCCTCGGGATGCGGGCCGAAGGCGGCTCCGACGCAGGTGAGTGCAGCAACCCTGCGTGCCCGGCCACGAGCAGCTTCACCTGACCGTCTCGTTCCCCGATGGGGCGGCAACCCACCCAGAGCAGACTGCCCGAGGCCAGCAACTCATCCAGGGTGCGCGGCTCGTAATCGGCAACACGGCTTCTGAGAATGCCGGCCTCCAGGTCCGACGCAGGAACCGGTGCCCCTTGTAACTGCTCCACAGCGTCGAGCAACGCCCCGGCACCTCTTCCCGGATCCGTCACCCGATGCCACGCCAGACTCAGTCGCGACAGCACGACGGCCTCCGCCGGCTCGATCTCGTTCCGCAACCGAGCCAGGGATCGGGCCCGAAGCGTACGGAGGACCCCCGCGTCGCACCACTCCCGGCCAGAGCCCCCAGGGCGAAACTCCCCCTGTACCAACCTCCCGGACTCTTCCAGCCGCATCAACGCATCGACGATCGGCCTGAGGCCCATTCCGTAGCGGGCCGCGAGATCCTCTGCACGGAAGGGACCGTGCGTACGTGCGAAACGGCCGACCAGATCGCCGACGGGGTCTCGGACCGGTTCCAACAAGGACTGCGGAAGGCCTGCAGGTGGAGGGATGCCGACCGCATCCCGAAAACGCGCGACATCCTCAACCGCCACGTATCGCTCCTCGCCGCCGATGGTGAGACGAACGATGCGCCGTTGTCTCTCCAGCGCGACCAGTGCTTCCCGGAGCGCCTCGGGAGTCACGACGCCGGGCCCGACTCGCCGGCCCGGGCATCCAATTCGGCGAGCGAGAGGTCCCCGAGCCGGAGCAGCAAGTCGTGCAGTCCGTCTGCGCCCTGAATGCGCCCCCCTTGCCCGATGGCTTGAAGTTGCAACTCCAACTCGTACAGCGCGTGATCATCCAACAGTTCGCGGAGTTCGATGGTGCCCATCAGTTCCCGAAGCTGGGCCGGGTCAACCATCAGCGCCCGCGCGCGGCGCTCTGCGACCGCCTGGTCGTACTCATAGACGAAGTTGCCGACGTAGCTGAACAGCAGGTTCGCGGCGAAGGGGGACGGTGACCGAGTGTTCACGACGACCGTTCGGATTTCCCGCCGCTGGATGGCGCGGAGGCACTCGAGGAGGGCCGGCATGTCAAACACGTCGCGCAGGCACTCCCTGAACGCTTCCAGGATCATCGGGAAGCTGCCGAATCCCGCGGCGACCTGCAGGAGATCGGCCGCCTTACGCCGCTGTTGCCAGAGAGGGGTCCGTTGGCCGGGCCGCCGCCTGGGGAACAGCAAGGCGCGCGCGGACGCCTCGCGGAATCGTCCGCCGAACAGAGCCGTCGACCCCAGCCGATCCATCACCAGCGTCTCGACCTCGTCCGGATCCGGCAGCAACACGTCGATCGCGGGCGGTTCCTCTGTTTCCGGAAACCGGACGACGATGCCGTCGTCCGTCCAGAAGAGGTCGATCTCCAGGCCGCTTACCCGCTGCTGAAGCGATTCGATGGCCATCGCCCACGGCGCCAGCACCCGCCGTCCGAACGGACAGAGGATGCAGACCCGCCAATCGCCCATCTCGTCCAGGTAGCGCTCGATGACGAGGGTATGGTCGTCAGGGAGAGCGCCGGAGGCCTCCGCCTGGTCCCCGAGGTACTCCAAGAGGTTGTCCGCCGCCGATGCCGATAGGGCGTGCTCTCGCGTGAGGATCCGCTTCGCCTCGACCGGGGGTACACCTCGCAGGCGGCGGGTAAGGGTGCCGATGGCTTTTCCGAACTCGATGGGACGCCCCGGACCTTCCCCCTTCCAGAACGGCATCCTCCCGACCTCACCCGGGGCGGGGGTGACCACCACTCGATCGTGTGCAATGGCCTCGATGCGCCACACGGATGCACCCAGTACAAACTTTTCGCCGACGCGGCTTTCGAAGACGTGTTCTTCGTCCAGCTCCCCGACGCGCAGGGAGCGGCGGGTGTCGCTCTCGTCCCCCTGAAGGTACACGGGATACAGCCCTCGATCGGGGATGGTGCCCGCGTTGCTGATCGCAATGCGGCGGACTCCATCGCGCGGCGCAAGCGTCCCTGTGAGGCGATCCCAGGTCAGCCTCGCCCGGAGCTCCGCGAACTCGTCCGAGGGATACCGGCCGGAGAGCATGTCGAGCACCCCTTCCAGAGAGGCGCGCGTGAGTTCAGCGTAGGGAGCAGCGCCCATCAACAGGCGGTGCAGCTCGTCCACCGTGCAGTCGTCCATCGCGACTATGGAGACGATGTGCTGCGCCAGCACGTCGAGGGGATTGCGAGGGTAGTGGACCGCCTCCACCTCGCCGGCTTGCATCGAGGCTGCCATCGCCGCGCATGCAAGCAGGTCACCGCGATACTTCGGGATGAGGATCCCCTTACTGGCCGCATCAATCTGATGTCCGGCCCTGCCCACGCGCTGCAGGCCGCTGGAGACCGAAGCGGGCGCCTCCACCTGGATCACCAGGTCGATAGCCCCCATGTCGATCCCCAACTCCAGCGAGCTGGTGGCGACCAGTGCAGGCAGCCGCCCGGCCTTCAGTTCGTTTTCGATTTCCGAGCGCTGTTCCTTGGCAATGGAGCCGTGGTGGGCCCGCACAATCTCTTCCCCGGCCACCTCGTTGAGCGCACCTGCCAGCCGCTCGGCCAGTCGACGGCTGTTGACGAAAATCAGCGTCGACCGGTGGGTCTTTACGAGCTCCAGGATCATCGGGTAGATCGATGGCCAGATGCTCTGGCGCTTTTCGCCCATGGAAGCGGGTCCGCTCGGGATGTCCACCATCTCGCCAAGCCGCGCCATGTCCTCGACCGCCACCTCCACCCTGAGTTCCAGCTCCTTGCGCTGACCGGCATTCAGGATGTGGACGGGTCGAGGCCGGAGGGGTGCGTCCGCCTCGCGCTGGGAGAATCCTCCCAGGAAGCGGGTGGCCTCCTCCGGCGGTCGCACCGTGGCGCTCAAACCGAGTCTCTGCAGCGGACGGCCGCAAAGGAGCTCCAGTCGCTCCAACGAGACGGCCAGATGCACCCCCCGCTTCGTGCCGAGGACGGCATGGATCTCGTCCACGATGACGGTCTCCACGCTGCGAAGACCCTCCCGGGCCGCGCTGGTGAGCATGAGAAACAGCGACTCGGGCGTCGTGATGAGGATGTCCGTCGGATGGCGCTGAAACTGGGCGCGCTCGCGGCTGGGCGTGTCTCCCGTCCGGATGGCTACAGAGGGAGTCTGGTAGCTGACTCCGCTTCGCTCAGCCTGGTGCGCCACTCCAACCAGTGGGGCGCGGAGGTTGCGCTCTACGTCCACGGCCAGCGCCTTCAGCGGACTCAGGTAGAGGACACGACAACCTTCGCCCTGTCCCGCGCGCGGGTGGAAGAGCAGCCTGTCGATGGCGGCGAGGAACGCGGCGAGGGTCTTGCCGGACCCAGTGGGCGCCTGTAATAGTACGCTATGCCCGGCGTGGATGGCGGGCCAGGCCAGCTCCTGAGCCCGCGTCGGAGCCGAAAACGAGGCCGCGAACCACTGACGGGTCGGCGAGGCGAAACCCGCCAGCGCCAGCACGTCTGCCCGCAGTCGCTGAGAATCAGTAGGCTCGTAGATGGGTGACACGGAGTTTGGCTCGGACCGCCTAAGTCTATCCGCCCTTCAGGATAGAGAACGGATTTTTGCGTAACGTCGATGAGGGAGACGCACATTGCCCACACCGTCCGCGGTGACACCGGTCCGCGGGTGCTTCTCTTGCACGCCATCGGGCTCGGACGGCATTCGTGGGAGCCCGTCGTCCGTCGCATGGAGTCCGAGTGCCGGTTCGTGGCGCCGGATCTGCCTGGCCATGGGGATAGTTCGAAGTCCGTCGGTAGGGAGCTGGGTCCGATCGCCATCGGCGACGCCATGTTGCGCTTGCTTGACCGCCTGGGGTGGGATGACTGCACCGTCGTGGGCAACAGCCTCGGGGGCGCCGTGGGTCTGGCGATGGCACAACAAGCGCGAAAGCGCATCCGTGGCCTCGTTTTGCTCAATCCGGCCGCCTACCCGGAGCATCTCCCTCGCTTCGGAGTCCTCGGCGGAATGAAGGTCTCCGGCCTCATCCTGCGGGCCACCCCTCGCGTTGGCTTCGCCGTAGGCCTGGCTGTGGCTCGGCGGCGGTTTCGGAGCGTCGCTCCCGAAAGCGTGAACGCCGTGCACCGAGTCTTGCGGACGGGCGAGGGGATGAACGCCTTTCGCGCGGCAATGCGGGGCCTGTACGGCCCCGATCTGGAAACTCTACGCCGGGGGTATCCGTCCATCGCCACGCCCTGCCTCGTGCTGCACGGCACCGGCGACCCGTTGATCTCGTCACGTAGCTCCCGGCGATTGGCGGACGATCTCCCACTCGGGGAGTTTCGGCCCATCGCCCGATGCGGCCATTTCCCCCAGGAAGAGACCCCCGACGAAGTGGTGGCCGAAATCCGATCCCTTCTCTCCCGCCTGGATCGGATAGAACGCGCCTGAAACGACCCCGTGAGGCCGTTGGGGGAAAGATGAGCACGCGCGCCATAGATGTCTGGACTCTGGGTGAGACGATGATTCGCTTCACTCCACGCGGGCTCGCGCGTCTGGAAGAAGCCACCGAGCTGGAGATGCGTACGGGCGGCAGCGAATCCAACCTGGCGATTGCGCTGACGCGGCTGGGACTCAGGACGGCCTGGAGCAGCATCCTGCCCGACAACGCCCTCGGCCGGCTGACGCTACGCCGCATCCGTGGTTTTGGTGTCGATGTTTCGGGGGTGGTGATCGCCGCCGACCGCGGGCGAATGGGCACCTACTTCATCGAACCCGGCTCCGCACCCCGCACCGGGGCGGTGCTGTATGATCGCGCGGGCTCCGCGGCAAGCACCATGACCCCGGAGGACTTCCATTGGGAAGGCCTCTCCCAAGCACGTCACATACACCTCACCGGCATCACTCCCGCGCTGGGACCGGGCGCCGCCGCAACCGTCCGGACGGCGCTCGACCGCGCCCGAGATGCTGGCTGCACGGCGTCGTTCGACATCAACTACCGGGCGCGATTGTGGTCCACTGACCGGGCTCGGCAAGTACTGTCGCCGCTGATTGCGGATGTGGATCTCTTGATCTCGCCCATCCAGGATGTGATCGCCGTGTTCGGTGCCCCTGAAGATCCCGATGCGGCCGTCCGACATCTCGCGGGACTCACCACCGCTCGGTCTGTCGTGCTCACCCTGGGGGGAGGCGGCGCCCTCCTGTGGGACGGGCGAGAAAGTGTGCGGGCTGAGCCGTTTCCCGTCACCGCCGTCGATCGCGTGGGGGCGGGTGACGCCTTCGATGCGGGTTTGATCTGGGGATACCTGCGCGGAGACATCCGGGCCGGGTTGCAGTATGGGATGGCCATGGCGGCCTACAAGCACTCCATCCTGGGAGATGAGTTCGTCGCCACGCTGGATGAGGTCGAGGCTCTCCTGCGCGCGGGACACCGAGACATCCAGCGGTGACGAGCCTGATCAGCTACTTGTCCGGCCACTTGTCGGGCCACATGTCGTACCACATGGGCTCCTTCATCGGCCTTGCCCTGCCGGGTGGTTGGGCCGAAACGCTGCTCTCCTCCGCACTGGCATTCGCGGTGCCGTTGGTCCTGGCCGGGGTGGGGGAGTGTGTTTGCGAACGAGGTGGTGTCCTGAACATCGGCCTGGAAGGGATGATGCTCTCTGCCGCGTTCCTGGCCGTGCTCGCCTCGCATGCCACGGGCTCTCCATGGCTGGGAGTGGCGGCGGCTGTGGCCGGAGCAATAATCCTGGGGTCCGTCTTTGGGTGGCTTGTCATCCACCGCGCTGCCAACCAGGTGGTGGTCGGCACGGCGATCAACCTGCTCGCATTGGGGCTAACGGGGGTCTGGTTCGGCGTAGCCTCGGCTCGGTTGGCGGTGACCGGCGCGCAACTCCGCGGTATCAGGCTGCCGGATTGGTCGATCCCCGTGCTGGCGGATCTCCCCGTAGTTGGTCCCACCCTGTTCCGCGCCAACATCCTGCTCTATGTGGCGGCGTTGGTGGTTCCCTTGTCCGCTTTCGTCCTCACGCGCACCCGGCTAGGGCTGCAGCTCCGTGCGGCGGGAGAACACCCGGTCGCCACGGAGGCGGCGGGTAGCTCGGTGGTGGCTCTGCGCTGGGGCGGGGTGCTGGTCGGTGCCGCCCTTGCGGGACTGGCGGGAGCATTCCTGGCGATCGGCCACGTGGCCAGTTTCGCGGACAACATGACCGCCGGCAAGGGCTTCATCGCTCTCTCTCTCGTCATCTTCGGCCGATGGAATCCCTGGGGAGTTCTGGCCGGCGCAGCGGTCTTCAGTCTGGCTGTGGGCTGCGCCAACGTCCTCGGGACGCAGGGGCGCGGCCGTCCCGAGGAGGTGCTCCTGTTGGCCCTCCCTTATGCCGCTACGCTGATGGCCTTGCTCCTACGCACGGGTCGGAGGGGCGGGCCCGCCGCGCTGGGCCGACCGCTCGAGAGAACCTGATGCGGTTGCGGGCGCCTGTAACCCGGGGTTGTGGTGCGGCGTCTAGTCGGTAAAGCCCCGACCCCGTAGCCACCCGCCGCAGAGGTGCAACCCCATGCCCCGCCTCCCCGCCCGCCGTCGTTCCTCTCGCGCAAAGGGCTCGATCGCCGTGCCGAGGCGAACCAACCTCTCTCTCGCCGTTCTCATTTGTGTGCTCGCTGGGATCCAGCCCGGCCTGCGGGCCTCCCCGGACGGCGACAGGCAGCCGATCGGCGTTCCGGGCACAGGAGCCGTTGGACGACCTCCGGCAGAGAGAGCGGAATCAGCGGGTGACCGCGAGGAACAGCTCTGCTACGAGGTGGCGGCATATCTCGATCTTCGGCGAACGCAGGTCTCCAGAGGCCTGCTGCTCGCCCGGCAAATACAGCGCAACGCAGCCTGGCAGAAGCGCGAGACCCTGCGGCAACGTCTGACGGAGGCGGAGGCCGGTGGCGAGGAGTCAGCACCTGCCGCAGAAGTGCTCCGGATGCAGCTTCGCCAGCTCGAACCGGCGTTGGCTGTCTTGAAGGATGAGGTCGCAGGCGTGTTGGTGCGCCTCTTCACTCGGGAACAGTCTGTGTTGGCGTGGCGGCTACTCCGAGGCGAGCCACCGAAGTACGCCGCGGTTGGTCAAGAGCTTGCCAGGGGTGGGCTCAGTGCCTATGGCACCCGCAGAACGGTCAGGTACCTTCTGCGAAACGGGGACGGGGTGCTTGCGTTGCGCGAAATGTTGGGTGGTCTGCGGGATGGAGTCCCTACCCGGGCGGGCACATTGGATTTGGTTCTAGATATCCGGGACCCCGACCTCACGACGCTTTCGGGAGAGGGGGGAGCTAGCTCATCCAAGCCGTTCCCCCAGCTTGCGGCGGAGACCACCAACCCCGATGAATTGAAGCCCGGGGTAATGGGCCTGGTCGAGGGGATCTTCCTCCGGCCGAGGCTGATCCCTGCTTTCGAGGGGATCATTCAGCGCGGGGAAGGCCCGCGGGCGCCCCGTCCGCGCACTGTTCCTTACGTGAGCAAACTGCCGGTGATCCGACACTACAACTTCGAGCGTGGTCTGCGGGACATCACGCGCCGCGGTCCAGATGTCTCACCCTTCGGCGGCACGCTCCAGAATGGGCGCTACCTCTTCGGTCCCGGCCAGGGTCTGGAGATTAGCCCCGTCGGCGTAACTGACCATTACGCGATCCAGATGGTGTTTCAGAGCGGTCCGGTGGCGAGTTACCAGAAGCTGGTGGACTTCAAGGGCCTTCAGGAGGATGGCGGACTCTACCTTTACCAGGGCGCAATCACCTTTTACACCCTCGCCTCGGGCGGACAGCCGGTTCCGGGCCGAGATCATGTCCTCCGTCTGGAGCGGGATCGAGACACTCGACTCGTTCGGGCCTACCTGGACTTCCGCCCCATCTTCGCCTTTTTCGATCTTGATGGAGAGGCGGAGTTCATGGCCGGAAGGGGCACGTTCTTTATGGACGACCGCGCCACCGAGGGCAGAGAGCAAGGTCCGGGTGCCCTGCGATCCGTCATGGTCTGGGGCGGCCGGTAGCAGACGGCCGCCGGCCGCATCCGCCCCGGCGAGCTACTTCGTCAACTTGAGCTTCACCGGCAGCGTGTCGACGCCCAACACGGCGCTGACCGTGTAGCTTGTGTTCCGGCGCACCTTCTTCGTCTTGTAGTTGAACTTGCTCGGCAGCGTGCTTTGCCCCTCCGGCACCGTCACATCAGGCGGTGGGGGTAACCCCGCAGCGCTGCTGGTGAACGTGATGAGTACGCCTCCCGGACCCGCCGGCCCACTTAGGGTCACATTGCCCTTGACCTTGTTCCCACCCTTCACTTTGGTGGGAGTGAGCGTGAAACCAATCAGCGTGGGGGTGGTTTGCGGGGGGAGCACCTCGAAGAGCCCCACCACGCTGGATGCGGCCCCCCCGGGATTCGTGACGCGCACCGTCCGCTTGCCGGGAGTTGCCTCCGGCGAGATGGTGATGTTGCAGCGAAGGATGTGCTCCAGTAGGGGGCGCCCACCGGCCCCGCGGGCATCGCGAAGCACCTGGGTGCTGTTGACCGTGATGTCACGTCCGAAGTCGGCTGTGGCCGGTGAGACGAACCGGTGTCCATTTAGGGAGACTGTGAGAGTGGCACCCGGCCGTGCTTGATTCGGAACCGCCGCTTCGATGAGAGGCGAGTCAGAGTAGATCGGGCTGAGGATAAAGGCGCGCGTTCCGCCTCCCACACTGCAGTTACCCGCGATGTAGCCCCGATTGTCGATCGCCCGCGCTTCGACAAGGACGGCTCCCGTCGGGTTCGCAAGCAGGCGACTGTTGAGGTCCGTAGGCGTGCCCGCGGTCCACATCGCAGCGCGCAAACCGGGCGCTAGCCCGCCGGATCGGCCGACGACATTTCCCAATGCATCGATACCGAACGCCCGGCTGTTCGTACTTCCTGCGGGATTCAGGTCAGTCATCTGCCCGCCCTGCCAGAAGAAGGCATGGGTCTCGCCATTCGCCACTTGCCCCTCGCCGACGACCTGCAGGGGAGTCAACCCGAACGCATTCACCCCGTTGGCGATACTTCGCCCTGCGGCCCCATCCAGGCTGCCGAGATCGACCGGTCCACCCGCATCCCACATGCAGGCGTGCCGCACGGACTGCGCGGTGCTGCTGTACCCCACCTGGACCACACTTGACCCGGCCGTCACCTCCGCGGCAGCCGCAGGGGAAAGTCCGGCCAGG
>CAZSRZ010000115.1:0-15924 GCA_964609085.1 uncultured bacterium | reverse complement strand
CCCCTGGCTGGAGTCCCGTTCCCTTTCAGGCGGAGCTTTCCCTGTCGCACCCAGTTACCGAGGGCGTCCAGCCAGCCCAGCGCGACCGTCACCATCAGTTCTGAGCCAGAGCGTATCTGTCACCGGAGGCGACCCCCGGGAACGCTGGCGTCTCGCCGGCACTGTGGTCCCGGGGTTCGAGCTGCCAGCCATGAGTGACCTGCCTCGAGGGCGGGTCTGTCACCGGAGGCGACCCCCGGGAGCGCTGGCGTCTCGCCGGCACCGCCTCCGTGGGGACTGCTTGTGGAACTTGTGGAGCCGATGGGTGGGATGCCGGCGCTAAGGGGAAATCGGATCGTCGCCGGGGGTGATGAAGCCCTCAGCGGTGCGGCCCGTACTCTCCGGCGCATGCGTTGATGCGGGACTATCCAGCGCGGGCAATATGCTCCAGCCACCCGCGATCGCCTGATCCGCGGCCGGAGACTCGGGCAGCCCAAAAAAACCCAGAAAGTGACCCCAGAAAGCGCCCATGGTTCCTGCGTGGGGTGAGACACCACTCCCACGCATGGATGTTGCCAGATCGCAGCCCGGACTTCAGCGAAGTTTCTCACCCGTCAGGTGTGTCTCTGATCACACCGACGGTGGGTCCGCCGCTCGGCGCGCTCGACGCGTCATTGGAGAGACCGGGTGCGGGGCGGGTGATCGGAGCCGGAGCAGGCGGATCTTCCGTCGAAACTACCGCCAACTGGTCCGATGAGTCCGGCGGATCCACGTCGGCCGATTCGGCTGGTGGGAGTTCCCCGTCGGCGACGCCGGTGGCCGCTGGTTCCGGGCTGTCCGGTGCAGCCTCCTCAAGGCTAGCACCTGGGTCTGCGGCCATGGTTGGCGAGGAGAAGTCCTCGCCAACCGATGGGCTTTCCGCTGGTTGGGGGTCGGGGGCCTCGATGGACTCCGCCTCGGCGGCGGTGCCGGAATAGGCACCCGAAACCTGCCCGCTCACCCGCTCGGATTCGTCCTGCGGGTCAGTAAGATACCCGGAGAGGCGGTAGAGGCTCAGCACCAACAATCCCGCCAGCACTCCGATAGCCAGGCCCGAGAGCCCGACGGCAAGGGCCCGGATCAGCCGCTGGGGAAGCGTCTCCTCCGGCAGATAGGGAGACGGCGCGACCGGAGCAAGCTCGCGCCTGATGGGCGCGACGCTGGGTACCTCGGCCTCACCGGGCACGGTTCCGGGGACGGGTGGTTGAAGCATCACCGTGTCGACGGAGTTGCCGCGGAGTTCCAGCGACTGCCGACGCGGGGCACCTTTCGAGGTCTGATAGTGGGCGGTCAACTCGGGCACTTCCAGGACTGCCTGCAGGCCCACACTGCTCGGGCTGGGTGCCGGAACCACCAGACGGAAGCTCACCTCGCCGCCCGCCGGCAGGCTGGGCGCAAGCTGCGGCCACACCCGCTCAACGGAGCCTTCCGCGTTCCCGACGATCCGCACCTGGGTGGCCGCAGCCGCTCCTTCGTTGCGCAGTCGGATCGGGATGACCGTTTTGCCCTCGGCGTTGACCTCTCGTGCTCCCATCGCCGCCCGCAACACCGGCAGCGGTTCGTTCGGATACCGCAGGACGAGATTGACGGGGTCTTCGTCGGGGTCCACCTCTTGCGTCAGGATGCCCCGCCCATCCGCCTCAACGGCGACATCAATCGGTCGTGGCACGATCACGTGCTTTAGCAGGAACTGGCCGTCGGCGTTGGTCTCCGCCGGCATCCCCGCCAGGCGCACCCGCGCCCGGGCGATCGGCAGGCCCGTCGCGTCCAGGACTCGACCGCCGACCATCACGATCCGTGACGGGCTTCCCTCCTCGCGCACATCGACATGAACGTGACATCCGGCTGTGTCCACATGGCAGGAGGTCATGGGTTCGATCCAGACCCCGCCGGCCCGGACCGCGGCGGCGGCGAGGCGCAACCAATCGGCGGGGGAGGCCGTGGTGCGCCCGGTGCGCGGTGGGCAACTGTCCGGAGCCACGCCGAGATCAGCCGCCCGCCCGTACTGGTGATGACTCTCGTCCACACTGGCGTGCACCGTCTCCTGGTGCACAGGGTTCCGAAAGGCGCTGGTTATCGTGACAGCGCCATAGGCCTTTCGCAGACCTGCCAACACCGAGATAAGTCGGGGAGTCGCGATCACGAACGGGTATCGATCTCCGGTATCCGGACGGCGACTCCAATTCAGCTCATCGAATCCAACGGCGCCGACCTCCCGTGGCATGCGGTCGGCGAACTGTTCCCGATCCAGTATCGTCTCGCGATCGGGGATCCCGGACCGGCGCAGGTCCACGTACTCTTGACGCAGGCGGTCACGGAGGTCCTGTTCCAGGGTTCGGACCGCACGCCGTTCCCGGCCGTCCACAGGTGCCCGCGCGACAACCGTGAGTGAAAGCGGGGACCCCCCGCCCGTCGGGTTTCCGCCGGGCCGATCCAGCCGGAGAGAGAGCTGCGGGCCCGAAAGCTTTGCCCCCACAGGCACGCGAAATCCGGTCGGCGGCATCACCTCCCACCGGATCTGCTCATCTAACTCCGGGTGCCCTGACACCTTTGCCGCAGCCACTACTTCCAGTTGGTCGGGAGTGTTGGTGATGAAGCTGGACGCAAACAGCCCCGGCACCGTCCACGCGTAGGGTGCAGGTCCGGCTCGGAGGACCTGTAGCTGGACCGGCTCGCCGAAGCCAGCCGGCGGATCGCCCGGGAGTACGCTGCTGTCTCTCCCAGCCGGCGGAGTCTGGGACACGGCGGGTTGTAGGGCCAGAGCGATCAGGCACAGGCATGCCGTGATGGCCTGGTAGCGGAGCATCTTCATTCGGATTCGACCTGCATCAGTCTAAGCTTCTCCCAGCTCTTCTCCACCGAGTCATACTCGTCGTCGCAGAATGTCGCCATCCGTCGCTCTCCCCGCTGACGGTAGGTCTGCGCCAGGAATCGCCAGAGCCGCTGTTCCTCAGCGCGGAGCTGGTTCTCCAGCCCCGGCTGGTAATCGCCCGTCACGATGTAGTTGACTGTCGCGCCGTCGAACAGTCGTCGCCGCGCTGCAAGTGTACACGCCGCACGCTTGCGGTGCATCAACGCCTCCTCAGGTCGTCCGGCTTGATCGGCAAACCGCGCCAGCTCCAGCCGTGCGCGGGCAAGCCGATAGTCTCTCATCTCGGTGAGGGCTCGCACGCGGACCACTGGAGAGACCTCAATCTCGGCGATGGCGCGGTAGGTCTTCTCCGCTTCCGCGATCTCTCCGAGCGACTGCTGAGCCTGTGCCAGGGCGTACCGGAGCTGGACGTCCGAAGGGACGCGCTGCAGCCCGAGTTCGTAGGTGAGCTGGGCACGGATCGTGGTCTCGCGCCCCCCCATGCCCGACTGGAGAAGCTGGCCGAGGAAGTAATACCCGGCAGCACGCATCGGGGAGAGGCGGACGCTGGCCCGTGCCGCCTCCAGGGCGTCAGCGGGGCGCCCCGCTCCCAGCAGCGCCAACCGGAGCAAGTCCTGCACGCGGTAGTCGAGTGGAAGCATCGTGGCGGCGGTTTGGAGCGGAGCGAGCGCTCCCTGCTCCCCGGCGGCCAGCTCGGCTCGCCCTTGCTCAAACAGGCTGCGCCCGCACGCATGCCAACTCAGCAGGGCGGTCAGCGCCACCGGGATGGCCCAGCGAGCTGCGCCAAATGCGGCGGGCCGGCCGGGGTTCGATTTCCCTTGATTGGGTCCACCTGCGCGGCTCGGGATCAGTTCCGCGATCCCGAGGCCAACCAAACCCCAGGTCATCGCCAGGATGGCCCAGACGGCCCAGGTCGAATCGAACAGGTTGTGTCCGAAGATCGCCGCGAGCGCTCCGAGGGCGCCCGGCCCGAGCATGTCGCCCCTGAGGGTCTTGCGGATCCAGCCGACCGTCCCCGCGGCGAGCAGCGCCAACCATATAGCCGCACCGAAGATGCCCTGCTCGGCGAGGATCTGTAGATAGCCCTGGTGGGCATGCCGGGTGTAGGCAGCTTGCTGAAACGGACCGAACGAGGACTCGAAACTCCCGGCCCCCCATCCGAGCACGGGTCGGGCAGCCGCCATCTTCAGGGTCCCCTGCCAGGTGAAACGCCGGAAGGAGTTGGAATCGTCGGCGGCGGAACCCCCCTCCTCGGTACAGAGACCCTGGATTTGAGGCAGGGCGGTGCTTGCAGACTGACGGGCGACCAGCACTCCCCGCAACCCCACGGCGGTCACACCCAGCAATACGCCGACTGTGATGAGCCTGCTCCAGGGAGAGCCGCGGCGGAGAGTCGGAGACAACAGCAGCGCTCCAAGAAAGACGGCGATGCCCAGACCCCCGCAGAGGATTCCTCCCCGGGATCCTGTGACCAGCAATCCTCCAGCGACAATGGCGGCCACCAGCCCAGCGAGCAGCGTCCAGAGTCCCGGTCGAAAGCCGGGGAGAGTCACGAGGGCTACCGTCAGCGCGATCGGTAGAGCGGGGGCAAGATAGCCGGCCAGGAAGTTCGGATTGCCAAAGCTGCCGAAGGCACGCCAACTGGTGTCTCCCGCACGCCAATGCTCCGCGTACTCACGCAGCCCCATCACTGCGGCAGCGATCGCTCCGAGAACAAACGCGGCGTAGAGCCAACGGGCGCGGTCATCGGCACCCAGTCGTGCGGAGAGCACGACCACCCCAGCGCCGGCAATCAAGAGGCATCCGTGTAACACCGTGGGCCCGGGCGTTGAGGCGGAAACTGGCTGCAGCCAACCCGGGACATCGCCCGTGCCCGTGGAGTTGGCGAGCGCCGAGCCAGCCAGGTATCCGCCCACCATCAGCAACGCCTGGCAGGGCGGAAGCCAGATCAGGAGCCTAAGGCGGGGCGGCATCGTGGTGCCCCGCGGACTCCCGGCGCAGACGATGGTCACACCGATCCATAGGAGGGCTCCGATCCAGAGCCCGGGAATCGGGTCGATCGATCCGGCGACAAGGGGTGCCAGGACGAGGCCTACGCACAGAAGCGACTCCCCAAGCAGGATCGCTATGTTCGTTTCGCCGCCTCCAGGAGTTCCGCCTCGCGACGGCGTCGCCTGGCCGCCTGCCTTCCTTGCCACTTGATGACCTCATTCCGGGTGAGTGTGAGCCCGGCGCGCGCCGCCAATCCTACCGCGAGCGCCGCCCGTCCGAACAGATTCCCCCCCAACCTCGTGTGCCGGCAAAAAAAGCGATAGGCGCTCTCGTGGTGCATCACGATCATCCGCCGGGGTCGCCGGTCAGAGCTACGCCCGACTTCGTGCACCACTTGTGTGCCCGGGAAGTAGTGCACCTCCCAGCCTGCCCGGTGAGCCCGCATGCACCAGTCCACATCCTCAAAGTACATGAAATAGCCCTCGTCCAGCGTGCCGATTTCCTCGACGCACTCACGGCGGGCCATCAGGCACGCACCCGAGAGCCAGTCGACGTCTCGCGCCTCGGCGTGATCCCAGTCCCGCATAAGGTAGTCGGCCGTGTATCGATTGCGCGGGGAGAGCAGTTCCAGCGGCGTGTGACGGAACAGACCGGCACCCAGGGAAGGGAAGGTCCTACACGAGTACTGCAGGGACCCGTCGGGATTGACCAGCATCGGGGCAATCATCCCCGCTTGAGGGTGAGCGTCGGCGTAACGAACGAGTTCCGTCAACCAGCCCGGTCGGACGACAGTGTCCGAGTTTAGCAGCAGGAAGTAGCGTCCGCGGGCGTGGCGCCACGCGACGTTATTGCCGCCGCTGAAGCCGATATTGGGTCGCTGACGCACCAGCACGGCGTCGGGGAACTCTTCCTCGGTCATCTCGGCGCTACCGTCGAGCGACTCCTGGTCGACGACGATCACCTCAAAGCGGACACCCTCGGGACGGAAGTCGACGAGGGGCCGCTCCGCCGACTCCCAGGCCGCCAGCACCTCGGCATCTCTGGGGTTGAACAGAGACGCCAGACACCGCCGCAACCAGCCGCGAGCGTTCCAGCTCAGGATGGCGACGGTGACATCGGGCCGATCATCGGGGGCGCGGGCGGGAGGGGGCATTCCGCTAGAACTACGCACGGGACGGCCCGACGGTTTCCCGCGCACCTTCCTCCGCCCTTGGGCGGTTGTATAACCTGGTAGAGCGTCGTTTAAAGGAGCGCACCCCAGGTGACTTTCGCAGCACGTCTTTGTCTCGCCGGCGCCGCCTTCGCGGCGGTCCTGCTCACGCCCATGCCGGCATCCGCGGAAAGCGTCGACCAGGTGGCCTCGGCATTGAAGGGGAACCGACGGATCTACGATGGTCCGAATCGCCTATCCACCGAGGATGAGAGGCGCATCGACCGAGTATTGCTCTCCATGCAGCAGCGGAACGCAGCTCGCGGCGCCATCGTGATCGTCGCCCGACTGGACGGGGAGACGCCCGAAAACTTCGGCCGTGAGCTGGGGGAGCGGTGGAAGCTCGGTTCGGCGGGCACCGACAACGGCTTCGTCATCATGGTTTCGGTGGGGGATCGAAAGTGGTTCACCTCGGTCGCGCAGGGCTTGCAGGGCGTGCTGCCCGACGCTCTCGTCACCCGCCTGGGGCGAGAAACCATGCGGCCGGGGCTGCGCTCGGGGGACTACGGCCAGGGAATCCTTGACTACCTCGCCGCGATCGACCAGCGTCTCCAGCGGGATGCTGCCGCCACCGGGACGGCGGGCGTGGTGGATACCCCTTCGGCCGGTCCCAGTCCACTCTGGGGACTGCTGGCCATCCTGGCGGGCCTGGGAGCGGTGGTCGTCAACTTCGCTTCCTGGCCGCGAGGGGGCACCGCAGCCAAAGACAGGACCCAGTTGCCCGTCATTCTGTTGAGCGCCGCCTCGCTGGCGGGATGCCTGCTCGGGGGCCTGGAGGGCGACACTGGGGCTTACCTGCTCGCGGTGGGTCCGCTCGCCCTGCTCATTCTGCGGCTGGGCGAATCGCAATGGGCACCGGTCCCCGTCCACAAGGCAGACGACCTCAGCCGCAACGTCCTCGGCAGCTACGCGGTGGTGGCTATCTTGCCCCTCTTCGTCATGGCTGCCCTCCTGCGCTCGGGCTGGACGATCGGTTACGTGTTGCTGTCGGCCACGACGGGCTTCGCGCTGTTGGAATACTTCCGCCGGGTGCCGCGTGCCTGCCCCAAGTGTGACGGTGCCCTTCGTTGGCTCCCCGAAGAAGAGGAAGCGAGCGTGCTGCATGCCGAGGAGACCGCGGAGCAGCAGGTGCGCAGCTTCGACTACGATGTCTGGCGGTGCGGCAAGTGCGGCAAGTCCGCAGTGAAAGCCCATCGCTTGCCGTCATCGCGAGCGGCGGCATGCCCAGACTGTCGCCGTCGGACGGTGCTGCGGCACACGGTTCTGCGCCCGGAGACCGTCGGCCTCGCGGTGATGACGGCGGAAGAGGTGGATGAGTGTCGGAACCCCGCCTGCAGTTACCGCAAGGTGATCCAGGTGCGGGAGGTGTCGAGCGGCGGCTACCGCGACGATGGCTTCGGCGGCATCATCATCCTCCCGATGTACGGCGGTTGGGGGGGAAGCTGGGACAATAGTTCCGGCGGCTGGGGCTCCGACGGCGGCTGGGGCTCCAACGACGGCGGCGGTGGTGGGATCGACTTCGGCGACTTCGGCGGCGGCGGCGGATTTGACGGCGGCGGCGGCGGCGGCGACTTCTAGGTTCGGAATCTATGCAGCAACGGTTCGAAGAGGAGACGTCCGCGACGGGTGGACTCGATCAGCAGGCAACGGGGGAGGTCCTCCGGCGAGCTCAGGAGATCCGTCGGCGAAGGGACAATGAGCTCTCCCGGGAACAACTGGAAGAGAGCGCTGCGGAGGTGGGCATCCACGCCGAGGATCTCCGGGAGGCGGAGTCGCAGCTTGCTGCAGAGCGACAGGCACGCCTGGCCCGCGCGGGCCGCATGCGCTGGATGGCTGTCGGCGTTGGCGCCGTCCTCTCGTTGACCACGCTGGGAAGCTACAACTCGCTGAACTCCAGTCGGGCGGAGGTGCTGCAGCGCAGAGCGGAGATCCAGAGCGTTCTCCAATACCGGGCCGACAAAGTGGATCAATTGGTGAAACTTGCCAGAGAGGGGACGGCGGCGGAGAAAGCCTCCCTCGATGCCCTCGGCAGGCAAGCCGATGCCTTGCGGTCCGCAGACCTGGGCGACGCCCTGTCCCGATCGCGGGAGCTGACGGGTGACCTCTCGCGGCTCAGTCGTGGCGGAGCCTCCTCGCAGCTCTATCAGGGGGTGATGGACGAGGTGGCTGGCTCCGCCAACCGGCTGAATGTCGCATGGAGCCGCTACATTCAGAGCGCCTCTCGCTACAACCAGCGAGCCAGCAGCTTCCCGCACATGCTGCTGCGTCCGGTCCTCGGGATGCCGGCCGGTTTTCCGCTCTTCCAGGCACCCAGCGCGGTCCGATAGCACCCGAGGCCCCCAAGTGAGCCCTGGGGGGACGATGGCGCGCCCTCGCATTCGTCCGCTGTGGGGAAGCTAGACCACCACCTCATCGGGCGGCGTGGGCACTGCGACGCTGCTCGTCGTCGATGGGCGAGGCCGAGCGGCACGGTTGCGACGGGGTCGGAGTTCTTCCAACTTCCAGAAGACGTTCTCCATATCGTGGAACAGGGCTGTTCCCTCCTCGGCCGGCAGTTCCGCATCCGAGACGATCCAGAAGGGGATCTGCAGCTCCAGTCGCTGCTGCCGGGTCATGCTGGTGACCACTCCCATCGCCGGGTGCGTCTCTCCCGTATCCCGAACGTCCAGCACCACCAGGGGCGGTCGGTCCTCGAACAACTTCCGCAAAGTGGCCACCAGCCGGCGGACGGCGCGGGCGTGCATCCTGCCCCGGCACCGCAGCACCGGCAGCCCCATCGGGCGTCGGAGATCCTGGCGATAGGGCTGGGTCTCCACGGGCCGAGGGACATCGAGGTCGAGATCGAGCTGCCCCAGGCTGGGGAAGTCCCCGGTCTTGAGATGCTCCTCCCATCGGGCGCGCTTGGCGACCTGAACCGCCCGCCCGATGCCGCAGATGGCGACCTCATCCATCGGACGGAGCTCGGCATACTCACGCAACACGTGCGGGATGAGGAAGCGACCGGTCGTCTCATCGACGGGGCACTCGACCGCTGCCGCCAGATAGTAGCCCCGAAACAGGATGCTGTGCTCGTAGCGACTGACAAGCGTTTGCCACTGTGGCGCGGACAGTGCGAGGAGACATTGGCCGGGCGCACGTGTCAGCACGAAGGGTGCCCCAAGCTGGTTTCGGAATTGGGCGGGCATTACTACCCTGCCTTTCCGATCCATCCCGTAGATGTAGGTCCCGGACAACAACGCTCTGTTCCTCGCTCCTCGCCGAGCGGCCAGCGATCGAGTCACATGTCGGCTCACCCCAGGCCGGGGATGGAGTCTCGCTTCTCGACCTACCTGATTCCTACGCACGGGATGGGTCGCTGCTACCTGGCAGATGCTAGGGCGATCCTATCCGTGGCACCGTGACACTTTCTGACACGGTCCGCCACGTCCCTGAACGATCTGCCACGCAGGTACCCGCTCCGAGCATGGCACGGGCGGCGGATTCCGGATTTGGAATCCATGCCCGTCACGGCTCGACGAGGCTGCGGCTATCGGCCCTTGCGCCAGTCGCTCCCGGCGAGGATGCCGCCGTCGATCGCAAGCACCTGGCCGGTGATGAAATCGGCGGCGGGGGAGCAGAGGAACACAGCCGCCCCAGCCAGCTCCTGCGGTTGACCGAAACGGCCGGCCGGGGTACGGCTGATCACCCAGTCGTAGCGCCCCCGCAACTCCGGGTTGTCGCGCAAGGGCGAAGTCAGCTCGGTGCTGATCCATCCCGGAGCGATGGCGTTCACCTGGATGTTGAAGTCAGCCCACTCCACGGCCAGCAGACGCGTGAGCTGCTGCAGCGCCGCCTTGGTGGCCGTGTAGGCGGAGATCGCCGGGATGCCCAGGTAGGCGGACATCGATCCGATGTTCAGGATCTTGCCGCCCTTCCCGCGCTCGATCATCCCGCGGCCGACGGCTTGCGTCAGGAAAAACGCGCCCTTCAGATTGGCGTTCAGAACGTAGTCCCAGTCCTCCGGGGTGTAATCGAGAGAGTCCTTTCGGATGTTGAGCCCGGCGTTGTTCACCAGGATGTCGACATGGCCGAACTCGGCGACGACCTGCGCGAGACCGGGGGCGTGGTCATCCAGGTTGCCGACGTCCATGCGGACGCACAGCGTCCGCCGGCCGAGGCTGGAGAGTTCCTCCGCCACGGGTCGAAGCGTGTCCACGTCCCGGCCGACGAGGGCCACATCGGCACCGGCCGCCGCGAGGCCCGTGGCCATGGCACGACCGATGCCGCGACTGCCGCCGGTGACGAGGGCGACTTTGCCATCCAGCCGGAACGCGTCGATGATATGCATGGGGTCCATCTTGTTCACACTCCTTTTCGGCTCGGGGCAGGCTGGGTTTGGTCCCTGCCGGCGATGAAGCGCGGCTGCCAGATGCGGAGCGCATCGGCCTGCTCCAACAGTGGGTCCGGCAGCCCGGTTTCTCGGAGGCGCCGGTCCAAATGCTCGAGCATCCGGGCGTGTAGTTCGGCTCGGATTTCCGGCTCGCGCTCCGCCAGGTTCACCCGTTCACCAGGATCGGACAGAAGATCATACAGTTCGTGAGTGGGCCGGCCATACATGTCCGGCTCCAAAGCCTCGATCCACTTCCAGCGGTCGGTACGCCAGCCCCGTTTTCGCATCCATGTGCACTCTGTGAGGTAGATATCGCCGCGACCGGGCTCCTCGCCAGCTAGCAGACCAACCAGCGAGCGGCCATCGCCCTCGATCTCGGTGGGGTTGCGGCCGATCAAATCCAGTGCCGTCGGTGCGAGATCGACCATCGAGCACATCCCGTCCGCGGTGGCGCCGCACCACCGTCGGTCCGGGGTTCGGATGAGCACGGGGATGCGGACGTTGGTGTCGTAGAGCCCGTGGTGATCGAACCAGCAGCCGTGGTCATCCAGTTCCTCGCCGTGGTCCGCCTGGACGATAACCACCGTGTCATCGCGCTTTCCCAGTGAATCCAGGTAGGCCAGCAGCTCCCCGATGCAGGCATCGGAGTATCGGATGCACGCGTCGTACTCGGCCTTGACGTACTCGATGTCGCGGACACCGTCCATCCACTCCCTGAAGTAACTGTTGAACCACGGCGAGGCCCAGACGGGATCCATGCTGGTGTGGTGCGCGGCCCGCTCGTCACCGGAGTAGTAGCGGCGGTGGTACGGAGGCGGGGGCAGGTAGGGAGTGTGGGGGTCCCAATAGTGGAGGAAGAGGAAGAACGGCCTGCCGCCGGTGGAGAGGCGGCCCAGCAGCTTGCGGGCGCGGGCCGTCACCTCCTCGCCGTTCCGCCACGGCAGGCTGCCGTCATGATTCCAACGGGGATAGTGGACGTACTGCTCGAACGCGGGCTCAAACCACCGCCCGATGTTGTCCACCGCTGCCGTTGCATAGCCGTGGCTCGCCAGCACCCGCGGTAGCAAGGGAATCTCCGGCGACAACTCCCGCCGACCGCCCTGGGCGACGATCTGGTGGCTGAAGACGTCTCGCCCCGTGAACAGCGTAGTGTGCGCTGGCTGGGTGGGGATATGCGGACTGACGACCTCGGTCAGCCGGATCCCTTCCGCTGCGAAGCGATCCAGGTTGGGCGAGGTATCTCGCTGGTAGCCATAACAGCCGAGGTGATCCCGGCGGAGGCAGTCGACGACGATCCAGAGAAGGTTCATTCAGGGCCGGGTGCGCGCCGCACCCCGCCAGGGGTTGACCCGGCGGGAACTGAAATCCTCCCCCAGGCGGGCGGTTCAGGGGACGAGACCATGAGCGAACAGGACCGATCTTTCGGGGATTGGTTGAAGCAGAAACTGCTGGAGCGTCAGATGCCACTGCTCAGGCTGAGCCGGGCAGCAGGGATAGATTACGCCTACCTGTGGCGACTGATCAACCGCAGCCAGGAGGGCGGCCGCCGGCGGGCACGGGTTCCGTCCTACGCTCTCACTGTGCGTATCGGCGATGCCCTTGACGCCCCTCGCGAAGCGCTGGCCGCCGCGGGTTACGACTACGGCCTGAACCCCGAGGCCGCCGCGGACGCGGATCGGCTGGATCGGCAGCGGCGGGACCTCGCCGCTCTGGAGCGCGAGATTGATGCCTCCGCAGCCCCGGATCTTGACGTAGGGGGGACGTGCGGCATCCCCGTGCTTGGACAGGTGCAGGCCGGTTCGATCCACGAAGCGATCGCCGACGCGGGCGAGCACGTCATGATCCCCGGTCGGCTGCTTGGCGATCCCGATTTCTTGCTGCGGGTGCGCGGCGACAGTATGTCGCCGACCCTCGTGGAAGGAGACCTGGTGGGGATTCGCACCCAGGCACAGGCCGACCCCGGGCAGCTCGTAGTGGCGGCGATCGACGAGGAGATCACCCTGAAGCGCTACGACCTCGTAGCGGGCCAACCTGTCTTGTTGGCGGATAACCCGGCCTGGCGACCAGTCAGTGTCACCTCCCGAGCGCGCATCGTCGGCGTGGTGACGGGGAGCTATCGGCCCCCGGAGGTCCTTCGCCGCCGTCCGGCAGGCTGATCGACGGCACCGCGCCGCTCATCGCGAGGGATCCGCTCAGGCACTGGCTCCGGTGTAGTGCTTCAGGCCGAAGCGCCAGAAGGCGGAGGCCGCCGTCACGACAATCACTGAGGTGAGGACCGCGAGGAGCGCCGTCCAACCGGAGACGCGTCCCGCGAGGGCTCCCGCCGGCACGGTGATGATGAAGACGACCGGGACGACATAGGTCAGCGCCATCTGCAGCCACCGTGGATAGATCTCCACGGGATATCGGCCCGCCTCAAAGGCCTGCCAGATGATCTGCTCGAGGTTGTCGATGCGCACGAACCAGAAGGTCAGCGTCACCAGCACCAGCCAGAAGGAGTAGACGACCCCCAGGCCGCCGGCCAGCGTCACCGCGAAGAGCAGGGCCTGGCCTACGCCGATGCCCACAGCCATGTTCGTGATGGCGTAGACGGAAAGTCCCAGGCCGACCAGCACATTGCCGATGCGCCAGACGTTGAGGGTCCGAAAGGTGGCCATGAACTGTGCGCTGATCGGCTTTAGCAGCACGAAGTCCAACGTGCCCTCGCGGACCTGACTCATGATCGTGCGCATATTCGGGGCGACGAACATCTCGATCAGCCCGTCCATCAAGTAATAGATCGCCAGCAACACCATCGCATGGGAGAATTTCCACCCGGCGATGGTGTCTGCGTATTGGTAGGCGATGGCCAGGGAGCCGATGGTCGTCAGCAGGCCCAGAAGGCTGGCGATCAGGCGGGTGAAGAAATCAGCCCGGTACTCCATGTCCGTCTGGATGCTGGTCCGGTAGAAAACCCGCAGAAGCCGGAGCCACCGCATAGTTCAGGCCCCCACAGCCGAGTACTGCTTCACGCCGGCGGCCCAGAGCACACGGAACACGACGATCCCGAACCCCAGCCACGCGAACTGCAGCAGGAATCCCGTGAGTACCTCCGGTGGCGTCAGGCGGCCCATAGCAAGCTCCACACTGAAGGCGCCGAGGGACCGGAATGGCGCGAAAACCGCCAGCACCCCGAGGCCTCCGGGCAAGAGCGCGAGCGGTGCGATCCGACCTCCGAGGAAGGCGTCCACCGTAAACCAGAGCTGGTTGATCGCCTCCACACGGGTAGTCCAGAATGCCAGCGTCGCGAGGGCGTATTGCCAGATGTAACGCGTCACCGCAGCCAGCAGCAGCGAAGGGATGGAAAGCAGCAGGAGCGGGATGGATGCCGGCGGAGTCGGCTGCAGAATCGGGATCAGGATCAGCCAGACGGGCACCAGCATCATGCTCGTCACCACCTTGAAGCCGATGTTCTGCATCGCATCGTTGTGGATGGGGTGCAGGGGCTTCAACAGATGTGGACTGAGCGAACCCGTGCGGACGCGGAACCCGAATTCAAACGCGTCCCACGACATCGTTACGTGCCCGTAGACCAGAAACGTCAGGAAGTAGGCCGCGAAGTCGCCCCGGGTGAATCCTCCGGCCGCTCCGCCACGGGCCTCCGTGGCCGCGGACCAAACCGCCAGGGAGACGAGTGGGCCGACAAATCCCCACACGGCCCAAATCAGCACCGCAAACCGGTACTGCATCATCACTGCGTAACCGGAGTGGAGTAGCGCCCGCCAGGCTTTGAGGTAGTAACCTGGACCGTAAACCCTCGGCGGCCCGGATGGCTGTGTCTCAGCCGCCATCGGCGGGCTCCACGGATGCGGCCGTCGACTCGCGGGGCCGGTGAGGGTCGGTCTCGACTGCCGGGAGCCCCGAAGGGTCCTCCCCCTCCAGGGGACCCAGGTGGAAACCGTCCGTCACCGCCAGCGTCGCGGCGATCGCGAAAGCATCGCTGTTCGCGGTTGGCGCGTCGTGTGTCAACTCGGTCCCCGCTTCCACGGGGTCGGTCAGGCTGGTGCGCGCGGCAAAGACTTCCTCGATCACCTCTTCGATCGGAGGGTCCTGCACCGTGAGATCCACCACGGGAAACTCGGCCAGGATGCGGGCGACGACGGACGACGCCTCGCCGCGGGGCACCCGGAGCTTCACCCGCACACCCGGTTCCGCGCCCTCTCCTTCGTTATCGCCGAAGGATGCTCCCAGTTCGGTGGTCAGATCGGTGCGGCTCCGCAGCAGTTGAGCGGCTTCGACATCCGGCAGATCGAGCTCCACCAGCTTGAAAGGCGCGATCCGATCCGCCAGTTCCGCCAATCCCCCATCGTACAACAGGCTGCCGTGGTGGATGACGATCACCCGGCGGCAGAGCGCGGTGACGTCGGCCATGTAGTGGCTGGTCAGGATGACCGTAGCCCCGGTACGTCGGTTGTAGTCCGCGACGAAATCGCGGATGCGTCCCTGCATCGTCACATCCACGCCCAGCGTGGGCTCGTCCAGGAAGAGGATGCGAGGCCGGTGCAGCAGCGAGGCCGCAAGCTCGCACTTCATGCGCTCCCCCAGCGAGAGACTTCGCACCTGCTTTTTGAGCAGGGGCGACAGGTCCAGCAGGGTCACCAGTTCGTCCAGAGTCTCCCTGAACTCCCGCTCCGGAATCTGGTAGACGGCCTGGTTGACCAGGAACGAGTCCATCGGCGGGATGTCCCAGAGGAGTTGGTTGCGGTTACCCATCACCAGGCTGATCTGGCGAAGGTACTCCCGGTCACGTTCCCAGGGGGTGAAACCCATCACCCGCGCGGAGCCGGAGCTGGGATGCAGCAGCCCGGAGAGCATCTTGAGCGTCGTCGTTTTGCCCGCGCCGTTGGGTCCCAGGAACCCGACGACCTCGCCGGCGTCGAGGCCAAAGGAGACCTCCTTCACGGCCTCCACCTGCTTGTACTTGCGGGCAAAAAGGCTGCGAAAGGAAGCGCCCGCGCCGGCTTCACGCTCGTGGACGCGAAATGTCTTGCCCAGGTGTTCGACGAGGATCTGGCTCATGGGGGTCCGCCGACCACGGGAGCCGGGGGTGCCCCCACGCGGACAAACACAATACCCGATCCGCCCCAGGCTGACAAACAGGATCAGCCCAGCCCACCCGGAGACCGCCCTGGAGCGAGAACACCCATTGCAGGCAGCGGAGTGCCTCCGGTGACAGCCCAACCGTGGCTCAGAGCCGAGCACGTCAGTGCCGGGATCCCCGCCTCCGCCAGCCGGGTCCCGTCCTGGAGGCCGAATCACCCATGGCTGGTAGCGCGAACCCCAGGGTCACAACCCCGCCGTGGACTTCGCAGGAGGGCTACTGACGCCGGCGAGACGCCAGCGTTCCCGGGGTAGCCTCCGGTGACAGGCCTGCTGTGGATCAGAGCCGAGCACGTCAGTGCCGGGATCCCCGCCTCCGCCAGC
>CAZSRZ010000114.1:14572-16231 GCA_964609085.1 uncultured bacterium | reverse complement strand
GGGGATCCCGGCACTGACGTGCACGGTTCTGAGCCAGAGCGGGGTTGTCACCGGAGGGAGTGCCCTGCCAGCCAGGGATGATCTGCCTGGTGGTATCCGGCCGGCGTCAGGGGCGGAGCGCACCGCGCCGTCCCTGACGACCTGCCTGCCCGGGGAGGTGGACCGTGGGTGCGGTGCGAACCAGCATCTGCCGGAGGCCGCCGGCGCTCTGCGCCCAGTCCGGCACGGCAGCGGGATCCGCAGTGCGTGGGCGATGGGGGCAGGTGAATGAGGCTGGATCGACGAGACGTGATGCTGACCGGCGCGGGAGTGCTCCTCGGGAGCGCCCCTTGCGCCTCAGCGGCGAAGCAGCAGAATTGGGGCAACTGGCGCGGGCCCAATTTCAACGGCTCGTCGGACGAGACCGGACTGCCAGTGAAGTTCGGTCCAACTGAGGCTGTGCGATGGTCCGCCCCCATGCCGGGGCCCGGGGCCGCCACGCCCGTCGTCTGGGGTAATTCTGTCTTCGTCAGCAGCATCGACGCGGGGGCGAAGCAGCTCCTCGCTCTCTGCCTGGACCGGACAACGGGGGCCGTCCGCTGGAAGCAGGCGGTCGGCAGCGGCTACCGCCCAGCAGGCCAGGGGAATGAGGTGCAACTGGAGGACAAGACGACCTATGCCTCCCCCTCCCCAACGACGGATGGGCAGCGGGTGATCTTCTTCTACGGCAACGGCGATCTGGTCGCGCTCGACTTCCGGGGCAAGAAGCTGTGGGCGCGCAACCTCCAGAAGGAGTACGGCGACTTCTGCTTCAGCTTCACGTTCGCCAGCTCCCCGGTACTCTTTGAGGGGCGCCTCTACATGCAGGTGCTTCAGCGCAATCGCCCGATCGGTGCGCGCGGGAGGGATGGCGCTGAGTCGTTTCTCCTGGCGCTGGACCCGGCGACCGGTCAGCAGCGCTGGCGAGCGGTGCGACCCGCGCCGGGGGTGGCGGAGTCCCTGGAAGCCTACTCCACCCCCGTCCCGTTCGTGCACCGGGGGCGGAAAGAGATCCTCATCGCCGGCGGCGACATCCTGACGGGCCACGACCCCGCCACGGGCAAGGAACTCTGGCGCTGGGGCACCTACAACCAGGATCCCGGAGACCCCGGCAGCCGCCATCGCCGCAACGACTTCCGTCTGGTGCCTTCCCCCGTGGCCGGCGGCGGCGTGGTACTGGCCTGCGGTCCGAAGACAAAGCCCGTGTTCGCCGTCAAGGCCGGCCAGAGCGGCGACGTTACGCAGACCGGGATGGCATGGTACAGCGAGGTCCGCGGTCCGGTGACCGCCGATGTCCCAACCCCCCTGTTCTACCGTGGCCGGTTCTACGTGATGAGCGACCTGCGCAAGACACTCTCCGCCGTGGACCCCCGCGACGGCCGGGTTGTGTGGTCCGTGCCGACTCCTGGCCGCAGCCCGGTGTGGGCCTCCCCAACAGCGGGTGATGGGAAGGTCTACACCATCAGCCTCCAGGGCGAGGTGAGTGTCTTCCACGCCGAGAATGGTGCCGTGCTCGCCAACGCCGTGATGGCACCCAACGAGAACGACATCCGCTCAGCCGTCGCCATTTCCGGGAGCAACCTCTTCATCCGCACCAACACCCGCCTCTACTGCATCGGCCAGGCTTAACCCGCGGCCCCG
>CAZSRZ010000114.1:1992-14472 GCA_964609085.1 uncultured bacterium | reverse complement strand
GTCCAGCGGAGAATTCCAGAGCATGTGCAGCCCGACAACCAGAGCGATCACTCGCAGGAAGCGCACATCCTGAAGCCCGGCAGCCCATTGGCCGGGGTTACCGCCAACGCGCCACAGAGCCGCGCCTACCATCGCCGTCCAGACGACATGCCCACCTGGGGAGAGCACGCCGCGGAGCCAGATGTTCTCGAACATGGCGTCCGCACCGTGCGGGATCAGGATCCGGAGCGCATAACCCGCGGACTCGAAGACCGCAAACCCGGCGCCAACCGCGCTGCCCAGCAGGAGGCCGTTCAGCAGCCACCGTCGTTGCATGTGCCGACACAGGATCAGCAGGGCCACCAGCTTGCCCGCCTCCTCGATGATGCCGGCCGACGAAGCCCCCAACCACCCCAACTGCAGCAGTTGGAACCCATAGAGTGAGGTGATGAGTGAGAGCAGGCCGCCGCCGATCAACGCTTTGATGACCTGATAAACGGACACGTTGCGGAGCACGTTCATCTCGAAGAAGAAGAACACCACGCTGACAGGCACCACCAGGGCCCCGATCATGATCAATCCCGGGATCAGATTGGCGTTGTGGAACGAGTGGAATGCAAACGCGAAACCGGCGTAGACAAGCAGCGACAACGACAGCGACTTCATGAAGAGCCACGGCTTCGGCCATCGGGAATCGACCTCCGAGAGTTGCGGGGTGGTGCGCCGTGTACCGACGATGAAGAACTCCTCGATCTCCGCTTCCGTCCGGCGCTTGGAGATGTCCGAGAAGAACTCCTGAACGCTGAAGTCCTGAAGTTCGTCGGTACCTGTTAGATTGCGGACACCCCGTCCCACTGAGTCGAGAAGGTCGGAGACTCCCGAGCCCGACTGACGCGCAGCACTCCAGTAGGAGCCACCGACTCGGAGCTGCTGGCCGGGCGCCAGGACGCCTTCCGCCTGTTCGCGGGCGTCCACAAAAACCCGAGCATCCGGCATCACCCGAAAGCGAATGGCACCGTCGGTCAGCCGCAAGGCGACGTGCCGCTCTCCCACGTCGGGGTCGGCGCTCAGCAGAGCGGACTCCGGCGAACGCCCGATCACGACCTCCTCCGGGCCGAGAGAAATCCGTTTTCCCTGGTCGGGGCCGGAGAGGCAGACCAGGTGTTCTCGAACGGCCGGATCGTGGCTCACGGGTTCCTCCCCCGGGCTGGCTGTGGTCTGACGACGGCGGCAGTCCGACGCCGGTCACCTATTGGCTTCGAGCCCGGGGTAGCCCTGCCCCGAGCCGCTCTCGGAATCTTTCGCCTGCTCTAGGGTTTCGGCCGCAGCTTTCGGAAGTTAGCCAGGCACTGAGCCGCCGTCTCCATGGAGGGGAGCCGGCTGCCTTCCTGCTCGATGAGGTACACCTCGGCACCGCCCGTTGCTTCGGCGGCGTCCAGTAGCGCCTTCCATGGCGTATCGCCCTCGCCGAAGAGGACCTTGTAGCCCCGGTCGGCCCCGGCGCCCCAGTCCTTGAGATGGAGGGACCGGATGCGACCTGGATTGGCCTTGATCCACGCGAGGGGATCGTAGCCCACCTCCATGCATGTGCCGACATCAAACTGAAGCGTGACGTCGCTCGGAGTGTTGGCCGCCAGGAACGGCATGGGGCGGAAGCCATCCTTCTCGGTGAACTCGAGCTGGTGATTGTGAAAACCCGATCGCATCCGCAGCGGCTTGAGGGTCTCTGCGGCCGCGGTCAGGGTGTCCGCCACTCTCTTCCAGTCGTCCTGGGTGGTGACCCGACCGGCGCTGGCCATCACGATAGATGTGGAGCCGAGGATCTGGTTTAGCTCGATGGCCTTCTTCAGTCCGTCTCCCTCGAGCCCGTTGCGACCGTTGTGCGTGGAAAGGCAGCGGATGTTCAGTTCGTCCAGCAGCTTCCGCACCTCGCGGGCGTAGTCGAGGGTCCACTGCTGATAGGGGGAGTAGAACTCCACCACCTCATAGCCCATTTTCGCCACGCCGCGGACGGTGGCGGTCAGGTCCCGAGCAAGCTCATCACGCACCGAGTAAAGCTCGAGCCCGACGGGCACGCGTCGGGCAGCCCGGGCGGCATCCGCAGATAGTGCGCTCCCCAGCGCCGCAGCGCCGGAAGCCGCCAGCAGCGACCGCCGATCAATCTTCTGTCCGACCATGTCTTGCCCCCTCTCCCGCGCACCGTGCCGTCAGCTTCTGATTCTCCACGATGCCGCACCCCCCCTTCCCGGAAACCGAATCTGGAGCAGCCGGAGGATCAGCGGCGGACGGGCGCGAACCGCATGGGCACCGCGCACCACATTCTGCCAAGGCTTCCACCGGAGCGCCGCCTGGTCCGGGAAACGCAGGCGTTGCGCCGGCCCTCCCCCACCGCGATCCCGCTCACAACAGGTACCGGAGAACCTCAGTGGCTGACCAGCACGATGTCCGCCGCATCGCCCTCGGGCTCCCCGAGACCTCCGAGGCGCAGGGCACTTTCGCCTTCTCTGTGCTGAACGGGGGGAAATGGAAAGGGTTCGTCTGGGCGTGGAACGAGCGGGTCGCGCCGAAGAAACCGCGGGTGCCGCGGTCCGACGTCGTGGCGGTGCGGGTGGCAAACGAGGACGAGAAGCAAGCGCTCCTCGCCGGGGACGGAGAGGTGTTTTTCACCGAGCCGCATTACAACGGATTCCCGGCCGTGCTGGTGCGATTGCCCGCCATCGGTCTGGATGAGCTTGAGGAGTTGATCGTCGACGCCTGGCGCTGTCAGGCTCCGAAGAGCCTCGCCCGGGGGTTGGACGTCGCGGAGTAGCTCACGGCGCAGCGTCCGCGTACTTCGCGGGGCTGCTGATGAACTCGGCCTTCTCGGCTTCGCTGCAGAAGGCGTAGGTCTTCCCCTTGTAGTCGATCGTGGCCTTGACCTCTTCCGGCTCTGAGGTGTGCCCCCCCCGGGCGCACACCGTGCATACCGCCTTGTCCCCGACCTTAACGGTACCGAGGGGTGCGCCCGTGGCGGCGATGGGCGAGGCCGACCCCGACGGGGTGGCAGCGGACGAGCTCCCCGGCGCCGGGGTCTCGGTCGTGCGGGTTCCGAGGCATCCCGCCAGCAACGGGAGGGTGAGCGCGAGGAGCGCAACCGTCTTTCCCGCCATCAGGGCCGTACCAGTCTTGGTCTTCATCGTTTTCCCTTTCAGTGAGTGGCCCCACAGGGGCCGGCCTTACGGGCGAGCAGTTTCCTGCGGCTGCCCCGCATCTTCAAAGTTGATGGCCGATTTGCCGTTCGAGCCCAGGGCCCTGTCCCGCCGGCCACGACCGGAGACCAGAGTGTAGAGTGCCGGGAGCACCAACAAAGTGAGTGTCGTCGACGTGATCAGACCGCCGATCACCACTGTGGCGAGCGGCTTCTGGACTTCCGCCCCCGTTCCTGTGGAGACGGCCATCGGCAGGAAACCGATGCTGGCCACGGCCGCCGTCATCAAGACGGGGCGCAGCCGAGTCACCGCGGCATCCTCCACTGCTTCGCGGAGCGGCATCCCTCGGTCCAGATTCCGGCGGATGTACTGCACCATCACCATGTCCGCCAGCACGGCGACGCCGGAGAGGGCAATGAACCCGATCCCCGCCGACATCGAGAAGTGCATCCCCCGCAGCCACAGCGCCAGTACGCCTCCGCTGATCGCAAACGGGATACCCGTAAACACGCGGAGGGCGTCCACCACCCGGCCGTAGGTCATGAACAGGAGCAAGAAGACGAGGGCGAAAGTGATCGGCACCACCACCATCAGCCGCGCTCTACCGGTCTGCAAATGCTCGTACTGCCCGCCCCACTCGATGTGGTACCCGGGCGGCAGCCTCACCCCCGCCTCCACCTTGCGTTTCGCCTCTTCCACAAAGCTGCCCAGATCCCGGCCGCGGACGTTGGCCTGAACAACCACCCGCCGTTCACCACTCTCCCGGCTCACCTGCACCGGTCCTTCCAGCGCCGTGATGTCGGCGAGCTGCGACAGCGGCACTCGCTCACCGCCCGGCCCGCTCACAAGAGTGCCGGAAATGACGTCGGGGTTCTCGCGATAGGGCGCATCATATCGGAGCACCATGTCGTAGCGAGCCGCACCCTCCATCACCTTGCCCACTGTCTCGCCGCCGATAGCGGTCTCGATGATCTCTTGCACGTCGGACACGTTGATGCCGTACCGGGCGATCTGGTCCCGACGGATCTTGATCTGGAGCACCGGCAGTCCGGCCGTCGCTTCCACCATCACGTCCTGCCCGCCTCGCACCCCCCGCATCCGGTCCGCCACCTCGACAGCCTTCCGCTGGAGCACGGTCATGTCCGGCCCGAACAGTTTCACCCCCACGTCGGACCGGATGCCGACGCCCTGCGACAGCTCGCTCATCCGCATCTCGATCGGCTGGGTGAAGCTCACCTTCATTCCGGGGATCTTGCCGACCTCCGCTTCCATCTTCCGGACCAGCTCTTCCTTGGTTTTCGCCACCTTCCATGCGGAGCGCGGCTTGAGCGGGATGAAGATGTCATGCTGGGAGAGCAGCATGGGGTCGGTCGCGATGTCCGGCCTGCCAATGCGCGTGACGGCCCCGGTCACCTCGTCCGGGAATTTCGCCAGGATCAGCCGTTCCGCCATTGACGCCCGTTCGATGGCCGTCTCGACGGAAATCCCCGGTAGGTAACCCGGATTGATGGCGATGGCGCCCTCGTCCAACTTCGGCAGGAACTCTGACCCCAGTCGCGGAAACAGCGAGGCCGTGGCGAGGAAGAAGACCGCCGCGGTGCCGATCGTGACGTAGCGGAGGCGCATGGCGTGGCGCACCAGGGGCAGGTAGCCGCGCTGCAGCCATCCAACGACGGGGTTCTCCCGGTCGTCCCCTTCCCTCAGGAAGTAGGCGCAGAGCGCCGGAATCAGCGTCAGGGAGAGCACCAGGGCACCCGTTAGAGCCATCACCACGGTGAGGCCCATCGGGCGGAACATCTTCCCTTCCACGCCGACGAGGCTCAGGATCGGGAGATAGGCGGCGATGATGATGATCTCGCCGAACTGACTGGCCTTCCGGACTTCCAGGGTGCCTTCCCGGATCGCCTCCAGTCGCTCTGTTTGCGTGAGGAAGCGCCCGAGTTCCCTGCGCACTTCCGCCAATCGCCGGACGCAGTTCTCCACGATGATGACTGCCGCGTCGACGATCAGGCCGAAGTCGATGGCGCCAAGACTCATCAGGTTTGCGGAGACGCCGAACTGCCTCATCCCAATGATGGCGACGAGCATCGCCAGGGGGATGGCGCTGGAGACGATCAGCCCGGCTCGGAGCTGCAGTAGGAACAGAAACAGCACACCGATGACCAACAACCCGCCGTGGAGCAGGTTTTCCCCGGCCGTGTGGAGGGTGTTGTCCACCAACTCAGTCCGGTCCAGGAAGCCGACCAGCCGGATGCCGGGCGGCATCTGCTTTTGGATCTCCGCCACCCGTTGTTTCACCTGTGCGGTGACTGTTCGGCTGTTCTCACCCATCAGCATCACGGCGATGGCGGAGACGGCCTCCCCCTTGCCGTCTTTCGTCATCGTCCCCTGACGCGGCGCGGGCCCGAACGCCACCCGCGCCACGTCTCGCACGAGGACCGGAGCCCCGTGCCTGGCGGTGAGGACAATGTCGCGGATGTCGTCCAGGCTCTCGACGATCCCGATGCCCTGGATGAGCTGCTGCTCATTCTCCTTGGCAATGTAGGCACCCCCCGCATTGCGGTTGTTCTCCTCCAGTGCCTCCCGCACTTGCGCGATCGTCAGCCCATGCGAGCGCAGCCTCTGTGGGTCCACCAACACCTGGTACTGCTTCACCTGGCCACCGAAGGTGTTCACCTCGATGACCCCGGGAACCGATCGCAGACGCGGCTTCACCTGCCAGTCGAGAATGCTGCGCCGCTCCATCAGGGTGTGGGTCTCTCCCTCGACGAAGACGTAGTAGATCTCGCCCAATCCCGTGGCGATGGGCGCCAGCCTCGGCGGATCGATGCCCTGCGGGAGTTCGGAGCGGACCTCGCCCAGTCGTTCGTTGACGAGCTGTCGCGCGAGGTAGATGTCGACACCGTCGTTGAAGACAACCGTCACCTGGGAGAGCCCAAACTGTGAGATGGATCGCATCCCCTCCATGTGCGGTAGACCCGATAACGCGATCTCCACGGGAGTCGTGATCTGTCGTTCGATCTCCAGCGGTCCCAACGCCGGCGCGGTCGTGTTCACGACCACCTGCTTGGTGGTGACGTCCGGCACGGCGTCGATGGGCAAGCGCAGGGCCGAGTAGACCCCCACGCCCACCAGCAGGAGCGCCATCAAGACAACGAAGAAGCGATTGTGAATCGACCAGGTGACGATCCTGTCCATCTGGGTGGCTACTTCTCAACCGCGCAGCAACCGTCTGAGAGGCTGCTCTTAAGTGCTTCGGACTTTAGATAGAAAGTCCCGGCCGAGGCGATCCGTTCTCCCGGTTCCAGCCCCTGGGTGACTTCCCGCCAACCGTCTCCCCGCACCCCGAGCCTCACGTGCCGAACCTCGAACGCACCGGCCGTGTCCCGGGCAATATAGACGGTCGGCTTTCCCTGATGCTCCTGTAAGGCTCCCACAGGCACAGTGACTCGGTTCCGGCGAACGGCTGTGGTGAGGGTCCCGCGCACGAAGGTGTCCGGCCGCAAGGAAGCGTCCCGATTATCCAGCGCCACGCGCACCCGCACCGTTCGCGTCGTCTCGTCGGCAACCGTATCGATCGCCGACACCCTACCGGCAAATGTCTTTCCCGGGGCTGCTTCGGAGGTCAGCACCGCACGCTGACCGATACGGACATGCGGCAGGTCCCTGGGAGACACTCGGAGTTGCGCCCACACCAGGTCGAGGTTGACGACGCTGAACAGCTCGTCTCCGTCGTTCACCGTCTGACCCACCGAGACTCCGCGCCGCTGCACCCGACCTGCGATCGGCGTGACGACAGGGATGATGCTGCCCCCGCCAGTCCCGCCCCCGAGCAAGCGCACGAGCCTGGCGGAGTGTTCTCGCTCGTGGAGGGCCTCCTGCAGCGCCCCTTCCGCCTCCAGGATCTCCTTGCTCGTGGCGAAGCCCCCACGGAAGATGCCCTCCTCCCGAGCCAGCGCCTTCCGCGTCAGCTCCGACCGCTTCCTCGCCTGCTCCAACCGGGCTTCCGTTTGTTCCTGACGTGCTGCGGCTCCCCCAATCTCCGCCTCGGCCTGCTCCACTCGATCTCGCGCTGACCGTACTTTGGCCCTCGCGGCGAGCACCCGGGACTGGGTAGAGCGCAGCGCCGAACGAGCCGTTTCGACGTCGGACTGCGCCTGCGCGATGTTGGCCTGAGCCGCTCTTGCGTCCGCTTCGGCGCTCTGAAGCTCAGCCTGCCCCTGCTCCCAATCCTGTTTGGAAACGATCTCTGCCTTCAGAAGCGCATCCAGCCGGTTAAAGCGACTGCGGGCTACTCTCACCTGGGTCTCGGCCTGCGACAGTGCGGCTTGCAGACTCTTGACTCGATTTTGCGCCCGACCGATCTGGCTCTCGGCCCCCCCGGCATCGCTCTCCGCGCTCCCCACATCCGCTTCGGCCCCAGCAAGCTCCCCCTGTAGGGCGGCGCGCGCGCTCCGGGCTTTCAGGACTTCCTGCCGCGCGGCTGCCGCATCCTTCTCGGCACCGCTCACTTCTCCCTCGGCGGCATCCGCCTCCCTGCGGGCAGCCTCGAAGCGCGGGTTGCCGAAAGCGCCGAGGCTCGCCAGTTTTCTCTGCCGCTCCAGGGTCTTGCGAGCCAGAGCCAAACCGATCTCGGCATGCTCGAAGTCCGCCTGCGCCCTGGCAAGCTCCGTGCTCTCCAGGGTGGCGATCACCTGCCCCGCTCGCACCTGGTCCCCCACCATTACGCCGAGTGTGACCACCTTTCCCGAGACGCGGGGCGTGATCCGAACCATTCCGCTGCCTGCCGACTCGATGGAACCGCTCACAGCCAGCTTCTCCGCCACGCTTCGTTCGATCGCGGACGCCAGCTTGATCTCCGCCAGCTCCATCGCTTCCGCGGTGATCACCAGTTCGCCCACCTTGCCGGTCTGGTCCGCCGGAGGGAGCGGTGGCGCGAAGTTCGCGAGACCACTCGTCTGCGAGGCATCCCGCGAGCGCTGAAGGAGGCGCGGCACCACCACCGTTCCCGCGATCAGTGCCACGGCCACCAGAACGGCACCCACAAGCAGAGGGAGCCTGGATTGCTTCATCGAAGTGCCGACGCTCATCGGGTGCTCCTGCTGGGTGTTTCCGGATCGGCCGGAACTCCCGACTCGGGGAACAGGCTCGCCGGCACCGAGCCGGTCGCCCGCTCCAACTCGGCGTTGGCGAGCGCATACTCGGCCAGAGCGTTCACATAGTCCGACTGGACGTCCCGGTACGTCCGTCGGGCTTCCAACACCTGGAGCACGCCGTACTGCCCGGCCTGGAAGGCGGTGCGACTCGCCTCGAGCAGTCGCCGCGATTGTTCGATCACGCCCGACTGGTAGTCTCGAATCACCAGCGCCGCGGCCTGCAGCCGGGCGACGGCCTGTGCCACTTCCTGGCGGACCTGGTTCCGGGTGGCGGCGATCCGCGCCTCTTGCGCCCGGGCCGACTCGTCCGCCTGCCGAGCCCGGTTCCGTCGGCTGCCGTAGTCCAGAATGGGCAGGCTGATGCCGACAGCGACGCCGGGCTCGCTGGTGCCCCGAGTGACGCGCTCCATGCGGAACTGCGCGACCAGGTCCGGCCTCCCCTCGGACCGCACCAGCCTGGCCTGTTGGTGGAAGCCGTCTCGCTGCGCCTCCCCCGCCGCGATCTCCGCGCGGGCTGCCAGCGCCCGTTCCGTGAGAAGCACAGGGTCGACCGACTCCAGCCCCACAGAGATTGGGGTGACGGCGATCACCGGTGCCGTCGGCAACCGTCCCATCAGCGTATTCAGACCGGCGGCCACCGCTCGCACCCGCGCCTGCGCCAGCGTAACCTGCTGCCGAGCCCGCGTGACTTCGATGCCGGTCTGGATCCGATCCACTCCGGGCCGCAGCCCTTCGTCGACGAGCCGACGGGTGATCGTGTCGAACTCTTCGGCCGTTTGCAAGCCTTCCTGCGCCGCGCTCTCGAGTTCCTGGGCGCGCGTCAGCTCGTAGTAGGCGGAACGCGTGTCGAACACGAGTGTGCGGAGCTGCACGATCCCTTCCGCCTGGATCCTGCGAAGTTCCGCCCCCGCGACGCCCGCCCGCGCGGCGCGGCTGCCGTTGAGCTCCAGTGGTTGTTGAGCCAGGATCTCCTCGTCGGATCCTCCACGGAGGATGGCGGGAGTGATCAGAACCGACGGGTTGGAGAGGGCCCGGGCGGATCGAACCCCGACACGCGCTGCCCGCAACTCGCGAGCGGCCGCGGTGAGGTGCGGATTATGCAGCAGGGCGAGCTTGATCGCCTCGTCGGCCGTCAGCCCACCTTCGGAAGTGGCCCGGCGTGCGGTCTCGGAAGCGGCCGATGGACCGGCTGGCCCCGCTTCCGGGCGCCCCAACACAGGCTCGCCGGCGGTGACGCCGGGGCGCACACTGAGCGCCAGGCAGAGGTAGGCGCACGCAAAGTATGAGGTTTTGAGAGTTCTTGTTGGCACCGTTGCGTCCTGACATTCCCGGGGAGCCGGGGCCGGGACAACAACGTGAACGCACGCACGGAGCGTGCGGGGACATGCCCGACAGGCCCGGCTCGAAAGCCGATGGGAGCGTCAGGCGCTGGGTGGACCGCGATCCTGGTGGGCAGTAGGGACGACACCGGGCGGCGGCGGCCCCCGTGTCTCAGCCAGCCGGATGAGCGGTTCCTTGGGTGGCGCCCCGATACTCGGCGTCGTCGCCTGCACCGACGCCGGGTCAAACTCGGCCCCGATGGCGACGGCGGTAGCCGGGAGAAGGCTGGTCTCCGCGGCCAGTGTCGTCATGGTGCATCCGCACTCGGACGATGGACATAAACCGGTTCGGCTGGAGTCGGGCGAGTCTGCCGAGCAACCACCATGCTGCGCCGCAGATGAGGCCAGGCAGCAGCAATACCAGGGCGTGACGCCGCAGGTACGTCCCTCACATTGCCACGCGGCGAGTACCGATGGGGCAAACGCCGCGGACAGCACTGCGAGCAAAATGGACAGCCGGTTAGTTCGGAGGTGCCTCACATCGCTCATCATACCTGACTCCCGAAGTCCGTGCCCGAGTTCTCAAGGCGAACTCTTCGGGAACACCTGGGCCCCGTCCTTGACCCGGGCCCGGACTTGCTCGAAGGGTGGTCGGCGAGGGCCGAGGTGGATGCGGGGGGATTGACGAATGACCGTCAAGGGAGGGCCTGTGTTGCGCTCTCACCCTCGCCGGAAGTGAGCCCGCCATGACTGCACCAACGGACATCCCCAAGCCCAACCCGGTTGAAGGGCGATCCCGGGACTGGATCCCCGTCTGCACGCTGGTGGAGTTGGAGAGGGCGGGCGTCCGCGTGGTTCCCGGTGCGGATCGCCCGATCGCCGTGTTCTTCCACCAGGGAAGGGTCTCTGCGGTGGACAACCGATGCCCGCACATGGGCTTCCCTCTCCACCGGGGTTCCGTGCAGGATGGCATCCTGACCTGTCACTGGCACCACGCCCGCTTCGACCTCTGCAGCGGCTGTACTTTCGATCTCTTCGCCGACGACGTCCCTATCTTCGATGTGGAGGTGCGAGGTTCAGACGTCTGGGTCGCCGCCCTCCCGCGGGTCCGCGATCCCCGGGAGCACTTCGGCCGTCGTCTCCGAGAGGGGATGGAACAGAACCTCTCGTTGATCCAGGCAAAAGCCCTTGTCGGCCTGCTGCGTGCCGGCATCGACCATCGTGAAATCGTGCGCCAGGCTGCCCTCTTCGGACTGCACCACCGGGACGGTTGGGCCAGTGGGGTGACGATCCTCACGGCGATGGCGAACCTCGTCCCGCACCTGTGCGAGGACACCGCCTACCTGGCCCTCTATCAGGGGTGCCGCCGCGTCGCGGCGGATTGCGCCGGGATGCCCCCGCGACGGGACCGGTACGCCCTGGAGACGAACGCGCTCTCCCAGGAGACCCTGACCGGCTGGCTCAGTTATTGGACCACCGTCCGCCAGCGCGACGCCGCGGAGAGGACGCTATTGACTGCCGTCGGCAGCGGCTGGGAGCCCACGGCGGTGAGCCGGCTGGTCTTCACCGCAGCCACAGAGCGGTTCTATGCGGACACGGGCCACGTGCTGGACTTTTGCAACAAGGCGTTTGAGCTGCTCGAGATCATCGGCTGGGAGCACGCCGCGCAAGTCCTGCCCACCGTCATGGCCCAACTGGTGACGGCCCGTGGCGGCGAAGAGCTGAATGCCTGGAGGCACCCGGTAGACCTCGTGCCGGGGATCCGCGAGGCGGCGGACGGCCTCCCCGCGGACCTGGAGCAAGGCCTGGGCAAGAGCTGGAGCGACGATCGCACCCTGGTTGATCGCCTACTCGGGGATGACCCAGCGGCGGCACTCAACGCGGTCCGCGCCGCGCTCGTCGGCGGTGCCAGCCCAGAACAGGCGACCCGCTGCCTCGCCTACGCCGCCGCCATGCGCATCGCGCGGTTCGGTATCGCCAACGAGTTCGGGGACTGGATCACCGCCCTGCACACCTTCACCTACTGCAACGCACTGCATCAGGCGGTTCGCCGCGACCCCTCTCCCACCGTGCTGCGGGGGATCTATCACGGCGCCATTTCCGTCTACCTGGACCGCTTCCTCAACGTGCCTCCCGCCCGGCTGCCCGATGTCGAAGCGCTCGAGGATGAGCCTCGGGAGCCGACCGCGCTGCTCGGGGGATTCCTGAGTTCCCTCGATCAGCGCAGCGACCCGGACGCCCCCGCCCGACTGGTCGCCCGCTACCTCCAGCTCGGGCATGCCCCCCAACCACTCTTCGACACCCTGACGCGGGCCGTGGTGCGTGAGGACGCCGACTTTCATACCTTCCAGATGGTCGAGGCGGCGATCCGCCAGTACCACGAGTGGCCGGGGCGAGAGGAGGGTTCGCACATCCTTGTCGCCGCGGCGCGCTACCTGGCAGCCCACGCCCCCACCCAGCGTGCGCAACTCCAGACAGCCGAGATCGCCTTGCGGCTGCATCGCGGGGAGAGCCTGTTCGCGGACGAGGCAGGCTGAATTGGCTCCGATACCTGGGCACTATGTCGGCTGAATCCCCACTACCTCCGGGCCTGTACGAGCACCTGCTGACGCAGCGCCTGGCCGACCTCCTCGAACGGCTCCCCGGGAGCCTGCGGGCCGACTGCGCCGGTCCTGCGCCGACCGAGGTGCCCGCCCTGCTCGCTCGCCACCTGGCCGAAGTGCTGGGTCGGGTGCTGAGCGGTGTGGCGAAAGACGACCTGAGGCGGACTGCGGGGGCGGAAGCGCTCACGACCCGGTTGGCGGGGCTCTGCGCGGAGTTGCTGGATGCCCTGAACGA
>CAZSRZ010000114.1:0-1892 GCA_964609085.1 uncultured bacterium | reverse complement strand
CTCACCTCCACCTACATGGGGGTGACGCAGCGACGCGCGGTCGACGAACTCTGCCGCCTGGGTGCCCAGGTCCGCGTGGCCTACGACCGCGAGCCAGCGCGCACCCGTCTGCACGCAAAGGCCTGGTTGATCCACCGCGAGAGCGGGCTACCCACCGCCTACATCGGCTCATCCAACCTGAGCCACAGTGCCCTCACGGACGGGCTGGAATGGAACGTCCGACTCTCGGCCGTCGATGCCCCGTCGTTGCTCATGCGATTCAGGACGTCGTTTGAGCGCTACTGGGCCGACCCCACCTTTGAGCCGTACGAACCCGACCGGGACGGCCAGCGCATCGACGCCGCTTCGTCTCGGGCTGACCGGATCAGCGAAGCGGCGGACCCGTCCTGCTGGTTTGACCTGCACCCCTACCCTCATCAACAGCAGGTGTTGGAGCAACTCGAGCTGGAAAGACGGGTGTTCGACCGACGTCGCAATCTCGTGGTCTCAGCCACGGGGACGGGGAAGACGCTGATCGCGGCCTTTGACTTCCAGCGCTTGCGTCGGGCCGATCCCAGGCTGAAGCTGCTCTTCGTCGTTCATCGCGAAGAAATCCTCCGGCAAGCCCGTCACCAGTTTCGCAATGTGCTGAAGGATGGCGGCTTCGGCGAGTTGTGGGTCGGAGGAGATCGCCCGAGCGAGTGGCGGCACGTGTTCGCGTCCGTGCAATCGCTGAGCACAGGCGCACAGCTTCCATTCGGGGCGGATCACTTCGGGATGGTGGTGCTGGATGAGATGCATCACGCGCCGGCCAGGTCCTACGATGAGCTGCTGCGGTTTTTGAGGCCCGGGATACTGTTGGGGCTCACCGCCACGCCGGAACGCGCGGATGGGTTGGACACCCTGCGGCACTTCGACGGCAGGATTTCCGCAGAGCTGCGTCTCTGGGACGCTCTTGAGCGCCAACTCCTGGCGCCGTTCCACTACTTCGGCGTGCCTGACGACATTGACCTCAGCGGCTTGAGGTGGCAGCGGGGATATCAGACTGCGGACCTGGAGGCTCACTACGTGGGCCAGGCTGGGCAGAACCGGGTGGCAAAAATCCTGTCGGCTCTCGGGAGCATCGTGGCCGATCCAAACTCCATGAAGGCGCTGGGGTTCTGCGTCAGCATCGCCCATGCGGAGTTCATGGCGAATCGGTTTGCGCAGGCCGGATTGCCCTCGCTGGCCGTCACCAGCGCGACGTCCGAGGAAGAACGGCGGTCCGCCATCCGCTCGCTGCGGGAGGGGACGCTTCGCGTGTTGTTCACGGTGGACCTCTTCAACGAGGGCGTGGACATCCCCGAAGTAGACACCCTGCTCCTGTTGCGCCCAACGGAGAGCGCCACCGTGTTCATTCAGCAGCTCGGGCGTGGGCTGCGCCTCTGCGAGGGGAAGAGCTGCGTCACGGTGCTCGACTTCATCGGCCAGCAGCACGTGAAATTCCGGTTCGACCACCGCTACCGCCACCTCACCGGACTCTCGCGCCGGGAGCTTCAATCGGCCGTCGAGCACGGCTTCTGCAGCCTGCCGGCCGGTTGCGAGATCCGGTTGGAAAGGACTGTTCGGGACAAGATCCTGAGCAATCTCAGGCAGTCCATCGGATCTGCTTCCAGCCGCCAACTCACCGCCGAACTCCGGACGCTGGGCGACACCACGCTGCGCGGCTTCCTGGAGGAGACCGGGCTGGAGCCGGAGGATCTCTACAAGGGCGGGAGGACTCTCACTGAGCTTAGGCGCGCCGTGGGTCTACTCCCCGGGGCACGCCCGGAAGGGGAAGCAGCCGCGGGGCGAGGTTTCGAGAGGCTGTTGGGGTTCGACGATCCTGAGTGGGTGGACTTCTGTCGCTCGGGACTTCTGCAGGATCAACCACC
>CAZSRZ010000113.1:0-16728 GCA_964609085.1 uncultured bacterium | reverse complement strand
GGCTACGGTGGTGGCGGCGGCGGCAGCTACGGCGGCGGCGGCGGTTACGGCGGCGGAAGCGGCGGAAGCGGCGGCGGTGGCGGCGGCGGAAGCGGCGGCGGCGGCGGCTACGGTGGTGGTGGCGGCGGCGGACGCGGTGGACGCGGCGGCGATCGCGGCGGTCGCGGTGGCGATCGCGGCGGACGCGACTGGTAGTTCGTCCATCCCCCCGCACGGCTGAATAGATCAGGTGCTTTGCCTCCAGCTACCCTGGGGATCCCCCTTGGGTAGCTGGGCAATTTGTTACGACTCCCCAAAGACCGTGATCGGTCGCCGGTGCGCCCCTGGATGTGCCGGGGTTCATCGGAACGGAAGGCCTATGCCCAGAGACGATATGGTTCAAGTGGAAGGCACAGTGGTGCAGCGCCTTCCTGCCGCGGAGTTCAAGATCGAACTCCCAACTGGCCACACGATCACCGGCTATCTGTCGGGTAAGACCCGACGCAACTTCATCCGGATCCTGCAGGGTGATCGGGTCCGCGTGGAGATGTCGCCCTACGACATGACGCGTGGCCGCATCGTCTACCGCCTGAAATAGCGACCACCCGCCGGGGGGAAGAACCCCAAGCTGGCGGGACACCGGTTTTCCAGGCGGGTTCGTCCGCGCCGGGCATGCCGAGCTTGAGCTCGGCTATCCCAGGGGCGCGTTCGTCCGTGCCGGGCATGCCGAGTTGGAACTCGGCGATCCCTGGGCGGGGCGGCGGCGCTACGCGGCTGCTTTGGCCGTGCTGCGGGCCGCCTGCGCTGACGGCGCGCCCCGACCTTTCCACCACAGCTCAATCACGTTCGCGATCGGACCTACGATGAAGAGCGCGTGGTACGGGGCATGGATGTCCTGATTCAGGCGCAGGATGAACTCCGCAGCCGCTACCAGGAATGCCACCAGTCCCTGCCCCACCTTGTTTTCCACCGTGGTCTTCGGATCAGTGATCATGAAGAAGGTGAACAGCATGTACATCGGGCCTGTTATCGGGGAAATGGATGCCGCGAGCGGGATGCCGGTGAGGCCAAAACGCAATACCGCGAAGAGGCAAAAGGCCGCTACGTAGGTTTCACAAATGTGGAGTCTGCGCAACCGGGAGACGATATAGCAGCCGAGGCAAAGTATCAGTACATAGGATCCGGAGCTAGGAGTCAGCCCACTTGCGATGTAGCGCAGCCAGGGTGCCCCGAGCACCAGGGCGCCGGCGACAGCGGCACCCAGAGCCGGCCAGAGCTCCAGCTTGCGCCTCGCCAACCGGTAGATCACCGATCCACCCCAGAGGAACAAGAGGATGACGGGGAAGTCGTTGTTCCCAAAGTCCGCCATCAGCGTTGCCATCTGCCCCGGGGCTAACGCCAGCATCGCCGTGATGGAGAAGTTGGTCGGGTTCCAGAGGTGCTTTCCCCGCCACCTGAGGACGTACTTCGAAGCAACGGCCAGCGCCCCGGTGAGCCCGAACGGCCACAGGATCTCGGTGCGGGTGAGGATCCCCGCGCTGATCCCGGAGACGTAAGCGCTGGCCAGGTGCGGAATTTTACGCGTGAGGAACCACCCGAAGAGGACCTCCGTTAGAATGGCGGCACCGATCGCGATGCCGGTATGAAGCGGGCTCTTCAGCGCGCCGTAGTTCAGATGGGCGGCGAGGAGGATCGTCGTGATGAACAGCGGCGCCAGGTACCGAGGATCAAACCGAAACCTCGGAGAGCTCGGGCTGGCGCTCGCGACGGTGCCCTGCTCCCGAACCCCGGCGACGACTTCAGACCGGATCGTCATGCTGCTACCTTCACGATTCTGGTTCCTTCACCCGGTTCAGTCGGTTCACCTGGGGAGCGTGGATGACCTGCTCCCGACCGGACGGCCACCGGATCACAACGCGCTCCAGCGATGATTCCGCACCCAGCCCGAAGTGCAGACGTCGGCTGTTTTGCGCACAGAAACCACTCGCACCCAACACTTCCTGCACCTGCTGCATCCCATTCCAAAACACCCGGACCTGCGCCCCGATGGCACTCCGGTTACTCCGCGTGCCTTCTAACTGAAACTGCACCCAGTTGTGGGACGGATCCACCTCGTTCCTGTAGAGGAGGAGCGGCCCTCGCTGGTGCGCCACGGCGACGTCCAACGCTCCGTGGTTGCTGAAGTCAGCCAGCGCAACCGACCGCCCGTCAAACACTTCGGTCACGCCGACCTGGGCGGCCACATCCACGAACCGCTCGCCGCGCACGTTGATCCACAGGCATTTCCGCTGATTTCCGGAGTGACTGCGATCCCCAATTCTCGGCCAGTTCTGCGCATCCTCGATGATGCCACGACTGCCCAGCGCGACGAAGCCGAAGTCGTGCCAGTAGCTGCCCTCGCCGGCGGAGATGAAACCGTTCGTGAGGAAGAGGTCGTTCCAGCCGTCGTTGTTCAAATCTCCAAACTGAGCGCCGAAACTCCACCCGCCGTTCTGGATACCGAGCGACTCGGCCTCCTCCACGTAGCGCAGCGAAGTCCCACGCGTGCCTGATCGCGGGCTCCAGAGGTTGTTGCCCTGGACCAGGATAGGGGCGTCCGTAATGTTGGAAACGTAGACGCTGAACTCCCCCGAATTGCGGATGTCCGCAACGGCTGTGTTCATGCCGCTCTTCGGGCGTTCCGCAATGCCGATGCGACGACCTTGTTCCACAAAACCCCTGCCGGCCTGGTTGGTCCAGAACTCGCTCACGCCGTAGTCGTTGGCGATGAACAGGTCGGGGTAGCCGGTACCGCGCAGGTCCGCCGCCACGACCGCCAGTGCCCACCGCCGGCTACGCAGCCCAAGCTCCTCGGTCACATCGCGGAACCGTCCGTTCCCCATGTTGCGCAGCAGGTACTTCCGGCCGCCGTTTTCGGCGTACTCGAAGCTGTCCGGCATGATCCGGGTGCTGGCGAGCTGCCAGAGGTTCAGGCCCTCGCGGTAGTATCCGGCGAGAAAGAGGTCAAGCTTGCCGTCGCGGTCGTAGTCGAGCCAGGTGGCGGCATTCGCGTTGCACCAGGCTGGCAGCCCTGTGTCCGCCACCGGCACGAATGCCTTGCCCCCCTCGTTCCGGAAGAGCTGTGGCTGCCCCCACCGGTAGAGCAACAGATCCTCGTCGCCGTCGTTGTCATAGTCTCCCCAGACCGACCCCATGGAGACGCCGGACTCCGGCTGGTTCATGTCGGCCAGCCCCACCGACCGCGCCACGTCCTGGAAACGACCGTCACCGAGGTTGCGGAACAGGGAGTTCCGCGAGCCTTCGCCGGAGTTGCAGACGTAAAGATCGTCCCAGCCGTCGTTGTCGAAGTCCGCCACACTGACGGCCGCCCCCATCGCCGCAATCTCGGGGAGAATGTGGGCGAGCTTCGTGTCGAGGCGAGGTGAGGTGTGGACGAAGTCGAGCCCCGCCTTGTGCGACTGCTCTGTGAGGGCGAAGCCGAACTTGCGCATCGCGTCCGAGGAGTTCAGCGCCGCCGACGCTCTGGGTTGGTGTCCCAGGTACCAGACGACACCCAGCATTCCCGCGAAGACGCTGTTGATCACCCATTGCCTGAGTTTCTGACTCATCGGAACCTACTGCACTTCCACCTTCTCGGGCACGCTGATGCGGGCGGGCTCGATGTGTTCCGGGATGAAGCGCCTGTCAATCAATTCCGACATCGGGATTGGGTCTTTGAGCACCCCGAGGCGGATGCCCATGTCCTGGATTGACTGCAGATCCTTGTCGGTGGGAGTCAACTGTCTGTAGCTCACTCGGTCCGGCGGCTGGGTCAGCACATACCGGATCACGCGCTCATCCTGGCGGAAGAACGGCGCGGCCAGCTTCGCGGCGTCCAGTCGGTGACGCTCGGCCCATTCCCCCGACTCCGCGATCCCCCGAACGAGATCCCGGGCGACCTCGGGCTTCTCATTGAGCAACTTCTCGGTGACAACCAGGCAGCACGAAATGAACCCCGGCCAAATGTCCTTGGCGAGGAAGAGCACCCGCCCGCTGCCGTCCAGCTCAGCCCGGGCAGCGTGCGGCTCGCCGACGATGTAGCCGTCGATGGCGCCGCTGGCGAGAGCTCCGGGCATATCCGGCGGCGGCAGCTCCACGAAGCGGATGTCGGTCGGCGCCAGGCCTTCCACTTCCATCCGCCTCCGCAACATGAGGTGCTGGTTGCTGTACTTGCTGGGGATGGCAAAGGTCTTGCCCTTGAAGTCCGCCAGGTTTTTCCCGGGGAGTTGCTTCCGCACCATGATGGTCGTGCCGTCACGGTGGCCCAGATAGCAGATCTTCACAGGCACGCCCTGCTCTCTGAGCCGCATCGCCAGCGGCACAATCATGAAGCTGGCGTCCAGATGGCCGGCCTTGATCGTCTCCACCACGGTGGGGAAGTCCGTGAAGCGCTCGGACTCGAATCGGGTCGTGCTGCTGGTTCGCGAAGCGAAATCGGTGACCGGGCAGGTCAGGTGGCACGTGACCGGAAGGAATCCGACCTTCAAGATTTCTCGCCCGACGCCGTCGACGGGTGTCGCGACCGATCGCTGCCAGGGTTTGAATCGGATCAGACCAAGGGCGACAATAGCCCCTAGCACGCCCGCGACGACCTTCCACACGCTACTGTTCATACCGCCCTCCGGCCGCGACCGCGGCGTGGATCGGACCGACTTTCCCCACTTCTTCATCCGACTCCAGCCCGAGGTCGGTGAGAATGCGATGAACCGCCTCGATCACCTGCGGCTGGGTAGCCGCCCGCGGCCTTCGAGACGTCAGCCGCACTTCCCGAACCACCCTCGCCGGCTGGCCATTGAAGACAAGAATTCGATCAGCCAACTGAGCGGCTTCCTCGATGTCGTGGGTCACGAAGACAACGGTGCGCGGCTTGACCTCCAGCACGGCGGCCAACTCCCGCCGCATCCGGAGGCGAGTCTGATAATCCAACGCCGAGAACGGTTCATCCATCAGCAGCAACTCGGCGTCCCCGGCCAGGGCTCGTGCCAGTTCCACGCGCTGCCGCATGCCTCCGGAGAGCTGGTGGGGATAGTGGCGCTCAAAACCGCTCAAACGGATGAGGTCGATCAGTTCCGCGCACTGCCGACTGCGAATCTGGAGATCAGGGACGCCGCGCAACCCCAGACCGATGTTCTCTGCCACGGTGAGCCAGGGCAGCAGTCCGTTCTGCTGGTAGACCATGCGCGACCGGCCGCCACCGACCACCTGGCCCCGGCTCGGTGCCAGGTTGCCTGCGAGGATGTTCAGCACCGTCGACTTCCCGCATCCGGACGGTCCGACGATGACGACGAACTCGCCTGGGACGACGGTCAGGTTGAGTTCGGCGAACACTTCCCTGTCGCCAAAGGCGTGTGAGAGGCGTTCGAGGCGCAGGTCCGCGCGGGGCATTGGGCTACCGCTCATAGCCCCACCTGACGCTGGGTATCCTCGTCAACTGCACGATCAGTCTATCCAGGGCGACGCCGATCCCGCCGATGACGAGCATCTGAACGATGAGAAGGTCCACGCGCAGCCCATTCCGCGAGTCCCACACCGCGAAACCCAGCCCGTCCCGACCCGCGAGCATCTCCGCCGCGACCACCACCATCCACGCAACGCCGGCGGTCACGCGAAGGGAGGTGATGAATTCCGGCATGATCGCCGGGAGCGTGATCCCCATCAGCAGTCCCGCACCTTTCAGGCCGTGATCCCGCCCTACCTGAAAGTAAACGCGCGGGATGCTAGCGACCGAGGCGCAGATCGCCAGAGTCAACGGGAAAAAGGTGGAGAGGAAGATCAGGAATACCGCCGGGGCGTCCCCGATCTTGAACCAGGCCACCGCGAAGGGGATCCATGCAAGCGGCGACAGGCTGCGGAAGAAGTTGACGAACGGCATCATGGTTGCGCGGAACCAGGCTGAGTGCCCCATTGCCAGCCCCAGCGGCAGGCTAAGGGCCACCGCCAGACCGAAGCCGAGCCCGACCCGAAACAGCGAGGCCACCGCGTTCTCCGTCAGCCGGTTGCCGCGAGCCTCTTCGCCGAACGCGTTCACCACGGAGGGCAAGGAGGGAAAGACCGAGTACTCCCGAAAGACCCCTTGAGCGGAGAGCGTGCCCCAGATCACCAGCAGAGCCGCCAGCAACGCGAGCGGGAGCAGACGGTGGTAGGGTTGGGAACTGGATTCACGCACGGCAGGGCTCGTCGCGTTCAGGAGCGAACGTACCCCAATCCTACCGGACGGCCACGCGTCCTCAAACCGATCTCGGCCGAAGCCGGCCGGACTTAACCCTTTCTAATAATCGCACCGGCGGCGAAGCAGTCCCTGTCCGTTAACGTCCACCCGGGAGCATGAGCGATGGTGAGCATCACCTGGAGACAGATCGGTAGCCTGCTGGGCCTGACGCTGTTCCTCGTCGGATTGGCCCCGCGCCCGGCAATCGGGGCCGATGCCCCACCGCCTGCACTCTCGACCGAAGCGCGCGACGCGACTCTGCGCTACGTCGCTTCGCTCGCCACGGCAGACGGGGGATTTCGGCCGGACGCCTCCTCCGATGCCGTCCCCAGCCTCCCGTCCCTCGTGACGGCGCTCCGGGCCCGCCGGTATCTCGGTGCCGCAGCCTCGCCGGACTTCCCCCGCACCTTCCTCGATCGCTGCCGTGTGGACGGCGGCTTCGCCGACCGACCGGGACAGCCGCTCTCAATCCGTGCGACCGCACTCGGACTGATGGCTGCCGCCGAGTTGAAGCTCCCCGCGGACGAGCGCACCGAGCGGGCGGTCCGGGTGCTCGCGAGGGCCACGGACGGCGAGGAGATTTACATGGCCGTAGCCGCGCTGGACGCTGCTGGCTTGACACAGAGTGCTCCCGCCGCCTGGGCGATCGAGATTGACGCGGCCCGCCAGAAGTCGGGCACTTATGGGGCGTCGCCCTTCGCCACGGCAACCGCTGTGCTCAACCTCCTCCGACTGGGGAAGCCGGTGCGGAATCCGGAGGCGGTGGGCGGGCTGATCGTCCGGGCACAGCAGCCGGATGGCGGATTTCGCGCCAGCGACACGGGGGCGTCGGATCTCCGCACCAGCTACCGGATGATGCGTGCGCTCTCGATGCTGCGGACGGCTCCGGATCTGCCGCGGTTGACAGCCTTCGTCAGCGCCTGTCGAAATGCGGATGGTGGCTACGGGCTGCAGCCGGGCAAGCCGTCGGAGCTGGGGGCGACCTACTATGCCGCCATCATTCTGCACTGGCGACAGCAGTTCACCGTCCGGCCGGCTGCCGTGGGATACCCCTGAGATGCCGCGGGGGAAGCGGCGGTGACCGCCGACGAGGCGGGTGGTCCGTCGACGGAACCATTCCGGACTGCGCGCAGTGCGCTCGTGGAGCAGTCACGGAAGCAGTGGTCCGAACAACTGATCGACCGCAGTCGGCGCAACAACCTGCTTTACTTCCGCGACCTGGCATCCGGCACGCTTGAGCTCAGTGGCGAGAACCCAGAGTTGATCTGTCGTCTCCTCGGCACCGAGGATGCGATTGACGTCAAGCTGCTCGTTCCCCTGGCCGAAGAGAAGCGACTCGTCGCCGTCCTGCGAGAAATCGACCGCCGCGCCCTGGCAAATCTTGAGGAGAAGGGCCTCGACACGTTGTTCGTGGCGGTGGGACTTGCCACATGGCAGGTTGCCGATGAGGGGCGGCCTCCGGCCAGTCCGGTGCTCCTCATCCCGGTCAAGCTCGAGTGGCGAGGGAGGGAAGCCCGCTCGTCGGCAATCCGACGCGTTGGGGACACCCAACTCAATCTGGTCTTGCTCCACGCGCTCCAGGTCGAACACGGGGTGTCGCTCTCAGCCGATGCCAGGCCCTTCGACCCCACGCAGGATGAGGAGCAAGACGAGACGGAGGTCGAAGCAGCGGCCCGGGCGGTGGCTGAGGTCTACCGCTGGTTGATCGACGAAACCAGCCGGGTTCCGGGATTCGCGGTCACGCCCCGGATCATCCTGGGCAACTTCAGCTTCCAGAAGATGGCGATGGTGCGAGACCTGCAAGAGTTGGGACCGCAGCTCGCCGAACACGGGATCGTCGCGGCGCTGGCCGGGGATCCGGAGGCGCAGGCGCTGCTCCGATTGACCGACCCACCATTCGATCGCCGCAACCTGGACCGAGTTTCGCCCGAACATGAGTTCTTGATCCGCGACGCCGACTCCAGTCAGCAGGCGGTCGTCGCCCGCGTGGAACGGGGCGAGCATCTGGTGATCCAGGGTCCCCCCGGCACCGGAAAGAGCCAGACGATAGCCAACTTGATCTCCACCCTTGTTGCCCGTGGGAAGCGCGTTCTGTTTGTGGCGGAGAAGCGCGCCGCCCTGGAGGTAGTGCTCGAGCGCCTGCGTCAGGCGGGGCTCGGCCACCTGGCGCTCGATCTCCACGGCGCGGACATCTCACGTCGACGACTGATGGAGAGACTGCGCGAGACCTGGAACCTGGCGAGGGCGTCCGAGGAGGTCGGCGCGGGCGAGCTGCACCGGCGCCTGGAGGAAGACCGCGACCGCCTGAATGAGCACGCCCGGAGGCTGCACCACCCGCACCCGGGATGTGGGCTGTCGCCCTATCAAATGCAGGGCCTGCTCCTGCGGACGCCGCCGCCACTTCGCGCCCGGACCCGCTGGCGAGGGACGGCCCTCCGTGGGCTAGACGCCCTCATGGCGCGCCGCGTGGAGGGTGTGCTCCAGGATCTCGAAAGCTACGCCGCACTCCTGCAGGGCACCGACCCTTCGCCCTGGACTCCTGCGGAGATCCGGGATGCGAGCGCGGCGCAGGCGGTCGGGGACGCGGTCCCCCGGCTTCGATCCGCGCTACCTGCTATTCAGTTCGCCGCCGGGGCCCTGGCGGACGCGGTCGGTCTGCCAGCTCCGCCCGGGCTGTCGGTCGCACGGCTGCTGCTCACGGCGGCCCGGCTGGCGGCCCGGACCACCACGGTGTATCGGGGGACGCTCTTTGACGAAGATCTGTCCAGCTTGGAGAAGATGCTCGCGCCGGCCTCCGGAGGGATGCTGCGGCAGCTCTGGGGGTGGTGCACGACCGCCGACTACCGTAACGCCCTCCGCGCAGTCCGATCCCACCGACGGGACGCGAGGGTGCCGTCCGCGATGCTGCTGCTGGAGGTTCGTCAGGCGATCGAGGCGGCCCAGGCCTGGAGGGCGGTGGACGGAACCGCCCGGATCGCTCCTGAGCCCGTGGATTCGGAGGCGCTCGCCGCCGCGTTAGCGTCCGCGAACGACGCGTCCGTCTTGCTCACCCAGGCGTTCGGGGCCGTCGCGGTAGAGGCCGGAGGCTGGGACGGGCTCGACGGGTGGCTCGGCGAACTGGACGCCGACCGGCAGGCACCGGCCCGGATCGGGCGGCTCCACGAGTACCTCGCGGAACTCAGGAGTCTTGGCATGGCGGAGTTCCTCGATGAATTGGCCGGCGGATCGCTTGGCGATGCCGGCTGGGATGACGCCTTCCGTCACGCCTGGCTCGCGTCATGGCTCGACCACGCGCGCCTGACGGACCCCTACCTCGCCGGCTTCAGCGGGAAGACCCACAGCCGCGTCGCTGAGGATTTCCGGATGCGTGATTGCGACCGAATCCGCATCGCCGCCTCACGTGTGCGCCGGGCTCACGCCGAGGCGATGACGATGGCCATGAATCAGCATCCGGATCAGGAGGTCCTTGTGCGCCGGGAGTTGGAAAAACGCAGCCGACACCTTTCCCTTCGCGAGCTGGTGCGACGGGCACCGGAGGTCCTGACAGCGCTGGCTCCCTGTTGGATGGCGAGCCCGCTCTCCGTCAGCCAGCTCATCCCGGGGGACCGGCCGCTGTTCGACGTGGTGATCTTCGACGAGGCGAGCCAGGTGCTGCCGCACGATGCCGTGCCCACACTCGTGCGTGCCCGACAGGCGGTCGTGGCCGGCGACGACCACCAGTTGCCGCCCACGACTTTCTTCGCCGATGGCGCCGACGAAGAGACGTCGGAGGACGGAACAGATCCGGCGGAGGACGTGCGGGGTTTCGAAAGCCTCCTGCAACTGATGCGCACGGTCGTGCCCCAGCCCACCTCTCTCGAGTGGCACTACCGGAGCCGGGACGAGAGCCTGATCGCTTTCTCAAACCGCCACATCTATGCCCGCGAGGGGCATCCGATGGTCACATTTCCCGGCCCGAGTTCGATGGACAGTCTCAGCCATGTGCTGGTCCATCCCCGCGTGCTCCGCGACGGTCAGGAAGAGAGCGGCGTGGATGAGGTGGAGCAGGTCGTGGCGCTGGTTCTGGCGCATGCGGAGGACCGACCGCACGAAACACTTGGCGTGATCGCGATGGGGATCAAGCACGCACAGCGAGTCCAGGCTGCGCTGGATCGAGCGCTCGAACAACGGCGCGATCTGGATGACTTCTTCTCCGAAAGCCGCCCGGAACGGTTCTTCGTGAAGAACCTGGAGCGGGTTCAGGGGGACGAGCGCGACGCGATCATCCTGACGGTGGGCTATGGGAAGGACCGTTCCGGTCGTCTGCCCTATCGCTTCGGCCCGCTGAACCAGGCGGGGGGAGAGCGCCGTCTGAACGTGGCCATCACCCGCGCCCGTCGACGGATGACGCTGGTCTCTTCCTTTGGTCACCACGACATGGATCCGGGCCGGTCCCGATCACGGGGGGTCGAACTGCTTCGACTTTACCTGGAGTTCGCGGCCTCTCGGGGCTGCAACCTGGGGGATGCCCGGGCTGAGGCACCCCCGCTCAACCCATTCGAGGAAGACGTGCGGGAGGGTTTGACCCTCCGGGGAATGGCCCTGGAACCCCAGTGGGGGGCATCTAGATGTCGGATCGACTTCGTAGTAAAGCACCCCGACCAACCGGGGCGCTTCGTCCTGGCCATCGAGTGTGACGGAGCGGCCTATCATTCATCCCCAACGGCGCGCGACCGGGATCGCCTGCGACAGCAACACCTGGAGGCACTCGGGTGGAGATTCTGCCGCGTGTGGTCCACCGACTGGTTCACCGATCGTGCCCAGGAGATCGAGCGGGTGTGGCGGGTGTATCAGGTAGCGCTTGCTTCGGTTGCGCAGGATGAAGCGACGGCCGCGGTTCCTGCGCAGCCGGCTCCGGTGCCGTCACCGGAGATTCATCGGGAGCGGGTGAGAGCCCCGCGACCCGACGTGCCTCACCGGACTTCCATCACCGAATACCGCTCTCACGAACTCCAGGCACTGCTTGAGTGGTTGCTCTCGGACGGCCGGCTGCGCACTGACGAGGAACTGATCGACGAACTGCGCGTCGAATTGGGCTTCGCCCGGAGGGGGGCGCGCATCGAATCCGCCTGCCGTCAAGCTATCGCCGCCCTGCGCAGTCGACCCGCCCGGAACTGAACGTCGGTGGACGTCGGTGGACGCCAGCGGCCCCACCACCCTCCAGCGGCCCGTCACTTCTTCACTCGCCTTCCCCTGTCGCTCCGGTCCGGATTCGGCGACCCCTCCGGCCCGGCGGCTGCCCCGAAAAGGAGGAGTTGGGGGAGGAAGAGATGAAGAAACCATTAAGAAGGCCCCAGCAGTTCGCAGCGTCGGCTGGACGCTCGAGGTGGGAGCCGTCAATGAATCGCCACGCTGCCTGTCGTCATTCCCCGCGGCTCACGCAAGCCCAGGGTCTCGCTCGCCTCCGCGAATTCGGAGGCCTCATCGCCTTGCCAGAGGGGGAAACCCTCGGGGTGCAGGGAGAGCCGTGCGGTCACGTCTACGTGATTCTGTCCGGCCAGATCCTGCAAAAGCTGGCCAGCGGATCCGGCGCAGCCCGGGTGACCTACATCCTGGGGCCGGGGGACCTGCTGGGCGAGGGGGCGCTGCATGTCGAAGGACGCTGGCTTCTCTCCACGCGGACCGTCACCGCCGTGCGAGCCTGCACGCTCACACGCTCCCAGGTGCTTGCAATGGCCGGGGCCGACCCAGCGCTGCTCTCCTGGATCCTCTCACTGCTTACTCGGCGCCTGGAACTTGCACACACGCGCCTGCAGGGATGGACACAGGGACCGCCCCGCGATCGGATGTTGCAGTTGCTGCGGCAGATCGCCACCGGTCACCCGACGCCGGATGATGGCGAGGTCTGGCTCCCAATGCTTCTGACCCAGACGGAGCTGGGCGAGGTGGTGGGGCTAGCCCGCGAGACGGTTTCGCGCACCCTGGCATCGATGGAAGCGGAAGGGTTGATCCGCCGGCGGACCCGGCGCGGCCTGTGGCTTGCCGCGTCCGCTCTCGACACGGCGGCCTAGCGCAGGATCTTAAGATCCACTTCGTGGAGAAGTCAATTCTCTGATGGTTTGCTAACTGCCGTGACCGTACTCACAACTACACCGGCATATACACCCTTCTCCTGCTAGCCTTGGGAGAGTTCCCTGGCGCGGTCAATTCGGTCCGCGACCTGGACGACCCGGGGACCGGTGGCTGTGATGCGCGCGTCGAAGAGACTGCTGCTCGTGTATCCGAGCGGCAACCTCGAGGTGAACCCGACACTGACTCACCTCCTCGGCATGTTGCGCGACCGGGGCTGCCAGATCGATGTCTTGATGGAGGACCCTGGCGATTTCGCCCGCCCGACCGGTTACGGGGACGGTGTCCGGATGCAAATCGTCCCGCGCGGTCATCTCTCGCTCCCCGAACTCGGGTATCAGCGGTTACCGCTGCGCATAGCCCGCCAGGCTCTACGGCGCGGGCTCCGGCAGTACCGCCCCTGGGATGATCTGGCTTTCTTTCGGCCTGCGGTACGACGTTACGATGCTGTCCTGGGGGTGGATCCTGGCGGGATCGCGGCGGCCGGAGTGCTCAACGAAACCGCGGATCGTCCGCTGGTGTATCTCTCATTCGAAATCCTTTTTCGGGATGAGGTGGCCTCCGACTCCGAAGCCGTGGTGCGAGCCGCGGAGGGCCGCGCGGTGGCCCGTGTCGAGCTGGCGCTGCTTCAGGACGAAGAGCGGGCGGCGGTCTTCGCTCGAGAACACTCCTTCCCCGAGGACCGCATCGCCGTCGCACCCGTCGCCCCTCCCCCCCAGTTGGTCCGACGCGGCAGCTTCCTTCGGGACCGGCTCGCCATCCCGGAGGGAAAGCGACTTGTGCTCTACGTGGGTCAAGTCAGCGCTTGGACCGGCCGGGATGACTTCGCCGACATGGTTGGGTCCTGGCCCGAGGATTACTGCCTGGTCGTCCATTCATCCAGCCGGATTTCCGGTCGTGTGTCGCCCGACCTGCGGGCCTTGATCGCCGCAGGCCGGGTCTTCCTCTCCGCAGAGCCGATCCCCCGAGGCCAGTTGACCGAACTCGTGGCATCGGCGCACTTCGGCCTCGCCCCTTACAAGGCCACGGGCGATTGCTGGGAGACGGGGCTGAACGTGCACCACCTCGGACTGGCATCGGGCAAGGTGTCGTACTACGCCCTCTGCGGGCTTCCCATTCTGGCGAGGTCCCTGCCTGTCTACCATCGTGAGTTCGCCAAATATGACTGCGGCAGGGTGTATCGGAGCCCCCTGGAGACCGGAGCGCTGCTGCAGGATCTGGAGCGCGATTACGCCCGGCACTCCCAGGAGGCCTCCCGGTTCTATCGGGAGCGACTCAATCCGATCCCAGGCTTGACGGACTTCTGTGAGCGCTTGGAACACCTCATCGAGACTCGTGCGCACTCCCAGTCTCGCCGCAACCCCGTCCCATTACCCCGACTTCGGGAGTCGGCCGCCACGCGGGAGACCGCCGCGAGATGATCACGATCCCCGTCAGCCAGCCGGACCTGAGTGGAAATGAGGCGCAGTACGTCCACGACGCCGTCACCTCCGGGTGGATATCGAGCGGCCACTTCGTTCGCGAGTTCGAAGATCGCTTCGCCGCATTCGTCGGCACCCGTCACGCCATCACCACCACGAGCGGCACGGCCGCGCTGCAGATAGCTCTCGCCAGCATTGGGCTGGGTCCGGGAGACGAGGTGATCGTGCCCGCGCTTTCCATCGTCGCCACCGCCCTCGCCGTGACGTACTCCGGAGCGAAGCCTGTGTTGGTCGATTCGGAGCCGCTGACCGGGAACATGGACCCGCAGGCGCTCGAACGGCTGATCACTCGAAAGACGCGCGCCATCCTGCCCGTCCACCTCTACGGACACCCCGCGGAGATGGCCGTCATTCGAGACCTGGCCACCCGCTACCACCTCTACGTCATCGAAGACGCCGCGGAGGCCCATGGGGCGACCTATCACGGAGGGTCCGCTGGTAGCCTGGGCGATATGGGGTGTTTCAGCTTCTACGCCAACAAGCTGATCACGACAGGTGAAGGCGGCATGGTGACAACCGATGACGACATGCTCGCGGGGAGGCTGAGGCGCCTGAAGGACCTCTGCCACTCACCCGAGCGCCGGTTCCTTCACACCGATGTCGGCTACACCTTACGCATGACCAATCTTCAGGCAGCGGTGGGTGTGGCCCAACTGGAGCGAGTGTCGACCTTCCTCGCTCACAAGCGATGGATGGCCGAGAGCTACCGTGATCGCCTGCGACGGATCCCGGGCCTTATCCTCCCGATCGAGCAGCAGGGCGTCAGGAGCGTGCACTGGATGTACGCGATCCGCGTGGAGCCCGAGTTCGGCTGCTCTCGCGATGAACTGATGGCACGCCTGCGGGAAAGGGGGATCGACAGCCGCACTTTCTTCATCCCGATGCACCGCCAGCCCGTTTTCCTGAACATGGGACTCTTCCGCGATGAGCGCTACCCGGTATCCGACCATCTCAGCGAGACCGGGCTCTATCTCCCGTCCGGTCTGACACTCACCGAGGCCCAGATCGACGAGGTCTGCACCTCCGTCGAGGCTATCCAGAAAGCGGTGGGCCGGCACTGTCACCTGGCCGCGCGGCGGTGAAGCCATTCGAGGGCACAGCCCCGTACTATGACCGACTATACGCGGGGAAGGACTACGACCAGGAAACCGACTTCCTTGAGCTGCTTTTCGCGATCCACGGGGTCACCCCGGCGACGATACTGGATCTTGCCTGCGGGACCGGCAGCCACGGACTTCGTCTGCTCCGCCACGGCTACCGGGTCTCGGGCGTGGACTTGTCCGCCGCAATGCTTCGGGAATTCGAGGCCAAGGCGCAATCCGAGGGACTGGCTCTCTCCACCTACGAGCAAGACCTGCGCCATCTGGATGTGCCGGGTCCCTTTGATGCAGCGATCTGCATGGGGGATGCAATCGGGTACGTCACCGAAAACCAGGAACTCGGCGCCACGCTGGAACGGATTCGCGGGCTCATCCGCCCGGACGGGATCCTGATCCTTGAGTTCTGGCACGCGACACCGATGCTCCGCGCCCATGAGACGGTGCGACTGCGCGAGATTCGCCTGGAAGATGGGATCGGCATCCGTCTCTCGGAGACTCGCTTGGACGAAATCAGCCAGACGGGGGAGGTCCGCTTCCGCCTGCTGACCCTGGCCGGCGACCGCCTCACGGGCGACATCATCGAGCGACACGTGCTGCGCTATTTCCTCCCACAGGAAATGGCGTTCATCCTGGAGGCGACCGGGTGGAGCACGCCGCACCTGTATCCCGCCTGCCGGGCAGATCGGAGCCCCTCGCCAGAGGACTGGCACCTGATCGCCGTGGCCCGGGCGCGTTGATCGCTCGGTCCGCTACGGTAGGGCCTCGACATGGAGCCGTGAGTCGTGGTGGATGGTCACCTTTCGGTTCGGTCGGCCGGGCACCACAACAGCCGCCTCGTACCCCGAGTCGCTCTGAACGATCTTCGGAGTCTCCATCCTCGCCGGCAACTCCAGGCGCGAGGGCGGCGTGCCTTCGACCAGTTCCCTGAATTCGCCGGCCCATCTGCCGTGCCTGCCCCGGAACTCTCGCTGGGCCTGGTAGAGCTCGGTCAGGAAGTCGCGAGCCGGCCAGGTCGGGTCCGGCCGGAAGCGGTCCCTACCGGGTTCGGCGGTGGAAAACTGTAGATAGCCCCACATCTCGGGGCGGTGCATGTCGATCACTCCCTGGGGTGACCAGACCCAGTTGTCCTCCTTGGTCCCTGCGAGCTTGCGGTACTTTCCGTCCACAATCTCCGTCTGCCATTCGACGCGGGAGAAGTTGATCCGCCACTGATCGCCGTGACGCGGCGGGGCGGGCCGGTGGGCGAATTCTCCGAGCACGATCCAGGGCAACGCCAGTTCCACACTCCAACCCCGGTCGACATCGCGAGGGTCATTCAGCGTGCCGTCCACGTGCACCGCGGTGCGCAGTCCGGGGATCTCCCATTCGTTGAGCGCCGGGCCGCCGTCCCGGTACGGCCGGGGAAGAAAGAGATCCCACTCCGTGTTCAACGCGTTGATCTCAATCTCGTAGTACTGGTGGTTGTCGCCGTCCGGGTCGATAAAGACCTCGAAATCGTTATCGTGAAAGATCACCGAGTCGTGCTCGGTGAGAGTTGCCCACACATGGGGCTCGCGCAGATCCGCGCCGATGTAGAGATACCGCGCATCCCAGAGCATCTTCACGCGCGTGCGGAACCGCGGCCGGGGGCGGGCATCCCCCTCGATGTCCACAAACGCCTCCGTCCACGGAGCGCGCATCCAGGCGGGATCGTCCATGCGGCCATCCAGGGGCGGAGGGGCCGGTGTGCGGTAACAGACATAGCCCCGGGGGTGCGCTCTCGGCATGGGGAAGGAGTCCGTGCGTGGCGGTGAACGAAGGACCGCGTGGGAGA
>CAZSRZ010000112.1:0-16743 GCA_964609085.1 uncultured bacterium | reverse complement strand
ATCCCCGGGAACGCTGGCGGCTCGCCGTCGCCAGCCACCCCGTCACGCAATCGGCCGGACGCGTGGGGAAGCAGTCCGGGCTGCCTCCCCACGCGTCGAGCGGTCAGCGGGTGGAGAACCGGTGGATGGTCGTCTGGCGGTAGAGCTGACCCGGCTGGAGAACCGTGTTCGGGAACTTCTTCTGGTTGATGGAATCTGGGAAGTGCTGGGCTTCCAGGCAGAAGCCGGCGTTCTTCTTGTAGGCGTTGCCAGACGGTCCCTTCAGCGTCCCGTCCAGGTAGTTGCCGGTGTAGAACTGCAGGCCCGGCTCATCCGTCCAGATCTCCATCACGCGACCACTCGTGGTCTCTTCCACTCGGGCCGCGAGAGCCAGTCGCTTTCCCTTGCTGTTCAACACGTAGTTCAGGTCATACCCGCCCGGGTCGGTGGGTCCCACACGCTCCAGCCTGCCGATCCGTTCGCCTATCTGCGTGAGCCGGGTGAAGTCGTAGGGGGTGCCCTCCACGGGAGCGATCTCGCCGGTGGGGATGAACGTCTTGTCTGTGGGCGTGTATTCATCCGCAGCGATCAACAGGAGGTGATCCAGGATGTCTCCCCTCCCTTCGCCCTTCAGGTTGAAGTAGCTGTGATGCGTGAGGTTGACCGGCGTTGCCTTGTCGGTGCGGGCCACGTAGTCGATCCGCAGGTCGTCTTTGCGGGTGAGCGTGTAGGTCACCTGGCAACGAAGGGTCCCCGGATAGCCTTCTTCGCCGTCTTTGCTGGTGTAGGTGAACATCACGCTGGGATCCTTGGCACCAGGGACGATGTTCGCCTGCCACACGCGCTTGTCGAAGCCGCGCACGCCCCCGTGGAGGTGGTTCGGAGCGTTGTTTGTAGCCAGCGTGTACTTCTTGCCGTTCAGCCGAAAGGTCCCCTTGGCGATGCGGTTGGCCACTCGGCCGACGGTGGCGCCGAAGTAGGGATGGCCCTTGAGGTAAGGCCGAAGTCGATCGAAGCCGAGCACGATATTGGCCTTCTTGCCGTCTCTGTCCCGCACATGCAACTCGGTGAGCAGGGCCCCATAGGTCATGATCTTGGCCACGGTGCCGTTCCGATTGGTGAGGGTGTAGAGATCGACGTTCTTGCCCTCTTCGGTCTTCCCGAAGGAACTCTTCTTGATCCCGGGGTCGGCAGCGTCGGCCGGGCCGGGGCCGCCCGCAGCCAGCATGAGGACGGCAGCGGGCAGAGCGAACATGATCAGGGAGCGCATACGAAACCTCTCCGGCCAAACGCGGCGCGCGATCGACGCCTACGGGCCGGGCCCAGTTTAGCGTTCCGCCGCCCGCTTCCCTTCCTGACCCACCGGCTCACCTATTCCGGCGGCGGTGAAGCACAGGATCCCCTCCACTCGCGCGCCCGGAGCCCCAGCGATGAGCCGCAATGCCCGCAGATAGGCTCGCATCTGGGGGGTGTATTCCTGGACCAACCGCGCCCGATGTTCCGGCTCCGCGGCCTCCCGATTGGTCTTGAAGTCGATCAGACGCACCAACTCCAGTCCGTCCCCGCGTCGGTGAAGCTCCACCCGGTCAAAGGAGCCGTGGATGAGCTGCTCTCCCTCGCGAACGGCGAATCGGCGCTCTCGCCAGAGTTCGACCTGCCGGTCGGCGGACGGTCGCGAAAGGATGCCCTGCAGGCCCGGGTCGCCGAACTCCGCCTCCCACCGGGCGAGCCACTCCCGGCGTTCGCTGGGGGAAGACCCGGGGACCGCCTGGGCGAGAGCGCTGAAAGCCCCCTCACGGTCCAGGGTGAACTCCTGGGACCACGACACCAGCGCGAACAGGGCATGGGCGGCAAGCCCGTAGCGGAAGCCGCCTCCATCCGCTTCACCACGCCGGGAAAAGATGCGATCCCATCCCACACGTTGTTCGCCCAATTCCCGCGAGGGAATGATCTCGGGGCAGTGACGCCGGCGTCCAGGGGCGACGGGACGAAGCTCGATCCGTCTCCGTGCGGTGTGCTCAGGCGCGCCTGCTTTTCCCTCCGACGTGAGCGGCATCTCGCCGATGTGACGCTCTCCGGGCTGCCTGCCATCCATTCCCAACGTGACCCGCAGAACGCGCGCCAACGAGGGAATGTCCCTCTTCACCACCGGCATCGTAATCTCGAGCACCTGCTTCGCACGGGTGAGCGCGACGTAGAGCAGGCAGAGCTCCTCCTCCAGATTCCGTTGGGACGTCGCGTCGCGGGCTTGTTGAAGTGCAGGATCGAGCCCCGCGACCTCCTCGGAAGGCTGCGGCAGGACCATCTCCACCTGGCCGGTCGCCTGCGAGCGTACACACACCAACAGCCGCGGGCGGGAAATCAGGCTGCGGTGGAGTTCCGGCAGGACCACCGCATCGAACTCCAGTCCTTTTGCCCCGTGAATGGTCAGCACCCGGATCGGCGCTGCGGTCGGATCCTCGACACGAGTGCCTCGGATCCAGCGCACGAACGCCCCCGGATCGGTGGATGGCAGAAGGGGGCAGCGCTCGGCGAGGGAGACAAGCTGGGCGAGACGGTGCGCCCCGCGCTCGTCGGTCTCCGGCGCTAGGCGCTCCGCCCACGACTGGAGCAAGGCGGGCATGCCCGCATCCGCCATCCTTCGGCGGATCTCCGCCGCCGTCGCGGCAGACTGCGCAGGATCCGGGGGGCGTCGGTAGGGCGCGGGGTGCAATCCCAGCAAGCGACCCATTGGCGACATCGCCACCTGGTAGGCCGCGGCGGAATCGCCGGGGTGCTGAGCCAGTGTGAGAGCAGCCAGCAGCAGCTCCACAGCGGGATGGTCGTCCAGCGTGCCGCCCCCCTCCCCACTGGCGAGCAACCCCTCTTGCGAGAGCGCGTGAAGCAAGGGCGCGGCGGTGGCCCGCTTGCGCACCAACACGCCGATGGTCTTCCCCGGATCGGCCAGGTGGATGGCGTGCACGCGATCAGCCACCTGCCGCAGATAACCACGGCCGGCGGGCTTGCTCTCACCGTTGTCGCCGTCGTCGTCATCACTGTCGTCGCCCGGTGGCTCATCGGCTTCAGCCACCTCGGGAAGCACCCTCACGGCAACGCGACCAGGCAGACTGGGCTTGCTTGAGCGGTGAGCGGTGAAGCGCGCCCGCCAGGCCTTTACCGCGGCCGGTTCTTCTGGCTTCTCGTCGTAGCGCAGCCCGGTGAACACCTGATTGACGAAGTCCAGGATCACCGGTGAGGAGCGATAGCTGAGCTCGAGCGACTCGCACGTGACCTCCGGGATGGAGGCCGGCAGGCCTTCCAGGATGCCGGGGGTCGCGCCTCGCCAGCCGTAGATCGACTGCTTCACGTCGCCCACGCAGAAGAAGGTCTGGGCTCCCTGGTGACGGATCCCTTCCACAATGGGACGGAGCACATCCCACTGCTGGGCGGAGGTGTCCTGGAATTCGTCCAGCAGCAGGTGATCGAGGTGAGTATCGAGGCGATAGTCCCATTCCTCGGCCGGTGGGCGTGTGACGGCGAGCGCTGCAGGCACGTCCGAGAAGAGTTGCCACCCGTAACGTCGCCTCAGGCGGTCGAACTCTGCGAGGGTCGCCAGGGCGATGCGCCGCACCGCCTCCGTGCGTTCCGCGAAGCGCCGCAGGTCGACCTGCCTTCGGTTCTCGCGAAGCAGGAGATAGGCTTCGCGGGCCCGTTCCGGCAGGCAGTGGTCACCGATCAACGCATTGTGGTCTCTGGTCCCCAGTTCCAGCCGGAAGTCGGGCAGCGTGCATTGCCTCAAGATCAATGTGAGTGCCTTGCCGGCCGGGCCCCGGTAGCTGCGTTCCAACTCGGCCAGTATGTGCAGCGCTCGGAGAAGCTCCGTCAGCGGGCGAGGCGCGCCGATCTCCCGGGGGCGGAACCATGCCGAAGCGGGGGCAGATCGCAGTTGGTCGTAGAGTTGTGGCAACTGTTTCAGGAACTCCGCGGCCACGGATGCGGGCGCCCGATCGTGGCTTAGCAGGACCCAGTGGGCACCGAGAAGCGGATCCCGATGCTCCGCCGCGACGCGCCGCAGACCCGCCTCGAAGGCTTCCCGCCACAGGGGCTCCAGTTCCGGTGCGTCCGGCGCCGCCATCCGTGTGCTCTGGGGCAGGTCGAACTCGTCCAGAAAGCAGCGAGCGATGTTCTGGAAGGTAGCATCCAGGGTGCCGATCCGCGTGCGATGGATTTCGCGGCAGAAGTGCGCCAACGCATCCGCGCTTTCGTCGTTGCCGGAGAGGCGCTCCAGCACGCCGTTCAGGATCTCACCCGCCGCCTTCCGGGTGAAGGTGCTGGCGAGGATGCGATCCGTCCCCGCGCCCTGCCGGAGCAAGTCCACGTAGCGGCTGGAGAGCTGGAAGGTTTTTCCAGTGCCCGCGCTCGCGCGGATCACCAGCATGCGGGCGCCGGAGTCAGCCACTTCGGGGCACTCCCGTCTCGCCAAGGCACCGGTCCAGACAGAGGGAGAGGTATCCGCTGCGCTCCGGCCTGTCAACGGCCGTCGGCGGCCAGAATCGCTGCGCCAGGATCTGCCGGGCAATTCTGCGGGCAGCATCCACCGCCTCTTGAAGCTCGCTCTGGCTCCAATCCGCTGGCCGGTCCGTGACGCCCTCCAGGTCCGGGCCGATCACCAGGTAGCCCAGGTCCACCGCTGGAGTGGCGGCGGCAACGATGCCTTCCGCCCGCAGCAGGTAGTCGTACAGCGGTAGCTGGAAGTCGATCCACTCCCCGGACCTGGTTCGATGCGTCTTCTTCGGGTCGGCGGAGGAGGATCCTGACTTGTAGTCCATCACGCGCAGGCGCCCGGTGGGGCGGTGCACATCGATCCGGTCGATCCGGCCCTTCACCTCGATCCGGACCCCATCCTCCAGATCCAGCCGGGCGCGGAGCTGCCGTTCCGTGGTCTCGCGCAGAATCTCCCATCCATCCCGCACAGAGTCTGCCTGCCACGCCGCGAAGCGATCCAGCCGTCGAAAGAGTTGAATCACCTGGCCGCCGATGACCATCGAGGGCTGCCCGAATGCCGCGGAGATCTGCCTGTCCAACTCCACCCGCAGGAAGTCTCGAACGACTGTCGCATTCCCCGATCGCGTAGGACCAGTGGCCGCAAACTCTTCTAACACGGCGTGGAGGATGGAACCGAAGCGGCCGTAATCGAGTTCGATCGGGGCGTCTTCCACCTCTTCCAACTGGAGCACACGGCGGAGGTAGAACCGGTACGGGTCGGCCCGATACGCGCTAAAGTCGGTGACCGACAGGCTTGCAAGCGGCTGTGGCTGCGGCACTGGCCGCGGGACGACGATGCGCTGTCTGTCCCCATACGGGAGGAACGCCGGCCGCGCAGGCACGGGATCGTTATCCGCCGTGTGCAGCCGAACCCGAGCGCACACCTCCTCCTGCGGTGAGGCAAGGAAGAGGCGGCTGGGCGGCAAGGGGGATTCGTCCAGCCCACGCCGGAGGGCCACCAGCCGCAGTTGGCGACATGTGGCGGCACGGGAGACAAGGATCGCGGCGTCACGCGCGTACCGCCGCCGGTTGTCGAGGAGCCCGAGCTCGCGCCGCAGCGAATCGGGAAGGAAAGCGTCGCCGACCACAGCCTGCGGCACGAGGCCGTCGTTGAAGCCCATCACCAGGCAGTAGGGAGCGTCGTCCAGGTAGAGTTCCAGCCAACCGACCACGTCGATGGCCGCTTCGCGGACGGGTTCGGGCAGTCCCCCCTCCTCACACAATTCTCGGACGAGCGACAGAGCATCCCAGGCGCTGAGAACCGGCATCCACGGCGGCTGTCCCGGATCCGGTTCCGGCAGTTCCTCTACCGTCGCCAACGCGGCAGCCAGAAGGCTTAATGCCTCGAACTGGCGCCGTTGGGACGGATCTTGCAAGCTGAATGCCTCCTCGCCGTGGACGCGTCGGACGCACGACTCCACCAACGCGGGCCACTCTCGGAGAGGTCGACGACCCGCCATGAGATCGGTCAGCTCCCGAGCGCGGGTCTCTACAGAGTCCATGGCATGCCAGGCGGCAAGGACCGCTTGCTGCTTGCGTCGGCCGCGAGGTCGCGGCTCGGATTCCTCCTGCGTCTCGGAGTTGGCCGCCTCCAGGGCCGAGGACCTGAGCGCCTGCCATCGCTCGACTCCCTCCTCTCCGAAAGCCGGAGGCAGGTACTCCGACTGCAGCCAATCGAGCGCGGCGACCGGATCCGGGACCGGGTCGCCACCTTCGACGCTCGGGGCGGCCGGTAGGAAGTCGGGATGTCGAACCAGGGCGCCGAGCGTGGCTACCCGCGGGTTCTGAAGATACTCCTCGAGCGCCTGGAGGAAGAGGCCGGGGCGACTTTCCCCGAATGTCCGCGGTTCCGCCACACGGGCAGGGACGCCCGCAAGGCCAAAGGTCCGCTCCAACATCGGTCCCAGTTCCGGTTGGCCCAGGCCGACTACAACCTCGTCGGCGGAAGGCGGCGGACTGATCGCGCCGATCTCCTCCAGGAGGAGGTCGATGGCGTCGGCCGCCCGATCGACCACGCGGCAGGCAGTGATCGGCACGAGTGGGACGCGCCGCTCCCAGTACTCGGGCTGCACCACACCCAGTTCGTCGAAACCTTCCGCATCCTCCGGAGGGGCAAGGACGAGAATCTCCACCGGCCCGCCATGCGCTGCGATCACGCGCGCATCGAGGGGCGAGAGGTCGAGGCAGCCCATCAGGACCAACGTCCCCGCGGGGTCGGCGGAGACCGCGGTCAGCCGATGGTCGTATCGATCGACGAATCCCAACCGCAGAAGCTGTTCACGAAAGGCGGCATGGATCTGGGTCAGCGCATCCCAGCGGCGATGATCGCGATAGCCATCCCGGCTGCGGCAGTGGTCTGCGACGCGAGCGAAGGTAAGATCGGCGGCGGCAAGCTCACGGTGCAGCCGCGCGACGAGCAGCGCCTGTGCGCGCCTCCCCCGAAAGTCATCCTCAGGCGGGGCATGCGGAAACACCACACGGGCGGCATCCTCACCCACGCGCAGGGCGGACTGCCACACCAGTTGAGAGAGGAGTTCCCCTGCCACACGGAGGGTGCCTGGAGCCAGCAGCCGCTCCGGCAAGTCGCCCGGGGTGATCAGCCGGGGTGGCCAGAGGAGCCTCCCGGCGGGGCCGGCATCCACGAGCAATTCGCGCAGTCGGCGACCCGCCCGACGCCCGGGCAGGCAGATCGTCACGCCGTCCATCTCCCCCGTGGGCCACTGCTCAAGCAGCCATGCCGCCGCGGCGACGAGGCCGGGCTGCCCGGTACCGAGGAAATGACGGCGGGAAATCACGAATCAGGGTTCACTCTTGGGACGGCCGACCGCGGCCCTCCCCCACCATACCTCGGCCGGCCCCTCCCGGGCAACGGAAGCGACGGAGCAGAAAGCTCCGGACAGCTCCCGCCGAAGTTGCCATAATGGGAGCGTTGACAACTGCATCTTGTGCGTGGTTCTGGGTGTGCCCTGGGGAAACTCGGGGAGAATAGGGAAGCCGGTTTGATTCCGGCACGGTGCCGCCACTGTAACCGGGGAGCAATTCGCGATTGCCATTTCGTCGCCAGCGACGGGAGAAGGCGCGAGGAGCGTGGATCCGGGAGTCAGGAGACCTGCACCCAGAATAATCTGACCGTAACCTCTTCGGACAAAGGGGCCGGGCGGACGCGCGCGAGCCCATGTCGCGGGGGTCCTCCCCAGGCGTAGGCCGCGTCACCCGTCGGGCGCCTCACTCTCAGGAGTGGGGCGTTTTGTTGTTTGTGCTGGGCACGAACCGGTCGACTCGCGGCGGATGCCTCTGACCAGGGAGACCCTCACATGCAGCACTCAGAGCGCGGGGCCGGGATTCGACTCCGACGCGGTTTCACGTTGATTGAACTGTTGGTGGTGATTGCCATCATCGCCATCCTCGCCGCCATCCTCTTCCCCGTCTTTGCCCGCGCGCGGGAAGCGGCGCGCTCCACCACGTGCAAGAGCAACCTGCGTCAGCTCGGCATCGCCGTGCAGATGTACGTGCAGGATAATGACGGCCAGTACTTTCAGCACTGGTACCTCGCACCGACCTACTGGTTCGGTCGTGTAGACAGCTCCACCACTCCGCCCACGGTCTACCGGCAGGAAGGACTGCTGTTCCCCTACATCAAGAACACCGAGATCCAGCGCTGCCCGAGCTTCACGGGTCTACCGGTTTACAGCGGGGCCACCGCCGGGTTCGGCTACAACGTCAGCTATCTCACCGCCAACTTCGGCGAGCGCGGCGTGTCCGAGGCAGGCATCGACAAACCGAGCAACTGCGCGGTGTTCGCCGACTCCGGCAACTATGACTTCGCCACCCGGACCGTCAAGGAAACGCTCTCGATTTGGCCTCCCTCCAGCACCATCACCTACAACTTCGCCGTGGTCCAGTTCCGGCATAGCGAGATGGCGAACATCCTCTTTGCGGACGGCCACGTGAAGACTGCCTCCCCCACACGGGCCGGCTCGCCGTACGCACAGTTCAATCTGCACCACCTGGGTCGGGTGGACTCAGACTTCTTCAGCGGGCAGTGAGGCGGGAATGACCGAGGTAACGATCTTCAACGGCCGGCTGCCGATGGGCGACGGCTTGCAATCCACCATGGTCTTCGCCCAGGATTTCCGATTGCCGCAGTGCATCCTCACCGAGCGCGCCCTACTGATCCAGGCAGAGGGGGTGCAGGTGCTGGGCGAGGCGGCTGCGCGGGAGGTGTCGGGGCATACGGTGTGGGTTGACCATGTGCTCATCGGTCGCATCTATGCCGACCGCACAGAGCTGAACATGCTGCCGCCACTCGACGCCGGGGTACACCGAGTGACCATTCAGGTGTCTCCCTACCCGGGGTTCAGCCTCTGCGACGACTTCATCCTTGAGCGGGTGGTCCTGCGTGCCGCTTGAAGGAATCCGCGGCACGGTGCTCCTCCTGGCCGTGTTCGCGTTCGCCCTGGTCGGCTGCCGGAGCCCGTCTCCCGCGGCCGTCGGGGCCGCCGAGGCCGGGTTTCCACGGACGGTCAGGGATGATCTGGGCCGCGAGGTAGTGTTCCAGAGGGCACCTCGCCGCCTGATCTCCCTGGCTCCCGCGCACACGGAAACCCTGGTCGCGCTGGGCCTGGATGCACAACTCGTGGCGATCGACAGTTACTCCGAGCTTCCGCGGGGAGGTGCCCCCGTCCCCCGCCTCAACTGCTGGCCACAGCCGCCGGCCGAGGCGATCAGGGCGCTGAGCCCGGACGTGGTCCTGGTCTTTGCGGAGGGGGCCAGCGTCGTGGAACCGCTGGCCGCGGCCGGAGTCCCGGTTCTGAAGTTGTTTCCTGAGACAGTCGACGCCACACTGCAGCAATTGCGCCTTCTGGGGGATCTGCTTGGCGTCGGCGAACGTGCTGACCGGCTGGCGCGAGACATCGAGCGGAGGAGAGATGAACTCCGTGGCCGCCTCCGGGGTGTGCGGGCACCCAGCGTGATGTTCGAGATGGACGGGTCCGACCCCGGCAAGCCGTTCGTGGCCGGGAAGAGCGGGATCTATCACGAGTTGCTGGAGCTTGCCGGTGGACGAAACGTCTTTGCCGACCTGCCCCAGGGTGCCGCGCAGGTCAGTGCCGAACTCGTCATCGCCAGGGATCCTGACGTGATCCTGATGGGAGACACAGAGTCGCCCTCCGCGCCGCAATCGCCGAAGCTCCTGCGTGATCGGCCGGGGTGGGGCGGCCTGCGTGCGGTGGCACATGGCCGCGTGTTTCCCATCGACGGCACCCTGATCACTCGCGCCGGCCCGCGCATGATCGAAGGAGCGGAGCGAGTTGCCCGATTACTGCATCCGGACCGTTTCAGCTCCGGTCAGTCCAGGAGCGGCAACGCATTCCGGTAGGCGGGGGAGCGGACCACGTCCGGGTTCAGGGTGGTGGCTGGGAGCACTCCCCGCATCACCTGCAGCACCGCAGCGGCGACGGCCGCATTCGTTCCGGCGGCCGACTCCGTGGTGTTGAACGCCGTATGCGGTGTAGCGACGCAGTTCGGGAGTGCGCGGAGTGGATGGTCGGAGGCGAGGGGTTCAGTCGCGTAGGCATCCAGCCCCGCGCCGGCGATTGCACCGGTGCGGAGTGCGGCCACCAGGGCATCCTCGTCGATCAGCGGCCCCCGGGCCGTGTTGATCACATAGGCTGTCCGCTTCATCCGACCGAGCAATTCGGCGGAGAGAATCCCACGGCTCTCCGGGGTGAGCGCCGCATGAAGACTTACGAAGTCGGACCGCTCCACCAGCTTCGACAGTTCAACCCGAACCGCTTCCACGGCTGCCAGCGCCTCCGTCGCTGCATACGGATCATGGACGAGGAGCTGACAGTCGAATCCCCGCAGCCGCCGCGCGACCGCCCGCCCGATCGCGCCGAAACCGATCAGCCCCACCGTCTTCCCTGCCAATTCCGCCCCTCGAACTTCGGCCCACTCTCCACGGGCGATCACCGCGAACTGAGTCGGCAAGTCTCGGGCGACAGCCAGCATCAGCGCCAGAGCGTGGTCGGCAACTGCATTCACGTTGTGACCGGGAGTGTTCACGGCGACGACCCCATGACGAGAGCAGGCTCCGACGTCGACCGCATCGTACCCCGTCCCCCACCGCACCACTGCTCGGAGGCGCGGGCACTGGGAGAGCACCGGATCGTTGTAGGGATCGGTCGAGGCGATCACCACATCCACCCCGCGCAACCAGGGGAGCAATTCATCCACAGACAGCGGGCCCATCCGAGGGGGGTAGACCACCTCCCCTCCCGCCTGACGCATCGATGCCTCCGACGCCGGCGCATTCTCACGGAAGGCGTTGGCCGTCACCAGTACGCGGAATGCCGGAGTGCTCATCTCCCCTGCCGGGTCTGAGCGGCGATACGGTTGCATTCTGGGATCGGCAAGATGCTCGGCGGATTCAAGCGGGCAGCCTCGGGGGAGTGGTTGGCGGGGGATGTTGTTGATCTGGCCCCGTTCGGCGTCACCGCTTTCCATTCCTCACCGGCTGAGGCCGCGATGCGCGGATCGGCGAGGGAACGACGGTTGATCCCGGGTGTCCGATGACGCATTCATTCGTGCCGCGTAGTTAAAATCTGCTGACCACGTTCGGCCGGCACTCGCCGACACGCCGGGAACAAGGAGGAGATCGTCTGATGAGAACGCGCTGGTTGATGGCTGCACTCGCCGGCGGACTGGTAACAGTCGCGGCACCCTCGCTCAGGGCGGACCTACCTGCGGTGGGGAAGCTGGCGCCCCCGTGGAGCGGAAAGACCGTGGACGGCAAGGCACTCACGTCGGCCCAGTACAAGGGCAAGGTGGTGCTGCTGAACTTCTTCTCCTACACGTGAGGCGCTTGCCATGAGGAGTATCCTCATCTTCAAGCCTGGCACAAGAAGTACGCGGCGAAGGGCTTCACGGTGATCTCCATCAGCCCGGACCAGAGCAAGCAAGAGGCTTCGGCGTTTGCGAAGGAGATCCGGGCGACCTTTCCCGTGATCCATGACCCCAAGAGCGTCATCTTCGACAAGTACCATGTGGGCGGGCTCCCCGCGAACCTGGTGATCGGCCGGAACGGGAAGATCGCGTTCGGTATGGAAGGGAGCGACACGCGCGCCCTGGAGGCAGCAGTAGTCAAAGCGCTCGGGAAGTGAGCTGGCTTCGGGCTCGCTAAGAAAGATGACCCCGGAACACGAGGTTCCGGGGTCGAGGCGTACTCGAACGAAACGGGGAACGAATGGCTGCTAAATCAGGCAGTATTGGGAATCGTCGCCGGGAGAGGTGCGCTGGTGGTGGGCGGCGGCCGGTCGTGGCGTAGGCGCTCACACGCCATCTGGGACAATCCGGCACCCAGCACGAGTGCCGTCAGTGCAAGGATCACACCCTTTCTCAAACCGTCCACGGACCGCTCCCGAAGCCTGCGACGCTTCCACTGCGTTCCGTGCAAGTGTCGTGCCAATCCGCCCGGACCCACGAAAAAGGCCCCGTCCGATGACTCGAACGGGGCCTGGGAATGCCGCAGAGAGGATTTGAACCTCCACACCCTTGCGAGTACTAGATCCTGAATCTAGCGCGTCTGCCATTCCGCCACTGCGGCGCGTAGCTTGTCCGGGGGATCTTAGCAGCCGTCGGAGGGACACGTCAACACTGGCGGCCGCTTCGCCGCCGTGTCCTCGCTGGATCGGAGACGGAACCAACGGACCTGACGTGCGTAGAAGTAGGTGCCGCGCGGATCGGGGGTGGTCCCCGATCCTTCGACAGGGGGGCGCGGGCCCCGCAGAGGTGACGGAAGATGCCGAGGGTGGTTCACTTTGAGATCCCAGCCAGCGATCCTGACAAGGCGATCGAGTTCTACAAGAACGTCTTCGGCTGGGAGGCCACGAAATTCGCGGACTTCGACTACTGGATCATCAAGACCGGTGACGACACCTCCCCCGGCATCAACGGCGGGTTGATGAAGCAGATGGACCCGGCGCAGCCGATGACCTGGGTGGTCGACGTGGCCTCCGCGGACGAGACGTGCGCCAAGGTGGAGGCGAACGGTGGCGTGGTGGTGGTGCCCAAGCACGAGATCCCCACGGTCGGCTATGTCGCCTACTTCAAGGACCTGGACGGCCGGATCACCGGCATCATCGAGCCCTTTCCGATGAGTTAGATGGAGCAGTCGTCGCCGAGAGGCCGCGTTGGCGTGGCCTCTCGGTGGACCGTAACCGGTTCGGAGTGGAGGCTAGCGGACTCGAACCGCTGACCTACTGCGTGCAAAGCAGTCGCTCTCCCAACTGAGCTAAGCCCCCGAATGCGATCGTCCGCCGGACCGCCGGCCGGAATGCGGGCGGGGCGGGACGATGGGCCTAGATAGATTCGAACTATCGACCTCACCCTTATCAGGGGTGCGCTCTAACCAACTGAGCTATAGGCCCGGCCGTCGCAAAGCGACTGATCGCGTCGCGGAGTCTAGCCCATCCCAGAGTCCGGTGTCAACGGCGGGACGAGCGCGCGTGCCGTCCGTGCTGTGTGGGCACGGCGCGATGCGACCATGCACGGAGAACCCGGCGAGGACCCTGCCGCGAGCCATCCAGGCTGTTCGATCACGCCGCGGTCCCGGGTGAATCCGGGGCCCCGGACAGGGTGGCGAGACGGGCTGCCAGGACCTCGCGGCGCTGCTCCAGTTCCTCCGACTGCTTCCGCGCCTTTGCCACCACCTCGGCCGGGGCCCGGCTGACGAAGCTCTCGTTGTTCAGGCGGGACTTCAGCCCCGAGAGCTCCTTCTCCAGCAGTTCGAGCTCGCGGCGGAGCCGCGCCGACTCTGCGTCCCGGTCCACTAGCCCGTCCACCGGGATGACGACCTCCCAGCCGGCGGCCAGACAGCGCGAGACCTCTCCGTCCGGGCGTTGGGCCAACCAGCGCACCCTGGCCATGAGTCGCACGTAGTCGGGGACGATTTCGTCGCCCTCACCCGCCTTCATCACGTAGGCATCCACCTCTTTCTGCGGTGCGCCCAACTCCGCCTTGAGGTTGCGGATGGCCCGGACGACTTCCATCGTCGCCGTCATTTGGCCCTCGGCTCCCGCGTTTCGCAACTCCTGGCTGGATGCGGGAAACTGCTGTCGCATCAGCACCGCTCCCCGTGGCACCCCCGGAAGGGTCTGCCAGATCGCCTCGGTGATGAACGGCATGATCGGATGTGCCAGGCGCAGACTCGTGTCGAGCACACCCAGCAGCATCGTCCGCACCGGTCCCGGATCGTCCGCCCGCAATCGGGGCTTGATCAGCTCCAGGTACCAGTCGGCCAGTTCATCCCACACGAAGTGGTAGAGGCACCACGCCGCCTCTCCAATGGCAAAGCGATCCAACGCTTCGTTGATCCCGACCACGGCCGCTTCGAGCCGCGAGAGGATCCAGCGGTCGGCCACCTCCAGGTCCGTCCTGGCGGCCAGTTGTTCGAGAGTCGGCAGGCTCTCAAACTCCGCCCCCTCCAGACCCATCGCCGCGAAGCGGCTGACGTTCCAGAGCTTGGTGCAGAAATTCCGCATCTGCTCGATCTGCTCGGCCTTCGCGATCCGGTCGCCAGGGCCGATCGCGGCCTTCCCGCCCGACTCCCAGAGGACCTTGAACCGGATGTCCTGACTCTCAGAGACCAGGCTCGCCAGGCCCAGACGAGTCGCGTCGGCCCCGTAGAGCCGGATCAGTTCGCGCGGGTCGACGCCCGTCCCCAGGCTCTTGCTCATCCGGCGACCATCCTCGGACATGACCGTGGCGTGGATGATCACCTGACGAAAGGGTTCGGATCCACAGAATTCCTCACCAGCCATGATCATTCGCGCGACCCACAGGTAGAGGATGTCGCGACCGGTGATCATCACGTCGGTAGGGTAGAAGCGCCGCATGTCCGCGCTGTCTCCCGGCCCGCCGAGCACAGCTACGGGCCAGAGGGCGCTGGAAAACCAGGTGTCGAGCACGTCCGGATCCTGCACCAGCTCCGAGTTGCCGCAGCGCGGGCAGGACGCCGGCCGATCGATCGAGGCCACCGGCCGGGCGCCCGCGGAAATCGTGGCCGGACGCGGTTCGCCCTCGCCCGGTGCCCACACCACTGCCGGCTCGCAGGCGAGGTCCGTGCAGTACCATAACGGGATGCGATGGCCCCACCAGAGCTGCCGGGAGAGGCACCACGGACGGATCTGCTCCAACCAGGAGAGCGCCATGCCGGCAAATCGGTCCGGCGCAAACCGGACCCGCCCCGATTCAATCGCCGAGCGCGCCTTCGTTGCCAGCTCGTCGCAGCGCATCCACCACTGCGGTTTCAGCAAGGGCTCGATCACTGTCCCGCATCGATCGTGGTGGCCAACGGAGTGAACGTGGTCCTCGACCTTCCGCAACAAACCCATCTCAGTTAACCGCGCCACCACCTGCCGTCGTGCTTCCTCGCGGGCGAGCCCGGCGAAGGCTCCGGCGTTCTCGGTCATCATGCCGTCGTCGCCCATCACCGCCAGAACGGACTCGAGCCCCGACGCAGTGGCCGGGGGCAACAGCAACTCGGCGTGGCGCTGGGCGATTTCCCAGTCATTCGGGTCGTGCGCCGGAGTGATCTTCACCGCCCCGGACCCGAAACTGGCGTCCACATGGTGGTCGGCCACCACGGGAATCAGTCGATCCTGAAGTGGCAGCCGGACCCGCGTTCCCACGATCCGACTGTAGCGCCCGTCGCTCGGGCTCACGGCCACGCCGGTGTCGCCGAGCATCGTCTCCGGGCGGGTGGTAGCCACGACCACGCCCTCGCCCCCACCCTCGGCCGGGTAGTGGATGTGCCAGAGTCGGCTGGAGAGCTCGTGGTGCTGAACCTCCAGATCGCTCACCACCGTCCGGCAGCGCGGGCACCAGTTGACGATCCGTTCTCCCCGATAGATCAACCCCTGCTCGTGGTAGTGGAGGAAGGTGCCCAGAACAGCGCGAGCGTAGCCGCTGCGAGTGTAGAGCCGGCCCTCCGCCCAGTGAGCGGACTCGGAGCCCGCTTCGGGAAACTCGTCCAGCGTAAAACGGAGCCGCGACCAGTCATACGAGCATCCCAATCCTCGGAGCTGCTCCAGGATGGCGCCGCCGTAGTTGAGCGTCCAATCGCGTGCCCGTTCGATGAAGGCGGCCCGCCCCAGGTCCCAACGCGTCATGCCCTCGGCGCGCAGAGCCTGCTCGATTTTGGTCTGCGTTCCGATGCCGGCATGATCCGTTCCGGGGACGCACAGTGCCGCGTACCCCTGCATCCGTCTTCGGCGCAGCAGCACGTCATGGATGGTGTGCTGGAGGGCGTGCCCCAGGTGCAGCTCACCGGTGACGTTGGGCGGCGGGATCGTGATGACGAAGGGCGCGCGCCCGTCCTCCGGGCCCACACCGAATCCCTCGCCCTCCGACCACAAATCATACTGGATCGGCTCCAATGTCGTCGGTTCATACGTCTTGGGCAGGTTCATCGCTGGGGGTCCTCACTCGCACATGGGCCGATTTGCGGCCGAGTCATCGACAGTCGCAGTCGGGACGCAAGCGCAGAGCGCTCCTCGGGAGGCACGCCCTGCCCGAACGGGTGGTCCATACTGTCGCCGGAGAGGCGCGGCACGATGTGCATATGAGCGTGCATCAGCGACTGGCACGGAGGCTCGTTGTTGAACAGCAGCATCACGCTCTCGCACGGCAGAGCCGCCCGTAGCCGCACCGCCAACTCCCGGGCGACCAGGCAAACGTGGGCGTAGAGGTCGAGTTCCATCGTCAGGGCGTTGCGCACGTGCTCCACCGTCACTACCACCAGGTGCCCCGGGTTCACAGCATGCTGGGCCACGACGACGACGACGCGGTCATCCCGGTAAACCTCGTCAGCCCCGGAACCACCCCTGGCGGTCAGGCAGCCCATGCAGTCCGCGGTATCCATTCGCACTCCCAGGCAACAAAAAAACCCTCGCGTCCTGAAGGACGAAAGAGGGTCTCTTCCGCGGTACCACCTTCGTTCCCCGAAGTCGCTCGGGGCGCTCAAGCGCGCAGTAACGGGCGCACCCGGGCGGGCCTGGACGCATGCGTCTCGGCCTGCCGGCTCAAGGGCGACGTTCGGCGATGGGCTTCAGGCGCACTTGCAGCCGCGGTGCGCCCTCTCTGTGAAGTCCGGATACGCCTACTCTTCCCCGTCACAGCCTGTGGCAATCCTGAACTCAGATGGTAGCACGGCCGGGTTGACGATGGGAAGCAAAGGTGCCG
>CAZSRZ010000111.1:0-16879 GCA_964609085.1 uncultured bacterium | reverse complement strand
GGCGATCCCGGAAGGGCGTTGATGCTGGCGGGGTGCCGATGCCGGCGGGACGCCAGCGCTCCCGGGAGGGTGCAGACGCCGGCGTCAGCCACCTCCCCCTGCCGCGCAGCCCGTGACGGGTTGCCACCGCACTCCCCTCGACGTGCCTCAGAATCTTGCCCCGACAGGTTCAGATGCAGCCATCATGGAGTCGCCCGGCATTGACTGTGCCTGGCCTGCTCTGGTAGAGTTCGGTGCTCTCGGCGGCCCGACGGGCGGGCGCGGGGCTGGATTTTCTGACTATGAACGCAATCATCGAGACGGGCGGAAAGCAGTACCGCGTGGCGGAGCGGGACGTGCTCCGTGTGGAAAAGCTGGATGTGGAAGTCGGCACTGAGATCACGCTGGATCGTGTCCTGCTCGTGAATGCCGACGGCGAGGTGCGCATCGGGGCGCCATACCTGGACGGAGTCAGCGTCACCGCGCGGGTGGTCCGCCAGGGCCGCGGCCGCAAGATCGAGGGCTTCCGGTTTAAGGCGAAGAAGAACCAACGCAAGCGGTTCGGCCATCGCCAGAGTTTCACCGAGTTGGAGATCGCGGCGATCACCGCCTGATCCCCTCTCGTCACCGTTTTCGAATCGAGGTAACTGAGATGGCCCATAAGAAAGGTGTCGGAAGTTCGCGCAACGGTCGCGACAGCCGGGCACAGCGTTTGGGAGTGAAGGAGTACGCCGGGCAGGTGGTCACCGCCGGTTCGATCCTTGTCCGCCAGCGGGGCACGGCCATGCGGCCCGGCACCAACGTCGGCGTGGGCAAGGACCATACCCTCTACGCCCTCGTCGACGGCAAGGTGACGATGGAAGGCTTCCGAGACAGCCGGCGCGTTTCAGTCTACCCGGTGGTGGTTGAGGAGCCCGAGAGCGCAGGCGCGTAGCTCCCTACTCGCTTTGAGGGGATGGTCGTGGGGCGCCGGTGCGCTCTCGGCCATCCCTTTTTGCATGAACCCAGCCCATGTTCGTCGACGAAGTCCAGATCCAGGTGGAGGCAGGTCGCGGCGGTGATGGCTGCGTCAGCTTCCGACGCGAGAAGCACGTGCCCCGTGGCGGACCGGACGGCGGCGATGGGGGGCGCGGCGGCAGCGTCATCCTGGTGGCGGATTCGAACCTGACGACCTTGCTCGACTTTCGCCTCCTCCGCCGGTACAAGGCTCCCGGCGGTGGAAACGGCGAGGGGAATCAGCGCTTCGGCCGTCACGGCGCGGACATCGTCCTGCGGGTCCCCATTGGCACCCTGGTCACCGACATCGCAACCAGTGAGACCATCGCGGACTTCACCCACGCCCACCAGCGCGAGGTGATCGCCCGCGGCGGCGGTGGGGGGCGGGGCAACATCCACTTCGTCTCGTCCACCCACCAGACCCCCAGATTCAGCGAGCGCGGTGAGCCCGGCCAGAAATTCGAGCTGCGGCTGGAGTTGAAGTCGCTCGCCGACGTCGGGCTCATCGGCTTCCCCAACGTCGGCAAGTCCACTCTGATAGCGCGGTCCTCGGCGGCCCGGCCAAAGATCGCCGACTACCCCTTCACCACGTTGGTGCCCAATCTGGGCGTGGTGCAGGTGGAGCCGGGCAGATCGTTCGTGATGGCGGACATCCCGGGGCTGATCGAGGGAGCCAGCGGGGGAGCCGGTCTCGGGCATCGTTTCCTCCGCCATGTGGAGCGGACGCGCCTGTTGGTGCACCTCCTGGATGTCTCCGGAACCACGATGCGGGATCCTCTTGAGGACTTCCGCATCGTCAATCGCGAGCTTTCAGCCTACAGCGAGCGGCTTGCCGGCCTGCCCCAACTCGTGGCGCTGAACAAGGCGGACATGCCCGAAGCCGCAGCGGCCGAGGAGCGACTCCGCCCGATCCTGGAGGCCGAGGGCTACACCGTGTTCGCGATCTCCGCGCTGACGAGCCAGGGCGTACCTGCGCTCCTCTATGCCTGCGACGCCCGCCTCCGGGAGATCCCCCCCGAGCCGATGATCCACACTGAGCCCACCCCGGCCCTGCGCATCCGCGCGCGTCCTCGGAATGAGTGGAAGATCGCGAAAGAGGAAGATGGCTGGGTGGTGCGAGGGACCGGAGTCGAACGCCTGGTTGCCGTCACCGACATGAACAACCCGGTGGGCGTGCGTCGATTCCAACGCATCCTGGAGAAGCTCGGCGTCGTCGATCGCCTGCGTGACCTGGGGGTTGAGGACGGCGACACCGTCCGAATCGGGGAAGTAGAGTTCGACTTCGAGGACTGACGCCGACGGGGTGTCTCACGTGGAAACGCTGGTTGTAAAAGTCGGGACGAGCACCCTCACCGGGGAAGAAGATCGGCTCGACGTCCGCTTCATTCACTCCCTGGCCGAGCAGATCGCGTCGCTGATGGACGAGGGGCACCGTGTGGTGCTGATCACCTCCGGGGCGGTGCGGGCGGGAGTGGAGCAGCTCGGCTGGGCGCGACGACCCCGGGCACTCCCGCTTCGACAGGCAGCCGCCGCCGTCGGACAGGGTCGGCTGATGGCCCTCTACGCGGATGCGTTCAGCGTGCGCGGTCGCAGCGTCGCCCAGATCCTGCTCACCCGTCAGCTTGCCCAGGACCGCGCCACCTATGTGAACGCCCAGAACACCCTGGGCACCCTGATACGGCACGCGGTGCTCCCCATCGTCAACGAGAACGACACCGTGGCGACCGAAGAGCTGCAGTTCGGCGACAATGACACGCTCGCGGCGCTGGTCGCTGCCCTGGTGTCTGCCGACCTCCTCGTGCTGCTGACGAATGTGCCCGGACTTCAGGACGCGGAGGGGGTGCCCCTGCGCAGCGTCGCGACCATCACCGCGGAGATTCGGTCCCTGGCCGGCGGGGCAGGACCAATGGGCAGCGGCGGCATGGCAACCAAGCTCGCCGCCGCGGAGATAGCCGGCCACGCCGGCATCCCCACGATCGTAGCACCCGGGCGGCACCCCGACGTGCTCCGCGCCCTCCTACGTGGCGAACCCGTGGGGACCCGCTTCGAGCCGGGGGCGCGACGGCTGCAGGGCCGCAAGCACTGGCTGGCCCACGGCGTTCACCCCCTTGGGGTCCTCATCGTGAACGCCGCCGCCCGCGCAGCCGTGGTGAACGAGCACCGCAGCCTGCTCGCTGCCGGCATCCTCCGCGTCGAGGGCGAGTTTGCTGCCGGCGAGACCGTGTCGCTGCGTGCCGACAGTGGGGATGAGTTCGCCCGCGGTCTGGTCGAGTTCGGTCGCCGCGATGTCGAGCGCCTGCTGGGCCGGCACACCCGCGAAGTGACCGCCCTGACCGGCGCCGCCGCAGGCGAGATGGTGCACCGCGATAATCTGGTGGTCCTGGCGGACGTACCGCACCTGAGAGCGGATCCCGTTCATTTGAGTTGAGCGACGCACGGGGCTATACGGATAAAACGGAACCTGGTGTGCCGATGGCATGGGTGCGTCCCTTCGGATGCGACCCACAGCCCTTCACGCCCAGCAGTCATCAGCGCCGATGATCGCGTGCGGGTGCGCGGGACGCGCCGCGCGTGCCAGGTCTCTGTTATGGCGGCGGTGCGTCCGGTGAAGGACCCGCCGCCCACGAACGCACAGGAGTTCGACATCACCATGAGTGGAAGCACGGCAAGGACGCAGGCGATCGCGGCGGTAACCAACTACGAACCGATCGAGCCCGCTTTGAATTTCAAGGAAACGCCCACGGCGGAGCTCTTCGGCGCCAACGTCTTTACGCTGGCGGAGATGGAAAGGCGGCTGCCCAAGGACGTGTTTAAGTCCGTTAAGAAGACGATTCAGACCGGCGCGCGCCTCGATAGCTCGGTCTCGGATGTCGTCGCGAACGCGATGCTGGCGTGGGCTATCGAGAAGGGCGCCACGCACTATGCACACGTCTTCTACCCCCTCACCGGCTCAACGGCCGAGAAACACGACAGCTTCCTCTCCCCGGATGGACGTGGCGGCGCAATTGCGGAGTTCAGCGGCAAGAACCTGATCCAGGGAGAGCCCGATGCCTCCAGCTTCCCCAGCGGCGGCATCCGCGCCACGTTCGAGGCCCGCGGCTATACTGCGTGGGACGTCACCAGCCCCGCCTACATCCTCGAGAATCCGAACGGCACTACCCTCTGCATCCCTACGGCGTTCATCTCCTGGACCGGTGAAGCCCTCGACAAGAAGACACCCGTCCTCCGGTCCATGCAAGCGCTGAACGTCCAGGCACAGCGGATCCTGAAGCTGTTCGGCCACTCGCAGGTCGGCATGGTCAGCTCCACGGCGGGCCCGGAACAGGAGTACTTCCTCATCGACCGCAACTTCTTCTTCGCACGGCCGGACTTGCTCAACGCCGGGCGGACGCTCTTCGGCGCTAAGCCCCCGAAGGGACAGGAGTTCGAGGATCAGTATTTCGGCGCCATCCCCGAACGGGTGCTTGCCTGCATGCTGGAAGTAGAGAGAGAGCTCTACAAGCTCGGCGTACCGGTGAAGACGCGGCACAATGAGGTCGCCCCCTCGCAGTATGAGATCGCCCCGGTCTATGAGACCGCGAACGTCGCGACCGACCATCAGCAGCTCGTGATGTTGACCCTGCGCCGCGTGGCGGAGAAGTACGGCATGGCGTGCCTGCTGCACGAGAAGCCCTTCGCGGGCGTGAACGGCTCCGGCAAGCACCTGAACTGGAGCCTCGGCAACAGCTCCCAGGGCAACCTGCTGGAGCCGGGCGACACGCCACACGCCAATGAGCAGTTCCTGGTGTTCTGCGCTGCCGTCATCCGCGCGGTGCATCGCTACTCAAAGCTGCTCCGCGCCGTTATCGCTCACGCCGGGAATGACCACCGCCTCGGTGCCAATGAGGCGCCCCCGGCGATCATCTCGATCTTCCTCGGTGCCCAGCTCGCCGATGTGTTCGAGCAGCTCAAGGGCGGCGGCGCAACCAGCTCCAAGGCGGGTGGTACGCTGACCCTGGGCGTCGACACGTTGCCGGCGCTGCCGAAGGATGCCGGGGATCGGAACCGGACGAGCCCATTCGCCTTCACCGGCAACAAGTTCGAGTTCCGCGCCGTCGGGTCCAACCAGTCGATCGCCGGCCCGCTCTGCGCGATGAACACCATCGTCGCCGAATCGCTCGACTACATCGCAACCCGGCTGGAAGCCGCGACCGGTGGGGACCCGAGCAAGCTGAATGCGGCGGTGCAGAAGCTGCTCCAGGAGATCGCCACGGAGCACGCCGCGGTGATCTTCAATGGCGACAACTACACCGAGGAGTGGCACGCGGAAGCGGAGGCGCGGGGCTTGCCCAACCTCCGGACGTCGGTGGACGCGCTCCCCGTCCTATCGGATGGGGACATCGTCGAACTCTTCGAGAAATACGGCGTCCTCTCCGGCCGCGAGTTGGAGAGCCGCCGGGAGATCTACCTCGAGCAGTACGTCAAGACGGTCCGGGTCGAGGCGTTGCTCACCATCAAGATCGCCCGAACGATGATCTGGCCCGCCGCGGTGCGCTATCAGAGCGAACTAGCGGGAACCTGCGCCAACCTGAAGCAACTCGGCTACTCGTTTGACACCGACACGCTCGACGCCATCACCCTGCTCGTGAAGTCGCTTCAGGACGGCATCACCTCGCTCGAGGAGAAGCTGGAGCACCACGGCGGCGACGATCTGCTGGAGGAAGCGACCTACTTCTGCACCACCGTCATCCCGGCGCAGAATGTGGTTCGGAGCGCCGCGGATCAGCTCGAGGCCCTGGTGGCGGACGATCTCTGGCCGCTCCCGACCTACCAGGAGATGCTCTTCATCAAGTAGTCGGGCGCTCCGGACGACACGGACTCGACGGGGGGCGGGCGACGAATGATCGCTCCGCCCTCCGCGGGTTCACCGAGTGTTTTCGGGGCCATTCCCGTCATCCGCGGCGGGATGGAGGCGGCCCAAATCTCGGTCCAGCCGCGCGAGCAATGCCTGGATATCCACCCCGAGGACCGTCGCCCCCAGGGGCTCCAGGTATCGGCGGCACGAAGCGTGTTTCACGCGGGCACCGTGGCGGTTCCCGCGCTGATGGTGCAACAGCGCCACGGCCGCATGGATCAGGCCCTTCAGCGCCTGCTTCTCAAGCTCGGTCGCCCGCAGCCAGGAGGCCTCGAGCGCCTCGTGCGCCTCGAAGTAGCGCCCCGCGGCCATGTGCTCCGTCCACGTGCGAACAGCCACATCGCGGTCGTCGGCGGCGGTGCTCAGGCGAGCTCCAGCATCCGGTCCAGGGCAACGCGTGCCCAACGCTTGATCTCCGGGGGCACCTGGATGCGATTCTTCACCCGCCCGTCCAGCAGGTGGTCCAGCACCCAGAGCATGTAGGATGGGTGGATGCGATACATCGTACTGCAGGGGCAAACGATGGGGTCGAGGCAGAAAATCGTCTTGCCCGGGTTCAGTCTCGCCAACCGCTGAACCATGTTGATCTCGGTTCCTATCGCCCAGGTGGTGCCGTCCGGTGCCTCGGAGACCACCTTCAGGATGCGCTCCGTGGAGCCAAAGTCGTCCGCGGCATCGACCACCTCCCGGGTGCACTCCGGGTGGACGATCACGCTCACGCCGGGGTGTTGCTCGCGAGCCTGACGGATCTGGTCAACCGTAAACCGGGCGTGGACCGAGCAGTGTCCCTTCCAGAGGATGATCCGGGAGGCGCGGTACTGATCCGCGGGCACGCCGCCGACCAGTCCCCAGGGATCCCAGACCGACATCTGCTCAGCGGCAACCCCCATTCGCAGACCGGTGTTCCGCCCCAGGTGCTGATCCGGGAAGAAAAGCACCTTCTCACCCTGCTTGAAGGCCCAATCCAGCACGGAGCGGGCGTTGGATGAGGTGCAGACCGCGCCGCCATGTTCGCCGACAAACGCCTTCAGGTTCGCCGCCGAATTCATGTAGGTGACGGGAATGATGCGTTCCGGGATCATTCGTGTGAGCGCGTCCCAGCAGTCCTCCACCTGGTAGATATCGGCCATGTCCGCCATGGAGCAGCCCGCTGTCAGGTTCGGAAGCAGCACCTGCTGGTGTGGAGCGGCGAGGATGTCGGCGCTCTCGGCCATGAAGTGGACGCCGCAGAAGAGGATGAACTCCGCCTCCGTGCAGGCGGCACCATGGCGAGCTAGCTTGAACGAGTCCCCCGTAAAGTCGGCGAACTGGATCACCTCGTCGCGCTGGTAGTGGTGCCCGAGCACGACCAGGCGGCTGCCCAGCGTATCTTTAGCGCGCCGGATCCGGGCGTGGAGTTCCTCAGCGGGCAGCGAATGGTAGAGTTCGGGCAGCGACTCCTGCACCGGCGTCCGGTGCGCACGCAGCGTGAGCGGCCCAGCCCCAATCGTGCTCATCGTCACCTCCCATGGATCGACGTGCGGCACCGCTTTGTGAAGCATTGCACGAGACGTCTCACCCTAGTTTAGGACATGCGTGGGCGGATGTTAATCTGTTTATGGCCGGCGGCGCTTACGAGAAGCGCGCAGGGCTGAACGGCGTCAGCGAATCCGGCGGACGACCGTCGAGGATACAGCGCGTGATCAGTTCCCCGGTGACCGGGCTTAGCAGCACGCCGTTCCGATAGTGGCCGGCCGCGATCAACAGTCCGGAAATCCCGGGGATAGGCCCCATCAGGGGCAGATGGTCCGGCGTATCCGGTCGCAATCCTGCCCAGGCCTGCAGAAAGGTGCACCTGTCCACGGCCGGGACCATCGCGGCGGCGGCCGCAAGCAGGCTGCGAACGGCGTTCGCGGTGACCCGTGCGTCAAACCCGGCATCCTCCATCGTGGCCCCTACGATCAGCGTGCCGTCCAGTTTCGGCACCAGGTAGACATCGCTGCCCCACAGGATCTCCCGCGGGCACGCCGACGGAGCCTCAACTACGACGATCTGACCTCGAACGGGCGAGACCGGCAAAGGCACGTCCACCCAGGCCTCGCAGAAACGAGTCCACGCCCCGGTGGCCAACACAACGGTCGCCGCGGTATGCGTTTCGACATCCGTATGCACACCAACGACACGCTCTCCATCACGTTGAAGCCCACGGACGGTTTCTCCCTGCCGCACGCGAGCGCCGAGGGCAGCCGCTGCCTGCGCATACGCCCGCGTTAGGATCGGGCTGGAGACATGGCCTTCGCGAGGGGACCAGAGCGCACCCCGGCAGTTCTCGGCAAGCAGCGGTACACGCAACCGCACTTCCGGCTCGTCCAGCCACTGGACTCCGTGCCTGGTCAGTGCTTCCGCATGGCGGCGGAGGGTCAACGCCTCAGCCTCGCTGTGGGCGGTCCGGAACACCCCTGACCAGATGAGCCGACCATCCGTGCCACCCTCGCGCAACAGCCGGGGAACCAGCTCCGAGAATCGGCCCAGGCTCTCAAGTGCCAGTGTGAGGAAGGGGCCCTCGCCCTCGGACTCGGAAATCGGCGCCAGCATGCCGGCCGCGGCACCCGAGGCGTGAGCGCCCAACTCGTCACGTTCCAGCAGCGTGACGCTCAACCCGGCCGCGGCGGCGTGGTAGGCGATGGAACACCCGACAACCCCTCCGCCGACCACCAGGACGTCCACGGATCTCATCGCAAGCTATCCGCCTCCGACCATGTGCACGATTTCCAGCACATCCCCGTCCGCGAGGGGCGTGGCGGCGTACCTTTCGCGCCGGACGATCTCGCCGTTATGCTCCACCACGATCATCCTGTGCACGCCAAGCTGTATGAGGTATTCCTCAATAGTGGTGACGCCTGCGACCTCCACGGTATCACCGTTCACAGTTAATCTCACACCGGCTCCTCCTGGAGGGCGGCCCAGAGGTCCTCGGCGGCCGACCGGGGGCTGGCAGCGGCGAGAATGGAGCGAATCACGGCGACTCCGCGCACGCCGGCCCGGCGGCACTCGCGCGCGCGGGCAGCATCGATTCCACCCACCGCCAGCACGGGAGTCCGCACACGGCTGGCCAGCGACAGGAGGAACTCCACGCCCGCCGCGGGCTGCTCCGGATGCGTCTCCGACGGGAAGATCGTCCCGGCCAGCAAGTAGTCGACCCCATCCATCTCCGCCGCGCGGGCCGGGTTGATGCCGTGAACGGATCGACCCACCAGCAGCGAGGGGGGTGCCAGTGCTCGGACCGGCGCGGTCGGGAGGCCGTTCTCCGGCAGGTGTACTCCGTCGGCGCCGCACAGCAGGGCCATGTCGAGGCGGTCGTTCACCAGCATCAGCGCGCGCCCGGAACAGACGCCGCGGAGACGGCGGCCTAATTCGAGCAGTTCCGCGGCGGGTAAATCGTTCTCACGCAATTGAACGACATTCACACCGCCATCGATTGCCTGGTCGATGGCATCCACGAGGCGGTCCGGGCTCCCATCGTGTGAGGCAACTGAGCGTCGGGTCACCAGCATCAAGACCGGGTCCGGCAATCCGCGCAGCAGCGACCGAGAGCTGGCCATCAGCGGACGACGCCCTCGAGGGGACTGCTCGCGGAGGCGTAGCGGCGCGGGGAGATGCGACCTGCCCTGTGCGACATCCGGCCAGCTTCCACGCCCATCGCGATGGCGCGAGCCATCGCCACAGGGTCCGCGGCCAGAGCGATCGCCGTGTTGATCAGGCAGGCGGAAGCACCCATTTCCATCGCCAGAGCGGCATCCGAGGGAGCCCCGATGCCCGCGTCGACGACCACCGGCACACCCGCCTGTTCGATGATGATCTCGATCTGTCTGAAATTGACGATCCCCTGCGCGGAGCCGATGGGGGAGGCCAACGGCATCACCGCGGCGCAACCGATCGCCTCCAGGGTCTGCGCCAACACGGGATCGGCGTTGATATAGGGCAGCACGACGAAGCCCTCCGCCACCAGAATCCGGCAGGCTTCGAGCGTGCCGACCGGGTCAGGCAGCAGGTACCTCGCGTCCGGGATCACTTCTACCTTGATCCAGTCCGAGAGGCCCATGGCTCGGGCAAGGCGCGCAGTGCGAACAGCTTCGTCCGCGGTCCTGGCTCCCGCTGTGTTGGGGAGTATGGCGTAGCGGGACCAGTCGATCTCGTCGAGAAGAGACTTCCTGGTCGGATCGTCCAGGTTCAGCCGCCGCAGCGCGACCGTGATCATGTCCGTTCCGCCTGCCTCGTAGGCCCGGACCATCGTCTCTGTGTCCGGAAACTTCCCGCTGCCCATGATCAGGCGCGAGCGAAACGTCCTTCCGGCGATGACGAGCGGGTCGACTTCGAGAGGCGCGGGCATCCAGATCTCCGTGCGGCAGGCCGCAGAGGCTACGCGTGCAGTGTCCGCGGTTCAGGCAGGCGGTTGTCGACCAGCCACTCAACGAAGCGGTTCTGGCCGTCCACCAGGATCATCCGCGGGCGGATGGGCTCGTCAGTCCACACAAACGCGACGATGATGACGATGTCGCCCGCGCGGAATCGATGGGCGGCGGCACCGTTGACGATGACCGAGCCCGATCCCGGAGGTGCCGGCAGGGCATAGGTCTCGACGCGCTCGCCGTTCGTGACATTCCACACGGCGACTTGCTCCCCGGGGATGATGTCGCAGCGGTCGAGTAGCTCGCTGTCGATGGCGATGCTGCCGATGTAGTCCAGGTTGGCCTCCGTCACGGTGGCCCGGTGGATCTTAGACTTGCAGAGCGATCGGAGCTGCATCCGGTGAGTTCACTGGTGCGGAACGGCCGGAGTATGCTGATCCGGCTCCGGCACCTCAAGAACCAGCCCATCATAAGCGAGCCGCACTCCTGCTGGCAAATCTCGGTCAGTCTCGCGGTGCGCCACGGTGTGGGCCATGTGCGTGAAGAATGTTCGGCCGGGGCGGAGATCCTCAACGGTGCGGATCGCTTCGTCGATTGACATGTGGGTCGGATGGGGTTCCCACCGGAGCGCGCCCAGGATGAGCGTGTGGAGGCCGCGGAGCCGCTCGCGCGAGCCCGATGGGATCTCGCTGGCGTCGGTGACGTAGGCAAAGCCACCTATCCGGAAGCCGAGTACCTCCATCTGCCCGTGCAGCACCGGAATGGCCTCCACTCGCACGCCGGCAGCCTCAAAGCGGCCACCGCGGACCGCCGTCAGCTCGATTCTCGGCTTGCCCCCTCCGGCCTGCGTCGGGGTGAAGATGTAATCGTAGGACTTGCGAATCTGATCGAGGGTGTCGGACCCGGCGAAGACCGGCAGCGCCCGCTCCTGAATCTCGTTGAAGCGGCGGATGTCATCGAGCCCGAACAGGTGATCCGCATGGGCGTGCGTGTAGAGCAGGGCGTCCAGGCGTTGGATGTGGGCCCCGATTGCCTGCGCCCGCAGGTCGGGCGGCGTATCAACGAGCAGCGTCCGGTTCCCCGCGTGGATCGCGATGGCACACCGCCTGCGGCGGTCGCGGGGGTCCGCCGAGGTGCAGACGCGGCATGCGCACCCGATGGCGGGCACCCCGTGGGAGGTGCCCGACCCCAACACCACCACTCGCACGTCGGTGCTTAGACCTTTTCAGGCACGACGAAGGGGGCGCGGTAGTTCGGACGAGCAAGACGGTTGGCTTCGTCGTTTCGGACGAACCGCTCGCGGCTGGGATCGAAGGTCAGCCACTCGCCCAGCGTGAGGCGCGACCCGCTGATGTCCACACCATTCCTGGCCAGGTGCTCCTTCATCGACTGGAAGCGCTCCTCAGAGAATGGTTCGGACTTGATCCGCTCACGAATCTCGCCGTCCTGCGCGGCCTTGCCGAGCCTGTGGGAGATGAGGCCCGTGTGACAGAGCGCGCTGGAGAGGTGAGTCTCTTCGCAATCCGCGGTGAGCATTTCCCGCTTGCGCGCCCGCACCGCATCGATGAAGTTGGCGATGTGGTCACCGCCCCCCATCGGCTCGAACTCCCGGATCCGCTTGCCGTCACGGTCGTAGGCGGCGATCTGTCCCGAGCCGTCGAAGATGCGGCCGCCTTCGCAATCGATCATCACGCTGACCCCGCGACCACCGGCGAACCAGTCCGGGCTGTCCATGTTCTTCGGCCACAGGCTGGGGGAGTGGAACTCGCTCGACCTCGGGAGGCCACGGGTCTCGAAGATCAACGGCGCTCCGTCGTAGTCGTGATAGACGACCTGGGTGTTGGGCGTTTCGCCATCATCGCGATAACCCAGCCGACCGCCGATGCTGATCACGCGCGGGGAGAGGTGGTTGACTCCGAGGAACCAGCGCGCGATATCCATCTGATGGATGCCCTGGTTGCCCATATCGCCGTTGCCCGTGTCGTAGACCCAGTGCCAGTCGTAGTGCAGGTTCTTGCGCGCAAGCGGCTTCATCGGTGCCGGGCCGGTCCACAGATCATAGTCCAGCCCCTCGGGGATCTCGCCCTTGCCAGTGTCGCCGATGGAGAGGCGGGGCTTGTAGCAGAAGCCGTAGGCGGCTTTGATCTTGCCGAGGTTGCCCCCGCGGACCCACTCCACGGCGGCGCGGATGCGTCCGTCGCTCCGGCTCTGGGTGCCGCCCTGGACTATGCGCTCATACTTCCGGGCGGCCTTCACCAACTGACGCCCTTCCCAGACGTTATGGGAAATCGGCTTCTCGATATAGGCGTCCTTGCCCGCCTGGCAGGCCCAGATACCGATGAGGGAGTGCCAGTGGTTCGGGGTGGCCGTCGTGATGGCGTCGAGGTCTTTCCGCTCCAACAGCCTGCGCACATCTGAATAGGAGTCGACCTTGATCCCTTGCCTGTCGAGCTTGGCCACCTCTCGGCGGAGGACCGCCGGGTCCACATCGCAAAGTCCGACCAGTCGCACGCCTTTCATCTTCGCGAGGGTGTCGATATGCGACACGCCCCGGCTGTTGAAGCCGACGACGGCGACTCGGATGTCCTCGTTTGCGCCCAGTACTTGGGCGTGCGGAAGGAGCAATGTGGCAGCGGAGCCGGCGAGGAAGCCGCGGCGTGAAACGGTACTCATACTGGAGACTCCCCTCGGCGAACGAGTGCCGCCGTGTGTCTGGAGGCCTGGCCGGCCTGTCTCAGATTCGAAATCGACCGAGGCGCGCTGAGATTCCTTCCGGGATCTCATCCGACAGTGCCATCAGCGCTTCTTACCCAGCCTGGAGCGAATGGTGCGGATGACCTGGGCTTCGAGGCCTTTCCAGGGAGAACCCAACGCGGGTCGTTCCTGCACGACCTCGATCGACCTGATGTCACCGACCGCTCCCAGCGCAAGGTAGACTGCGGCAAGGTGGCTATGCGACGCCATCCGCGCCACCAGATCGTGCAGTACCCGCCGCAAGCGCTTTCGCCCCTGCCTGTCCAACAACGCCGGAGGATCCCCCCGCAGCGAACTGCAGAGTGCGCCGGCCGCCGCCTGCAACACTCCATCCGGACACTCGTCCATCGCCAGCGCTCGTTCGGTAGTGAGAATGAGCGCGGCGACGCTCTCCGTCGATCGGATCTCTTCCAGCACCCCAAATGCGAACAGACCCGGCTCCAGGCCGTCCTCGAGGTCCAGCGCCCATTCCTCGGGGTCGAGCGCCATCTGACCAATCGCCTCGCATCCGTCCCTGAGGTAGGCGCACACGTAGTCGCACCAACGCCGCAGCGGCACATTCCGCTCGGTGGAGCCCGGAATGCGGCCCCGGCTTGGCCACCGGTGCGCGTCTGCAAGCTCGATGAGCTCGTTGATGGCCACGGGGTCGCCCAGGCGCACGAAATCGAGGAGGTGGTGAACCTCCACACGATCGCGCTCCGCTCGCCGTCGGAGCCTCTGAATCATATCGGGGAGGTGCTTAGTGGGCATCGGCGTTGACCGAGAGACCGGATGGGCAATTATTGCGCGGCCAGGTGCCCGGCGTCGCTTGGGTCCGAGAAGGAAACGGGGCGATGAGGCGAGGAAGCGTTACGGCAGCCGCCCCTCGCCGGAGCTTTCGAGGGCGAGCCGGGGGCCGATGCGACGTTTTCGGGTAGGAATCATCGGGTGCGGACCCAGGGCCAGCCAGCACGCGCAGGCCCTCCGCCTGCTGCCGGAGGTGGATCTCGTCGCTGCCGCAGACCCGCGGGAGGACCGGTTGGATCCGTTCTGCGCGAAATGGGAGATCGGTCGCGGCTTTGCGACCAGCGAAGATCTACTCTCCACGGAATCCCTGGATCTGGTGACCATCGTCACGCTCCCGGAGCCCAAGGGGGCGCTCGTGCGCCAGTGCGCGGCGGCCGGCGTGCCGGTGATCAACATCGAAAAGCCCGCTGCCTACACACTCGCCGACCTGGACGGGATGCTCACCGCGGTGGCGCAGTCGGGCAGCCTGTTGACCGTGAACACGCAGATGCGATTCATGGAGCAGTTCGTGGCCGTCCGAGAGTTGGTCGCCTCGGGGCGGCTGGGGGAGCTTACCTCCATGCGAGCCGGCAGCAAGGGGCATCTGACCGAACAAGGTCCGCACGTTATGGACCAACTGCTCTTCATGAACGGCGATGTGCCCGCCGAGTGGGTGCTCGGACAGTGCGACGGCGTGGAGGGATACGGCTTGAAACACCGCGCCCCGGGAAGCACGGCGGCGTCCATCCAGTTCCGGAATGGTGTCCGGGCGACCCTGGAGTGCGGTTGGCTGGCGCCCGAGCCGTGGCCTGCCAGCGGATTCTGGCTCCAGAAACACATCGAGGTGACTGGAACCCGCGGCTGGGCCGGTGCCTACGTGAACAACGGCTGGCGGGCTTACCTGGACACCGGTGAAGTCCTCCGCGGAGGCGGCACCTGGGAACCCAATGCCATCCCGCAGTCCGCCTACTTCCGGCGGTCCCTGGAGTGGATCAAGGACCGCGACATCCTTCATCCCTGTCGCGCCGAGATCGCAGCTCTGGGGCTGGAGACACTGCTCGCGATCGCCGTGAGCGCACGGTGCCACGGCGCGGTCACCCTCCCCCTCGAGCGCGGAGGAGACCCCCTCACGGAACTCCGAGAGGTGCTCGGTCAGGCTCTGAACAAGCCTGAGCCCTGAACGGGAAGGCGTGACGACCGAGGGGTGGAGCCATACTCCGACCTGCCCGCGTCCGAGACAGGGCAGGCCGGAGTGCAGAGTTACGAGCGCCCTGCCTTGACGGGGCCGCGTCCGGTAACGGACGCTTTCCGCCGCTTCCAGTCGGGGACCCACTGCCGACCGTTTGCGGAGGCAGCCGGGCGTGACGTCGCAGCGGGGCGCTCCGGGCGAGCCGCGGGGCGCGGACGCTGGGCCTCACCGGCGGTCTCACCCGCCGCATCCGGCGTGTCTTCACCGACCAAGCGCACCGGAGCTGCCATCGCGGAGACGGCGGCGGGCACGGGGATTCGCCCCATCTGGCGACCCATCGTGCGCTCGATGGAGCGCATCGCCCCACTCTCGTCCGGTGCCACGAGGGTGATTGCCTCGCCTTCGGCGCCGGCGCGTCCGGTCCGGCCGACGCGGTGGATGTAATCCTCCGCGGCGCGCGGCACGTCGAAGTTCACCACGTGGCTGAGCGCCTCGATGTCGAGGCCGCGAGCGGCGAGATCCGTGGCGACCAGCACCCGGAATCCGCCCCGGCGGAATCCATTGAGCGCCTCAGCGCGTTGGGCCTGGGTTCGGTCCCCGTGCAGCGCCATGGCGGCGACGCCCTCGCGGACGAGGTGATGTGCCAGCCGGTCCGCCCGGTGCTTGGTCCGCGTAAAGACGACCGCACTACGCAACTCCTCATCCTTGAGGAGGTGCAGCAGCATCGCCGTCTTCAGGAGCTGCGGAACGGCATAGACCGTGTGATTGATGGCGGCTGGCGGAGCAGCCGGGCGGTCGATGCTGATGGTGTAGGGATCGCGGAGCATCTCCCGTGCCATCGCCGAAATCGGGCCCGGCAACGTCGCCGAAAACATCAGGTTTTGGCGTTGAGAGGGAAGCCGCTCAAGGATGCGTTGGATGTCCGGGAGGAAGCCCATGTCCAGCATGCGGTCCACCTCATCCAGCACCAGTACTTCGATCCGGCTGAAGTCGGTGTAGGGATGGCGCATGTGGTCGAGAAGCCGTCCGGGTGTCGCCACCAGCACATCCACGCCCCGTTGGAGCGCCTTGCGCTGGGGGATCATGCTGACCCCCCCGTAGACGGTAGCCCCGGTCAGACGTGTGAACCGCGCCAGCTCGGCCCGATGGCTCTCCACCTGAGCGGCCAGCTCCCGGGTGGGGGTCAGCACGAGCGCTCGCAGACCGCGGCGCCCGTTGAGGAGCCGGTTGAGAATGGGGAGCATGAAGGCCGCGGTCTTGCCGCTGCCCGTGCGGGCGCAGGCAATCACATCGCGACCCTGCATGGCGGGGGGGATGGACTCTTGCTGGATGGCAGTGGGTTCTTCGAACCCGAGCGCCTCGACGCCGCGCATCAAACGCTCGTCCAGGCCGAATTCCGTGAAAGACATGGGGTTGGTGTTCCAGACTGGCCCACAAAGGGCCGGTCATAGCCGCCGGAGCGGACAGGTGAGAGAGCGGTGGATTGAAAACAGCCTGCGAAGTCCATCCCAGCGCGCCAGATCTACGGGCACGCAATCCCTCGGGAAGGAGCGCGGTTTTTTTCCACCACCCGGTTCGTCCGGCGGGAGGGAAACCAGGGGACCCGACCGTTGCGGTCGGCCTGATACCTTAGCACTCACGGCGCGAAATTGCAATCGCACCACAGGCCCCCGACGGGCCCGACGAACTGTACCGGCGCTACAGGCCCTGCCAAGCGTGGCCGATCGGCCTCCAGCACGGGATCCGGCTGGCGGAGGCGGCCCTGTCACCGGGGCCACCCATGGGGACGCTGGCGTCTCGCCGGCATCTGCAATCCCCGGGAACGCTGGCGTCTCGCCGGCATCTGCAATCCCCGGGAGCGCTGGCGTCTCGCCGGCATCTGCAATCCCCGGGAACGCTGGCGTCTCGCCGGCA
>CAZSRZ010000110.1:8709-16887 GCA_964609085.1 uncultured bacterium | reverse complement strand
GCGCAGTTGCGGTATCGTCCCGTGTGAGGTCGATGTCGAGATGAGACCCGTCGCTTTACTCTGTCTCGCCGCGGCGCAGCTCCTGTCCGCGGTTCTCTGGTCGGCGGAGTGCATGCCGTTTTCCAACACGGAGACAGGCCCACCCATGGACCCACTCGCCTTCCGGGGCCAGCCCGGAGCGGCAGCCCAGGCAGCGCCGCCCCCGATCGTCGATGATGGGGGCGATCCTCCTGTCACCCGACGGGCGTGGGAGCAGGTGCGTCGGCGTCTTCGGCTGGAATGGCGACGAATCCTGGGAGCGTTCCCGCGTGCTCTGGACCTCAAGACCGAGGTCCTCGAGACGGAGAGGATGCCTGACCACGAGCGTCTCCGCGTCCGCTACCGGGTGGATGAGCGCCGTCACGCGGAAGCCTACCTGCTGCGACCGCTGGGAGTGCGCGGTCGCCTGCCCGCCGTCGTCGTGCTGCACGCGACGTCCGAGACGAACATGGCCGACCCCGTGGGGCTCTCGGGTCGGGAGGCGATGCACATGGCTCTCCACCTGGTGCGCCGGGGCTTCGTCTGCCTGGCACCCCGCAATTACCTGTGGTCGGAGCCGGGCGTCGGCTATGCCGAGGCTGCCCGGCGGACCACCGATGGGATGCCCTACACCACAGGCATGGCCCGGATGACCTGGGAGGCGATGCGGGCGGTCGATCTGCTGAGCTCCCGGCCGGATGTCGATGCGGCGCGCATCGGCGCGATCGGTCACAGCCTCGGTGGGAAAGAGACGCTCTATCTGGCCGCCTTCGATCCCCGTGTGCGCGCCACCGTGAGCTGCGAGGGCGGCATCGGTCGACGCTTCAGCAACTGGAATGCCCCCTGGTACCTGGGATCGCAGATCGACGCTGAGGGCTTCCGCGCCGATCACCATGAGCTCCTCGCCCTGGTGGCCCCGCGTGCGTTTCTGCTCATCGGGGGCGACAGCGCGGACGGTTCGGCGAGCCGCCCGTTCCTCGCCCGCGCACTTCCCGCGTGGGAGGCGCTGGGCAAGCCTGACGCGCTTGCATTCCAGCTTCACCAGTACGGGCACGACTTCCCCCCGCCGGGGCCGCAGCGCGAGGCGGTCTACGCCTGGCTGACCCGCCACCTGGAGTCGAGCCGATAGCTATGCAGCCGGCGGAGCCGCAGTCCGTCCCGCGTCGCAACCCACGCACGCCGGGCCCCCCGGGAGGGACCTTGCGCCGGCTGCGCAGCCCTTCGCCCCTGGTGAACCTGGTGCTGGCAGCCCACAGCCTGACGGCGAACCCGGTTCGCTCCTTCCTCTCGATGCTGGGCATCGTCATCGGCGTGGCCTCGGTGATCACGATGATGGCCCTCGGGCTCGGATCGCAGCTTCAGATCGAGGAGAGCATCCGGGCGCTGGGGGCCAATACGCTCGTCGTCCGCCCCGGTGAGCTGCGGCAGGGCGCCGTCCGGCTGGGGATGGACACCGGTCGCACACTGACGATCGCCGATGCGGACGCCTTACTGCGCGAATGCCCCGCGGTGCTGCGGACCGCGCCGCGCCAGGAGGCAACCTTCCTCGTCAAGTTCGGGAACAACTCGAAACGCGTCGATGTGCTCGGCACCACCGGCGAGTTCCTCTCCATCCGAAACCTCCGCGTGGAGACCGGGCGCGCCTTCACGCGGCCGGAGGTGGACCAACGCGCTTCCGTCTGTGTGCTCGGGCCCGAAGTGGCGCAACTGCTGTTCGACAACCGCGACCCCCTTGGTCAGCGAATCCGCGTGCGCGACCGACCCTTCCGTGTGATCGGCGTCCTCGCCCCGCGCGGTGGAGGCGACGCCGATTGGGACGAACGGGTGTACGTGCCGGTGACGACCGGGCTGGCGCGGCTCTTCGGCGTGAGGCACATCTCTCGCATCGAGATTCAGGCCGTCAACCAGGCAAGCATGGACGCGGCCCAGACGCAGATTGAGAGCGTCATCCGGCGACGGCGCGGCCTGCGCGACGACCAGCCGAACGACTTCGAGGTGCGCAACCAGCTCGACCGCATCGAGGCCGCCACCGAGACGAGTCGCACGATGACGGTGCTGCTGGCCGGAATCGCGGCGATCTCCCTATTCGTTGGGGGGATCGGGATCATGAACATCATGCTGGTCTCCGTCACGGAGCGCACGCGCGAAATCGGCATCCGCCGGGCGGTAGGCGCCCGCCGTGCGGACATTCTCTTCCAGTTCCTGACCGAGGCGATAACCCTGTGCGCCGCGGGCGGCGTGCTGGGCGTGCTGGGCGGGATCGCCACCGCGTGGGCGGGGTCGTCGCTGGCCGAATGGCCGATCCGAATCTCACCGCTTTCCCTCGGCGTGGCCCCTGCTTCGGCCATCCTCAGCGGGGTCTTCTTCGGGGTATACCCGGCGCTGCGCGCAGCCTCTCTCGTGCCCCTGGAGGCGCTCCGCCACGAGTGATCTGGGACGCGCCCCCGACATCGGGGGATAGAACTGAGGCAGGCCCCGCGGAATTGGACCGGAGCGGGCCCTACGGATCTACAAGGAAGGTGCGACATGGCGAGCGGCGCAGCAGGGCTGACTCTCGGAAGCTCACTCCCGGCCTTCACTCTGCCGGAGGTTCGATCCGGCAAGCACGTCTCCGCCGGCGACCTGGCTGGCTCGAAGGCCGTGGTCATCACCTTCATCTGCCGCCACTGCCCGTACGTGAAGCACGTGGAAGCGGAGCTGGTCCGTCTCGGCGTCGACTACGTCCCCAAGGGCGTCGGCATCGTGGCGATCGGCGCCAACGACGCGGCGCGCTATCCGGCCGACGCACCGGAAAGCCTGCGTGAGCAGGCCGAGACCCTTGGTCTGAACTACCCCTACTGCCATGATGCCGACCAATCCGTGGCCAGGGCATTCGGGGCAGCCTGCACGCCGGACACCTTCCTGTTCGACGGAGCGGGCAAACTCGTCTACCGCGGCCAACTAGACGACACCCGGCCCAACTCGGGCAGACCGGCCAACGGCAGCGACCTCCGCGCCGCCCTGGACGCTGTGCTGAGCGGCAGCCCCGTCGGTACCGATCAGAAACCAAGCGTCGGCTGCGGAATCAAGTGGAAGCCGGGGAACGAGCCGGCGTAGCGCTCGCGGCGCCCCTCGATCCCGATCAGGATCTCAGACTGGTCCAGTCAGACCAGTCGGGCGAACAGAGCGTTAATCGCGAAAGGACACTTCGGCTCCCCTACAATCCGGCATTCCTGGAGTAAAACCCCCGTGTCGGGAGAGCCTTCACCCGGTGATACGCACCCTGGAGGGATCTTGGCTTGCCTCACACGCCCCACAATCCCGCAGCGAATGAGTCCGAGGATCCGTTCCCGTTCGACGTCGAGCGACGCGATGCCGGAGCCGGGCTGAATCCGCAACACCACGACGATTTCCAACGCATGGTCAAGCGGATCCGCTTTGGGGGCGGCTTCCGCCTCCTCGTGGCCGTCTACGGGGACTCCGCCTACCGGGACCGGGTGATCGCCGGGGTGGATGCGGCGCTGGCCGCCTGCGGCATACGCAGCGAGCACCTCTGGCTGGAATCCGGGGACCCCGAGGATGGGCCTGCCCTGGCGGAACGACTGCGCCATCTGCCCAGCGTGGAGACTGCGGTCCACATCGTGGAGCGAGAGGGCGTGGCGTGGTTCAGCGCCCCTCGATGGGCAGCACTGAACGTTCGGCGAGAACAGATTTCGGCGGGCGCCCGCGCCGCGCTCGTGCTGTGGCTGCACCCGGACGCCGTGCGCGACATGGCCGTAAAGGCGCGGGATCTGTGGTCGTGGCGCTCGGGAGTCTACGACTTCCATGCCGCCCCGCTGCCCGAGGATCGCCCTCTCTCACCCGACCACCGGCCGTTCGACGCGCGGCCGATGGCCGAGCGGGCTCGCCGGGCCGCGGAGATCCGGAATCATCTTCAGGCGTCTCCCGGTCCCACGGGAGAGATTCGCGCCTCCCTGGCCGTGGAGATGGCGGACCTGCTGGAATCCATGGGGAAACGGGATCAAGCGGAGCGCGTACTTCGCGATATCGCTCTCCCGGAGTTCAGGCGCATCGGGGACGCGCGGTCGCACGCGGTCAGCATGGGCAGGATTGCAGACATCCTCCAGGCCCGCGGGGAGCGCGACGCCGCCCTCAAGATCTGGCGCGAAGCGGTGCTGCCGGTCTTCGGGCGCCTCGGCGACGTGCGTGCGCAGGCGGTCACCATGGGGAGGATTGCGGACATCCTCGAGTCCTGTGGGGAGCGCGACGACGCCCTCAAGATCTGGCAACAGGATCTCCTCCCAATCTTCGAGCGCATCGGGGACGTGCGGTCCCGCGCCGTCACCATGGGGAAGATTGCGGACATCCTCCGGGACCGCGGGGAACTCGACGCCGCCCTCAAGATCTTGCGCGAGGAGGAGTTGCCGGTTTACGAGCGCCTCGGCGACGTACGATCGCACGCGGGTGCCATGGGGAGGGTTGCGGACATCCTTCAGGCCCGCGGGGAGGTCGACGCCGCCCTCAAGACCCGGCGCGAGGAGGTGCTGCCCGTCTTCGGGCGCCTCGGGGACGTGCGGGAGCGCGCCGTCACCCTCGGAAAGATCGCGGACACTCTCCGGGCCCGGGGGGAACTGGATGCCGCCCTCAAGATCCAGCAGGAAGAGCTTTTGCCAGCCTTGGAGCGCCTCGGAGAGGAGCGGATGCTCGTGGTTTGCCGGACGAACGTCGCCATCGACCTGGCCAGGCGGGTCTACGAGGGAGAGGCGTGGACGGCACAAGACCTCGCCGACCTGCGCGAGGCTGAGAGATTGCTTGGCCTCGCCCACGCCGACGCCGTCCGGTTACGCCTCCCCGAGGCGGACCAGGTTGCGATGTGGCAGGGACGCCTGGCCGAGGCGTTTGCACTGGCACGCTCGGCGGGGTGAGTTGGGTGGGACGACGCGCTCCCGACGGGCTGTGGGTTTGGGGTTGGGAAGGAGGGCTTTGCGTCGGGGAGTAACGGATACGGTGACAGAGCGTGACGGTGACTGAGGAGGGGCGTTGGTACAGCCGAACCCGGACTTCGGCGCGGCCGTCAGGGACGCGCTGACCTGGCTCGGAGCCTCCCCGGAAACGGCGGGGGCGCTGCTCGGAATCAATGGCCGGACCGTCGGCGCGATGACGCAGGGCATTGTGCCGATGCGCAGCCTGATCATCCGGTTCGCCGGCGAGATCGGTCGCATCAGCGAGAGTCGGGGGGGTGCCCCAGCGTGGTGGGCGGACCCGGACGCATGGCTTTCGCTCGCGGGGTGCCAGCCCCGGCGCAGCGCGGGGGATCTGGGCGGAGACCCCCCCCTCGAGCCCGCCCCTCCCCAACGCGTGGTGCCCGGATCGTTCCGGCCTCCCTCACCGCAGCGCCCCGGCGCGATGCCGCCTGCTCCCGAGACGGGCATCGAACAGACCCTCGCGAAGGAGTGGTACCGTCCGGTCTACGAGCGGAAGGAGTGGGGTGGCCGCGTCGTCCATATCTTCTGGATCATCGACCGGAATGAGGACCGCGCGTTCCAGATCAACCTGCCCGGGGAGATGGACTACCGCGATCGAGCCGTGCAGGTGAAACAGGATCTCTCGACCCTTTCGCGGGCGCAATTCGACCGGAAGTACGGCCGCTACCGGCTGGATCCCTGACCCCTGGGCGGTTCCAGCAGCGCCCGAGCGCTCTCGCTGTCCGTCACCACCACGTTCACCAGCCTCCCCCGCATGGCCGCCAGCAGCGGGGGTATGCGGACAGAGTCCGCCGCCGCAACCGCCAGCACGGTTCCTCCGGATCTCACAATCGACGCCAGACCCTCGATCCCGAGGCCGATCGGTTCCACTCTCGGATGCCTGACCGGCACGCCATCGGCATCGAACCACCATGCGCACACTTCGCCGATCGCCTTGCCTTCTATCTGGCTGATCTCCTCGGCCGTGAGGAGTCCCCGGGTCACCAGGGTCGATCCGCGCGGGTCCGGCGCACCGACGGAGGTGACCACAAACGACGCCTTCCGGATGCGGCTCATCACGTTGTGAACCATGGGGAGTTGTAGGGCGGCGCGCTTCTGCGCCTCGTCGCGAACGATGGCCGGCACGGGCAGGCAGTAGTAGCGGCGACTGCCGAACGCGGCCGCCATCTCCGCCGCCAGGGCATTCGACTCCACGGCGTCCGGCTGCTCGCTCAGGATTCCCAGCATCGGCACCACGGTGAGGTTGGGGAGCCTGCGGTCGGGTCGGGGGTCACGGCTGGCTGGCTGCACGAAATGGAGCGCCTGGACGAACTGGATGACGGCATGCACCGTCTGGCCCCACGCCACGCACAGCACATCGCTCCCGCGCAAGGAAGCATCCAGGTACTGGGCAGCGGCCTGTGCGGCCGTCAGGAACACCGCCCGTCGCGTGTCCTCCAACGCATGGCTCTCCCTCGGGCCCGGCGTCATCAACTCCTTGCGGCCCGGCACCACCACAGCATGCTTCAGCCCGAAGCGAGTGCGCAGGTCCCGACCCAAAGCCAGCAGCTCCATCTCCGCTCGTGGTGGGACCACGCTCTCACGGTAGATCCCGGCCGCTCTCGCCACGTCGATCAACTGGCTCACCCGGCGGCGCGAGACCCCGAGCCGCCGCGCGACCTCGCTCTGGTTGTGCCCCGAGCGGACGTAGAGATCCGCGATCTCGAAGGCCCTCTCCAGATCGTCCTGACGTTCATTCATGCGGCGAGGTGCTCCGGTGGCGGGTGGTAGCTGCACAATTCGAGCAGAAACGTCTGCCGAGGGATCGATTCGTGCAACCTGCGTACGACCCCGGTGCAGCATATCAACTTCAGAGCAAACGTTCGTGGCCCTTGCGGCCGCGGGCCAGGCGAGGGGTCGGATGGCGCGGTTGCGTCTCGGATCCCAGGGAGCCCGGGAATGCGCCGGACCGCCGATGATGTCGGTCCGGCGCTCCCGTTACCCGCACCGCGGGGCCGGGAACGCTCACCGCTTTGGAGAACCCACGATGTCGATCCCCACGCCCGTCCCCAGCAACAAGGCCAGCTTCCAGGAGCGGGCGGAGCTTGCTCGCTGGCTGCGATGGGAGTGCGAGGTGTTACCGGACGAAGCTTTCCTGCGACGCGCCCTGTGGCAGGAGAAGGTGGGGATGTTGCTGGACCATCTGCGACGGCCAGCACCTACGGGCGACCGGGTGTACTGGAGTCCGGAGTACCTGAGCTTCTCCGTTCAGGAACTGGGGAAGCTGCGGCTGGAGCGCATCGCTCAGTTGCTTTCACAGGATGCCTCCGCCACGCCGGCGACGCTCAACCTGGTTGTGGTGATGCTGGACACAGTGACGTCCGAGCCCGGGCTGTCCGCTGCGGCGCAGATCGCCGGTAAGTCCGAAGAGCTGCTTGACGAGCTGATGCCCCTGCTTCGGAGCGCGCTGCGGCTGCTCGCACCGGGGGCGGAACACGCGGAACCGAGCTCCGCCTCCATCCCCGCCGGACGCTAGGTCGACGCGCCGCCTCCCTCCACCATCCCGCGCCGTTACCCTTGACACCCCATGGGGGCAGGGATAAAACCACCCTGTCTGTCGAGTCGCGAACCGGACCGTTGTGCCTGGCCCCGCGCATGTGTTGAGGTGTGATGATGGCGAACGTGCTGGAAGTAGACGAGAAGAACTTTGAGGCCGAGGTCCTGAACTCCGCGACCCCCGTGCTGGTCGATTTCTGGGCGCCGTGGTGCGGCCCCTGCCGGGCCCTCTCCCCCACGGTCGATGCCGTGGCCGCGGAACTCACGGGCAAGCTGAAGGTGGTGAAGTTGAACACGGATGAGGCCGGTACGGTGGCGGCCCGCTACGGCGTGATGAGCATCCCGCAGTTGATCCTGTTCAAGGGGGGCGCGGTGGTCGAGCAGATGGTCGGCAACCAGCCGAAGGACCGAATCCTGGGCAAACTGGCCAACCACGTCTAGAGTCTCTTTGCGCCTCTGCGTCTTGGCGTCGAATCAGTCGGCGTTCAACGCGGAGAGGCGAAGGCGCGAGGAAGGATTGCCGGGGTCGCCCTTCGCCCAGACTCCGGAGTATTCAACGCAACGGCGCAAAGACGCATGGAAGGCAGTCCGGAATTCCTGTGCGCTTCTGCGTCCTGGCGTTGAGTCCGTCAGACCGGCATGACGGATGGGCTGCCCTCGC
>CAZSRZ010000110.1:0-8609 GCA_964609085.1 uncultured bacterium | reverse complement strand
TGCGGACTACCGCACCCCTTCCACGAGGAAGGGAGAGGCAGGCAACCCGGCACCGTTGTAGAGATTCGCCAGCGGGTGGGCGCGCCAACCGAGTCGGACCGACACGGGGCCGGCGAACTCCGCGGCCGGGATCACGAGCCGGTTGCCCTCCACCCGGGCGGTGATCGTCTGCCAATCGGTCTTCTCGCTCTTGATCTCCAACTCCTGGAGGAAACCCCCCTTCACCTGGAGCCCGGCCGCATGGTCGAAGGTCAGCACCACGTCGCCGCCCTTTCGGACGGCGGACCGCAGTGTCGGCCCGGAGTGGACAACCGCTTTTCCGTACGCGATCGCGCGGGCGGCGAGGGCGAGGCGCTCACCCACCGAGCGTTTATCCGGCGGATGGATGTCGCCGTCGCTCACGTCGAAGCAGAGCGCCATCCCCGTCTTGGGGAGTTGCAGGGTCTCCAACTGCGCCTGGCGGAGCGGCGGCCAGTTGCCGACTTCCGGGCCGGGCTTGCCGATGCGAGCAAGCTGCACGTAGAGGAAGGGGAAGCTCCCCTGACCCCACTCCTGGCGCCACTGCTCGATCATCCCGCCGAAGAGCTTGCGATACTGGTCGGCGTTCCCGGTATTCGATTCCCCCTGATACCAGATGGCGCCGCGGATGGCGAAGGGCTGCAGCGGCCGGATCATGTCTCGGTGGTGGATCCCCCAGTCCGGCTTCACCTGATCGAAGCCGAGCGCTCGCAGCCGATCGATCGACATCCACCGCTCCACCGCGGTGCCGCCGACGGCGGACTGAATCAGCCCAATCGGCACCTTCTGGTCCGCCTCCAGCGCCCGACCGAAGAAAAAGCCGACGGCGGAGAAGTTGAGCGCATTCTCGGCGGTCGCGGGGAGCCACGCGCCCACGCTGCCGTTGTTGCCGACCTTGCAGAGACGGATCCGGTCGATCGTCGGCTGGGTGCGCAACTCGGCCGCGTTGCCGGACTGTGCGCCGCTCCACTCCATGTTCGACTGCCCGGAGCAAATCCAGACGTCCCCGACATAGACCCCCTTGAAATCGATGCGGTTGTTGCCCTGGATGGTCATTGGGTAGGGACCACCGGCGCGAGTCGGCGGGATCTCCAGCCGCCACTTGCCGACGCCGTCGGCCAGGGCTGAGGTGGTGGTGCCGTTGAAGTAGATCACCACCTTCTCGCCGGGAGCCGCGGTTCCCCATACCGGGTTCTTCATGCCTCGCTGCAGGACCATCCCGTCCTGGATCACTGCCGCGGGGCTCACGTCCGCGGCGGCCGGGCGAGCCAGGGCACAGACTAGCAGCGGCACCCAGATCAGGCGGCTCAGCGGAAGATGACGGGGGTACAGCATGGGGCCTACTCCATTTCAGGGGGACCCGTGAGGATTCCCCGCGAGCCCGCTTCTTCCCTCTCTCGGGGAGATGCCCCAGGGATGGACCGGCCCGCAATCCGGGTTCGGGGTACGGGAGACCATGCGCAACTCTCCGCCCCCCGACGGTTCATATTCGACGGCCCCCCATGTTCCACAAGATCGCGATCACTCTGCTCCTGGTCTCCGGGCTTTGCACGGCCACGCCGTGTTTGGCCGCGCCGGCACGAAAGCCGGCCGTCAAGCCGGTCGCGCCCCTCAGCTTCCAGCTCGACGTGCTGCCAGTGCTCGCCCGCGCCGGATGCAGCCAGGCGGCGTGCCATGCCAAGCAGGGCGGCAAGGCCGGGTTCCAGCTCTCCGTCTTCACCTTCGATCCTGAAGCGGACTACCAGGCGGTGGTGCATCAGGCGGGCGGGCGGCGCCTCAATCGGCTGGACCCAGCCCAGAGCCTGCTGCTGCTGAAGCCGACCATGGCGCTTCCCCATGGCGGGGGCCTGCGTTTTGCACCCGGCAGCCCGGAGTATCGCGTCCTCGCCCGATGGATCGCAGAGGGAGCGCGTTGGGACCGGCCCGGCGAACCCACTTTGCGGCGGATCGAGATGCAGCCGGCGGCCCGAGTGATGGCGCCGGGTTCCCGGCTGTCGCTGCGGGTGATGGCGCACTACTCCGACGGTAGCCGCCGCGACATCACGGGGCAGGCCGACTATCGCAGTAACGAGTCCGGCATCGCCGAGGTGGACGCCGCCGGTGGAGTAAAGAGCACCGGCGCGGCGGGGCAGGCCGCGGTGATGGCGCGCTACATGTCCCAGATCGCTGTCGCCGAAGTGCTGGTCCCCCGTGCCGGCAGGCCCGCCCCGGGTGCCTTCGGCTCCTCCGACGGGTTCATCGATGCGGCGGTCTCGCGCCAACTCCGCCGGCTGAACATCCCCGCATCGCCTCCGGCCGAGGATGACGTCTACCTGAGGCGGGTCTCGCTGGACCTGATCGGCACGCTGCCCACCGCGGGCGAAGTCCGTGCCTACCTCGCCGACTGCGCCGCCGAGCGTGCCCGGGCGGGAAACACGAAAGCGGCCAGGGCAAGAGCAGTCGAGGCGCTGCTGGCCCGTCCCGAGTACGCCGACTACTGGGCGATGCGGTGGGTGAACATCCTGCTGGTGGATCGCGACCCCTTGTTTCCGAAAGGCGCCTGGGCCTATGACCGCTGGGTCCGGGACGCCTTCCGCACCAACATGCCGTATGACGCCTTTGCCCGGGCGCTGGTGACCGCCACCGGCGACACCTACCGCGACGGCCCTGCAAACTTCTACCGCGCTCTCGCCTCACCCGAGGAGCGCGGAAAGGCGATCAGCCAGTTGTTCCTCGGCGTCCGGATCGACTGCGCCCAGTGTCACCACCACCCCTTTGAGCGGTGGAGCCAGGCTGACTTCTACCAATTTGCCGCCTTCTTCGCTCGGGTGCGGACGAAGTACCAGTCCGAATTCGAGTGGCTGATCTACCCCGCGGCCGAGGGTGAGGTGCGTCATCCAAAGACCCAGGCGGTGATGCCACCCCAGCCACTCGGTGGCGAAGCCCCGACGATTGCTCCCGACGAAGATCGACGCGAGGCGCTCGCCCGGTGGCTGACCGCGCCCGAGAATCCGTTCTTCGCTCGCGCCATCGCCAATCGGATCTGGGGAATGCTGATGGGCCGGGGCCTGGTGGAGCCCTCGGACGACTTCCGCATGACCAACCCGGCCAGCAATGGGGGCTTGCTGGACGCCCTCGCCCGGGACTTCGTGGCGCACGGCTACGACTTGAAGCACCTCTTCCGGACCATCGTGGCGTCGGAGGCGTACGGTCGCTCCAGCCGGGCGCTGCCCGGAAACGCCCGCGACACGCGAGCCTACAGCCATGCCCAGGTGCGCCGGTTGACCGCTGAGGTGCTGCTGGATGCGGTCTGTCAGGTGACCGGTCGGCCCGAAGTGTACAACGGTCACCCCGACGGTACCCGCGCCATCCAGCTCTGGGACAACAAGCTGCCAGTGGAGTTCCTGGAGACCTTCGGCCGGCCCTCCCGGCTGAGCGTCTGCGAGTGCGACCGCCCTGCCGACGGCAGTGTGACCCAGGTGCTGCACATGATGAATGGGCCGGGGGTACAGGCTCGCCTGAGTGCGCCGGGAGGGACCGTGGCTCGCCTCACGGATGGGCCCGACCCCCCCGAGAAGATCGTTGAAGAACTCTACCTGACGGCCTATGGGCGCTTCCCACGGCCGGATGAACTCCGCGCGGCCACGGCTATCTTCGCCGCGCCCATGGCAAACCGGCGACGGGCCATTGAGGACCTCGTCTGGGTGCTGTTGAACACGCCGGAGTTCCAGCTCAATCACTAGGGCCGATCGGGCGTCGCCCCCAGCGCAACCTCGGTCAGCCCAGCCAGCCGAGGCGTCCCAGCGGCCAGAAGCGCACCAGCGCGCGGGACTGAATGTGATCCACCGGCAGCATGCCCCAGGCGCGGCTGTCGTTGCTGTTGTCCCGGTTGTCACCCATCACAAAGACGCTGTCCCCGGGAACCTGATAGCGGCGTCGCGTCTGACGCCACCGCAGGTGCACGTACCCTTCGCGCAGGGGGACACCATTGACCAGAACGCGGCTGTCCCGGATTTCGATGTTGTCCCCGGGAAGCCCGATCACGCGCTTGATGAAGGCCGTATCCGGTCGATGCGGAGGGCGGAAGACGACGACATCGCCGCGATGCACCCCGCCCATGAGTTGGATGGGGGTGCCCAGCAATCGCTCGCCGGAGCTCAGGTTCGGCTCCATGCAGCGGCCCATGATCTGGAACTCCTGCAAGAACAGCATCTGCGCGCTGCCGCCGATCAGTGCGAGGACCAGGAAGACCTCAGTCGCCCGGTGCCACCAACGCCGCGGGCCGGGCAGGTGGGCAGCGGATGAAGCAGAGAAAAGCGGGAGGCGACGGACGTCTTGCATGCCTGCGAGGGCTCCAGGGATGGCCCCGGTGTCGGGGTTCACCCTGCCTGCAGCAAGTGTCGTACCAATTCCAGCCCGCGGGGCTAGTTCAGCCCTCGTCCAATCGATCGGTTGAGCTGGGCCTCGGCCAGAAACACGTCGTAGGCCGCAGAGATGGCATTGTTGTTGGCGTTGGCAAACTGCACCTGCGCCTGGATGAGGTCGACCACGGTGGTGGCGGCAACGCCCAACTGGTAGCGCCGGGTGGTCACGTTGAGGTTCACCTGGGCGGCGTCGACCGCGAGGCGGCTGGCTCCGAGACGCTCCCGTGCGGAGAGCAGATTGAGGTAGGCCTCCTCCACTTCGGAGGCGACGTCCTTGCGGACCTGGGCGAGGTCTGCCTCCGCGGCGCGCACGTCCGAGCGCGCCTCGTCCTCGCGGGCACGGGTGAGGCCGAAGTCGAAGAGCGGCATCGATATGGAAGCGGCGAAGGCGAAGTCGCCGCGCTGGAAGGCGTCAGCCGGATTCAGATTGAAGGAGAACGACCCATCCAACTTCGGCCGTCGCTGGATTCTGGCGATCTGCACGGTCTCCCGCTGCACGCGCACGCGAGCGTCCGCCTGGAGCACCTCCGGGCGACCCAACATCGCCGCCTTTCGCAACTCGGCGACGGGAGGAGGCGCGGCGGTGGACTCCTGCAACTCCACCAGCTTCAAGGGGGGGCCGACGGGCAACCCCATGGAATTCCGCAGCAGGTTCGAGCTCACCCGCACGTCGTTCTCGGCCTGGATCTGGTCGACCTCGCGATTGCGCAGTTCAGACAGGACGAGGGCCCGATCAGCCTCGGCGGCCTTTCCTTCCTTAATGAAGGCATCCACACTCCGAAGCTGCTCCTGCGCCAGGCGGACCTGCTCCTTCCGAAGCTCAAGCAGGCGCTGGGCGCGAAGCTGTGTCAGGTAGTCGCTGGTGACAGTGAAGACCCTGTTGTTCCGGACGGAACCGAGGGTGCTGACGTTGGCATCCACGCCGGCCCGGGCCTGACGGGTGGAGGCGCGAGTCAACCCTCCGTCAAAGAGGGTCCAATCAAAGCTGGCGCGAGGTTGAATCCCCCGATTGGTGCGGGTTACGTCGGTGTCGATCGTCTGCCGCAGGGTGCTGCCGCCGGGGCCGGTGACCGTGGTGTGAGGTTCCGACCCGAAGATGCCGCCCAGGCTGCTGGTGCCGCTGCCCGCGTAGCCCACCTGTCCCCGCACGTTCGGCAGGGTGCCCGTGCGGGATTGCTTCACCCGCTCGCGGGCGGCAATCACGCCTTCTTCGGCCGCGGTGATGCTGCCGTGGTGCTTGAGAGCGAGACGAACCGCGGTGTCGATGGTCACCACCTGGTCGGGGCGCTCCAGGTCCGCAACGGTCGGCAGGGGATCTGCCGCGCGGGCGAGTCCGGCGGCCCCGAGCGCGGTGGCGAGCATTAGCCCCGTGGTGAGCCGGCCGCGATGCCGGCGGGTGACCGAAAAGCTGAGTGACGCGCGCAACGAAGACACCTTTCGGGGCTGTGGGCCGGACTGCCGGCGCAGGGGGAGCGGCTACGGTGCCGTGGCCGCCCCAGGGGCTGAACCTATCTTAATACGTGGCCCGGCGCCACGGGTCACGCCTCAGCTTGTGTCGAGTCGACGTGAAGAATCTCACCTCGCTCTTCCCTCTCTTGGCTCACCTCACCGCTATCATGGGGAAACTCTGGAACTTATCGGTCATGAAATCTCCTTCCACGGTAGTTGAATGGGAAACGGCCTGCATCATGCCGGACGGCCTGCTGCCGTTAACGCTTGCCGCCGCGTCCGGACCGCTGGGGAGCCCCAGCTACTCCTACCACCCCCACTGGGAAGGGCTGAGGGTGCTCGCCGGATTCGCGGGGCCAGCGCTGACCCTCCGCAACGCGGCGGGCCAGCAGATCGAAGAGTACTTCCCCGAGCTGACAGAGCTGCGTGCCCGGGTGGAGCCCTACTGGTCGGTGTTCGACGCGGATCTGGTGGTGCGGTCCGAAGGGCGCGTATGTCCACTCACCCTGCAGCGCCGGATGGCTTCCCGCACGGCGGAAGAGGCGTTGCGTGGGGCCCAGGCCCATCCGGCGGAGTTGATCATCAACGACGTGCTGCGGATCGGCGATAGCTGGCTCCTCGATCTTTCCTGGGATGCACGGGCCGAGGTCCTCCCCCGCACACTGCATCCCGGGGGCCGGCTGCGAATGCTCTCCACGCTCACCGGCGGTCCGGACCTCTTCACTCAGGCTCGTGAGCTGGAGTTGTCTCGGGTCCAGGCCAAGCGCCGGCGGGCCCGCTACCAACCCGGCTCGCACGGGCGAGACTGGCTCTCCCTCCGCGTGCCGGATCGCGCCGCCGAAAGCCGGCGCGCCAGCCGGGCCGTGCCCAGCACGAACTGACGCGGTGTCGCCCGCCGCGGCGCTACAGACCGATCACAAGTGAAGCGGAAGGAGGCAGGCTGATGCGTCATCAATTCTTGCGGACCCTTACACTGCTGACCCTCACGTGGGTCGGGTGTGGGCAGGCCGGCAGGACTGAAGAACCGACGCAGATCCTGGCCTTCCGCGAACCCCTGGGGCACCTGCTGCGTCGGCTGCCTGCTGGCTCCGGCCCAGGGCTGGCGGCGGAACGTGCGTTGACGAACCAGCGAGTGAGTCTGATCCTCGAAGCCTCGGGACCGGACCATGCTACTTTGCGGCGAGGCTTGAGCGAATTGCTCTCAGCCGACGAGGCCGCGCGCTGCACCTGGGTCCGCGAGAAGGGCCGATGGACGCTGGTCCAGAACCAGGCCCGCCGGACTCTGCCGGACAAACTCCGCGCCGGAGCGATCGGCCTCGTTGAACAACTCTTTGAAGAGTACCTGATCGCCGACCACGGCGAGGCCGCTGCCCTCCCCCCGGACATGCGAGGGACCATCGCCAACGACTTCGCCCAACTGATGGTGAAGCTGGGTGTGGATCGCCGGAAGGCGATGTTCTCGGGAACCCCGCTCGTGGTGAAGCTGACATCCCTGCCGGAAGCCGATCGAGGGATTGCCAGGAGGTTGCTCACCAAGACAACTCCCCACCTGGCGGAACTTGGTGAGGAGGGGCTGGATCGCTGCTCGCTGGTCTACACCGTTTCCCGGGCACCCACAGATCCCTTACGCGTGTCCGTGGTCGCTGCCCATGTTTCGCCGCGGCGACGGACCGGGGTCCGTTTCGATTGCTGGTCCTGCCCGGGAGGCTCCCGGAACCCGGATGAGGGGCCCCGTGGCCTGTCCGTGCCGCCGCCGAACCCGGCGGACCTCTCCCGCCGGGTCAACGTCCGGCTGGGAGCAGAGAAGAACACGGGATCGAATGCCTGGCTCAGGTCTTACGAGCAGGTCCTGGGAGACGTCGCGCGGCAGACAGGGCTGCAGTTCGTCAGTGACGGCTACCTCCGGATCCCAGCCGTCATCCGTCCGGGGCTGGAGGTCAAGGATTACCCGATCAACCAGTTGCTTCAATTGATCGCGAGGACCTGGACCTGTGAATGGCGCTTCCTGCCGGGCTCCTCGACGGTAGTGCTGCTGCGCGCCAAGTACTGGTGGATGGAAGACGAAGTGGATGTGCCCGAGGAGTTCCTGGAGCGCTATGGCCCCTCCTTGCAAGGACCTGAAGCGCCCCCGATTGCTTCGCTCGTCGCCGTGGCCGGTTTGCGACTGGGGCAAGTCCAGAAGCTGCTGGGTTCCGGGCTCTATCCCGGCATCCTCGGAATGACCGCCCACGGATGGTACGATGACGGACAAGTGGTCGCGTGCCTCCGGATGTTCCAGACCCTACCTGACGCACAGCGGACGCGGATGCTCTCGCCAGACGGTCTACCGCTCGCGGAGGTGAATCCCGCTGTCCTGTCGGGGACGATGCTCACGTTTCTGCAGTCCGCTGTCGGGGCGCTGGAACCGGCTGACTGGAGCAAGCTGACACTGTCGATGCAGGGCCGCGAGACGTCCACTTTCAAGGGGGTACTCCTGAGGATACGGGCGGACGGTGAGGAGACGGGTTCCTGGGCCATCGGGCTGAAATCGTAGGGCCGCTGGCGTCTCGCTGGCCACAGCAACCGCCTCCGTACAGAGCTGAGCGCGTCAGCGCCGGGATGCAGCTTGTGCCGAAGTGCCCCTGCCCCGAAGTCGGCGAGCGCGACCGTAACCACCGCGGGTGCGTGGTCGCAGGCGTCGTCGGTGCCGGCGGGACGCCAGCGCTCCCAGGAGGCTGCTGATGCCGGCGGGACGCCAGC
>CAZSRZ010000109.1:0-17681 GCA_964609085.1 uncultured bacterium | reverse complement strand
CCAATCTGGTTCAGTTCGGCGTGGACAACTTCGATCCGATCATCAACCCGCCGCAGATTGCCATCCTTGGAGTCGGCCGGATTGCGGAACGCCTCATCGCCCTCAACGGCGCCGGCGTGGTGCGACCCATGATGACGCTCACCCTCTGCTTCGACCACCGGGCAACGGACGGGGCCCCGGCCGCGAAGCTGTTGAGCGCCATCCGCGAGTATCTGGAGAATCCGGCCCGGCTGCTGCTCTAGGCGGAGGGAAGAGGGGGAATGTCGATGCGCAGGACGGTCGCCTGGGTTGGGTCGCTCTTGTTGAGCGTGGGCGTGATGGCGGGCTGCCGGAACGGTCCGTCCGCGGGTCCGGAGGCAGGCGGGGGGGACGAGGGCGTGCTGCGACTCGCCCAGACCGCCGAGGCGACCACGCTTGACCCGGCGCAGGTCCAGGATGGTCCCACGATCGAGCTGTTGATGCATATCTTCAACGGGCTCGTGCAGTGGGACAGCGAGAACAAGCTGGTTCCCGACCTGGCCGAGAAGTGGGAGGTGTCCAAGGACGGGCGCACCTACACGTTCCATCTCCGCAAGGGGGTCAAGTTTCACGATGGATCGCCGCTGACGGCCGACGATCTCGCCTACAGCATCCGCCGCAGCCTGGATCCAAAGACCACTTCCCCGGTGGCGATGACCTACCTGAACGACCTCGTTGGGGCCGCCGCCTTCAACTCGGGGAAGCAGCCCGAGCTGGACAGCGTGCAGGCAGTGGACGACGCCACGCTCCGACTCACGATCGATGCGCCCAAGGCCTACTTCCTGGCCAAGCTCACGTATCCGACCGCGTACGCCGTGTGCAAGCGCGTTGTCGAGGCGGGAGGCGGCACGATTGACGAATCGCGGATGATCGGCACAGGCCCCTTCAAGATCTCGGGCTACCGACGTGGGGACGCCAAAATCGTCCTGGACGCCAACCCGGACTACTGGGAGGGTGCCCCCAAGCTCAAACGAATCGAGCGACGGATCATCCTCGACAATGGTGCGCGCCACGACAAGTTCGAGGCAGGCGAGCTGGACCTGACCGATGTCACCATGGCCGTCTACCCCGCCGACAAGGCGAACGACCGACTGGCGCCCCTCCTCCACGAGTTCCAGCGACCCTCGGTCTTCTACCTCGCGCTCAATCAGACTGCATTCGCGCCGTTCAAGGACAAGCGCGTCCGCCAGGCGTTCGCGATGGCCATCAATAAGGATGAACTCATCCAGTCCGTGCATCAGGGGCTGCCTCGCAAGGCGAACGGCGTGCTGCCCGTGGGCGTGCCGGGCTTCGATCCGGACTTCAAGGGGATCGGTTACGACCCGGATGCTGCGCGGCGACTCCTGGCGGAAGCGGGATTCCCAAATGGGCAGGGGTTCCCTTCGCTCACCCTCAGCTTCCGCGCGCAGGTGGACGACATCCGCCGGACCTGCGAGGCCATGCAGGACAATCTCCGGAAGAACCTCAACATCGAGGTCCAGCTCGACGCCGTGGAGTGGACGACGTTTCTGAACAAGCGCAAAGCTGGGGCCATGCCCTGCTACTTCCTCCGCTGGATGGCCGACTACCTGGACGCCCAGAATTTCCTCTCTGTCATGCTCCGAACGGGGGCCGATCAGAACACCATCGGCTACAGCAACCCGGCGTATGATCGCCTTTGCGACGCCGCCGACCGGGAGCAGAATGCGACGCGGCGGATCAGCCTCTACCGGGAAGCGGAGCGGCTGGTGGTGGATGACAGCCCTTGGGTGCCGATCTACTTTCAGCGAGATGTCGAGCTCTGGAGCCCGCGATTGAAAGGGTTGGAAGACAGCCTGATGGGGCATCTGCCGCACAAGCGCACGTATCTCGGCGCACCCTGATCCCCGGCCTCGCATGCTCGCCTTTCTCCTCCGCCGCCTGGCCGCCGCTGCAGTCACCCTGCTGGCTCTGTCCATGGTCACCTTTGGCCTGGGAGCGCTGGCACCGGGCAGCCCGGTGGACGCGCTGCTCGGGGAGAAGGCGGATCCGCACAAGGTTGCCGTGCTGCGGAAGCAGTTCCACCTGGACGATCCACTGCCGGTGCGCTACGCCGCGTGGCTCGGCGGCTGTCTGCGGGGCGACTTCGGCACCAGCTTCGCCCGGCGTGAGCCTGTCGGCCCGGCCATAGTGCGGCGCTATCCGGTTACGGTCCGCCTGGGCCTGCTGGCGGCATTGTTGGCCGTGCTGATCGGGTGCCCCATGGGTGCGCTCTGCGCGGTTCGGGCCGGCACCTGGATCGATCGTCTCGGCATTACCCTGTCGCTGACGGGTGTTTCCGTGCCGACATTCGTCAGCCTGCCCATCCTGGTACTGATCTTCTCGCTCGGGCTCCGGTGGTTTCCGGTGACCTATGACAACCAGGACTGGCAGCTTCTGCTTCCGGCCCTGGCACTCGGAGCCAGGCCCGCGGCCCTGCTCTCACGAATGACCCGGCTCTCGCTGATTGAAGCGCTCTCACAGGACTACGTTCGAACCGCCAGAGCGAAAGGGCTTTCGTGGGCGACAACCCTGATCCGCCATGCCGGCAAGAACGCGCTGATCCCGGTGCTGACGGTCCTGGGCACCAGTGTTGGCTATCTTCTCGGCGGGTCATTCGTCGTGGAGAGCCTCTTCGGCATCCCCGGGGTGGGGGAGCTCTCCGTCAGCTCAATTCCCGCTCGCGACTACCCCGTCATCCAGGCCGTGACACTCCTGGGGGCGACGGTGTTCATCGTCATCAACCTTCTCGTCGACCTGCTCTATGGCACTCTCGATCCGCGCCTCCGCGCCGCCGGCAGCGCTTAGCCGTATCCCGGCGCCGCTTCGGCGTCTGGCCACCCTGCTGTCGGCCACCTGGCTGTTGCTGGTGGTGGGGGTGGCGCTTGGCGCGGATGTGGTGGCCCCGAACAGCTACCGAGATCGCAACCCATCCCAGGCGTTCTCGCCCCCGAGCAGGCGGTTTCCCCTGGGGGCGGACGACGCCGGGCGATGCGTTTTCAGCAGGATCGTCTTTGGTGCCCGCGTCTCACTGGCTGTGGCCGTTGCGGTGGAGTGCTTCGAATTGCTGATGGGGTTGTCCCTCGGCATCCCCGCCGGGCTGCGCAAGGGCTGGCTTGATGCAGCGGTGATGCGGGTGACCGACTTCATGTTTGCTTTCCCCGACATTCTGTTGGCGATCCTGATCACCGGGACGCTGGGCAAGAGCCTGGTCAACGTCTTCATGGCGCTTGCCCTGGTGGGATGGCCGGGAATGGTGCGGCTGGTGAGGGGCCAGGTGATGGCCCTTCGCGACAGAGAATACGTGGAGGCGGCGCGCGCCGCCGGATCGGGGGATCTCCGCATCATGCTGCGGCACATGCTGCCGAACATCACGGGCCCGGTGATCGTGGCTGCCACGGTGGGCATGGGAGGCATCATGCTGGCCGAGAGCACTCTCAGCTTCCTCGGGCTGGGCATTCAGCCTCCGTTCCCCTCATGGGGAGCGATGATCAAGGAAGGCTGGGAACTCCGTCGCTCGGCGCCGATGCTGACTCTCTACCCGGCAGCCTGCCTGGCCTTCACCATCATGGCCTTCAACTTCCTCGGCGACGGCCTCCGCGATTGGTTGGACCCGCGCAGCGCCGCCATCACCGGGTGATTCAGGCTCCTGGGCGCGGCGACCGCTGAGCGATCGGTTCTTCCAAGTCTTCCATGGCGGCACCCACGAAGCCACAGTCCGGCACCCGCAGCAGGGCGGACTCGGCCGCGCCGTTCCGGAGACGGCGCAGGTGTTCCACGCAAACGTGCGCAAGCTGCGTCACGCTGGGAAGGTAGGCCAGCAAGCCGTCGATCACTCTGGCGCGGCGGCGCAGGAACCGGTACTGTCGGATCAGCCGCTCACCATCCACCAGCAGCTCGGCTGGATCCATGTCCCGCTCACGCAGCGCGCGCAGCTCGTGCTCGCAGTCGAAGAGGGCGTTCTGGACGGCGAGCTGCACCGAGTGCAGATCCTCGTGGGCCGCCTCCGCCGCCCGCAGCAGCGAGTCCGTGACGCGTTGTTTCCGACCCAGCGCACCGGTTCGTGCCTCGGCCGTGCGTTCGTTGATGGCCCCTACGGCATCCGCCAGCGCTCGCCCCGCAGCCTCGACGATTCGACACTGAGCTTCAAGCCACGTGTCTTGCGAACCCTCGGGGGAAGTGCGATGGTCGACGCGCATTCAGTTCCGTCCAGAGGCCGGTCCCCCGGGGGGCGGCTTGCGGAATGTTAGCACGTCCGGCCCCGGTGCGGAATGCCCCGCGCCGCTGACAGGGGAATCACTCGCGACGCAGCGCCTCGATCGGGTGCATTCTTGCCGCCTTTCGAGCCGGCATGTAGCCGAAGAAGACCCCGATCCCGCCTGAGACGCCGACCGCAATGGCAACGCTCGTAAGATTCGGCGAGATCTGCCAGCCGGAGATCCTGGCGGCGATGAGGGATGCACCTCCGCCCACGACCACGCCCAGGATGCCGCCCGCGATCGAGAGCATGGCGGACTCGATCAGGAACTGCCACCGGATGTTGCTCTCCGTGGCGCCCAGGGCTTTGCGGATCCCAATCTCCCGGGTCCGCTCCGTGACACTCACGAGCATGATGTTCATGATCCCGATGCCGCCGACACTCAATGAGATCGCCGCGATGCTGGCCAGCAATGCCGTCAGCACGCCGGTCACCGTCGTCAGCACCGTGAGCAGTTGGGACTGGCTGAGCACGGTGAAGTCATCGTTGTCGGGGAACGGGGGAGAGAGGCGGTGACGCTGCCGGAGCAGGGAGATGATCTGCTCCTGCGCGAGATCCATGGATTCCGGGTTGCGGCATTCAACGCTGAGGAAGCTGATGTTGCGCTGGTTCAGCATGCGGTTGAGCGCGGTCCGGATAGGCACCAGGATGATGTCATCCTGGTCTTCGCCGAAGGTGCTGCCCCCTTTCGACTTCAGGATGCCGATGATCGTGAAGCGCACACGATTGAGCAGCACCTCCTTGCCGATCGGGTTGGCTTCCTTACGTCCATAGAGGGCCTTGATGGTGTTTCGGCCAAGGACGGCCACCCGGGCACGCGCATCGTCGTCCGCCAGCGCAATCCCGCGCCCGATCTCCACCTCCACGTTGTTCACCAGGAAGTGGGAGGGGAGGATCCCTTGCAGCGTCGTGCGCCAGTTTTGGTTGCCCGACTTCGCAAGCACGGACCCCCGAACCGCCGGGGCGACGCGGCTCACCGTGGCCTGACACCGCTCAAGGATCGCCTCGCCATCCTCGATCCTGAGGGATTGGGTGATGCCTTGCGGCGCACCCATGTTGATCCGCGGGTTGTTCGGCACGATGAAGAGCAGGTTGTTGCCGAGTTGGCCGACGGAGTCCGTGATCGATGCGCCGGCACCCTGCCCAACCGCTACCGCCGCGACCACCGCCGCCACCCCGATCACGATCCCCAGGATGGTGAGCCCCGAGCGCATGCGGTTGTCGCGCAGCGCCCGCACCGAGAAGGCGAGCGTATCCAACGGCGTCATCCGCGTGAACTGCAGCGGCTGGCCGAGTACACCACCGAGGCCGCTGCTCCTGGCCGGTCCAACCGGCGTGTCGTCACTCTGCTGGTTCATCGCGTCGCCTTACAGGTCGAGAATCTGGGTCGGGCTGTGATCCGACGCCGCCAGCCACTCCGTGGCGATGATGCGGTTGCGAACCTGGCGGTCGGCGACGATGCAGCCGTCGCGCACCTGCACCAGCCGGCGGGCATGCCTGGCGATCTCAATCTCGTGGGTCACCAGCACCACGGCGATCCCCAATTCGTTCAGTTGCTGGAAGATCTCCATGATCTCCTCACCCTGACGACTGGCGACGTTGCCCGTCGGCTCGTCGGCCAGGAGCAGGCGCGGCCGGCCGGCGATCGCCCTGGCAATGGCCACTCGCTGCTGCTGACCGCCAGAGAGTTCGTTGGGCCGATGGTCCATCCTGTCGGCCAGGCCGACCCGCTCCAGAGCCTCCTCCGCCCGCTGCCGCCGCCGTCGGACGCCTCCGTAGACCATCGGCAGCTCCACGTTTTCGAGCGCGGTGAGACTCGGCAGCAGGTTAAAGCTCTGGAACACGAAGCCGATCGTGCGGTTTCGCACCCGTGCCAGCTCCACATCGTCCAGCCCCGAGACCTCCTGTCCGTCCAGCAAATAGGTGCCGCTGGTCGGCTCGTCCAGGAGGCCGATGATGTGCATCAGCGTGGACTTGCCGGAACCCGACGGCCCCATGATCGCCACCATCTCGCCGTCTTCCAAGACCACGTCCACGCCTGCCAGTGCGTGCACGTCCTGCCCGCCGAGGGTGTACGTCTTGCGGATGGACTCCAGGCGAATCATGTCGGGACGTGATCCGGCCTGGCCCGCGCCCGAGCGCGGGTCGAAGAGGCGGGCCTTCGCTTCCGGGTGGATCATGCGGGCTCAGTCCACCGTCACGGTGGCCGACCCGTCCCTGGCGTCTCGACTCTGCGCGTCGACGGCGCGGATCCCTAGTCGCTGCAGGCCTGCCAGGATGACCTCCTCGCCGGGCTTCAGGCCGGACCGGATCTGGGTGTAGGCTCCCGCGGAGACGCCGACCGTGACCGTGCGCGTCTCGACCCTCTCCTTCCCGGCCTTCTCACGGTGCAGGACGTAGACGATTGCCCGCTTCACTTCCCGGTGGACCGCCTCGGTGGGGAGCCGGATGACGTCCCTCGTCCTTCCGAGGATCAGCATCACGTCGGCTGTCATGTCCGGCCGGAGCAGCCCCCCGGTGTTCTTGACCCGCACGGTGGTCTCGTAGGTAACCACGTTGTCCTTAACGGTGGAGGCGGAAGCAATCTTCACCACCTCGCCAGGGAACACACGCCCCTGGAATGATTCGACGCGGACGTCCGCCGGCAATCCCAGGCGTATGCGGCCGACATCCACCTCGTCCACGTAGGCCCGCACTTCCAGCCGGTTCAGATCAGCCACAGTGATCAGCGTGGGTGTCTGAAAGCTGGCCGCGACCGTTTCGCCCTGCTGCGCCGCGATCGTGAGCACCGTGCCGTCGATCGGTGACTTCACCACCGCCTTCGCAAGGAGTGCTTCTTGATAGCGGAGCAACGCCTCCGCCTGGCGCAGGCTTGCGCGGGCCTGGTTCACGCCCGAGATGGCCTCTTCGTACGAGCGTCGCCGGACGGTGTCCTGAGTCTTGCCCGTCTGTCGGTAGCGAAGATCCGCCTCGGCTTGCCGGACGGCCTCGCGGGCGCCTGCTTCGTCCGCGACGCGCATCGCGTCGTTTTGGCGGGCTGCCCGGGCCGCGTCGACCGTGGCCTGCGCCTGGAGCACCTGATCGCGGGCCGCCTGCAGGTCTGCCTGGGTCTTCTGCTTCAGAATGCCGTAGGTCGCGCTGGCGTTGGCCAGTCGGGCCTGCGCCTGTCGGAGCGCGGTTTGGGTATCGTCTACCTGCTGTTGAGAGATGAACCCCTGACGCCGCAGCTCGGCTTCCCGATTGAGGGTCCGCTGATAGTTGTCGGCCGCGGCCTTCGCCTCGTCGATCGTGCTCTGCGTCTGGGATAGCTGGAGCGCGACGGTCTCCTGGGTCTGACGTTCCTGCGAGCGGGCGGTGGAGAGCGCAGCCTCGGCGCGCGTGACCTCCGCGGCCGTCTGCGCGGGGGTCATCCGGGCTTGGATTTCGGCCGACCGCAGCCGCTCTGCCGCAGCTCGGATGGCGAAGTCTCCTTGCTGGATTTGCGCGTTCGTCTGATCCACGCTCAGCCGGTGGTTCAGTTCCGCCTGGCGGACCCTGCTCATCGCCGCGGCGAGCGTCGCTCGGGCAACATTGACGCTCTGCCGCTGCTGCTCCACCTGAGCTTGCAGGTCCGGGCTGTCGATGGTCGCCACCACCTGCCCGGCCCGCACCACCGTCCCGACGTCGGCGGGCAGGCTGGCTATCCGACCGCTGATCTGGGCCCCGATATTGACCTTGGCGCCGACCTGGGCAGCCACGACGCCGGAGGCGCTCACGGTCTGGTCCAGGTCGCCCAATTCCACCTTGGCAACCTGCACCCCGCTGGGAAGCTTCGCTGCCTGCTGCCTGGCCTGCGACGCGGACCACCAGGCATAGCCCCCACCTCCTCCGGCAAGAACCAGGATCCACACCAGGGTCCACCAAGGAAAGCGGCGCTTTCGCTTCACCTGCATTCGCTCATCTCCTCGAGCGGCTCGTGCCTTCGACCGACTCCGAACATCCCTCGGTACAACGCTCGCCACGGCCCCTGGTTTCTACCAGATGGAAACCCGGTGCTGCAGTATAAGAAGGCGGGCGGCGCGAAAGCACCCCTTGATGTGAACAATTTCACAAATGGCGGCGGGTGTCATGCAATCAATCGATCGGCTGGGGGTGTTCGTCGCCGGCGGACCTGCACCGGGCATCAACGCCGTCATCAAGGGCGTGGTCACCGAGGCGGACAACGCCGGGATCCGGGTGTACGGCTACCTGGATGGCGCATTGGGTCTGGTGGAAGGGAGATTTGTCCACCTCACGCGCGGCGCTGTGGAGGACATCTCCATAGTGGGAGGGAGCTGCATCGGAACCTCCCGTCACCAGGTGGACCTCCCGGGGGGCGACCTGGAGCGGATCCAGGCCAATCTCGCCTCGCAGGGAGTCGGCGCCCTCATCAGTATTGGAGGAGAGGGGACCCTGCAGCTTGCGGACCTGCTCCGACGGTCCGGCCTCCAGGTGGTGCATGTGCCGAAGACCATCGACAACGACATCGCCGGCGTCACGCAAACCTTTGGTTTCGACACGGCCGTCAACGAAGCAGTACGGATGCTGACGGCGATCAAGTTGGACGCCGAGACATCGGGCATCTGGTTCGTCGTGGAGATCATGGGGCGCTACACGGGCCACCTGGCCCTTGAGGCAGGTCTGGCCAGTGGGTGTACGCGCGTGCTCATTCCTGAGGAAGGGCCGATCGACGTCGCGGGGTTGGTGGATTTGCTGGCCACCCGGGCTGCGTGCGGACACGATTGGGGTGTCATTCTGGTGTCAGAATCTGTGGAGTTGGGAGAAGGGTACGTGGAGAAGGACGGGCGTCTGGGCGGCGTCGGAATAGTGCTCTCCGACCGGCTCGAAGCGGCGGCCAGGGAGCGGGGGATTGCCGCCAGGATACGCACCAACAGTCTCGGTCACTGCCTCCGGTGCGCCCTTCCAACCGGGTTCGATCGCTCCTACGCGGCCAAGCTCGGGATCGGCGCCGTGCGGCTGCTCCTCGATCCGGCGGGGCAAGGCCAGATGATCACCATCGAGGATGATCGCTTCGTCGGCGTCCCGATCGGGTCGGTCGCCGGGCTGCGTAAGGACGTGGACCTCGGGGGAGCGCGCTGCATCGCACTGCGGTCGCAATCCGCCTACGAGTCAGCCCGGCTAGACCTGCTGGAGCGTCAAGATCTGGAGCAGGAGGCCACCGCCGCGGCAGAGTGGCTGGACCAACACGCCACGCCGGCTGTGCTGGACGAGTTGGCCATGCGGCTCGGTGTGGACACGGAAGCGCTCGTCGAGTCGCTCGCCGACGCCGCCCGGACCGGGCGTCGGTCCCCGGTGGCGGAGAGACTCCTGAGCAAGCGGGCCCCTGTAAACTAAGAGAGCGACCCGGCAGGCCCGCTCCGCCGTCTAAACTATAGGCCGAGACGTCCGCTGGATGCTCGACGCGGAGATTCGGTTAGGAGTCGGAGATGGACAGCTTCCTGCTGGAGTACGGCCGGTATATCTGGGTGGTCGTCGCACTACTGGTTGCGGTGCTGGTGGACTATGGTCTGGCGCGTCTCGTCATGGAGTTTGTGCGGCCCGTCTCCAGCGCCGCGTTCTGGGCGGGCCGCGCCGGCAAGATCGGCGCGGTGATCACGCTGATCCTGTTTTTCAATCTTGTCTACTGGCCGAAGGTGCTTGCGCCGGCGTCGTCGTTCGCGGGGCCGGGGCCGTTACCGGGAACCGCCGTCTGGATAGAGACCGGAGCGGTGCTGGTGCTCGCGGCGATCGCGGGACTCACTTTGCCCCGCGGCCGGAAAGCCAAAGGAGAGGTCGATGCCTGACACACTGATCATTGGCCTTGGCGGGGCGGGGAGCTATGTCTGCCGCCGACTGGTAGAGCGTATTCAGGCATCTTTCGGCCACACTGCCCAGGGACACCAGGCGACGCCGGACGGGCAGCCCCTCGTGCCGCCGACTTTCCTGGTGCTCGACACCGATCGGTCCAGCGGGATCACCACCGGCGAGCGCTCCATCCTCCTGACCACCAACACGGCGATGCTGGACGCGGCCTACCGTGCGCCGGATCGCTTCCACGCCGAGTGGATGGACCGCGAGGTGCTGCGTGGGCGGACGCAGGTCGACTCGGGTACGGGCGGCAGCCGCATGCTCGGCCGCTTTCTCCTGCTGCTGCCGGAGAATCAGCTCGCCGTTCGGCAGCGCTTGCAGAAGTGGCTGGAGAAGCCCGCCGAGGGGAAGCGGCGCGTCTATGTTGTAGCCAGCGCCGCGGGTGGCACCGGCGGCGGCATGCTCATTGACACCGCCTTCCTCGTCCGTCACACGGCCGCCAGGCTGGGGGTCGAGGTCGACGTCCGGGGCGTGGTGTTCGTCTCCCCGACCAGCGATCCGGCGCGCTCGCCCGCGTCGTTCGCTACCCTGACTGAGCTCCACTACTTCTCCGACCCATGCACTCAGTACTCCGTCCATCTCGTGGAGGCTGAGGGCGAGCCGGAGATGACCCTTGCCACACGCACGGCACCGTTCGACCGCGTCTCCGTCCTCACCGCCCTGACAACGGAGGGCAAGGCGACCCCGCTCTATGAGCTTCAGGAGCGGGCGATTATCTTCCTGATGACCGCCACCGTAGGGGACACGGGTGAGTGGAGCAAGCTGCGGACGGAAGGCGAGTCGCGGATCCCCCGCGTCGATCCGGACGGCAACCCCCAGGTCTTCAGCAGCTTCGGCACCGAGTGGGTCGAGTACCCGGAGGAGCGCCTCGTCGGCGCGGTCTACCGCAACATGGTCCGCCGCTCGCTGGTCCCGTGGCTGAGCGGGGATGACTCCATCCGCCTGGCGGATCTGCGCGGCAACGTTCCCCTCAACGACCCGGACGCGATGTCGAGACTCCTTACGGAGTCCGCAACCGGAGCCGGGGAGGCCTCCGCCACCGAGGGGATCCTGCGCCCCATCCGCACGCGTCGCCCCTGGATCCACAAAGGCCAGCCCTACCAGTGGCGGGCCATGGATCAAGAGATGGAGACCCACCTCAGCGAGGCGATCGGCACGCCTCCCGCTCCCGGCAGGCCCGGCCGCGGTCCCGTGGCCCAGCGGGCGAACTCCCTGAGAGAACAAATCCTCGTTGAACTCCGGGACCAGTCCCGGCGCTGGCTTTCCGCGGACAACATCAGCCTCGAGCGCATCGGTCGGGTCCTGAGCGAGGCTGCGGCTGAGCTTCGCACGGCGACGGACCCATCGGTTGAATGGGAGTCGGCGGAGGAAATCTGCACCTCGGCACGCCGCCGCACTCTCTGGGCGGTGGAAGCGATCCGCAAGGACCCCTTCCTGCTGTTCTGGCGAGGAATGGCGCTGAAGCGGCTCGCGCTCGAGTACGAAAAGATTGCGGCCGGGTATGTCACCCAGGCGTTTCACTCGCGCTCCATCCCCTACCTCCGTGAACTGCGGGGGCAGATCATGGAGCCGATCCGTGCCTGGGCGGCGAGAGTGGGCGAGCTTCAGGCCCTGTTTGCGACGCTGAGTCGAAGCTGGGCAGACCATGAATCGGCCATGCTCGAGCGGCTCCGGAAAGACGAGGAGGATAAGCGGCTCGTGCTCGGGCTGTTGAACCTACCGGGGTCCGAAACGCCCTACATCGCCAACTCGGGATGGAACCTCCCGTACTGCCGACCAGAGGACGAATCCCAGGCAATCCGCGACCTGCGCAAGGGCTGGGTCTACTTCCTGGTCGATCGGGATGAGGGGATCCTCGCCAACCCCGGACGCTCCGTGCTCGACGGCCCGGTGGATGAACACCGAGACGCCCGGCTTCCCTGGCTCATGCCGTCGAGCATGAACCCAACCCTGGAGTCGATCGGTGCCAGCACGCGCATGAAGGAAGTGATCAGCCGCGTGGACTGGGAACTCCGCTCTCGAATGGAAGAGCGTCTTCGCGCCTGGCTGTCGGCCACCGCCTTCCAACGTCTGGCCGAGCAGTACCGCAACCCCGTTGACCTGGAGTTCCAGTTGCAGCGACTCGTCGCCGTCGCCGCCGACCTTCCCGCACTGGATCCGGTTCACGCCCGGCCCGCTGGATTCCCCAGTGAGTACGAGTTGATCTTCTTCGGCGAGGCAAAGAAGGACGATCTCCCGAGCGCCGTGCGCAAGGTCGTGGAGTCCAGCAGCCGCGACCGGCCGACGCTGACCCTGCCTTCCCGATCGCCCCACTATCTCACCTGCATCACCGAACACTCGGGCTTCTCGCTCGCCCGCTGCCCCGCCTACCACCACCTCGGGGACAGCTACGCGGAAACGCACAAGCGAGACGCTCCCGTACCGTTCAGCCGCGTCGATATCCCGTGGGAGTCGGCCGGCCTCGTCACGCGTGCGCGGATGCGGGACGCCTCGGACGTGCTCTTCCTCGCGCTGGCGCTGGGGCTGGCTCGCGCCAACCCGGACGGGGAGATCCCCGTGCCCCCGGCCCTGGCCGCGCTGGAGGGACGCCCGAGGCGCTTCGGTCTCCCCGGCGAGTTTGACCGCGCTGTCCGGCAGATCGCCGGCGACGAGGAACTGCTGGAGAGCGTTGCTCGCGGAGTCGATCGAACCGTTCAGGCGAAGGGCGTGGAGTGGTCCGCCCTGCAGGTAGAGCGGGCGATTCTGGGTGAGAGCTCGCTGGATGTCCGCTTCCCCGGTGCTCCGCGGAACGCTCCGCTGGACAAACAGGGCCCCGAGGCCGACCGCGCCATGCGGCTGGCGGCGGTGATGGCCACCGCTCGGCACCCGGATCTGCTGGAAGAGTACGGGCGCACCAACGCGGCACAGGAGACCGAGTGGCTGCGCGTGGGCCAGAGCCACCAGTGCCCTGCGTGTCGCCACGACCTCGGGGCCGACCCGGCGAAGCTGCCCGGCATGTGCCCCGCCTGCAAGGTGCCGCTGCTGCCCCAAAAGCTGGCCGGCGCGGCTTCCGCGGACGGCTTCCGCCGCATCCCCAACCCCTTCGTCACCGGCACGCCGCTTGAGACTCGCTCAAATGTCTTCGTCGGACGCGAGGACATCATTCGCACGGTCCGCGAGCGCCTCATTCGTCCTGTGTCGCGCACCATCCTGATCCTGACCGGTGAGCGACGGTGCGGCAAGACGTCGGCGCTGCGCCAGCTTGTCTACCGCCTGGAGGCCGACCTCACACCGATCTTCGTCGACCTGCAGGGACTCACCGCTACCGACCTGGCCGGCTTCGTCTACTGGCTGGCCTGGCGGGTGAAAGAAGGGCTGGCCGAACGTGGGATCGAGATGGAACTCGCCGCCTGGGAAGACTTCAGCCGCGAGCCACCGGACTTCCAGTTCGAGCGGGTCATCCTTCCGGAGATCCGTCGCGCCCTCAAGGGCGGGCGCGTACTCCTGATGCTCGACGAGTTCGAAGTTCTGGCCGGGCGGGTGATGAACGGGGTCTTCGACTCCCGCGCGTTTGACTATCTACGCCACCTGATGCAGCACGTCGAGGGCATCGAGTTCCTCTTTGCCGGAACCCATATCCTGCGCAAGTTCGCAGCGAGCTACGCTACGTTCCTGTTCAATATCGGCGTGTTCCTGGATGTGGATTTCCTCCAGCCGGAGGATGCCCGCCGACTCATCACCGAACCCGTAGCCACGGCCGGCGTGACTTTCACCCCTGACGCGATCGAGGGCATCCTGGAGCTGGCGGGCGCCCATGCCTACTTCACCCAGCTCTTCGGTTTCCATCTGGTGGAGCGACTGAACAAGCTGCGGAAACGAAACGTCACGCGCGAGGATGTTGAGGCAGAGGCGGCTCCTGTGGTCGGGGCGGCCAGCGCGCACCTGGATCATCTCTGGGGACAGTTGGAGCCGTCCGAAAAGCTGGCGCTCAGCTTCTTCGCCGAGGTCTGCGGGCGCGGTCAGAGCCGCAAGGAAGATGACGTGATGAGCGAGGCGATCCAGGCCGACCCCACGCTGCGCCCATTCGTCTTCAGGTCCGCCGTCGAGAAACTGATGACCATCGGCATGCTGCGGGCCCGTTACGAAGATGCCGGCAACGGGAAGCAGGACCGGTTCCTATCACTCACCGCCGAGGTCTATCGACACTGGCTCGTGCAGAGCAAGCCGTACGGGAGGCTGCGAGAGGAAGGGTTGAAGTGGGGCTAGGGGAGACGACCCCGGTCCGGAACTTCCGGTTCGTGGAGAATGGCCGCATCGCCCTGTCGGCTGTGCCCGAAACGCCGGCCTCCGTCGACTGGCTGCGGGAGCAGGGGATTCGCGCGGTCGTTTCGCTCCATCCCGTTCCTGAAGCCAGCGTGGCGCGAATGAGCGAGCACGGGATCCGATGGCTACCCTACGTGGTGTCCGACGTCGCCGCGGGAGTTCCCGGCCCTCTTGAGCCGGTCTTCCAGGCGATGGACGAACAACTCCAGCGGCAGCCCTCGGTGCTTATCCACTGCCTGGGTGGGGGCGGGCGCTCGGCGACCCTGTACGCCGCCTACCTCGTCTACCAGGGGCTGAGCGCCTCACAGGCGCTGTTGCGGTCGCCCGGCGTGGAGAAGGAGACCCAGCGGGCATTCCTTCACGGTTACGCCGCGGCGTTCCGGGGCTAAGGCACCCCAGGCGCAAGCACGCCTACCCCTTTTCCAGGGCGGCCAGCGCCTGCCGGAGCTGGTCTTGTTCAGCGAGCAGTTGCTCGCACAGATCCAGGCGCATGGTAAAGAGGCGGGTTAGTTCCTCCCGTGGTAGCTGGCCAGGGTTGACCTGCCGAAGCATCTGCAACGGAGAGTGAGCGTCCATGCCTGAATCTCCGGCATGTCGCGGCGAAAAGATCCCCCAACTCTCAGAGGCGGCCCGCCCCGTGCCTGAAGCGGCCGGGAGCTATTGACCGGATACTTGGAACAGAAGCCCTGGGAGATACTCCAACTCACCGGAGCAACCAGTTAGGGAAAACCGAATCGCCCTGCGGACAAGGAGGCGGCATGCCGTCGACGGATCAAGCGCTCCGTCATGAGAGGAATCTGATGAGACCCAGGCGTTACTGGATTATTCGCATGAGTGCAGCGCTAATGGCACTGACCGCCGTCGCCGCCGTCTGGTTACAGCACGGGGCCGCTGACGTCGTGCGGGAGCCAAGCACTCCAAGCACCCCAAGCACCCAGGATGCATCCAGCCCGACAATGAGTGGCCCGGTATTTGGAGTCTGGCAAGCATTGCGAGGATCGAAGCGGTTTCGGATAACGAGCTTCAGAGACTCCGAGGCGCACCGTTGCGGCGTCACTGATCAGAGCCTTGTTTCGCCATTTAAGCAGAGGCTTGGCCAACTCGACGTTGTGGTCCAACCTGAAGGGCCTGGAGGCGACCCCGCTGACGCCCTTCAAGTCTCGGCGCTGGTCCAGTACGATGCATCCGATCGGCCACGTCACGCCGCAGTGCTCGTAACGGTTGATGTCTGGAGGACTATCGACCAGTTGGGTCCAGATCTCGCCATGTACCCCGTCCGAATATATGGGGAAGAGGCGATGTACGCTTGCGGGGCAACCCGGGCCGAGGTTCGTGCGGCCGTTTCCAAAGGCACGCAGTGGGTTCTAAGCAGATTTCTAGAGGTCTACCAGACTGCCAATCCGAAAGCCGGTGCAAAAAAGCCTGCTGGCGGCTAACGAAGCCAGTCGTGGCACGGCAATTGGACGAGAACTTTCGATGCTGCCGGGCGTCTTACCACCGAGAACGCTCCCAGCCACCGGAGTTGCCACCCGGTGACGAGCAGCTTTGGCAGCGGGGGCAACCGGATGGCGCTGAAAGGTTGGTTTGGTCGACAGACCATCGGGTATGATTCGCGACCGCTTGATGCTTGGACCCCAGCGAATCGGGTTCCTTCGCCCTGATCTCCGCCCCCCGGGGACGGCGCGGCAGGCTGATCAGGGCCTTCCGCCGAGTGAAGGCGCGGGAGGTCCTGATCCAATCCCGACAACATCAAGGGCCGCGCCCTCGCGAGCCCACTCTGAAGGACCCCACGATCCGCCCGGGGAACTGAACCAACACGCCCTGCCGACGCCGCGGAGGGCCGCTAACCGCTTACAACCAGCCTGTGTATTCGAGAGGGACATTAGTTGACATGTGGGCAAAGGTGAATCAGATCTTTGTTTCGGCGACCTGCACTCTTGTAGTCGTAGTCTCGCTGCAGGCGTGGAGCGCTTCTGCCACGACAACCCCGGTCGCTTCGAAGCTGACCCTCCCCGTTACGATCACGGACCAGAAAGGCCGTGTGTTCTTCGAGTTCAGTGCGGGTCCGGATGGAAACCCCTCCTGGAGGATGTTCGGTCCCAACTCAAAGCTCAAGGCCCAAGTAGTCTGCCTCAAGGATGACGTCCACCTCGACCTGTACGCCGACGGGCCCGTGCCAAGAGTTACGCTCACAGCTGAACGTGATGGCGGACAGCTCAGTATGTCCACGGATCTACACACCAGCCTGGTTGAGCTTTCGGGCAAGGTGCCGGGTGGATCACTCACTCTCAGCCGCAGAAGCAATCCTGTCGTGATGCTCGACGCCCACCCGACTGGCGGGCGGTTGTTCCTGATGAAGTCCGGAGGGTCATCGCTCTGCGACCTCGGCGCAAAGGACCACGCGGGTGCCCTTACGTTGTACGGGAACGACTACCGTTACAAGCGTACGTTGGTCGTGGAGGAGCCGAAGCGGCCATTCAGCGGGCCCTACCTGAAACCTGGCGCCCCAAATCGGTAGTGCCGCGATTCTCCGGATCAGAAGAGGTTGCCCGTGCCATCTCGTTTGGGCTGCGGCGTAGACTTGTCTACCACCGTCGCTGATCGGCCCGAAGCTCACGTTTCGCTTCCGCACCCTCCGCCTGACCGCGAGTTCGGCGGCGTTGTTGTGCAGCGGGAGCTCGGGGTGCTCCAATACCAGCAGGAGCTTCGCCTTGTTCTTTCGGGTGCGAGCCATGCAGGCGGAGAGGAACGGTGAGGCCTTCTCCCCGTCGACAAGTTTCTCGAAGCCTTGCTCAATTCGCTCCCTCTTGGCCTTGCTCGGGCTCCCCCGGTACTCCACGATCTGGCCGTAGAGCTTCCAGTATCGTCGGCTGTACGACCGTCTTGCCTGCTCGTGGTACCCGAACTTCGGCTGGAGCTTCAGGTAGTGGCGGAAGTCGTGGTTCCAGCAGAGCGCTTGTTCTTCCACGAGCCGGTGGAATAAAGACGCGTCGTCGCTGAGCAATCGCTCGGCGATCACGATCTTGCTCTGGCTGCGGTATCCGGTCAGAGCGGCGGCCGTCAGGATCTGCTCCCGTTTCCGCTGGTTCAGCGCCGTGAAGCGCAGATCGAGCCATTTCTCGAACGCAGCCTCACTTCTCGGGGGCCCTTCAGCCATCCCGGTAGGCCGGTTCCGGAGGCGCTGACCCACGCCCCAGCGTTCCATGGCATCGAAGGCCGG
>CAZSRZ010000108.1:10906-17882 GCA_964609085.1 uncultured bacterium | reverse complement strand
CGATGACCTGGGTGCGCGGGCCTCCGGCCCGCATGGCCATGACGACCCCGACCCCGACCCTGAGACCCGTCTGGGGTACGTGGTCGAAGAATCCCGAGTGCCTCGTGACTCCGTCACAATACGGAGGTCGAATCCGTCGGTGGCAATGGCTTCACGCTCCCTCACGGTCGCGGCTCTGCGGGGGTCGGCCGGAATTCGCTGGCCGGGCCTACCAGCCATCACCGGACCGCAGAGCTCCAGCCCGGCATGCGTGCAGCGCCCACCCCCCTGGGACCGCAGAGCTCCAGCTCGGCATGCGCGCAGCGCCCGATGGGCCTGCGCTCCGTAGCAGGTTCTGCCTATCAAGGATTGGGCGCCTTCGCTGTCGAATGGGATGGCAATTGTCATGCTACGCATGTTCAAGCAATCGCTCTGGATTCAGCGCGCCCATGTGGTCGTGGCGCCGGTGATGGTCTGGCAGTCGGGGTCGGGATGCACAGTACTTCCAGAAGACGACAGATTCCACGTGACACCAATCGAGGCGGTTGTCGGCACGTACGTCGGCGAAGGATGGCTGTGGCGAACTGTAGTCCCGCGTACGGAATTCGATCGGGCCTCGGGCATTTGGGGTTGGGACAACGGGGGGATTTGTTTATTGGCGTCCACGATCGCCTTCAGATTCGATGGATGTTTCCGAGTTTCAGCAGTAGACAGAGGCGCATCGAATGAGCGGGTGGGACCGGGAACCACTACGATGTAACCTGGTTGCTGCTCAGTCCCAACCCGAAGGACGTGATTCCAATTGTTAGGTCAAGAATTGAACGGGAAAGATGCAGCAAGAATCGCGCACCTTCGAGGGCTACCCAAGACTCTCGTAACGATTGCAAGGGGGTGTGATACGGCCTCCGAGGGCATGAGATGTCCGATTTGCGTTGGATCCTGCTTTGCGTGCCAATCTCGATCGATCTATTCAACCTCTGTGTCGAATGCAGACGGATCGTTACGAAGTCCGGGAGTTCGCCATTCAATTTGATTTCCCCGATCATCTATGCAGTTATTTGCATCGCATCACTCCATCCTTTCCCAATTATGTGGAGGCCAGATTGGCTTGGAAGAGTCTGCAATGCATTGCTATTCCTATCCATACATCTAACAGTCTGTTACCTATGTCCCATGATAGTCGAGCGGGTGGTATCCAGGGGTTATCGCTAATTGCAGTTGATTGATAGTTACTTCTGTTCTGACTTGTCCCCTCTCTCGACGGATCCAAGCTTCGGAAGCTTCCCGAAACTCCGGCCGGGGGTCTTCCCGAAACTATGGCCGCCCCCCTCAGTGCTTCTTGAAGCGGGCTGGTCGGCCCCGTCAGGCCGGCGGAGCCACCGGACCCACGGTGCCTCGGGAGGTATCGTCGTGCCTGCCGTTTCTCTGCGGGAGATGGCCATTCACGCTCGTGAGGCAGGGACGCGGGAGTTACTCGGCAGCGTCGCCACGGGGACCCAGACGGATCTGCTGCTCCAACGCCGGGGCTCGGGCGGGGAGCGCCTCATCAGTATCGGAACGATGGGCTCCGGCGAGAATCTCCGCCATCGCGTCGAAGGTGGAGGAGATCTCGCGAAGCTGGTCGGTCGCCCGAGACTGGTTCGCCTGCTGCCCGCTGTTGGCGGCGTAGACGAGCGTCAGCTTGGCTTCGGCGGCGATGAAGGCATCCGCCGCGGCGGAGAGCTGGGAGCACTGAAAGGCGTAGTGGGCCTCAGTCTCCCGGAGTTCGGGGAGGGTCTCGGAGGCGTCGGCTCGATTGCGGAGGTGGCTCCCGATGAACGTGAGCTGCCGCGCCCACTCCAAAAGCTCCACCATCCGCGTGGTCGCCAGGCCTGTGTAGGGGCGCAGGGAGACCCCGGAGGATCGCCAGGCGGGGTCAGAGGACAGTTGCCGCACCGACATGTAGGCGGCCAGCGCGCGCTCGATCGGCCTCCGAACCTCGTCCGGGACGCGCTCCAGCTCGCCGCAGCGCTGCAGGATCTTGACGTAGTCTGGGTCCGGCGCATGAACCCTGCGGACGTTCCACTCCAGCGCCCGCACCACCCCCGACGCTGCCAGCCCGGCGGCGATCGGTCCCATCAGAAACAACCCGAACGCTGTGGGTCCACCCTCGAGTGATCGCGCGAGAGCGAAGCCGACCGGCACGCCGACGAAGAGCGCCGAAATCCGCACGGCGGCCTGGCGTACGCCGGCCCACGCGTGCCTGAGTCCCTCATCCGCTCGGCGCAGTCGTTGGCCGGCCTGCCGAAGTTCGGCAAGGGTGCCGCGCCTCTCCGGCGGCCCATCACCGGGCGGACCGGTCATCGTCGATTTCCCCGGGTCTCAGGCATCGGCGTCCCCACGGATGGCACTCCCTCGCGGCGTTCGCTCATGATATTGAAGCCCATGCGGGGCGTCTACCTGCCCGCACCCGGCGTTGGTTCAAACCGCTGGCCGCCGCCGCCGTCTATCATTTTGATCGCCTTCCATCCCGGATCGGGCGATTCAGCTTTACCGAGGGGATCATGAGCATCAACTCCCGCATCAACTCCCGCACTGACCGCCGCACCGTTCTCTCTGCCCTCTGCGTCGGTGGTGCCTTCTGGACCACTACCGGACTGATGGCGGACGAGCTCACTCGAACCCCTCCCCAGACCGAAGGGCCGTTCTACCCGGACAAGCTGCCGCTGGACACCGACAACGACCTTCTCGTGATCAATAATGCGATGACCCCCGCCGTGGGCGAGATTACCCATCTCACGGGTCGGGTGCTGGACCTGCGCGGCGAGCCGGTGAAGAATGCCGTCGTGGAAATCTGGCAGTGCGATCGCCAGGGGGCCTACCTGCACACCGGTAGTTCGAATCGGGAGCGCCGGGACGCCAACTTCCAGGGGTACGGCCGCTTCTTGACCGGCTCGACCGGCGAGTACTACTTCCGGACCATCAAGCCCGTGGCCTACCCGGGACGCACCCCACACATTCACTACAAGATTCGCCAGGGAAACCGCGACCTGCTCACGACGCAATGTTACGTCCGAGGGGAGGCACAGAATCAGCGTGACGGCATCTTTAACTCCCTTCGCGACCCCAAAGCCCAGGCTGCCGTGCTCGTAGCTTTCGAACCGATCAAGAGCTCGCGAGTGGGTGAGTTGGCCGCACGATTCGACATCGTGCTCGGCGCCACCCCGCCGATGAGGTGAGGCGCATCCCGACAGCGGCGGGCCTACCGAACTGACGGATGCAGCGCCCGGTCGACGATTAGCGGAGAATGGTTGAGGGGCGTTGATGTCCCTCACCCCTTGCCGCATGCACGCTCACTCCCAGAACCACGGACACACCCACGGGGCCGGCCACTCGCACGCCCACGCCGGTCCGGGAGCCGGCGGACCCTCGCCCGCGATTCACGAGCGAGCCTTCGCCGTGGGCATCCTGCTGAATCTCGGCTTCGTTGGCGTCGAGGCCGGATTTGGGCTCTGGTCCCACTCGCTCTCGCTGCTGGCGGATGCGGGCCACAACCTGAGCGATGTCTTCGGGCTGGTGCTGGCCTGGGCAGCCGCGGCCCTGTCGCGTCGGCTGCCGACCGAGCGTCGGACGTACGGTCTGCGGAGCTCCTCCATCCTGGCCGCACTCGGCAACGCAATCGTATTGTTGATGGCGATCGGCATCGTCGCGTGGGAGGCGGTGCACCGCCTCGCCCGGCCCGAGCCGGTTCCGGGCGGAGTCATGATGGCGGTCGCCGCCGTCGGAATCCTCGTCAACGGCGGGACGGCGATGCTGTTCCATCGCGGCCGGAAGGGCGACCTGAACGTCCGCGGCGCCTATCTGCACATGGCCGCGGACGCAGCCGTGTCCCTCGGAGTCGTGCTTGCGGGCGCCGCGATGATGCTCACGGGTTGGCGCTGGCTCGACCCGGCGATGAGCCTCATCATCGTCGGCGTCATCCTGTGGGGAACGTGGAGCCTGCTGCGCGAGTCGCTCGATCTTGCGCTGCACGCCGTCCCCTCGGGGATCGACCTTGGCGAGGTCCGGGCCTACCTGGCGTCGCTCCCCGACGTCACGGAGGTGCACGACCTCCACGTCTGGGGGATGAGCACCACCGAGACGGCGCTCACGGCGCACCTCGTTCGCTCCGTCGACTGCCTGGATGATGGGCTCCTGGACCGGACGGCGCACGAACTGGAGCAGCGGTTCGGCATCCATCACACCACCCTCCAGCTTGAGCGCGGCGACAATGCCCGCCCCTGCCGACTTGCCCCGGACGACGTCGTGTAACGGCAGTGCCGTCGGCCACTACCGGTCGGCCACGATGTGCACGTCCATGCCTTCGGCCAGCCGCACCACGTCGTTGATCACCGAACCGTAGAACCGCTCGTGCCACCGGCTTCTGCCGGAACGGCCCATGAAAATCTGTGTGATCTGGTGCTCGCGAGAGTAGAGGACGATGGCTCGGGCCACGTCTTTGCCCTCGACGAGGGCGATCTCGCAGTCAAGCGTTCGGGCCAACTGGAGGTCCGAGTCGACGATCTCTCGCTGGTCCGGGGCCAGCGCCCCTCGTCCACCGGCTGGAGCCACGAACAGCACGAAGCACTTGCCGAGCATTCTCCTCGCGAGCCGGGCGCCGCGGCGGATGAGCAGGGTGGATGCCCGGGTGGACGAGATGCAGACGAGGATGCGTTCCCGCACGCCCCATGCCTGGGTGGTTGCGCTCTCCCGCCGGTATTCGGCGAGATCCCGGTCCGCCTCCTCGGCGACCTGCAGGAGGGCCAGCTCGCGAAGCGCAGAGAGGTTCGCGGAGCGGAAAAAGTTTTGCAATGCGCGCTCAACCCGGTCCGCGGGATAGATCTCGCCACGCCTCAAGCGCTCTCGCAAGGCCTCCGGGGTGACATCCACGATCACCACCGCGTTTGCGTTGTCGATCACGCGATCGGGCACAGTCTCTCGGACTTGCACCCCGGTCACCTGCGCGATCTTGTGGTTGAGGCTCTCGATGTGCTGGACGTTGACGGTGGTGATGACGTCGATGCCGGCGTCGAGCAGGACGCCCACGTCCTCCCAGCGCTTCTCCCGTTCCGATCCGGGAGCGTTGGTGTGAGCCAGCTCGTCCACCAGAGCCACCCGCGGCCGGCGGGCCAGGATGGCGTCCACGTCCATCTCATCCAGCAATGCGCCCCGGTACTGCACGGCTCGCCGCGGGATTACCTCCAGGTCGCCGAGCTGGTTGGAGGTTCCCGCCCGGCCGTGGGGCTCGAAGTAGCCGATGACGACATCGCTGCCTTCGTCTCGCAGCCGATGGCCTTCCTGCAACATCCGCACGGTCTTTCCGACCCCCGCCGCGAAGCCGAGCAAGACCGTCAAGTGCCCGCGCCCGTTAGACCGCTCCCGCTCCTGGATACGTTGCAGCAGTTCCTCGGGACTCGGGCGGTTTTCGGTTCTGCTGGGGTCTAACGGTTGTGGCATCAGCGGATCTACCGCACCTATGGACCAAGGCCGGCGAGTGCGCGAACCGTCTGATTCTGCTGCGCCGTGAGAGAGTACACGAGGATGTTCTCCGGAGGAAGCTGGTCCTCTGCTCGCAGGTAGTCCGAAAGCGAGCTCCGACAGATCGCCTCCCAGACCACCGCAGAGGGTGGGTAATCGCACCCGGTCAGGTCCTGGATCCGGCCGCGCACGCTCGTGGCGATGTCGACTGCGACCAGCCGGCGCTGCCTGTCCGGAGCTCGCACCTCATACACACGCCGGATCCGCAGCGAATCGGTCTCTTCCTCGCCCTGGGGCAGATCGGCGAGCCAGAGCCGATAGCCATTCAGTGTGCGGAAGTGGATCGGTGGCAGGACCTCGATCTGCCCAAACATCAGGTCGGTCGGAAGTAGTCGGTGCATTGCAGGGAATCTCGTTGGTGATCTAGCCAGGCCCTGGTCTGGTGGAGGCCGGGGCACCGAGTCGACGGTCGAGAGCGCGATTGAGCTGAAGCACATTCACCCGCGGCTCCCCCAGGAAGCCCAGATCCCGGGCTTCCGTCTGTTGCCGCACCATATCCAGCACCTGCGCCGCGGGCACCCCTCGCGCCCGAGCCACCCTCCCGGCCTGAAGCCGGGCGTTAGCGATGGAAATGTGCGGATCCAGTCCGGACGCTGACCGCGTGACCGCATCCACCGGGACCGGGGTGCCAGCGGCCAGCAGGTTCGTCGCCCGATACTGGTCGACGAGCTGCCGGACGCCGGCATATGACTCGTCCGTGTCGGCGGTCGCGGGATCGTCAGGGATCCCCTCGATCAGCTTCCTGGAGGTGGGACCCAGGTTGGTCCCGCCTGAGAGGGTGGAATCGTAGCCGGCACCCGCCGCGGATGGGCGGGGGTGGAAGTACTCCCGCCTTGCGAAAGCCTGTCCGATGAGCGCGGAGCCGCGGATGCGCCCCGCGTTGTCGCGCACGAGTGATCCGTTCGCCTGGGCTGGAAAGAGGGTCTGTGCGATCCCGGTAATCACGAGCGGGAAGACCAACCCGGTGAGCGCAGCCAGGACGAGGGTTGAGCGGAACGCGGGGAGTATCAGTTTCCACATGTTGGATGCCTCGAGTCGTGGGGGACTATCTGGCGGGCGCGAGCCGCAACAGGACAATGATCTGGTCGATCAGCCAGATGCCGGGGAAGGGGATGACCAACCCGCCGGCACCGTAAACCAGCAGGTTTCGCCGCAGCAGGGCGGCAGCACTCATTGGGCGATACTGGATGCCGCGGAGGGCCAGCGGCACCAGTGCGATGATGATCAGCGCATTGAAGATCACCGCCGCCAGGATCGCCGACTGCGGCGAGTGCAGACTCATCACGTTGAGCCGCCAGAGCGGGCCGTGGGGCTGGCCGGATGTCCCATAGAGTGCCCCAAAGAGGGCCGGCAGGATGGCGAAGTACTTCGCGACATCGTTGGCGATGGAGAAGGTGGTGAGCGCTCCGCGGGTCATGAGCAACTGCTTGCCGATCTCCAC
>CAZSRZ010000108.1:0-10896 GCA_964609085.1 uncultured bacterium | reverse complement strand
AGCGCGGGGGCGTCGGTGGTGCCGACGCCGGTCTTAGCCACCATTCGCCCGCCCGCCTGTACCGCGCGGATGAGCTGCTTCTTTGCCTCGGGAGTCGCCTCCGCCAGGAAGTCATCCACGCCGGCCTCGTGGGCGATGGCCGCTGCCGTGAGCGGGTTGTCACCCGTGATCATCACCGTGCGGATACCCATGGCGCGGAGCTGGTCGAACCGTTCTCGCATGCCGCCTTTCACCACGTCCTTGAGGTGGATCACGCCCAGCACCCCCCGGCGGTTGTCCGTAACCACCAGCGGGGTTCCGCCGGCCTGGGCGAGTCGCGTGACGGTGCGTTCGACCTCCTCCGGCACCTGTCGGCCAAGCTCGCGCGTGAAGCGGTATGCGGCGTCCGCGGCCCCCTTGCGAACCTGTCGCCCGTCCAGGTTCACGCCGCTCATACGCGTCTGGGCCGAGAAGGGGATGAACTCCGCCACCTTGTCGGAGAGTTCCCGCTCCCGAATGCCGTAGCGTTTAGCCAGAACGACCACCGAGCGTCCCTCGGGCGTCTCGTCGGCGAGCGAGGAGAGCTGGGCACCATCCGCCAGATCCAGTTCGGAGACCCCCGGGGCGGGGATGAACTCCACCGCCTGTCGGTTGCCGAGAGTGATCGTTCCGGTCTTGTCCAGCAACAGCGTGTTCACATCGCCGGCAGCCTCCACGGCCTTCCCGCTCATGGCGATCACGTTGTGCTGCATCACCCGGTCCATCCCGGCGATCCCGATCGCGGAGAGCAGCCCGCCGATGGTAGTGGGGATGAGGCAGACGAGAAGCGACACCAGAGCGAACACATCCGGGGGTGTGCCGGCTCCGGCTTGCCGTACGGAGAAGATGGAGTAGGGGAGCAACGTGGCCACCGCGAGCACGAAAATGATGGTGAGGCCCGCCAGGAGGATGTTGAGCGCGATTTCGTTCGGGGTCTTCTGACGCTCCGCGCCTTCGACCAGCGCGATCATCCGATCCACGAAGGTTTCTCCCGGATTCGACATGATGCGAATGCGCAGCCAGTCGGACAGCACTGTGGTGCCGCCGGTGACGGCACTGCGGTCGCCGCCGCTCTCGCGGATGACGGGGGCGGACTCTCCGGTGATCGCGCTTTCGTTGACGCTGGCGACTCCCTCGATCACCTCGCCATCGCCGGGAATCAACTCCCCACCCTCCACGCGGACGACGTCGCCTTTGCGGAGTGCGGTTGCAGCGACGGTCTCGATCCCGCCACCTGGGAGCTCGCGCCTCGCCGAGGTGTCCGACTTCAGCCGGCGAAGGGTGTCCGCCTGGGCCTTTCCACGGCCTTCGGCCATCGCCTCCGCGAAGTTGGCGAAGAGCACAGTGAACCAGAGCCAGAGCGTGATCTGCACCTGGTAGGCCAGCGCCCATGGCGCGACCCCGCGCACAACATCCCGCGCAAGGAAGACCGTCGTGAGCAGGGCGCCGACGGCGACGACGAACATCACAGGGTTGCGGGCCAGGGCTCGCGGGTCGAGCTTCAGCACAGCGTCGCGGGCGGCCAGGCGCACCAGCGGTGCGTCGAACAGCTTCCCCCGCCGGGGGTGAGAAATGATTTCGAGTTGGCTCATTCGAGTGTCCTCACTGTGCCGGGCCGGAAGTCACCATCGGTCAGAACAGGCGGCCGCCATGCATCAGGCCTTGCTCGACCACCGGACCCAGGCACAGCGCCGGGAAAAACGTGAGCGCGCCGACGATGAGAACCACACCCACCAGCAGCGCGACGAAGAGACCGCCGTGGGTGGGAAAGGTCCCGGCGGAGGGTGGCACCAGCTTCTTCCCCGCCAGCGAGCCGGCGATGGCCAGAATGGGGACGATCAATAGGAAGCGCCCGATCAGCATCGCCAGGCCGAGTGTCCAGTTGTAGTACGGCGTGTTGACCGTAATGCCAGCGAACGCCGAGCCGTTGTTGCCGGAAGCCGAGGAGTAGGCGTAGAGGATTTCGGAGAATCCATGCGGTCCACTGTTGTTGATGTTGTTTGCCGCGGCACCGTAGTAGGTGGTGGACTCGCCCAGCCGGTTTACCCAGGCGGCGCCCCCCTCTTTCGGTAGGTCCAGCACACTAGCGACAGCGGTGAAGATCAGGATCGAGGCGGCGGGAGCGAGTACATAGAGGATCGCCATCTTCACCTCTTTCTGCTCGATCTTCTTCCCCAGGTACTCCGGCGTGCGGCCGACCATCAGCCCGGCGATGAAGACGGTCAGGATGGCGAAGAGCAGCATTCCGAAGAGACCGGCACCGACCCCGCCGAAGATGAGTTCGCCGAGTTGGATGTTGACCAGGGGCACCATCCCGCCGAGTGGGGTGAAGGAGTCGTGCATCGAGTTCACGGCACCGCAACTCGCGTCCGTGGTCACGGTGGCGAAGAGAGCGGAGTTGGCGAGGCCGAAGCGAACCTCCTTGCCCTCCATATTGCCGCCCAGGTCACCCAACTGCGAGGTGGCGGTGAGGGCTCCCTGCGCAGCCAGGTGCGGGTTGCCCTGTGCTTCGAAGTGGTAGGTGGTCAACACCCCCATCAGGAACAAGCCGAACATCGCCGCCCAGATCGCCCAGCCCTGGCGAGTGTCCCCGACCATCCGGCCGAACGTGTAGCAGAGCGCGCCGGGAATCAGGAAGATCGAGAGCATCTGCACAAGGTTCGTCAGCGGGCTCGGGTTCTCGAAGGGGTGGGAACTGTTGGCGTTGAGGAAGCCGCCCCCGTTGGTCCCGAGCATCTTGATGCACTCCTGGCTAGCGATGGGGCCGAGGGGCACAGTCTGCGTGGCTCCCTCCATCGTGTTGACCGCGGTGTATGGTGCAAAACTCTGGACACAGCCCTGCGACACAAGAAACAGGGCATAAACCAGACAGATCGGCAGGAGCACGTAGAGGATGGTGCGAGTGAGGTCGCGCCAGAAGTTGCCGATCCCTGCTGAGGAGCGGCGGGCGAACCCTCGGATCAACGCGACCGCGACGGCGATGCCGACAGCCGCGGACACCCAGTTGTGTAAGGCCAGGCCGAGCATCTGGGAGAGGTAGCTCAACGTGCTCTCGCCGGCGTAGGCTTGCCAGTTCGTGTTGGTCGTGAACGACATCGCCGTGTTGAACGCCAGGTCGGGGGTCATCGGGGTGGCGTACGGCGGCGCGTGCTGCGTGCCGAACCCCATCGGGTTCAGAGGCAGCATCCCTTGCAGGCGCAGGACGACATAGGTGAAGCCGAACGAGACGAGCGAGAACGCCAGCACAGCGCCGGCATAGGTGGTCCAGGGCATGTCCTCGTCTGCGTTCACCCCGAAAAGGCGGTAGAGCAGGCGCTCGAACTTCCCCAGCACTCGCTCAAGCAGTACAGGCTCGTCCTGAAAGACCCGGGCCATATAGGCGCCCAGCGGCCTCGTGAGTGCGAGAAGCACCAGCGAAAAGACGGCGATCTGCAGCCAACCAATCAGCGTCATGGCAGGGGTCTTTTTCTAGAATTGTTCAGGCTTCATCAGTGCGCGCAGAAGGTACGCGCAGAGACAAGCAGCGGCGAGCCCGCTGATCACGTAGTCGAACATCCACCCAACCTCCCCAGCCCCGGGCTAGAGCCGATCGCAAGCCCGCACGTAGGACCAGGTGAACCCGAAGCAGACCACTGCGAGACAAAGCAGCAAGGCATCCATCCGCCCCCTCCGATCGCGCCAGCCCCGCGGCAGGCGCGGACTGGATCCCGGCGGATCTCCCGCCTCCCAGCCGCGGGCATAGGATGGCACGTCGCGCGACAACGAGCCGTCAAGAAGCGCCACCGTTCCGTCAAGAAAGGATCAAGATGCGGGAAGCGCGGCTGGTGGTTGGAGCCGGCGTGCTCCAGAGTTCCGCGACTACGGGCGCCAAGTGGCGCCGTAGCGCAGGGCCAGCCGCTCCGCGGTCCGGGGGATCAGCACCGGCTGGCCCACGGCACGCCTCAGTGGTACCGGCGATTCGCCGGCCGGAAGTAGATATACAGCCGGGTCCAAGCCCTCCATGCCATCGCACTCCTGCCTGGCCGTCTCGAGGAGCTGCTCCAATCGTCCCACGCACTACGGGACAAGGTTCCACTCTGGAACTGCGAAGGGGCAGTACTGTGGCCAGTACCGGTCTCGCCGGTAGACACCCGCCATCGCGGGGTTGGCCTCCTGGAGGATCAGTCGGTGGATCGCCAGGATGTCGTCGAGGGTCGGCCCGCGTTCGCAGTGCGTCCGTGGTCGGGTCCTGCAGGGTCACTTCCGCTTGGCACCAGCTTTCAGCGCCCGGCCCGCTTGGACCAGGCTGGCGTACTCCACCTGACAGCCCTCAATGAGCGAACTGTGGTATGCCTCGCGCGCGATCGACTCCGCACTGCGCTTCACGCGGACCTCACCGGCCTGCTTCCCTAACTTGGCTAGGCGCTCCCCAACTCCTCAAGCAGTCGGCCCCGCAGATTCCGGGTGACTGCCCCAGCCGAGTTCCGCGAGGACACCTGGCGATGTGGACGCCCCCGGCGTGATTCGAACACGCGGCCAACTGCTTAGAAGGCAGTTGCTCTATCCCCTGAGCTACGGGGGCCGGGGCTCACTATAACATGGCCGCGGTGGGGGTCGGAACCACCGGATTCCGCTGCGCGCGGGGATCGCGGCCGGCGGTACGCAGACAGGGGCCGGTCCTTGCGGGCCGGCCCCTGTGGTAGGTTTGGCGGGGTGCCGCCTACTTCATCAAGTTGGCGGTGGCCTTCTCGATGGCGCTCCAATCGGTCTCGGCGACGTTCGCGAAGCCGGCGCGCACGGTGCCCTTGTTCCACAGCAGGATCGTGTTGTCGACCTGCGGGTTGATCTGGTAGCCGGCGATGTCGGCGGCGAGCGGGCCGTTGGGCAGCAGGGTCAGCGGGATGCTGATCTTCTTGTCGGCGGCGATCTTCTCGATGCTCGACTTGAGCTCAGGGCCGCCCATGAAGACCACGAAGCTCTTCACGCCCTTGTTCTTCTCGACCACGGCCTGGAGGTTGCCGAGGACCTTCGCCGCGTCGGTGCCGGTGCCCTTGATGAAGGCGGCGACAACCGGGGCTTGCCCGTAGGAGCAGCGGTAGCAAAGCTGCTGGCCCTTCTTGGGTCCGGTGACGTCCACAACCTGGAAGGCCGGCACGCTTGAGCCGGGCTTCAACCCGGAGGCGGTGCCGGCAACGGCCGCCGCAGCGAGCATCACAACCGGCGCGACATAGAGCCACGAACGCTTCATACAGAGTCTCCTCATTTCACGGCTCCGATGGTCGCCATCGAGTTTTCCTCTCGGACGGATCGGAGCAAGACATAACCGGTTACATGGACGGCGGCGGGCACCGACTGTCACCCGGCCGCGCACAACCGCGCAGACGCGCCGCGGTTCCGGGACGCGCCTGGAACTCGCCTGCGCCTTGCCTCAGGCCGGAACGGGGATCTCTCGGCCCGTGCGGCTGCTCTCTTCGCAGGCGGTGAGGGCGGCGACGATATGGCGGCCGTAGTCGCCGCTGACCGTCGGCACCCGTGAATCCCGGATGGCATGGGCGAATTCCCGAAGCTGCAGGGCGAAGGTGGCGGTCGGCGGCGGAGCATCGCGCCGCAACTCGGGCATGTGGACGGGTACGGAGAGCTCCTGCCATCCGCCAGGGCCATCGCTGCCGTCGTTTCTGAAGATGGGGCCGTTTGCCGCGTTTCCCGGGAGGCGGAGTTGCCCCTCGGTTCCTGTGATCTCGGCTTCGAAGCGGAACGCACCTTTGCTGTAGCCGACATGCTGGATCGTGGCGCACAGGCCGTTGGCCATGCGGACGAAAGCCAGGCCGGTGTCCGTTGCGGAGAGGCGGTGAACCGGGCTGCCGACCGTCGCAGAGACGGAGGCGACGCGCGTATCCAGAAACATGCAGAGCCGGTCCAGCATGTGGCTGCCGTTCATCGGCCACATGCCGCCGCCGGTGGCGGCCTCCAGAAACCACGCCGGGCGCACGCCTTCCCAGAACGGCTTGTACCAGGTGTCGGTGGCGATCACGGGCTGCCCGATCGCGCCTTCACGCAACAGTCGGCACGCCTCGATGTTGGCGGGGAAGAAGCGCTGGCTGTGGGCGACCATCAGGGTCACCCCGGCCTCGTCCGCGGCCGTCAGGATGGCGTCCGCCTCTGCCACGGTTCGCGAAAGCGGCTTTTCGATCAACACATGGCGCCCGGCGCGAAGAGCGGCTATTGCGGCCTCTGCGTGCAGGTGATGGGGGAGGGCGATCACCACCGCATCCACACCGTCATCGGCCAGCATGGCGTCGAGATCGGCGTACCCGGCGCAGCCCCAGCGCCCCACCGCAGCCTCACGCCGATCGGGGTCGACCTCGGCCACGCCGATCAAACGGGTCTCCGGCAGCGCCAGCGCCGCCGTGGCGTGGGCGCCGCAGATCCTGCCGCCGCCCACGATGCCAATCCCAAGCTCAGTCGCCATCCACTAGCTCTTTTCCGCCGGCACGCCCGGGGCGGGGGCCGGCACATCCAACTTCAAGGCCACGGGCAGGCCCCGAAGCGCGGCAGCTTCATCGCGCAGAACGGCGACGGGGCCGCCGTAGTCCGCCCGCACCAATCTCCCGCTCTCGTCTAGCCAGTACTTTCCGCGGACCTGGCCCAGCCGCGCGGCCTCAAACCGGTGGGTTGCCACGTCCTTGCCGTCGAGCTTCAGCACCTGCGGACCAGCGCAATAGAGCTCGCAGAAACGCTCGGGTCGCGCACTTCCCTCGCTCAGGCTGGTGTAGCGCAGGCAGGCTCCCCGACGCTGCGGCAGGGTGGTCGCAACCAGGTCCAGCGCCCAGGTGGGGAGCAGGTCGGATGGCGCCTCCTGGGTGATGGATCGCTCCACGCCGCGCAGCCGGGCGCTGCCGGTCAGGATCGGGCCGATGCGCTGCAATCGCGTCACGTCCTGATCTCCGGACTCCAGCAGGATGGCATCGAAGGGCAGCCCGGGCTGCCTGAGAAGGTCCATCCGCATGCGCAGCCGCTCCTCGAATTCGGGAGTCTTGAAGCGGACGACGTGGTCGATGCGGACACTGTTCTGGTCCAGCGACAGGCTTCTCCTCTCGAAGCCGACGTGTTTGCCCTTCCACTCGAAGGCGTACCACAACGTGCCGGGATGGAGCCGCGAGAGGTCGGGCGAGAAGGCGGTGGCGGCGCGAGGGCGGATCGACTTTCCGGCGGTCACCGGGACTGCGTCCACCCCCAGGAGGCCCGGCTTCACCTTTGCCGTGCCGGTTGCCTTGCCGCGACGGTAGGCAAGCGTCACCAGTTTTCCCTTCGGCGAAGCGCTGATCGCGGCTCGCAGCTCGGTGATGGACCGTGGCTGTTTCGCCCCATAGGCCGTCAGGATGTCGCCGGGGCGCAGCCTGGCGCCCTCAGCCACGGAGCCGGCATAGACCTCCACCAGCAGCAGGCCATTCACGGGCGGCGCGGCCAGAATGGCGAGGAGCGCGGCGTCGGCGTCGGGCTCGGCAGCCTGCACGGCCATGCCTAGCGGACCACCGCCTGCCGCCAGCGACGCCAGCAGAGATCTACGGTTCAGCTTCGAGACCACGCGGGCTAGCCCTTCGCCTCGGAGGAACTCCAGCGAGTGTGGACATCGCCTTCTCGGTCGAGGCGCTGGTAGGTGTGGGCACCGAAGTAATCCCGCTGTGCCTGGATCAGATTCGCGGGGAGTCGAGCGGTCCGGTACATGTCGTAGTAGCCCAGGGCGCTGCTGAAGCCGAGGACGGGGATCCCCAACTCGGTGGCCAGACAGGTCACCCGGCGCCACGCGGGCAACCGCTCCGCGATTTCTCGGGTGAAGTCGTCATCCAGCAGCAGGTTCGTCAGGCCGGGGTTGCGGCGATAGGCGCTGCTGATCCGATCCAGCAACTTCGCGCGGATGATGCAGCCGCCCTTCCAGATGCGGGCGATCTCCGCCAGGTCCAGGCCAAAGCCGTACTCCGCGCTCGCCATCCGGATCATCGCCATCCCCTGGGCATAGGCGCAGACCTTGGCTGAGTAGAGGGCTGCGTGGACCTGTTCCACCAGGGCGGCGGGATCTACGCTCGGAGAACCGATCCCCCCCGCGAGCCGCGTCGATGCGGCCACTCGTTCCGACTTCAGGGCGGAGAGGATGCGAGCTTCCACCGCCGCGTTGATGGTGGGGATCGGCGAGCCCAGGTCGAAGGCGTTCTGGCTGGTCCACTTGCCGGTACCTTTCTGGCCGGCCGTGTCGAGGATTTGTTCGACCAGAGCCCCACCGGTCTCTGGGTCCTGGGTGGCGAAGATGTCGCGCGTGATCTCGATCAGATAGCTCTGCAGCGGGCCGCGATTCCAATCGGCGAAGACGGTGTGCAGCTCGCCAGCGTTCAGCCCTCCGGCGCGGGCAAGGATGTCGTAGGCCTCGGCAATGAGCTGCATGTCTGCATACTCGATGCCGTTGTGCACCATCTTCACGAAGTGGCCTGCGCCTCCCGGGCCAAGATGGGACACGCAGGGGCCGTCGTCCACCTGGGCGGCGATGCGGGTGAGGATTGGGGCCAGCGCGTCGTAGGCTTCGCGCGAGCACCCGGGCATCAGGCTGGGTCCGTGGCGCGCCCCCTCCTCACCACCGGAAACGCCGAGCCCCACGTATTGCAGCCCCGCTTCGGCAAACTCACGCGCCCGCCGCTCGGTGTCGGGGAACCAGGAGTTCCCGGCATCGATAAAGATGTCCCCCGGCTCCAGAAGGGGATGGAGCAATTGCATCTGCTCATCCACCGCCGGACCGGCCTTCACCATCACGATGATCCTGCGAGGTTGCTTCAGCGCTGCCACCAGCTCAGGAATGGTGCGACAGCCGGTGAGCCGCTTACCCGGGTTGCGCTCAAGAAAAGCGTCGACTCGGGAGACGGTCCGATTAAAAACGGCGATCGGGAAGCCCTTCTCCTCGATGTTGAGGGCAAGGTTCTCTCCCATCACCGCCAGCCCGATCAGACCGACCTCTGCCGAAGCCATGCGCTCGTCTCTCCCACGCCCCAGCGGCGCACGGCAATTCTAGCGCAGTCCGCAACAGCGGCCCGACGCAGCAGCGAACCACGCACGGTCGAAGCCGATCGCGCACGCCCGCGGGCGGGAGCCGTGAGCTGCCTCGCGGTCCAGCCTCCAGGCGTGCCGGTGCCACTCCCGCCGGGTCCGACCAGGTGATTCGACCCAGGCCAGAGGGCCAACGCCGCCGAGGACCGCTCAGCCTTCCAGCTTCTCCAGCGGGCGACCATGCTGGCGCCATTCCTCCGGAAGGTACCATCGCGAGTGACGGAGGCAGAGCACTCCGCGCCGGAAGCTCCACGCGTACTCGAAATCAGCACATAGCAGGTCGAGGGCGCGGGCGAGGGGAGCGTCGCGAATCTCCTCCCCCAGCCACCACTGATCGCGCAGCCAGGCACGGTTGAGGCGACGGGTGCGGTCCGGCTCGGGGTCCTTGTTCGGGTCATCTTCCGGCCGGGGCCGAAAGTCGCACTGGACCACGATGGGAACGGAGAGCTGTTTCGCGAGCTGCTCGACCAGGGGGAGCAGGGGCATGGCGCCTTCCGGCCGCTCGCCCGAACTGGCGGAACCGGGGCCGTCGGGGTCGCGGAGGGTGACCTTCTTCTTGAATTCCGGGTGAGCCGGGACCGGGGAGGGATTCGCCAGCGCCGCCGCTCGCCGGGCCGCAGGGGATTGCCGCACCCAGCCTTCGGCGTAGCAGAGATTGCATACTGAGCCCCCGTTGGTCGATTGCCCCCGGAGCCAGATGGTTGGCCGTTCCGGCACTCCCCCGATCTGGAGCATCATACGTCCGGTGCTCATCAGGAGGTCCTGTCCCCCTGCCGACCTTCCCGCCCAGGCGACGACGTCCTGCTGGATCTGGGGTGCCAACTGCCGCACCGAGAACCGGGCGCGACCGGTGGACCAGAGGGACTGCCAGAGAGCCCCGGGCAGATTCGCGGCGACTCGCAGGGCTGCCGCCCCCAAGGGATGCTGCAGGCACCGGGCCATCGCCGGCTCGTACTTCGCCAGTTTCTCCAGACCGGCCTCGTCCAGGCGGGCCCAACTCCGGACGCGTTCCCAGCGCTGCCGCAGGCGCAGCATCCCTTCGCGCTCCGCCTTCGCCCGGGCGGCACGCGCCCGGGCGCGATCGGAGTCGGTGTATTCGAGGCGGTACGGGGATCCGCCTTTCGTTGTGACCCAGGTGCCCGCCACGACCCACTGCAGACCGCCGAGCAGCCCGCGGGACGTGCCGATTCCCCTCAGCATGGTGACGCGCGTGCCGGCAACATCGCTGGCCGCTGCCAGCGGCAGCCCGGCCTCTTGCGACAGCACCGCAACCCCTGCCTGGAGTGGGCCGTTCCGGAAGCCGAGGCTCACGGGCTCATCCAGGCGGGGGTCGTGAAGGGCGAGGACCGGTTCGGGACCGGGCCGATCCACCGGGGCCGGGGGAGTGGCAGCCAGGACCGCAGTCGCGGCCAGAGTCAGTGCGAGCATCAGCAGCGACCTTCGCGGCATTTCCATCCCTCCACCGGAGCAGAGCGAAAATGCCCGCGCCCCGGCCCTCGATCAACAGATGTCAGATGTCCTTCAGTAGGGTGAACTGCTCCGCACGGATGTCCGTGTTCTGGGCGGGAGCCGTCTGCACCTCGTAGACCACCTCGTTCCCCGTGGCTCCCTGGAAGTACGACGATCCGGGGTTGTAATAATGCTCGTCGTAAGGTGCCCCTACCTGTACGTCCACCTCCATATTATCCTGCGCGGAGCTCCGCCCGACCTCCGTCGCACCCGGTCCCAGGAGGTGACGAAGCTGGCAATCAGATCGCTGGGTGGATGCTGAACTGCCGCTCGATCTCCCCGCGGGAGAGGCGGTAGGAG
>CAZSRZ010000107.1:0-18258 GCA_964609085.1 uncultured bacterium | reverse complement strand
TCAGTACGGTTTTGGACGTAGTTGCTCCGGAGGCCCGCGAACCGCGAAAAAGGGGACTGAACTTCAGTCACAATTCTGTACGGGAGCAGGAGTTTGGACCGTTCTAAGGCGGGATGGGGTACCGTCTAGAAGCAGTCAGACTGATGTCGGACGCTTGTATGAGCGATTTGGGAAGGTCGTGAGTAGCCGGCTCGACGACCCAAAAGGCCCATAAGGGACGGCTGATCAACTCCTAGGAGGAACCACATGCACGTCAACACGAATCTTCGCCGAGCTGGAATCGTCGCCTTTCCACTTCTCGCCCTGGGTGTCGGCCTGTGCTGTTGGCAGGCGCCCTCTCGCGCGGTAGAGGGGGTTAGGACCCAAGCAGCGAGGCAACGCGTCCAGATCGTCTCTCCCCTGCCGCTGCCCGTCACGATGACCTCACCGGTTCAAGTCCAATCGCCGCTTCAGGTGGAATCGACCACACTTGAGCCGGACACGACGACGTGGCGTGTCGCCGAGATACACGATCCCGGTCTCGCCAACGTGATCAATGCCCTCGATGCCATGCCGCGAGTGGTTGTGGTGACCGTATTCTACGACGCACTCTTCGGTAACTTCGTAGCGGTCTACCGCGCACCGTAGCAACCATTCCCTCTGAGACCGGTGTGGCGTTGATGTTTCCTCGGGACCCAATGTATCATCCCGCCGTACTCTCAGGCATTATCCCCGCGTCGCTCGGAGGCGATGCCCAAGATGTTCCCGGTAGAGCCCGCAGCGGATGCGGGCTTCTTCCGGGGACGCGCCGGCCAGGATGCCGGCGCTGCGGAGGCGGAGAAACTCGTCGTCGCGGGGGCAGCCGCGGCCCGTGAGCACCTGGGCGATTACGGCCAGGAGTTCCGGGTCGCGGCCCAGCCCAGCCCCCAGCCGCTGCAGATGACCGGCATAGATACCTCCGGACTGGCGTGCTTGTTGTTCCAGGCAGTCCAGGGTCACCGTCCCGGCGGTGAGTGCCTCGAAGCTGCGCTTGAGCAGGCCGGGGTGACCGTCGACCACGGCGCGCAGGCGGGCGAGTTGCGGCGCGTCAAGAGGTGAGCCGTACAGTTGGTTCAGCCCGTCGATCTCGGGATCCGACAGGTCGCCCAACTCCACGGTCCGACCCACGTTGAAGGGCGACTGATTGAGGTCTCTCACGTGGAGGTGGACTTCGGTGGAGTAGGCCAGCACGAGCGTGAGCCGGTGCCATGGGCCGGCCCCCTCCCGCGCGCGTTCGTTGTACCAGGAGCGGAAGAGGCCCAGGATTTCGGCGCAACAGTCGCGGGTGAGCACGCGGTCGAAGTCGTCGATGGCCCAGACCAGGGGGGGCAACCCGCCGTCCAGCACGCGGTCGCGGAGGTAGCGCCGGAAGGACCGCCCCGGCGCGTCTGGGGCCACGGCGGCCTCGGCCTCAGCGGGGTCCAGCCCGACATGATCAGCCAGTTCGCCTGCGAGCGCGGTCAGGAACTCCGACGTGCCGGAGAGCTTCGCGCCCGAGAGCGAGCCGAGGTCGGTAACCGCCACGCGGTCGCCGGCACGACTGGCGCCGCGCAGGGCCTTGCCGATGGTCGTCGTCTTGCCGGTTTCTCGAGCGCCCTTCAGCAGCACCAGCCCCTCGCGCTGCTCCACGGCGCGGCGCAAGGTGTCGTCAACGGCCCGCTTAACCAGGCGACCAGCGCTTGGGGCCGGGCGAAGGGGCACTTCCGACACGGTCGTTGCGGGAGACACGGAAACTTGCGAGACCATGCTCGCCCGAATGTCCCGCGCGAGCTCGTGCAGTTCGGGCGGCGCGGCAGCCTTGTACTCGGACCAGAGGAGCCGTTCCAGGTCGTGGAACAGCTTCAGGGCTTCATGCGGGCGGCCGTCCCGGGCGTAGAGGCGCATGAGATGCGCCCGCGTGTTCGCGCGTGCAGGGTCTTCTTCCAGCGCGAGCAAGCCGATCTGGAGTGCATCCTGGACGCGGTCGGCGTTCGAATAGAGTCCCAGCAACCCCTCGGCGGCGCCGAGGAACCCATCCGAGAGGCTCGCCTGCCTGGCTGGGATCCAGTCGCCCTCGAGGCCGGGCAACAGCGAAGGGGCGTAGAGTGCGCACGCGCGCTCAAGGCGGGAGATCCGGCGCTCCACATCCGGCTCGCGCTGGGCGTCACGGACTGCCGCCTCGAAATCGGCGACGTCCGACGTCACCCGCTCCAGCCAGATCAACTCCCGCTCCCCGACGATCACCGACCCGGCAGGCACGGGCGGTCGCTCCAACTCGTGCCGGAGCGAGGAAAGGGCAGCACTCAGACTGCCGCGGGCGCTCTCCTCGTCCGAGTCTGGCCAGAACAGCTCGCCGAGTTCCGCGCGTGAATGCCGACGCCGTTGGTGCAGTGCCATGAAAGCCAGCAGTGCGGCCGTCTTGCGTGAGCGGAACCCGCGCGCTTCGGTGCCGGGCGGGAGTCCCGACTCCGCGGTTGCCAGCACCCGATACGAGCCGAGCATCTCGATGCGCCAGTACATCTTTCAGCCCCGCACCGATCGGTCGCAACGCCCGTGCCCGAGACCAATCGGCGGGCTACCAAGAGATTGAGGCACTTGGATCACGTCCCATGGGTAAGTCGAGTTCTAACTAAAGCGCCCTGGGCAGGCCGAAATCGGCGAATGGCCCGTCGGTAAACCAATCATGAGCGGGTTCTCTGGGGACACTTTCCACTCCTCCTGGGCCAACGTATTGATGCAAATCGGAGGCTGAGCTCTCCTCCGCCTGATCGAGGACCGCTGCGGTATGACCAGCGTGGTCGTCAAGCCGGAGCAGTTCGAGAAGGCCCGCGAGCCGTCCCGCTCCCGGCCGCTGCTGGCCGTCCGCGGCAGCCTGAGGCGCCAGAACCGACGGTGCAACGTCTTCGCCGACGAGACCTACCCGGGCTTGGACGAGGTCCGCGAACTAGAAGCAACGCCGCCGCTGATGAACTTTTTCGGAGCGCTGACAGGTCGCTCCGGGACTCCATCCAAGCTTTGTCGCCAACCGCGAGAGCTCGACTTCGCGGGCGTGCTGCTCATCGACTGGATGAGGCGCGGTTGTAGCTGGCCGGCACGCGGTGGAGCGTCTGGACAGGGATGTGAGAGCCAGATACAGAACTGTGGAAACGCCGGCAGACCGAGCCGGTGCAGCCGAGGGGCGCCCGGTGGAGCCGATCTTAAGAATCGAAATGCTGGGCGGATTGCGTGCGTATTGTGGCGACCGCTGCGTCACGCGGTTTTCGACCCATAAGACGGGAGCGCTCCTCGCTTACCTGGCCTATTTCCCGCAGCGAATCCATCCCCGAGAGGTCCTGGCGGAGCTCCTATGGCCCGAAGGCGATCCGCGGGCGGGCCGCAATAGCCTCAACACGGCGCTTTCTTCACTGCGGCATCAACTGGAGCCTCCCCCCGTCCCGTCAGGCGCGGTTTTGCAGGCAGATCGGGTCTCCGCGCGGCTGAACCCGGCCTCTTTCACCACGGATGTGAAGGCTTTCGAGTCGGACCTGCGGGCGGCGGGGGTGACTTCTAGCCTCACGGAAAAGGCGGGCTACCTTGCAGCGGCCGTCGAGCGGTACCGCGGCGAATTGCTCCTCGGGTACTACGATGATTGGATTGCTCCCGAGCAGCAGCGCCTGGCGGGACTCTTCGCCGACGCCTTGACCCAGCTCGTGCGGCGTCTGGAGCGGATCGGGGACACCTCGCAGGCGCTGCAGTACGCGGTTCGGGCAGTCCAGGCGAATCCGCTGCGGGAGGAGGCCCACTGCGATCTGATGCGCCTCTATGCGGCTGCCGGCCACCCCTCCGCCGCGCTGGACCAATTCCGCGCGTTGGCACAGCGGCTTGCTGGGGAGTTCGGTCGCAGCCCCGGAGAGGCAGCCCGACAGCTCTTCCGGGAGATCTCAGGCGGAAACGTTGATCCCACGGATTCCGAGCTGGCTTTCGCTGCTCCTTCCAAACCGTCTACAGCTCCGCCGGGGCTGCCGACAACCTCTTCGGCTACTGCCACCGTCACGTTCCTCCTTACGGACATCGAAGGCTCGACGGCGCTGTGGGAACGGACGGGCGACCGATTCCGTGAATCGGTGGCGCACCATCACCGTCTGCTGCGAGCGCAGTTCGAGTTGCATCATGGGCAGGAGATACAGGAGGGCGGCGACTCTTTCCTGATCGCTTTCACCATTCCCACCGACGCCATCAGATGTGCTCTGGCGTGCCAACGAGCGCTCTCCGAAGCGGGAGAAAGCGGTAAAAGCGAAGATCTCCCCCCATTGCGTGTGCGGATGGCGCTCCACACCGGTGAAGTCGAGCTTGTCGCGGGTGACTACCGCGGACTCAGCCTGCACTACGCCTCGCGGATCTTGAGTGCGGCCCACGGTGGACAGACGCTGTGCTCGGAAGCGACTGCGTCGTTGGTGCGTCCGGGCTCCTCGAGGTCGGACCATCCGGGGTACAGGTTGTCGGACCTGGGCGCCTACCGGCTGCGCGATCTCCCGCTGCCGCAGCGGCTCTATGAGCTGCAGGACCCGGACCTGTCGATCCGCGAGTTTCCGCCACCGGTCGCCCAGGCAGCCGCGGCCATCGGCGCGCCGCTCCAGCTCACTCGCTTCTTTGGGCGAGAACGGGAACTGGCGCGGCTGGAGCAGCTCTTGGTGTCTGAAGCGATCCGAGTGGTGACCATGACCGGTCCGGGCGGGACCGGCAAGACCCGGCTCGCGATCGCCACCGCGGAGCTGCTGGCCGGAGCGCTCTGCGGGGCCGTTTGGTTTGTTCCCCTGGCCGAAGTCTCCGACGCGGATGGAATCCTGGACGCCGTTCTGGGGTCGATGCGCTTGCCGCGGCTGCCCCTGATTTCTCCGCTTGAGCAGATCGCTGGGGCGCTTCAGCCGTACGCCAGGCAGGCCCCACCGCTGCTGATCCTCGATAACTTCGAGCAATTGGCGGCGGAGGGGGCGTCCGTCGTACAGGCATTGTTGGTTCGAGTTCCGACGCTGAAGTGCCTGGTCACTTCCCGCCAACGTCTCGACCTCCCGGGAGAGCGAGAATACGCCGTCGCCCCGCTGCCGACCCCCGAAGGCGGGGAGTCGCCCGAGGCGCTGCTGGATTACGCCAGCGTCAAACTCTTCGTCGACCGGGCGCAGGCAGCGCGGCCGGACTTCCAGGTAACGCCGGCGAATGCGCCGACTCTGGCGGCGCTCTGCTCCCGACTGGAGGGTCTCCCGCTTGCCCTGGAGCTGGCGGCGGCGCGTGCGCAGGTGTTGTCACCTGCCCAGATGCTGGCACAGCTTGAGCGTCGGTACGATTTCCTCGTCAGCCGCCGCCGGACTACGGCCGACCGCCACCGCACACTGAGGGCGGCGGTCGATTGGAGCTACCAGCTTCTTTCCCCTGAGCTGCGGCGTTTCTTCGTGCAGCTTTCCGTCTTCCGCGGCGGTTGGACGTTGGCGGCGGCGGAAGCGGTCTGTGAGATGCCGGGCACGCTCGACGCTCTGGAGCAACTCCGGGAGTGCTCGCTGGTTCTCGTCGAGGAGATGCCGGAAGGGACTGGCGACGCGGTCAGGTTCAGGATGTTGGAGTCGCTCCGAGAATTCGCGGCCGAGCAGTGCGACCTGAGTGAGGAAGCGCGCCTGAAGCAGCGGCATCTCGAATCGTACCTGGCGCTCGCCGAAGAGCTGAGTCCGCGGCTGCAAAGCCACCTCGAGACAGAGGTCCGGGCGCGACTGGAATCGGACCTTGATAACCTGCGGGCCGCCCTCACATGGAGCCGCGAGGCGCTGCCCGAGCGCTATCCCCGGCTGGCGCTCGGCCTTTTCCCGGTGCTTTACGAGCGCGGCTCCTGGGCGGAGGGGCAGCGGTGTTTGCAGGAGGCGCTGAATGCCACCGCCCTGGCGCAAGACGGCGCTGCACTGCTGAGCGCCAGGTGTCAGAGCGAGCTCGCCGGGCTCTGCCTCGACATGGGTGATCTGCCCGGAGCGCGCGCGCTGGCGGAGTCTAGTCTGCAAGGTTACCGCAGCCTCCAGGACGCACGCGGAACCGCCGAAGCCCATAACCTTCTAGGCATCCTGGCGATGGAGGGCGACCCGGAGGCCGGGCGCGAGCACTTCGGGGAGGTACTCCGGCTTCGATCCGATCCGCGCGGCCGGGCGGTAGCGCTCCATAACCTGGCGCGGCTCTCGGCGCGCAGCGGGGACCACACCGATGCTCGCCGGCTGTATGAGGAGGCGCTGGTCTGGCGACGACGGGCCGGAGATCCGCGTGGAGAAGCCGAGACGCTGCAGAACCTCGGCGTCGTCGCCCACAACGACGGGGACCTGGACGAGGCGGAGAGTTTCTACCGGCAGTGTCTCGCTCTTTACCGCACCGCCAGATACCAGTACGGCATCGCGATGACGCTGAACAACCTGGCGGAAGTCGCGGAGCTGGATGGCAAGCTCCAGGCTGCCGTCTCCCTCTTCGTCCATGCCGCGCGGATGCTGAACGAGTTGCACTCCCGCCACGCGCGAGTTCCTGCTGAAGCGCTGGAAAGGCTGGCGACGGTGGTCCGGCCGGCGCAATTCCGGGAGTGGAGCGAGGCGGCTGAACGCGTCGGTTGGGAAGCGCTCCTGTGCGGTTGAGCCCAGCCGGTCGACGCGTTTTAGAGCTCTTTTTGAGTCATGCCAGATGCCGTAACTGATGGGTCCTCACTGGCCGCTCCAGGCCCCATCGTCCGGCCGCTGCCAGGTGAGTGAGGCTGCGAGGACTATTCGAAGGGATTTGTTTATTTTGATTGTCACACTAACTGCGGTGGGGCTCCCAGCCGCACCGCCCCGGCGGACGCCGAAGCGCCGCTTCACCGCCGAAAGTCCAGGCCATCCGTGAGGATGGAGCTCACGACCAGGTAGCTGAAGAAAGAAGTCATGACAACATCCAATACATCCCGATCCGTAGTAATCCTAGGAATTCTGTTGTCGATTCTAGCGATTCCTAACGCGTGCGCAAAGGACACGCCGACGCACCCTGCGGTGCTGGCCCTGCTGCTGCAGGGTGGAGCCGCACGGAGGGCAGGTCAAAGGGACCTGGAGTTGCGCATTTACCGGCTGGCGCTGGAGAGGGCACAGGAGTTCCAAAATGTCCGGGGAGAGGCCGGCGCGTTGGGATCGATCGCCGTCACCTACCTGGAAACCAATCGACCCCAGCAAGCCCTGGAGTTCCTTGCCCGGGCGCTGCCACTCTGGCGGAGAACAGAGGATCGGGGTGCTGAAGGTTGGGTGCTATCCACGATGGGCGGCATCTACTCGCGGCTCGGCCAGGCCGATCGGGCACGCATCCTGTATCAAGAAGCGCTGGCGCTCTACCGCGTGGCGAAAGTCACCGAGGGTGAAGGCCGGGTGATTCAGGCCCTCGTCAGCATCCTGTCCAAGTCCGGCGACGATGCCGGAGCTCAAGAATTCGCGCTCCGGACGCTGGAGCTAAAGCGCGCAGCGAACGATCCCCCCGGAGAGATTGATGCGCTCAACAGCCTGGCTGAGGGGTTCGCGGCCGCCGGTGAGAGCGAGCGTGCGGTGGCTTTCAAAGAGGACGCGGTGGCTCTCTCACACCGGATCAAGGACCTGCGACGCGAGGCCGAGACCCTGAACTCCCTCGGCCGCCTCCAGGCGACATTCGGACGGCTGGAGTCAGCGCTGGAGCGGTTCCGCGGGGCGCTGGCTCTCTACCGCACGCTGAAGGAGAGCGAGGGCGAAGGGTGCGCTCTGATGTGGAGCGGGGAGGCGTGCGCGCGCCTGGGTCAGCCGAACGAGGCCTTCGGGTACCTGCAGCAGGCCCTCTTCACGTTCCGACAGGGCGGCCACACGGAAGGCGAGGGATGGGTGCTTCTGGACGTAGGCGGGGTCTACGCCGATTTGGGCGACGACGATCAAGCGCTTGATTTTTATAGGATGGCCCTGCCGCTGCACCAGGCCAGTGGGAGCCGGGAAGCCATCGGTGCCTCGCTGACATGGCTCGGACTCATGGAGGTAAAGCGGGGGCTTCGATCTCGCGGCCTGGAAAAACTCCAGCAGGCACTGTCCCTCTTCCGGAGCATCCGCAGCCAGGAGGGGGAGGCGTGGGCGCTGGCGGCGAGGGGACACGCCTACTCGGCGCTGGGGCAGGCACGGCAGTCGGTCGATTGGTACCGGCAAGCGCTGCAGGTGTTTCGACAGGTCGACAACAGGGCTTCCGAGGCCGCAATGCTGGGGGATCTCGGGCATGCGTGCCGCGGTCTCGGGCGGCGGGGGGAAGCCATGGACTACGCGCGGCAGGCCCTGCTCCGCTCGCGGAGCATCGGCAGCCGCTCGAGCGAGGCAGGATCACTCTTGCTCATCGCCCTCCTGCAGCAGGACGGGGGCCAGGTTCTAGAGGCCGAACGGAACCTGCGCCGGTCACTCTCCCTGAGCGAGTCGGTCCGCGAATCCCTGGCGGGTCGCACGGACGCAAAGCTCTCGTTTCTGGCGTCGTACCTCAGCGGCTACCACGAGCACGTCGCGCTGTTGCTCCGCCTCAACCGGCACGCCGACGCATTCGCTGCCGTCCAAAGAACCAAAGCGAGGGCGATCATCGACCTTCTGCACAACGGCAGGGTCGACCTCCGGAAGCACCTCACGGACGCAGAGAGAGAACGGGACCGCCTCCTCCGACGGAATGCGGACGATCTCAACGCACGCATGGTGGCGGAGGGCGTGCGAAACCAGCCCGGCTCCAAGCATCGGTTTGCGGCCCTGGCCGCGGAGCTCAAGCACGTGGAGCGGGATCTCCGGGCATTCACCGCCGATCTAAGCACCCGATACCCACAGAGCGCGCAACAGCAAGCAGCCCGCACGATCAGCCTTGCAGAGGCCGGTCGACTACTGCCTGCGGATGCGATTCTGTTGGAGTATGCCGCTCTCAAGGGGATCGGCTCCCAGCCGGGCCTCGATCGAACGGTGTTGTTCGCCGTCGCATTGGATCGGGGCAGGGCCGTGGTCCGGGTCCACACGATCCCGTTGACGCGAAAAGCTCTGGCAGCCCGCGTGAATGCCTTCCGCGATGCGTGCGCCAATCCCGGCAAGTCGGTGCAGGCCCAGGCTCGCGATCTGTACCGCCTGTTACTCGGTCCGACAATCCGGCTCTCCACCGGTAAGCGGCGGCTCATCGTCTGCCCCGATGGTCCACTTTGGGGAGTGCCCTTTGCGGCCCTTCAGGCGCAGGACGGGTATCTGGCGGAGCGGTTCGAGATCACCTACGCATTCAGCGCCACAGGCGCGCAAACCGCGCTCGAGGCCGCGGGTCGCCGAGATCGGCCGAGGCCGGGTGGCTCCGCCCTCGTGCTGGCAAATCCGGCGTTCGGAGCAGGAAAGCGCTTCGGCGACCTCCCCGAGGTGCCCGGACAGCGCCCCATCGACGTGCCCGCCCGCCCCATCGATGTCCCGGCGCGCACTCTGGCCGTTCAAGCGCGCAATGCCGGCGTGCTGCGAGCCGGCAAGTTGGTCGAGCTGCCGGGGGCCCAGCGGGAGGCCGACGCACTGAAGCGGACGTTCCCCGGTGCCGCCGTCTACACAGGCCAGGCCGCGCAGGAGGCGACGGCCAAGTCGGAAGCCGGGAGGTATCGATACCTCCATTTCGCCACACACGGCTTCTGCAACGACGCCGCGCCGATGCTCTCCTCCATCGTCCTCGCAGACCCCGCCCTCGCCCCCCTCCACCCCGACACCACGGACCGCCCCGCGGGCCCCTCCCCATTACCCAACGCCCCGATGGAGGACGGCTTCCTCACGGCGCGGGAGATCTTCGACCTGGACCTCAGGGCGGAGTTGGTGGTGCTCTCGGCCTGCAACACAGCTCGGGGCAGCGAGCATCCGGGAGAAGGCATAGTGGGTCTCACCTGGGCCCTCAGCGCGGCCGGTGCGCCGACGCAGGTCGTCTCGCAGTGGTCCGTGGACGACGCGAGCACCGCCACCCTGATGCTGCGGTTCTATGCCGGCCTTCGTGCCGGGAAACCGAAGGGAGCGGCGCTGCGGATGGCGTCCCTCTCCCTCCTGCGCGACCCGAAGTACCGGCACCCCTACTACTGGGCGCCATTCGTGTTGATGGGCGACTGGCGGTGACGAACCGCCAGGCAACCCGGCGGGCCGTGCACCAGCGGCTAGGCCAGGCCCAACACGGGGTCGATCACGACAGGTGAAACGGGATCTCCAGTACTCTCGCTGATCGGTCCAAGCGAATGCATCCGGGGAAGCGGTGCCTGAGCTACACCCCGGAGCGGCCGACGAACCGCCGGGCCAGCCCTTTTTGAGTTCTTTTAGAGGCACGCCGCAAGCTATGGAGCAGAAACGACCGACCGCCCGAACGCGGTCATCCGGTGCCCGGTAGCCCCTATCGGGCGACTCGGCGTGAGGTGCTCCCGTGAGTTACATATCTGCCCAATCCATCCGGTGCCGTTGCCTGGGTTGGTTCGCTGTGCTGGGGTTCCTGGGGTCCGCCACAGCCGGACAGGTGCCCCGCCCGAGTTCAGCCGATGCCGGGCGACCCAACCCGAAAATCCACCGCTACCGCGAACCGGACCTTCACGTGGAAGGGTTTCCAGTCTGGCTTGGCAAGGACGCGAAGCTGGACCGGCTGGTGGTCCTGGTAGAGGGGTTTGATGTCTTCAACCAGAGAGATGCAGCGGCACAGATTGCGGCCATCGCGCCGATCGCGGACCAGTTGGCGGAGCTGGGGTTGGACGCACTGATTGTGGATTTTCGGGATTCCCACCCGGCGCCGGATGAGTTGGCACCCTGGCTGGATCGCGCCGTTCGCGCCGGGGCTCGGGCTTCCGGTCAGCCTGTCGTAGTAGCGGCTCTGAGTGCCGGCGGGATCGTGGCGCGGTGGGCTCTGGCCGCTGCCGAGGAGCGGGGCGAGCCACTCCCCGTCCATACCCTGGTGCTACTCGACAGCCCAAACCGCGGCGCCCGATTCAGCCCGGCGCTCCAGGCGCTGACGACGCAGTACGGCGGTGAGAAAGCCCAAACGGCACTTCAGTGCCCCTACGCTCGTGCGGTGCTGACCTGCGTTCCCGGGAGCGTGGAGTGGCGACGTATAGGTGCCCCCGGGGTTAGCCGGAAAGTCCCCGTACGCTGTGTCAGCGATTCGTCCTATCACGACGCCTTCTTCCGACGGCTCCGGAAGCTGAACGGCGGCGGGGGCTACCCCAAGGCTTGCCGGGTGGTCGCGGTGGCTCAGGGCAGCCGGGAAGAGCGCATGGATCTGAAGCGGCCGACCCCAGATCTCTTCCGGTTATGGTTGCCCTTCGGCGGGTGGGTGTGCCGTGCAGAGCCGGAAGACACGGCACCCGGCGCCTTGCTGCCGCGCAGGATGGTGAACGGGTTCCGATTGCGGATGCCACTCGGGATCGCGGGGGGCTATCTACGGACTGTCCCGACGTTCATCTCCACTGAGTCGGCGCTCGACGCCGGCCCGGGGGAGAAGCCGCCGTTTGACGAGTGGTACGCTCGGCCTGACGGCCAGCCCCGGATCGGTCACGACGAGATGGATCCCGCGGCGGTCGCGTTCGTGATACGGGTCCTGACGCGAAGCTTCGAGGGAAGCGCAAACCCTGTTGTAGGGAAACTCAGTTAAACCACGTCCTCTTGAAGCAAGAGAGACAGAAATGATGGCATGCCGATGATGAGAGAGAATTTCGACCCCAAGCGGCCAGTGAGCTCGATCCGCGTTTGGGAGACCGGGAGTGGAAAGCTGCAGGCTAAACTCACGGGAGCCGTCTTTGTTACCCCTCGGCCGAATTTCAGTCCGATCGGCGGCCTGCGTTTTTCTCCGGACAGCCGATTGCTGGCCGCGGGTGCCGGCGACGGCTCCCTCTGGCTGTGGGAGTGCGAGGCGGGGAAGCAGGCCTTCCAGGCGCGCCTTCCACTCGGCCGGTCAGCACGCAGGGTCGGAGCACACGCAGTTTCCGGCGACGGACGGCTGCTCGCCACGGCCGATGCCTACGATGGGCGCCCGTCCGGCGCGGCACGCCTTTGGGACCTGGGATCCGGACGCCTGCGGGCCGTGCTTCCAGGCGGCGGAGGTGGAGTCACGCGGCTGGCGTTCTCGCCGGACAGCACTCGCCTGGCGGCCGCTCGCCTGGGCGGTACAGACCTGTGGAGCACATCCTCGGGCCGGCTTCAGGCAGCGCTCACCGGTCACACTGGCGAGGTGTCCGCCCTGGCCTTCGCGCCGGATGGCCGCAAGCTGGCCTCGGGCGGGGCGGATCGGTCGATCCGGCTCTGGGATCTCCCTGCCGGACGCCTGCGAGCGGTGCTTTCCGAACACAGGCTGCCTATCGAGACGCTCGTATTCTCTCCGGACTCCGCGTCCCTCGCCTCTTCCGGCCCGTTTGACATCCGCGTGCGGGCCGGGGATCCGCCGCGCCTCTGGGACGTACGGACGGGCCGGCTCCTCGCGAGCCTTCCCGCCGATGTCGAACCGGGCATTGACATGGCTTTTGCTACCGATGGCGGCCCGGTTGCGCTAACGCGGATGGCCTCCGTGGAGATCCGCGATTCGAGGAGCGGAGCGTTGATCCGTACGCTGGAGATGCCGCCAGACCCCCCTAATCCAGTAGTCCCCCAACAGGTTCGGTTTTCGGCAGATGGACGGAGCCTGGTCGCACGAACTCCGCGCCAGATAGCGGTCTGGAACGTTGCCAGCGGTGCGCTGCTGTTGACCGAGGGGCAGCGCGCCCCATCGCACAGCGATCAAGGTCTGACAGGGATGCCGATGGATATCGGGTTCTCACGTGACGGCCGATCGGTGGCGGCGCTCGACTCGAATGGAAGAGTGCATGTGTGGGATCTCCAGAACGGGCGGAAGCGGGTGGTGACGCGCCTGGCCGATTGTCCGCCTGAAATGGCCCGCGGACTGTCGGTCGAGGGTGCGGCCGTCACCCTTCTTGACCCCGCGGCGGGCACCGGACGCATCACGCTGCTGCCGATACCCGCGGCGCTGACGGCCCCACGCGGCGGCAAGCCTATCGAGGTCGATGCCCGTCCCATCGAGGTGGACGCTCGCCCCTCCGGAGGCCGGCCCTGGGACGAGTGGTTCGTCGCCACGCCCGAAGGCTACTTCGACTGCTCGGTCCATGCCGCCCGTTACGTGATGTGGAACGTCGACGGCAGCCTCTTTCCCGCGGAGCGCTACATGAAGCGGTTCCGACGCCCGGACCTGGTCCGCAAGGCGCTGCGTGGGGAGAAGATCACCGCCCCCGGCATGTCGCTCTCCGACGTGCCGCCGACGGCGCGCTTCGTGGGCCTGCGGGACGGGCAGTCGGTAGGCGGGGCGCGCCTAACAATCACTGTCGAGGCCACCGGGAACCGTTCGATTGCGAGGGTGGAGCTGCTCCTGAATGGACGCCCCCTCTCTCCCTTGGAAGCGCGGCCCGCGCGCGTCGTAAAGCCTGCCCCCGGATACCCGGATCCGCTCCGCCCGTCCGTCACGCGATTCACCTACGCCGTTACGCTGCCCAAGGGCCGCGGGGAGGTGCGCATCCGCGCAATTGCCTCGGACCAGCAGGAGCTGAGCAGCGAGCCCGCACAGGTCACCCTGCGCCGCAGCGGACCGCTGGCCGCTGCTGGGCGCTTGTTCGTGCTCGCCGTCGGAGTGAGCCGCTACCGTCAGGGCTCCGGGATTGGCGTTGCAAGTTCAGTGGGCATGACGGGTCGGGTCGGGAACCTCCGCTTCGCAGCCGGGGACGCCAAGGCGGTGGCGGCGCGGTTCCGGGGCGCGAAAACACCTCTCTATGCCGGGGTTGAGGTGCGGAGCCTGACCGACGCCCAGGCGACCCTCGCCAACATCCGCGCAGGCCTGAAGTGGCTGGAGCAAAGCGTCCGGCCCGGAAAGTCGGACACGGTGGTGGTCTACCTCTCCGGCCACGGCTACAGCACCGACACCGGCAGTTACGGTTTCGCCCCTCACGACTTTGATCCGAAGAAGCCGAAGACGAGTAGTCTGACCTCCGCAGAGTTGAAGGAAGCGCTGGGTGGGAGGCTGCGGGCGGGGAAAGTGTTCCTGTTCGTGGACACCTGTCACGCGGGCGCGCTCTCTTGCCGGAACGACGACCTCGCGATTGAGGTCGGAGCCGGGGTCTATTTGCTCGCCTCCGCGGGAGTGGGGGACAACGCCTACGAGAGCCCGGAGTGGAAGCACGGCGCCTTCACCCTGGCGCTGCTGAAGTCGATGACCGCGGCCAGCGACCGGCTGGAGAAGGACGGCCGGATCAGCTTCGCGGAGCTGGCGACGGGGGTTCAGCGGGAGCTGGGGGCGCTACTGAAGGCCGTCGGCAGGAACGAGGGGGAGCAGACGCCATGTGTCTTTTTCTCTGGCCTGGACTCGTCCGCTCTGGTGACGTCGGCTGGAGGTGTGCTTCGATGACATGTCGATGCCCGCTGTCGGGGCACCTTGCTTTCGGTGGGCCCCGACGGTCCGATCTCCGCCCTTGCGTTTTCCCCGGCCTACCGCACGCTCGCGGTTGGAGGCTGGTTCCGGAAGCAGCGGCTCTGGGACCTTTGGATTGGCCGGCTCCAGAGCACCCTTGAAGAACAAGAGCCCTCGGTGCGCATGGGGCCGCGGAGGGTTCACGCTGGGGCTGCTGCGGACACTGGCGATGCCCTGGTCGGCTCGCTGCGGCGGAAGGTCTCGGCGCGGCTGCGTCAAGCGGGCCAAAACGATCAGGAACAGCCGCCTTGCGTGCCGCTCTCGGGCCGCGACCTCGGGGCACCGGTCGACGCCGCGCGCCATTGATGCCAGAGCCGTTTTAGAGTGCTTTTTGAGACGCGCAGTAGGCTAGGGTCAACTCGTCCGCTCCGACAAGGAAGCTGCATGGTCTTCCGACCAGGGTGGACCATGAAAGGGAGATCTCAGATGAAGGACTGCAGGCGCTTGGGATTGTTGGTGCTGCTCTATCCGCTCTACGGGTGCGTTCCTGGCCTCTGGCCGTTAGGTGGCTTTGGCATGGCAAGTTTGCGCACGGTGCGGCCGGACGGCCAGCCGATCGCGGGCGCTTCCGTCGGCGTCGTGCAGCTCCCGAAGGGCGGCGCCGTCGAACTGGAGCGTCGGGTCCGGGCACACGAGCCGCTGGACGGCTGGATGGCGACGACGGACAAGCGAGGCAAGGCTCACATCGCGGACGAAGTGGAGACCGCTTCGAAGCGCGCTCAATACCCGCAGCCCGCTCGCTATGTGTTCTCCGAGACGAGTCATCGATACGAACGGGACGAAGCGGCCGGCGGCGAAGCGAAACCTGAACGGCTCCCTCTCGACCTCGATGACTCCGTGGGATTGGTGGTCATCGCAAAGGGGTACGAGCCGTTCATCGGGACAGCGCGCCTGGGTCGGAAGGGCCTGGTGCCGAAGCTGCGCCTGACGACGCTCGCCGGCCGAGAGCCGTCACAGAAGCGCGAAACCGCGACAGTGACGCTTGATCCGACTCCCCGCATCGTCGCCACCGCCACGGACGAAGCCAGAAGCGGTATCCCACCCCACTCAGGCGATTGACCTGGGCGCTCGGGACGTCGAGAACGGTGGACGGGTTGAGACGACTCGGAAAGGCGGAGCTTCAAACGTGACACGCGAAACATCACGGCATCTGCGCTTCGGGTATGGCCTCCTGGCAGCGATGATTCTCACTCTCGCCCTACTGGCAGGGGTGAACGCCGCGTCCGAGGCGGCTTCATCTGGACCGTCGCCGTCCGTTTCGTCGCAGGATGTCGGGCAGGCAAGCACTTTGCTGCAGGACGCCGTTGTCCTCACCTATCCCGTCCTGGACGCGGAGGGTAAGGTCCGTCCGACCCGTCGGGCGGGCTTCCTGCGCTCCCTGGCGATGGTCGCAGGTAACCTGCTCCTCCTCCCCGTCAACGCGCTGAGCCCTCGGGGCAGCACCGGTTGGATGACCTTCCGCCTGCGCCGCCCCGGCGCTCCGCTCCCCACACTGGACGACTCGCTCTTGAACGCCGCCGACCGGGCCGCAGAGGAGCCATTCGACGATATCTTGCAGGCCAGGATCCCCGCGGAGGTGGTGGAAAGCCTGGAAGATCAGGTCGCGCTCCTCGCCCGCCGGGACCTGGATGCGGCGCTGGCGATCGCGAGGGCCGCAAAGTCAGACGACAAGTCGGGCAATGCGCAGGAGCATCTCCTGGCGGGGGCCTTCGAAGGGTTCGCGACGGCGGCGGATGAGGCATTGACTGCGGGAAGGGTGCCCGCGGCCCTGGCCATGTATGCCCACGGCTGCGAACGAGCGGCAACACTGAAACAGGATGCCGCGGGCGCAATGGTCCGCGCGGTGTGGCAAGCCGGCCTTTCGCAACGAACGACGAACCGCGCCGCAGCCACCGAACTCGCCGCCAGGGGGGAGGCGCTCCTGCAGAAGCGCGGGCCGGATACGACACACCGGCTGGCGGCGTACGCGCGGCAACTCGAATGGACGGCGCTGGAGAACCCCCAGCAGCTCTTAGCGGTGGCGCACCGGATTCCGAGCAGACTCCAGATGGGCGCTTGGGTGCTGGCCGCGCTAGGCGCCGGCCTGGAAGCGCCGGAGGCAGCTACGACAATCCTCGCCATACCCGAGAGGGAAATCCCCTGGCCGGAAAGACGAGCCTGGCAGCGGGTGCGATTGATCGCCGCGAACGCGGCTGAGTACGGAAAGAAGCGCCCGGGCTCGGTCCTCCCCCCGGCGGCACGCGGTTGGTTGGACCGGATTAACTTTGCCTCCGGCGAAGCGATCGAGAGCATCCAGATGTTCCTGGCGGCAGCAGGCGCCGAAAACCCGGAGCTGGGCCGCGCCCTCGTGGCGGGAGAGGTGGGAGATCGACTCCTCCAGGGCGCGAGCGACATCATGTCGTACACCCGGTCCGACGCCGAGCACGAGCAAGTACAACTTGCGGTGATGGGCTATGAGGCGGAGATCGCTCGGCTTGGACTCCCGCCGACACGGACTTCGACCAAGCGCGAGCTGGCTCTGGCGGCTGCGGCCGGGATACTCTCCGGCGCGAAGGAACCCGCTCAACAGCGGGAGCGTCTGCCGGTGGTTCTTTCCCGTCTCAAGGCCTGCGCCTCCATCGCCGCCGACCACTTCCCGGAAACCCTGGTCGCCCTCGTGGTGGTCGAGGTGGCACGGGCGGACCCCGCCCGCCTCTCGGAAGCGGTGGCCTGCCTTCCGTACGGGCTGCTCCGGGCACGCACGCTGCATGCGGCCGCGTTCGCAGTGGCGGAGACCCAGGGAAGCTCGGCCGGGCTGCTTCTCGCCGAGCAGATGCCGGATTCCCCCCCCGTCTCCGTCCACCGTCACGCCGTGATCCGGCAACTCTCTCTTCGGCTTGCGCTCGCCGACGATCCGCGCGGGGTGGATCTGTTCCTGGGGAGCTGGGAAAAGTCTCGCCGTCCCGTGGATGCCCGCGCGCCGGGATCCGCCGTTGAGGAGCAGCATGCCCGGCGCGACCTGCATCGCCTGGTGCACCACGTCGCTGCGCGTTCCGGCGTCAGCGGCGTCCGCAGTTTGATCGCACGCCTGCCGAGCGATCCGAGCCTCGCCGCCTGCGTATTGAGCTGGGCGGCGCCCGTCCTCGCGGAGAAGAAGCGCGAGGAGGCGGTCCAGCTCTTGCAGGAAGCCAAGCACCTATCACGAGACCCCCGGGCGACCGCTGCCCTGGCCGCAGCAGCCGCGGGGTTGGACACGACTTTGGGAGCGACGACGGCAGGAGAGATGGTCGATCCCGGCTCCCGCGCGCTTGCGAGATCGCTGGTGGGCGGACGGCTCCTGGCGAAGAACCGGGAGGCTGCCCTGCCGCTGCTGGCGCAGGCGCGGGAGGATTTGCCCAAGATCAAGGACCTTCGTCGACGGGCTTGCGTGTCGTTCGTGCTGGCGCAAGCGTGGCTGGGTGCGGACTGGTCGAACTCCTGGCCCGAGCCGGAGCCGACGTTTTGGGTACTTCCCAAGTGACAGGGACGCGAAACCGCGCACTTGGAGACGGCCGTCAGGCAGTAATGACTCCGCGCACTCCTGTGCGGAAAACAGCAAAGGAAACACCGATGCGTACCGCGATCAGGTGGTGTCTGCGGATGGGGCTCATGCGGGCGGGGGTAGGCTGTGTGGGCGGAGTCTTGGCGAACCGATAGCCGCGGCGAAGCCCTCGCTCTTGCCCGCTAATGTCTCTGAAACTAATCGGTCCCTTCCTTTTAGAGTTCTTTTTGAACCCCGGCATACCCTGATGAGCGTCC
>CAZSRZ010000106.1:1098-18335 GCA_964609085.1 uncultured bacterium | reverse complement strand
GTCCGAATCACGGGGCCACTGAAACTGCACCTTTCCGTCGGCCTTCCCGATCCCCAGAACCCGCGTCACCCAACTGGAGCTAGAAACCTGGAAGGTCCCCACGAGTCCTGTGGGCGTGGCCACGGCACACTGGTTCCACGTGCCGTAACTGTCACCAACCAGGATCGGGTACGTCCAGCGCGGATTCCAGCGAGCGTGGGTTGCTGGCGGCACGCCATAAGCAAGGATACGACTCCCTTCCAGCACGTAGAGCGTGTCGCCGCACGCCAGCATCATCCCATCGGGGCTTCCTCCCATCGGGAGGACGTCAACACGGAACGGCAGGCTGGGCCCACGCCGGTGGTAGCCCGAGTTAGCGGCCCCACCTCCAGTTGCGTACCAGTCATCTTGCAACGAAGGAGTGGGCCCCGCGGGCACGGGAATGGGCTCAGCGGGCACCGGCGACGGTACCACTGCGACCCGAGGCGACCGCTTCTGTGTCACAAGCAGGGTCACCACGGCCGCAAGGACACCCACCAGAGGCAACCCCAGCTTGCGGTAGCTCATCCGCCAGGGCCGCCGCAGATCCGGCCGCGATGGCCGAGGGAGACCGGATGCACTACCCCTCCATACGGAGGATCGGGCGGCATGCCGGGGACAACTCGCACCGGCGGGGTTCCGCAGGAAGCGCGTAGTGGGTCGACATACAGGGCTGCCGGCAGCGAAGCCTCACCGGCGTTCACGAACTGGAGTATCATGGACCGCGTGGAACCCCCCGCGACGGTGTCAGCGCCGATGAATGCGATCAGATTTCCGGTGCGGTGCAGCGGCGGGCGACCGCGCTGCGAAGCTCTGCTGCACGCTTACGGAACGGTTTGTGATCACTCTGGCTAGAGCCGCTTATCTGGATGTACCGTGGCAAGCTGGTACCCATCAGCTTTGATTACCCTGGTTCGGCCTGAGTTCGGTGCTCTCCGCGAGATTTCTTGCCGGGAACAGCTTTGCCGCCAGGTAGACCCGGCGCCGGGAAACCCGCCTCACCGTGGAGCCGCGAAGGGTCGCCCGTTCCGCCACGCCGCGGCCCTGGGGCCACCGGGGCTTCCTCCCGTCACTCCTCCGACATCCGGGAGGTCCGTGAGTCGGGTGACTCGCTTGCCCCCCGGGGCGCCGACGGATCCCAGGGTTCGATGCCGTCGTCGTACCACGCCAGGGCGACGAGGTGGGGGATGACTCCCGTCTCCACCCGGCTCAGACCGCACGCGGTCGCAAAGCCGACGCAGTAATCCCGGACGAGTTTCACGACTATCTCGGCCTCCGCCGGTGGGAGGGAGCAGTAGGTCCGGAAGCCGGCGAGTTCGCCCTCGCTGGTGATCGCCAGCAGTTTGCGCGCCACGATTCGGCCCCGGCCGTCCCGGGCGTAGAGCACGCGCTTGTTCGCGTCCACGGCGTTTGCGACGGTGGAATACGAGTTGCACCCGCCCACGCTGAGGCAGGTGTCGAACAGGTTCCCCATCTGCAGGATCCGCAGGGGGTGGGTCTCCAGCCACAGCGTGAGCGTGCCGCCCGGCAGCACCTCGCACTTGCGGCGGCGTTTACGCTCGCTCAGCCAGGTCCGCACGTCGACCCCTCGAGCTGCCAACTCCTCCAGATAGCGGACGTTGGCCGGTTGCTCCCGAGCCCAGTTTACGTTACCGCGCACGTGAGCCCGGAGCAGCCGGCGCAGCAAACCGCGGTTGCGGCGAATATCTGCCGTGAGGAGTGCGGCGTTGATCAAGTCATGGTCCAGAGGCAGTTCCGCCATCGCGGGGCCGACCACTTCGGTCAGGCGCCGGCGAATGCACGCTTCCACACGCGCCTCCAGAGCCGCGGCCTGCAGCTCGGCTCCGAGGGAGTCCAACAGTTCTTTCATCTCCTGCGCGATCCGATGCCGCAGACTCGCCGGGTCCCCGATTCGAGCGCGGAGCGACTCGATCCTCAGGGACAGGTCTGGCCGGGGAGCAGCGGTGGACTGTTCCTCAAGCTGGGTCAGCAGGTGGGCCAGTTCACGTTGCAACCGGTCGGGGAGGCCTGCCAATCGACGGGCGCCGGGAGCTACCGGTGCGCCCGGAACGCGGCGGAGGAACTCCTCAACGGCCGCCTGCGCCTGCGGTCCGAGCGCGATGATCTCGCCCCACTCCTGCCCGACCTCAACCCGCGGTGCGGGTGGATCCCGGAGCAGGGCGAGTGTCGCGCTTCCCAGCCGCTCCATCATGCTGAGCCGCGTGGCGACCCGCGCGCCCCGGCGCGGGTGGCGGAGCAACAGGGTCCGCAGGGGCTCTCGGAGCGATGGGTAGCTGGAGAGCATGGTGAGCACGCCCCTCCGCACGTCCTGGTTTTCGTTGAACTTGAGGTCGCGGAGCCGGGTATACGTGGCCGCGAACACCGAAGGATCGTCGCCTGATAACCCGATCGCGAGCAGCCCGGACGTCTCGACGGCGTTGACGTCCTCCCAGGTGCGCTCCCGCCCCTGCTCCGTCATCTCCGCCAGCCTTGCGGCTTCTTCGGCGGCGATCAGGTCCATGATCGCCGGCCGGTCAAAAGCCGCGGGCGCCCTGGTGAGCGCGATGGCGATGGTGGTCAACTCGGAGCACAGGCACCTGCCCCCCTCGCAGATGGGAGCCGTGTAGCGCAGCAGCCGCGGGAGGAACCACCGCGTCAGCGGCTCGAAGATACGGCGCCGGTCAGCCGGATTCGTGGGTGCGGCGGCCAGATAGGCGTAGAGGAGATGTTCCAGCCCCTGCCTGCCCGGTTCCCCGAGCGCGCTCGACAGTGTCTCGAGTTCGGACCGGATCACACGGGGGTCTTCAGATCCTGGCAGCTCGTCGGCCAGCTCCAGGATGCCGTCCGGGCCCAGACCGTGACGGCGGCCGAGCTCGATGAGGCAGCGCCAGCACTCCGGGCTAAGCGGGAGCGTGCTCCCCCCGAGACGCAGCACCTCCAGGGTCAGCCCGGGGTCCGAGAGTCGCTGGACGGCCCGGGCCACCCGGGGCATCGCCGCGCGCCACCATTCCCTCGGTGATTGCCGCTGCCGTCTCCAGATCTCGTCGCTGCTCTCCACGGGCCTCCCCCCGGGCGTGGAGTCGCCGCAGTAGGCTCGGACCACCTGCAGGTAGGGGATGAGGAGTGACGGATCGAGCTGGCGGCTGCGGTTCACCACTTCGCTCATCAGTGAGTAGCTGGGTCGGCCGGGGCGCGACAGCGGCAGCGCGGTGAGCAGCGCATCCAGGAGGGCCGGGGCAACGGCCGGGTCGGCGGTGCGCACCAGGCACTCGCGGCAGAGCTTTCCGAGCTCGCCGAGCTGGGCGGCGGTGCGCGACCGCGGACGTTGAGGTCGCGTGCGCCTGATCGGCGGCGGGTCGGCGAGGGACAGGATCCGCAGCCGTCGCGACGACTCGACAAGGGCGGCAACCCGCTCGACCGCCACCCCCCGCGCCAGCAGCGTGCGCAGGTCCACGGTCTGTAAACTAAGTGCCGGCTCGGGTTCGTGTGCGCGGAGGATCCTGTCGATGGCGGAGCTCGAGGCCCCGAGAGTCAGGAGGTGCGCGACCAGTGCCGGCTCGGAGGCGCGGTCGCGGCGGGCTCCCCACGCGAAGGCGGCGCCGATCCGTGGGTCGAGCCGGCCCTGGGGTGGTTCTCCGCCGATGGCGCCGGCCACCAGCGCCGCAAGCACCGCTGCCTCAAGGGACGGCTGGGCCCGGTGCAGGAAAGCCTGGATTGCAGGCAGTGCCGGGGGACCGACCTGCGTCAGCACGATGGCGGGGGAGGGTCGCGGCCCCAGAAGGCAGTGCGCCTCGACTTCCAGCAGCTCCGTCAGGGCGGCAATCGCCGGCCCCTCGTGCCGCATCGCGCGCCCAACCACGGCCTCCAGCGCCGGCACCGACAGCTTGGAGAGCCGCTTGGCAAGCTCGAGGCGTGCCTGTCGTGTCTGGACCCATGCCGCAGCATCTCCGAGCGCCGACTGTGCCGCACGCGGATGGTCTCTGATCTGGTGCAACGCGCGCTGTGCGCGAGTGAGCAGGGGCGTGGCCACCGACACGTCGACGCCGTCCCGGCTCCAGACCACCTCGCCTCCCCGCCACGACGGCTCGCCGTCCAGCCACTCAGTCTTCGCGACGAGCATCCGTATCGTGAGCACCTGGCCGCCGCGGCGTGACTTACCCCGAGGAACGGTTTGGTCGTCGTACTCCTCGTAATCCGGCATCCCCTCGTACTGCGGCATCTCCGGTCGGCCGCGCTACCTGGATGGGGTGCGCAGGTTGAACGTGCGGAGGGCGTCCTTCAGCGCGCTTTCCGCCGCGCGCGAACTCCATTCCCGGGCAGTGAACGCACGGTTGAAGACCACTTTTCCGGAGCGGAAGGCGATGAGCGTGGCGGCGGCGTCCGGGTGGACTTGATAGCCGGGTGGCCCCATGGGATCGCCGAGCACTGTCATCGGCATATCCGTGGCGCCGTTCTCCCTGGCGAAGCCGTACACCTGGCGTTCCATGGCGGTCTGCGCCGCTGTCGGGGAAGCGCTGAGGAAGACCATCCAGCCGAAGAGCTTGTCGCTGCGATAGGTCTGCACAGCCTCCCGCAGATTGCGGAGGAGGGCAGCCGAGGCGGAGTTGGTGTCCCGCGCGAAGACCAGGACAGCGGGTTCGTCCTTCAGCTCGCAGATGTAGCAGTACTGCTTGCCGCGGTTGGGGCCGGTGACGGCGTTGCTGGTGAACGGCAAGGGCCGCTCGCCGAGCTGCGGACCGGATCGCAACTCATTGGGAGCGGCGATGGCGATTCCGGGAAGGACGGCGAACAGGCAGAGAAGCGATCGGCGATTCATTGGGAGCCTCCCCCGGCGATGCGGCGAATCCGGGCAAGCTGACGGTCCAACGCGCCGGAGTCGGCACGCTTCCAGATGTCGGCAGCGCGGCGGGCGTAGTGTTCCGCCAGCTCCGGGCGGCCGCGCTTCTCCCAGAGCACCTGCATCCCCAGCGCAGCGACGATGCTGCCGTGCTCATGCGCCAGGGCTTCCGAGTAGGCCTCCTCGGCGTCGGCATACCGGCCGACGGAGAGCGCTGCCTCTCCCCAGACCTCCATCACGTAGGCTCCGCCCCCCCACGAGTGCAGGCCGACGTCCTTCACGGCGCGCGCGGCGGCCTCCTTAAGTAGCTTCAGCCCTTCGTCCACCTGACCGGTCTGGATCAGCCACCGTCCCTTCAGCTCGCTGATCCGGTAAAAGTTGCCGCGCTGACGCTGCTCCACCTGATCGATCATGGGCCGAGCACGGGCAGCGTCCCCGGCGTTCATGGCGGCGATGGCGCCGACGTAGAGCCCATCGGGCGATCCGCTCCGGCGCGATGCCCACGCCTCCAACTCCTCGGGGACCGCCTTGAGCTGGAGCACGCGCACCCAGGGCAACCCGTCCCGGTAGGCCAGCGGCTCGGCTTCGGCTTCCTTGAATTTCCCCTCGTGGCCCAGCGCACGGAACATGATGTCCGCGTGATGGTAGGGATCCAGCTCCGGGTACCCTTCCAGGGAGCGCTGTCGCGACTTGCGGGTGCAGTCGAGAGCCTCGTCCCAGCGGCCGATGCGCATCGCCAGGTGCGCCTGCATGTGGTTGGCGTGCGGCATGTTGGGAGCGGAGGCGCGGAAGCCTTCGGTGAAGCGCCACCCGAGCGCGGGCCGATCCAACTCTTCGTAGGCGTGCACCAGTTCATGGTTCGGGGACGGGTGCTGCGGCTGGATCATCAGCGCGGCGAGCTGGTAGGGGATCCCCCGGGCGGTGCCCGTGGAAAACCCGTAAGCACCGTAAACCTTGCCGCGCCACGTCCACAGCTCGGCATCGTCCGGGTACGCGACAATCGCGCCGTCCAGGGCGTCGAGGAACTCCTCGCGCCGATTGGAGAGCTCAAGGAGCCGGGCCGCGCAGAAGCGGCGCTCCTTATCCGAGCCGGTCCGCGAGGCAAGCTCCACGGCGCGGGAGGCCGCAGCCTGCTGCGGCATGGCCGGCGTCGGGCAAAAGCTCAGTCCCCAGTAGGCCATGGCGAAATCCGGGTCGAGGTTCGCCGCGTACTGAAAGCACTGCCCCGCGCTGTTGGGTCGGTTGGCGGGGAGAACGTAGGCATGCAGGCAGCGGAGACCTTGCTCGTAGTACGCCTGGGCCTGCTGGTTGCGCGTGCTGGTCGGGTGCGAGAGCATGCCCAGACCCTCGAACAGCTTCGGCGTGGCGGAAATCGACGCGACCGGCTGTGACGGCGCAGGGTTGGTCGTCGGGAGCGGCGGCGCCGGGAACGACCAGCTTCGCGCCAGGGGGTGATTGGGCTGAAGTCGCAGAGCGGCGAGGACGAAGGGAGCCCCCCGGAGCGGCGTCTCCGAGGAGGCAGCTCGCTGCAGCCAGACCTCTGGGTCCTCGGGATAGAGGGCGATCACCTCGGTCAGCAGGTTCCGGGCGGCCTCCGCCGCCGGCCCCTTCGGATCGCCGCCCCCTTCAAGGAATTTGTCCCAGGCGTTGATCAGCCGGACTTCCCGGTCATCCGCGCTCGCCCGCAGTTCAACGGCCTTCTTGCTCTCCGCAATGGCCTCGGGCAGGCGGCGTGCCTTGAAGTGGACGCGGCTCAAGCCCCAGTGGGCCATCGCGCAGGTCGGGTCACGCCGGGCGCAGTTCTGCAGGGAGCGGAGCGCTTCGTCCAGCTTTTCCTGGTACAGGCTCTTCAGCCCGGATTGATAGTCGCGGAGCCCTCGCGAGGAACTGCAGGTTATCCCGTGGCCGGGAGGAGCGTTGGCCACGGAGTGCGGCGAGGCACCTCCCTGCGCCCAGACAGCGCCCGCGCCGGCCAGGGCAAGGACGGTTGCGCCGAACAGCGTCCAGGTTCGTGAGCGGAGAGGATCAGGCAAGGAAGATGGCATGTTGGGAACCGGGGTGAGCGGAAGTTAGGAGCAGTATCCCGCAGTCGCCAGCCGGGCGCCAGTGGCCCGGTGCTCCTGCGCAGAAAGTCAACAACCGGAGTCAGGATTCCCTTCCCGAACCCGTCTGGTCGGATGGATTACCAGAGTCGCCACCAGGGTCGGTCCGCCCGGGCTCGGCGCTCGGACTCCCGCCGCTGCGCCAGCTCCTGGAGAGTGTCCAGCTCCTGCCGCAGCCGGGCCAGCTCCCCTAGCCGGGCCCGGGCATCCGCCAGCTCGACGCGCAGCGCTCGGGCATCGGCGGCCTCCTCTTCCTTCGCGGCCAGAGTGGCGCGCAGCCGCTCCAACTCGTCGGCGTGGCCGCGATGCTCTTCCTGCAGCGACTCCGCCCGGGCGGCGAGGGCTCGCGTCTGCTCGAGTTCGGCCTGGAGGTAGCCGAGCCTGAACATCGCCTGCTCGTGCCGCAGCACCAACTCCCGCAGGGCATCGCCCGCCGCAGGGGGGACCAGAGCTCCACCCGGATCAGCCAGCAGATCGCCGCCATCCTCGACCGTCGCCGGCTCGAACGTCGGCTGGGGGTCTTCCGGGACCTCAGCCCCGTCGGTGGGCGATTCGGCGACCGGCTCCGCGCCGGGGGTCAACATCCCCGCGCGGTTGAGCGCCGCCGGCGTGATGCGATACTCATCCCCGAATTTGCCGGGGCGGACGTCGGCCTCCAATTGACCGAGGCGGATGCGCAGTCGAATCGTGTTCCGGTGCAATCCTGTGAGCGCGGCAACCTCGCTGATGCTGTAGCTCAGCTCATCCGTCATGCGGTCGGCGCTGGTCTCCGGGCGCATCGTAGAGCGCTTCCAGCCAGTAGTAGCGCCCCTCGGCGGCGATCAGGCGCGCCAGCCAGGCGGCAAAGTTATCCGCAATCACCCGCCACTCGTGCGGTTGCTCCGCGTGCACCCCATCGAGCACGCGGCCGGTCTCCTGTTCGAAGACCAGGAAGTCGCCCGAGCCGTTCATTCGGCCGAAGACGATGTACGGGGCCAGGGCCTCGGCGCCGTAGATCTCCTCCTCCTCGGACTGCAGTTCGGCGAGCAGACCGACGGACGCCAGTCCTACGCCATGCAACCCGCTGTCGTTGACATACAGATTCGCTCCGTTGGTGGCGCGAAGAAAAGCCACGAAGTCGGGCGGGAGCCGCTTCCCCAGCACAAGCTGGAGAGAGGTCAGGTCCGACTCCCGGGCGGGGGGAAACAGCATGACCTCGTATTCATCGCGGGCATCCCCGGTGCCGACCATGATCGGCCCTTCGTTGTGCAGCCGCGACAACTCCTGCAACAGTGCCGTCAGGCCCGCGCTTGCCACGAGATTCTCCGACCGTCCGCCGGGCTAGGTCGGCGTTCACGGCCGCCTTATCGTTCCGTGAGGAGGCCCGCGGTTCCTGCCGACACCGGCCGGCGATCAGGAACCGAGTCGCTCGATCAGGGCTTGCACCTCGGGATCGTCGGGAACCATCTCGCGAGCGGTTTCCAGCGCCTCGGCGGCGCCGTCCCTGTCGCCCATCTCCAGCAGGATGCGGCCGAGAAGGCAGAGGAATCCGGCGTTCTGGGGATCGATCTCCAGGGCCTTGCGAATCGTGTCTTCGGCTTCTGTGTAGTCCTGAGCATCCACGTAGGCCTGGGCCAGCTCGAAGAGGACGAAGGGCTCCGTCCCCGCCAGACGCGCGGCTCGCCGCAGGCATCGCTCCGCTTCCAGCGGATCCCCCGCGCGACGGTGGGCCGCGCCGAGCACAAACCAGATCTCACCGCTGTCCGGAAACTGTTCACTAAGCGGCGTGAGGAGGGCCACCGCCCCGGCCGGGTCCCCGCCGAATGCCTTCTCTTGCGCTTCGTTGAAGGCGACTTGCTCCGCGGACGGTCCGCCGACCGCGTCGAAACCGTGGGTCAGTGCGCCCTCGACGAGCTCCCGGTCGGCCCCCTGCGGGTGCTCGAGCAGGAAGGTCTGTAACAGACGCCGCGCGCCGTCCTCGTCGTCAGTGACGCTGTGTATCCGCGCCATGCTCCACCAGGCTAGACCGCTCTCGGGATTCATGTCGATGGCCCGGCGGAACAGCTCGCCGGCCGCCTCCAGACGCTCCTCGCGGTCTTCGTCGCCGACGGTCGAGAGCGCGAATTCGCAGACGCCCGCGTTCAGCACTGCCTCGAACAGGCCCGCGTCCAGGTCCATCGCCAGCTCGTAGTGGAGCAGCGTGGTCTCAAGATCGTTCTCGAAATGGAGTTGCGCGAGCGAGCAAACTTCCCTCGCCGCGTGCTCGTTCCAGTAGAGCGCCAGCTCCCGCAGCAACCGCGAGGCTTCCTGATCGGCCGTCTCCGCCAGGGCACGGAGGGTGCCGTAGTAGAAGTTCGCAGCCGAAAGCTCCAACTGCACGCCCTCTTCACTCTCGGCTCCGAGCTCGGCGAGCGGCGGCCAGATGAGCGTCGGCACCTCCCCGGTGAACCAGCCAGGCAGAAAGTCCTCCGGCGCACCGTCCGGGAGCGGGACCATGATCAGATCCCCCTCGAACAGATGCGGCCCGAGCACCAGGCCCGGATCATCGTGCTGCTCTGCCTGGTTCGGTCGCCGTGTGTGAAGTCCCACGAGTGAAATCGTTGCCTTTCGCCGCCGACCAGGCGGGTGCCCTCTGGACCAGCTTTCGTATCATACCATCCGACCACTTGACACCGCGAGCAGACCCAGATAAATTAATGTCGAACTAGCTGACATCAAATCAGTGAATGCGGAGCGAACAGTGGGTTGCAGGCACAACGGCACCAGGGAAGAGCGGGACGCGCTGTCCGCCTTCGTCAAGCTGCAAAGAGCGGCCGAGACGGTGGAAGCGCTGACCGGAAGGCATCTCCAGCAGGCGGGAGTTTCTCCCAGCCAGTTCGGGGTGTTGGAGGCGCTCTTCCACCTGGGGCCGCTCTGCCAGCGAGACCTGGGCGCGAAGCTGTTGAAGAGCACGGGGAACATCACCCTCGTGATCGACAACCTGGAAAAACGTGGGCTGGTTCGGCGGGAGAGAGACCAGAACGATCGCCGCTACATCACCGTGCACCTCACGGACGATGGGCGGGAGCTGATCGCCCGGCTGTTTCCCATCCACGCGGAGCATGTGCGGTTGGTGATGGCTCGACTCACCGACACGGAACAGGCCGAACTCGGCAGACTCTGCCGCAAGCTCGGACGGGGTGAGTGAGCTATCTCTGGCTCATTCAACTCAACATCAAATGGACGAACGTCAATCTAAATGGAGACCAGCGAGGATGATCACGGTACGACCTTCGGAAGAGCGCGGACGGGCGAATCACGGGTGGCTGGATGCGCGGCACACGTTCTCGTTCGCCGGCTATCACGACCCGGAGCATCAGGGCTTCCGCTCACTCCGGGTGATCAATGAGGACCGGATTCGGGGCGGAGCAGGCTTCGGAATGCACCCCCACCAGGACATGGAGATCGTCACCTACCTGCTTTCCGGCGCTCTGGAGCACCAGGACAGCAAGGGCAACCGTGCAGTGTTGCGTCCGGGCGAGCTGCAGTACATGTCCGCCGGCCGTGGAATCCTGCACAGCGAGTTCAACCACTCCGCGACGGAGGAGGCCCATCTGCTGCAGATCTGGATCCAGCCGGCGAAGCGGGGGCTGGAGCCCGTCTACGCGGAAAAGGCCTTCCCCCCGGAGGAGCGACGGAACCGGCTGCAGCCGCTTGCGTCGCACGACGGTCGCGAGGGCAGCATCACCATCCAGCAGGACGCGGTGATCTACGGCACCCTGCTGGATGCGGGGAAGAGCGTGGAGCTGGAGCTCAGTGCCGACCGGTATGCCTGGATCCAGGTGGCGAGGGGTGCCCTCACCGTGAACGGCGCCTCGCTGCGGGCCGGAGACGGGGCCGCCGTCCAGGGCGAGACCCGTCTGACCCTCACGGCGGAGACGGCTGACCAGGAGGGCCAGCCGGCGGAACTGCTCCTGTTCGACCTGGCCTGACGCGAAACCCCTGCGGCGGCGGGGTGCGGATCCCGAAAACGGAGCTGTCTCTCCGCCGCCGCCACTGGGTGCGCGGGCATCTTGCCCGCATCCCGCCGGAGTTTCCGGAGATTGAGATCCCCCAATGAGCTTCACACCTCGCATCCTTGCTTTTGCCGGCAGCACCCGTGCCGACTCGTTCAACAAGAAAGTCGTGCGCATCGCCGCGCGCGGGGCCGAGGCCGCCGGGGCCGAGGTCACCCTGATCGACTTGCGCGACTACGCGCTCCCGCTGTTCGACGGAGATCTGGAGGCCGAGGAGGGTCTTCCGGAGAATGCCCTGCGCCTCAAGTCGCTCTTCAAGGAAAACCATGGACTGCTGATCGCCTCACCCGAGTACAACAGCTCCCTCTCGGCGGTGTTGAAGAACACCATCGACTGGGTCTCCCGACCCGTGCCGGACGAGCTCCCTCTCGGTGCCTTCGTGGACAAAGTCGCCGCACTGACCAGCGCCTCCCCCGGCGCCCTGGGCGGGCTGCGCGGGCTGGTGCACCTCCGCTCGATCCTGAGCAACATCCAGGTGCTGGTGCTGCCCGCGCAGGTCGCCGTGATGCGCGCTCGCGAGGCCTTTACCGAAGAGGGCACTCTCCGTGATCCGGGGCTGGAATCGTCGCTCACCGGGCTGGGCGCACGGCTGGCCCTGACCATCAAGCAGTTGAAGTCGTGAGGCCCCAGGGAACCGAGCGACGTGGGGATAAGTAATATCCCACGGGCCCCGTCGCGGACGGCGGGGCCCCAACTGCCCCGCCAGACGCCTCATCCATGCTCGCCGACCTGCAGGAACTCTGGCGCTACCGCGAACTGCTGCTGATCTTCATCCAGCGGGATCTGAAGGTCCGCTACAAGAACTCCGTGCTCGGCTTCGGGTGGTCGCTGCTCAACCCGCTGTTTCAGGTGCTGACCATCACCCTGGTGCTGCAGTTCCTGGGCGTGGGCCAGCGCCAGCAGAACTACCACATGTACGTGTTCTGCTCCATGCTGCCGTGGCTCTACTTCAGCACCGCCACGATGGATTCGACCATGGCGCTGGTGTCGTTTCACCACCTGATGCGCCGCACCTACTTCCCCCGGGAGCTGGCGCCGCTGGCGGTGGTCGTTTCCAACCTCATCCACTTCGGGCTCGCCACGGCGGTCTTCCTGGCCTACTCACTGGCCAACAGTCTCTTCTGGTGGTGCGCTGGCAACTCGCTCAACATCTCCATCCTCCCGACCGTCCTTCTCATCCCGATTCCCGTCGTCGGGCTGACGTTGTTGGCCACGGGAGTTGCCCTCTTCGTCTCGGTGTGGACGCTTTACTTCGAGGACATCCGGTTCATCCTCGACAGCGGGCTCAAGATCGCCTACTGGCTTGTCCCGGTCCTCTATGCCGGCGAGCGGTTCCTGCTGACCGACCCCTGGGGGAAGGGAAGGCTGCTCTATACCTTCTACATGCTCAATCCGCTGTCGGCACTGATCACCGGCTTCCAGCGGCTGACGATGGTGCCGACGCGGCTGGAGAAGACAGACCCGGAAACCGGGCAGGTGGTGATGACGTTGGTGGCACGAATGTCGCCGGAGCACTGGGGCTTCCTGATGATCAGCATCCTCGCCTCCGCACTCATCGCGCTGGCTGGCCACCGTTACTTCTGCGCGCGCAAGTGGCGGCTGGCGGAGCGCGGGTGATGCCCACGGTGATCGAGGCGCGAAACCTGGAGAAGCAGTTCACCCTGACGCTCCACCGGGGGTCGCTGAAGGGACTGCTGCTCTCCGGATGGCGGGTACGACGGCAGCAGGTGCACGCGCTCCAGGGGCTCTCCGTGGACATCGCGGCGGGTGAGGCGGTGGCGCTGCTGGGGCGCAATGGGAGCGGCAAGAGCACCTTCCTGAGCCTCATCGGGCGGATCTACCTTCCCTCCTCGGGCACGCTCCAGGTGCACGGTCGGGTCGCCCCGCTGTTGGAGTTGGGTGCCGGGTTCCATCCGGATCTCTCCGGCCGCGAGAACATCGAGCTGAACGGCGTTATCCTCGGGCTCACCCGGCGCCAGGTGGCGGAGCGAGCCGACTCCATCATCGACTTCGCCGAGGTCAGAGACTTCATCGATGCCCCGCTGCGCACCTATAGCTCCGGAATGCAGATGCGGCTCGGGTTTGCCGTGGCGGTGCACACCGACTCGGAGATCCTTCTCATTGACGAGGCGCTGGCCGTGGGGGATGAGGCTTTCCAGGAGAAGTGCTTCACGCGATTGTTCGAGCTCCGTGCGTCGGGCCGGACGTTGATCTTCGTGTCGCATGAGATGCCGGACGTGCTGCGGATGGCGACCCGGGCCCTCTGGCTGGAGGCGGGCCGGCTGCGCATGGACGGCGCGCCGGAGAGCGTGGTGGACGCCTACCTCGCCGACAGCCATGCCGGAGTCGGCGCTCCGGCCGGTGGGGTAACCCCGTGAATCTGGACGAACTCCTGGCTGAGCAGGTATGGGATACCCGCCAGCGCACTCTCAAGCTCATCGTCGGTCTCACGGATGCCCAGTTCTCCGCTCCGGTCCCGCCGGATGGCTCGCCGCTCCGCTGGGTGTTGGGCCACATCGGTTGGCTGCAGGAGAGGTACGTGTTGCGCCAGGTGTACGGCGTCACCCCGCTCAACTCGGCCGTTGATGAACTCTACGATCCCGCCATCGTCCCGCTCGCAAGGAGGGAGAGTGTCGGGTACTCGCGTGACAACCTGCTCAACTACCTTCGCGAAGTGCGCGACGCCACGATGGACCGGCTGCAAACCTCGCCCTCCGTCGCTGTGCTGCGCCGCCAGGTGATCCGCTGCCTGGCGCGAGAGGACCTCCTCGGCGAGGCGATCCTGGCGGCACGCCATCTCCAGGTGGCCGGTGCTCCGGAGCTGGGGGACGTGCTCGAAAGGCCGCTTCCGGCCGAAGGGGGGCCATTTCCGGGAGACGTTCGCCTCCCGGCATGCGAAACGACCCTCGGTACACTTCGCGACAATGGGCTCGATGATCTGCCTCGGCGCCTCGCACGCGTCCCCGCGTTCAGCATGGCCCGGGCACCCGTCACGCAGGCGGAGTATGCCGACTTCGTGGAGGCGGGCGGTTACGCCGAACCCCGGTGGTGGAGCGAGGCCGGCTGGGCGTGGAAGGTTTCGGTCGGGCGGCTCCACCCCGTCGGCTGGCGACGAGATGGCCGCGTCTGGCGGCGGGCGTGGTTCGACCGCCTCTTGCCGCTGGAGCCCCACCGGCCCGTCGCGCCAGTCGCCTACTTCGAAGCGGAAGCCTACTGCCGGTGGGCGGGTCGTCGCCTGCCCAATGGCGAGGAGTGGGACGCGGCAGCCGGTAACCAGACCCGGGGCGAGGCTACCTATCCCTGGGGAACCCAGGCACCGACACCCCACCTTGCCAACTCGGACGCGCTGGCCATCGGGCTGGGAGGGACACAGGACGTCGGATGCCTCTCGGACGGCGACAGCGCCGCGGGTTTCCGCCAGTTGCTCGGCAACGTCTGGGAATGGACGGTAGGTCGAGCCCCGGATGGGGAGTTGGGTGGGGAGTTGGGTGGGGGGTTGGGTGGGCTGGTGGAGATGGTCAGAGACCCCGCCGGCCTACCGAGCTTTGTCGGCCCCGAGAACCAACTCGCGGTCGTCAGGGGCGGCAGTTGGGCGACGCGATCTTGCCTGCTGGGGGCATCGCTCCGTCTGGTGCTGCCGGCGGCCTGCGATAGCCTGTGGACCGGCTTTCGCACATGCCCGCATGCGCCGCCGCAGGACCGGGTATGATTCCGGCGAAACTCCGGCTGGCTTCGCGCAGCCTAACGGGGTGCTGACAAGGCCTTTTCCATGCCCGATCGACCTCGACGAACGTCTGCCTGCCCCGGTGTGTCACGCCGCCGATTCCTTGCCGACACCGGCATGGGTGCCACCGGACTGGCGCTGGGGACACTCCTCGCCCGGGATGCGGGCGCGTCCACCGTGGCGGGGCCGACAGGGCTGCCCGCAGTCGGCGGTCTGCCGCTCGATTTCCCCCCACGAATCCGCAGCGTGATCTGGCTCTTTATGGTCGGCGGCACCAGCCACATGGAGAGCTTTGACCCCAAGCCGGAGCTGAACAAGCATGCGGGGAAGACGATAGCCGAATCACCCTACGCGGACACGCTGAAGTCGCCCTACCTCAGCGAAAACCTGCGCGAGTTCATCGCGGGGCTGCACACCGTCCATCCCAAGATCTACCCGCTGCAGGTGGGGTACCGCAAGTGGGGGCAGAGCGGCCTGGAGATCTCGGACTGGTGGCCCCATGTCGCCTCGTGCGCCGATGATCTCGCGATTGTCCGCTCTATGTGGACCACCGACAACAACCACGGCGCGCAGCTTCAGTTCCACACCGGACGCCACGCCCTCGAAGGGGGCTACCCGACCATTGGCTCGTGGATTCACTATGGACTTGGTTCGCTCAACGACAGCCTGCCGCAGTTCGTGGTGCTGGGGACTCCCCTGGCAGACTGTTGCGGCGGGGTGATGGGTCACGGCTCCAGCTATCTCGGCCCCGAGCACGCCGGGGTGCGGATGAATGTCGACCCGCGGAACCCGCTCCCCTACGCCAGCCCCGGCAAGGAGACGTTCCGCGAGGAGCAGGAGGCGGAGTTCGACCTGCTCGGCCGTCTCAACAGGCTCGCCGGAATCCAGTACCCCGAGGATGCGGCTCTGCGTGCCCGGATCAAGAGCTACGAGCTGGCATTCCGGATGCAGACCGCGGCGCCCGAGGTGATGCGCCTGGAGGCCGAGCCGGAGGAGACACGCTCCCTTTACGGCCTGGATCAGGACGTGACGAGGCCATTCGGCCAACTTTGCCTTTCTGCCCGGCGAATGGTGGAGCGCGGAGTCCGGTTTGTGCAGGTTTACCACGGCAGCAACGGCGGAGCCGGGGCCTGGGACGCGCACAGCGGGCTGAAGTCCGGACACACCGCCCTTTGCTCCCAGGTGGATCGACCGATCGGTGGCTTGCTGAAGGACCTGAAACGCCGCGGGCTACTGGAAGAAACGCTGGTTGTGTGGGCGAGCGAGTTCGGCCGCACCCCGGGTGCCCAGGGCAGCGACGGCCGGGACCATCACCCCTACGGTTTTTCCGTGTGGCTCGCCGGCGGAGGGATCAAGGGCGGCAGCGTGCATGGCGCCACCGACCCGCTCGGGTTCCACGCCATCGAGGATCGGCACTACGTCACCGATCTCCATGCCACCGTGCTGCACCTCCTGGGGCTGGACAGCAAACGGCTCGAGATCCCCGGTCGAAAGCGGCTGGAAATCGACTTCGGCCACCCGATCAGACAGATCCTCGCCTAAGAACCGCCCGTCCCGGACAACCGCTCGGCCACGGTTCTCACCCTCGACGCTCTGGTGCCGCGGTCAGCCCACGGAATGGGCGATGCCGGGCGACGCGCGCTCCAGGCCCACACGTAAGCCACCATATCCCTCGCGCTGGAGCGACGATGCCCACTCTGCCTCCGGGTCCTCACAGCAGACCAGGATCGACACCTCATGGTCCCCGCAGACGAGTCCGATGCCGACGAATCCGGGCATGGCCCGCAGCTTCCGGCTAAGGTCCCGCTTCGCCTTCTGGGATGCAGGCAGGTCCATACGGCTAGCCCTCACAACGGTGACCACCCGGAACAAGCGGTCGAAGGTGGAGTGCGGTCAGGCTGGGCATTGCGGAGAGAGGAAATGCTAAGAAGTGGTTGGTGTGTACAGCACCAACATGAATGGCAAGAGGCTCACCCTGGGATAGGCAGTAAGGAGAACCGCTGTCACCATAAGTGGCAAAGTCAGAGTCCCCATGGAGCAACATTAGTCTCTCCGCAAACACCAGGTTGCCATTAATAGTGAGGTAAGAATCATATTCACATGACTCCACGACCGCGTTCCGGGCTTCACCCCTTCGGTTCGTCCGGATGACGGGAGTGCCTCTTGCTTGCCCCGAAGCATCTGCATACCCACTTATGACGTCGGCAGAACCCCAGTCCATCCCACAAGAGTTGAGATTCATCCAACCGCAGTCGGATCCGCCCTCGGGTGTTGGCAACCAGACCGCAGCGGCGCTTCCTATCTCCGAGCCGACGACCCAGTTCGAGCCCTGCGGGATAATGGAGAACACCCGCGTACCGACGGTTCCCAGCACGTGGCCCGCAGTGATCGCGACCAGCCCGTCTTCGGAATTCGCCACGAACCCCAAAGCACCGGCCCTCCCTTCACCAGGCCGCTCTCCGGCCTCAATACCACGGCCCGGAAATGGAAGCTGGCCGGACTGCGCCTGCCCCACGCCCAGT
>CAZSRZ010000106.1:0-1088 GCA_964609085.1 uncultured bacterium | reverse complement strand
GATGGGGACTCTGGCCAGCCCCATGCTAATCCGGTGATCTTCAAGGCGCTCGAACAGAGATTCAAGGAAGCGACGAATGTAATCATGATCACTTCCGGCCAGACAGCCGACGAGGAACTGTGAGTCGTCATCGTACGGGGCGAGGAATCCAAAGCCTGTGATTAGCGCACCAGCGTCAGTCTGGCTGGACTGGGTATCCACCGCCTTTTCGCAGGCGGGCCGAAGGACCATCTTTCTGACAAGATCGCGACACGCAAGGTGATAGTTCGTAGGCATCGAGCGTCCCAAAGCTCCCAGAGAACACGATCATCTCGAGGACCAAACCGCTGGACCGGCCGAAATCCAGGCAGGATGTGGCGTAGTTGGCGATTGTATCATCATGGACGAGACAACCCGCAGCGGCCGTAGTCCTCTCTGTGTTGCGAGCGGGACAGCGCAGCGCGCCACACCCCTCAAGCACATGTCATCCTACGAACCCACCGCGGAAGGCGAAGTTGGGGAGCGTCTAGTCGAAGAATCCCGAGTGCCTCGTGACTCCGTCACAAGACGGAGAGCGAATCCGTCGGCGGCAACGGCCTCACGCCCCCTCACGGTCGCGGCTCAGCGGGGGGTGTCCGGGATTCGCTTGCCGGGCCTACCAGCCATCACGCGCACACGCTCCCCGGTCCGGGCTCGACGACTAATGCCTTCGATGACCACCACGCCTGCGCTGAGCCGCGACCGTGAGGGAGCGTGGGTAACCTACCGCCGAAGCAGCGGTTGTTTGAGTCCGTGCTCGAGACCCGCGGATGAGGATCCCGGTCCAGCACCCGGCCGGAGGCACGCGGCACGCTCCCGGTCACGCACACCGAACGTCATCGATGGACCCATCCGGGTACGTGGTCGAAGAATCCCGAGTGCCTCGTGACTCCGTCGCAATACGGAGGGCGAGTCCGCTATCGAGCGGGGGATCCCCGATGGCCTGCGAGTGCGACGACCTGGGTGCGCGGGCCTCCGGCCCGCATGGCGTTGACGAACCCGGCCCCGACCCATGGACCCATCCGGGGTACGTGGTCGAAGAATCCCGAGTGCCTCGTGACTCCGTCACA
>CAZSRZ010000105.1:0-18428 GCA_964609085.1 uncultured bacterium | reverse complement strand
CGCTTCCCCACCAGTCGCGCGGCACCTGGGGCGGCGCAAGCCCTGGCGGACCACTACCGGGCTGCGGGCGATGCCGCGAAGCTGGCCCAGATCGAGGAGACGATATCGAAGCGGTTCCCCACAACCGCCGTCGCCCTGGAGATGCCGCTCCAGCAGGCGGAGGCCCGGCTCTCCGCGGGCGCCCCGGCCGAGGCTGCCACCCTTTTCATCGCCATCCTGAACCGGCGACCCGACCGGGCCGCGCGTCTCCGGGCGAACGCCGGCGCGGCGGAGGCCGCGGCTGCCCTCTCCCGCACCGCCGATGTGGATGCTCACCTCGCCGCCATTGCCCGCGATGCTCCACCCGCGGGACTCCTCCCCCGGACCCAGGCCCGTGCGGCAAGGGCCCTGGAGTCGCGGAAAGAGACCTCCGCCGCGCTTCGACTCTACGAGGCGGCGGACCCGGCAGCGGCCGATGAGGAGACGGCCGCCATCCTGCTGCTCGGTCGAGGTCGGCTGCTGGACGTCACTGGACATCCCGAAAGAGCGGAGCCAGTGCTCCGCGACTGGCTCGCCCGCTTCCCGCGATCAGCCCTGGTGCCGGAGGCCCGGTATGCGTTGGGCTGGGCGACTCTCAATCAGGGTCGCGTCGAGCCGGCCCGCGCCGCTTTCGAGGAGTTGACCCGCTCCCACGCCGGGCATCCTCTGGCAGTGGATGCCTGGTTCCGGCTGGGCGAGATCAGCTTTGCGCGGGGCGAATTCTCCCGGGCGGCGGGGGAGTACCGCCCCGCGGCCGCGGCCCCCGGCCCCGCCCCAACGGTCGCCGCTGCGGCCTATCGACTCGGATGGACGCTTCGTCGGACCGGTGATCGGGCTGGGGCCGCGCAGGCGTTCCAGACCATCCTCTCGCGCTTCCCGAGCAGTCCACTGTCCCTGGAGTCTCGGATTCGGGCTGCCGAGGAGCTGGTGGCGGCGAACCAGCCGGCAGAGGCACGGAAGCTCCTGGAGCCGGCGCTCGCCTCGCCCGATTTGCAGAAGCCGGGGAGTTTCGACCTGTACGCCGCCGCGCAACTCGCCGCGGCCCGGGCCCTCCTGCTGCTTGGCGACCCGGACCGAGCTCGGCAGCAGTTGGAAGCCCTGGCCGCCCCCGCCAATGAGCGCTGGGCGGGTGAGGCGCAGCTTGTCCGCGCCGAGGCTACGCGCATCAAGGCCGGTCCTGCGGCAGCGGCGGCGGAGTTCCGCCGGGTGGCATCGCTCTTCGGGGCCTGGGAGCAGTTGGCGGCCGAGGCGATGGCCCGCGCCGGCGAGTGCTGGGAGCAAGCGATGAAACCAGAGTCGGCCCGGGCGGCCTACCAGCGCGTGGTCGACCTCTACCCGGGTGCCGCTGCGGCGGCTCGCTGCCGTGAGCGGCTGGCATCCCTGGTGCCGGCGCCCGGTGTCGGCGGGCCCTGAGAGGTGCCCACAGGCGCAGCAGGCGGGATGCGGCGTTGGGCCACTGAGGAACCGGTGCGGCGTCGGGCCCTCTTCGGCGCCCTCGGTGGTGTGCTCGTCTTCCTGTGTTTGGAGCCGGCCCGTCTGATGGCGGATGGTCGACTGGGGGCGCCTCAAGGCGTTCTCGGCGCGTATGCCGGGCCACTCGCCCCCGGTGTGGCCGTGGGGGGGCTCATCACCGCGTTGCTGGTGTTCAGCGAACTGTGGGGCGTCGCCACGCCCGGCGCGCTCTGGTCGAAGACGATCGGCAGCGGGCTCTTCGGCGCGGCCATGGGTTACGGGTACGCCATCCTCGCCCACGCGCTCTACTTCCTGCTCGAGGGGAGCGCGATGGCGCCTGACCCGATCACGCGGGCACTGGTGGCGCGTTCGGTGGGCTGGTCGATCTTCGGCCTCGGGCTGGGGCTGGGAGCGGGCCTGACCACGCAGTCGGGTCGGCGCGCCTACCCCGGCCTCGGCGGCGGGATTGTGGGCGGAGCCCTGGCCGGCGTGCTCTTTCAGATGATGGTCTGGTCCGGTCTGCCTATCGCGCTGCGTTTGCTTTTGGGCTTCGCCCTGTTGGGGGCCGCCGTCGGTGCCGCCACGGCGCTGGTTGAGCGCATGCTCCGCTCCTTCTGGGTGGTCTATCTGACAGGTTCCCGAGAGGGGCGGGAGGTAACCCTCTACCGCGACCCGTCGCTGCTCGGCCGCAACGAGTTGGCCGATCTTCCCCTGTTCGGCGACCCGGATGTGCCGGTGGACGCGGCGCGTCTCTACCTCACACCAGCGCCGGCCTTGATGGCGTCGGATGGAGCGCACGTGACGGTCGACGGTGCGTGGATTCGCCAGGTGCCGCTCAGCAACGGGGCGGTGATCGCGATCGGGAAGCATCGGCTGCGCTTCTGCTGCCGGGAGGACGCCACCCGCCAGCCCACCTACCGGCCCCCCTCCGCCGAGTACCTCGACCGACTGCTCACACCCGCTCTCGAGCAGATGCCCGAGGTGGTGCTCGATCGTCCGATCGGCGGCGAGATTCCCGAAACGGTGTTCGGCGATGCCGGCGACTACTTCGAGCGCGTCTCGCGAGGCACCCCGCACGGCGGACTGGCGCTGCGGCGGGTCGGGCGGCCGGAGGTCTGGTTGCCGCTCGGTCGGGAGGTGCTCGAAATCGGGCGTGAGGCCCAGTGCGGCCTCGCCCTCGATGATCCGGGCGTCTCGCGCCTCCATGCCCGGATCGAGTGGGACGAGCGAGGGTGGATCCTCACCGATGCGGGCAGCACGAACGGCAGCTTCGTGAACGGAGTTCGGATTCGGCGTGCGCCCCTGGCGCCGGGGGACCGTCTCCGCTTCGGCGGCGTGGAAATCCTTGTGGAAGGCGATGCGCAGGGAGTTTCCCATCCGGCCTCGTCGCCAGCGGGAACGCTGCAATCCTCATGAGCTCTCGGTCGATCGAGGCGTCGCTAGGCACGCTCGTTCGCCAGGGTGCGGCGGGTGCCCTTGCCGGTCTACTCGCCGCACTGGCCGCGGAACCGTGGGCGGCCCGCCGCGAAGGTGAGCAGATGCTGCGCGGCCCCACAGAAATCGTGGAGGCGCTGCTCTACCTCGGCGTGATTGGCGGCGTCATTGCTTGCGGGCTGGCCGTGGCCCGGGAACTACCGCACGGGCGCGTAGGCCGGATGGTGGCTCGCGGACTGATCGGGCTCGTGGTGGGAGGGACCATTGCCCTCGTCGGCGGGTGCTGCGGTAACCTGGTCTATGGCGCGGCGTCGGCGTCGGCGCAGAACGCGGGGATGCAAATCCTGGCGAGGGCGATCGGTTGGGTGATCTTCGGCGCGTCCACCGGCATTGGTGCCGGGGTGGCAGCGGGCGGTCGCGGCATCGGGTATGGGCTGCGCGGAGGGTTGCTGGGTGGGCTACTCGGTGGTCTCCTCTTCGACCTTTTCGCCCAGGGGCAGACGGTAGCCACCTTCAGCCGCAGCTTCGGCTTCACCATCCTAGGGCTCAGCATCGGCCTGTTCTCCGCTCTGGTCGAGCAGATCGCCCGACGATCGTGGGTTGTTTATCTGACCGGCAGTCGGGAGGGCCGCCAGGTGCCGCTGGTCCACGATCTCTGCCACCTCGGTCGGGACGAGTTGTGTGAAATCCCGCTCTTTGGCGATCCGGCGGTCGAGCGTCGCCAGGCCCGACTCACCCTGCGGCCGTCCCCGAGAATTGAGGACACGGGATCCCGTCCGCTGCTCCGGGTGGACGGAACCCCCGTTGCTGCCTCCCCGCTGCGGGACGGCTCGGTGATCGAGATTGGCCGGCACCGTCTGCGGTTCCACAGCCGCGATGGGGCAGCGACCGGTGAGCCGGGGCTCGTGGTCGCCCGCAGCCTCGCCGAGCCGGCACCGCCCTCGCTGGAGTTGTCGTTTCCGCCCGTCGCGCATGGGGGGATGGGGCAGCGTCTGCAGGTCCGCCTCCTGGCGCCACCAGGTCTGGCGGGCGGCATCGTGCCGCTGAATCGCCCCATCACGCTCGGGCGGGAGGAGGACAACGATCTGGTGGTTCTCGACCAGCGCGTGTCGCGGCGGCATGCGCGCCTGGAGCAGCGCGAGGGGGCCTGGGTGGTGGTGGATCTCGGGAGCACCAACGGCACCACCGTCAATGGCGTGCAGATCCGTCACGCCGCCCTCGCCGAGGGTGACGAAATCACGCTGGGGAGCTGCGTGATGCGCGTGGAGGAGGCCCCGCCGCGCTAGCGCCCGTGGGCACTCCCTCGGGCCTCCGAGGGGACACACAGAGTTAACACTCGCGACACCTGGCCTTAACCGTGAAGACGCTCCGGCGCAATGCGCCCCGACTACGACATGAGTGGCGCTGATGCCGCGAACGACCATGGCGGCGCGAGAGAATTCGATGTCAGAATGGCTTCACGTTTTGGCTTCCGGGAAGAGCCCGGGGGCCCGGCCCGACTGCCGAAAGGGCGGCCGATTCCTCCACAGCCGAGGCGGCGAGACGGGATGCATCCTGGTTCTCCGCCAATCGGTGTCGTAGGCGACTCGCGTGAGGACCGGGGAGAGCGTCGTGCCGGAGGTCCGGCTGCTGATCATCACGCCACGCCCAGAGCGCTTCGCCCATTGGCTCGCGGAGTTGAAGGCTGCGTGCCTGGATGTGGTACTGCTGCCGCCGGACCGCGGTGAGCTCGGTCGTGCCGTGCGGGACGCGGTCCCGCAGGTGGTGCTGGTTGACCCCTGGGACGGCCGGGTGGATCTGCAGGCGATCCGTCGATCCCTTGGCCGGCTCCACATGGGCGCCGGCATTGCCTACGTGATCGTGGCCGAACGCGGCCAGGTCCTTGCGGCAGACTTCGAGGATGCGGACGACATGATCGATGCCGAGGCCTCGGCGGAGGAAGTGCTATTCCGGGTCCGCCGCGCTGCGCTGCACCGGCCTCCGTCTTCGCTGAGGTTGGACGAACTGGAGCTCCGCCCCGACAGCTACGAAGCGGTGGTCGGAGGGACCCCGATCGCGTTGTCCCCGCTCCAGTTCGCGCTGCTCTGGTGCCTCGCAACTCAGCCCAATCGCGTCTTCTCCCGCGAGGAACTGGCGCGGCGGGTGTGGAGGGTCGCGCCCGGGGACGCGGCGCGGCGAGTCTACACCTGCGTGCACCGATTGCGTGATCGTCTGGGTGAGTACGGCCGGCGGGCGCTGGTGGTGGTGCCCGGCACCGGCTACAGGCTGGTTCCCAGATCCGCCGAGTCCCCGGAGTTCGGAGACCCGTAGCGTCCGCCCGCCTAACTCTCGCGTCCGCCGGAAAAGGGTGAGATAGTAGGGAGGATCCGGTCGACCTGGTGACCCCAGCATGCCCTGACCGATCGCAACGCCCTCGGGATGCCGATGATCACCGCTCAAGATTTCTCCGCCCGAATGCGCCGGGCTGCCGCCGCGATGGCCGACCAGCGGGTCGACGCCATGATCCTCACGCCCGGGCCGGATCAGTACTACCTGACCGGCTTCGAACACGGGCATGCCGCCGAGCGGCTTCTGGCGCTGGTGCTCCGCCCCGACGGTACCGCCACCTGGATCACCCCGGTGATGAATGAGGCCCAGGTGCTTGAGAAGTCCCTCCCGGACCAGGTGGTGCGGGCCTGGACCGACGCCGAGGGCTATCTTCCCGCCCTGCGCGACGCGGTTCGGGGAGTTGAGTGCGTGGCGTGGGACGAAGAGGCGCGGAGCGCCTTTCTGCTCGATCTGCGCGAGGTGCTCCCCACCGGCCGAGTGGTGCGGTCCGGAGATGTGATGCGCCGCCTGCGCCTCTGCAAGACCGCGGAGGAGCTGCAGGTGATGCGGGCGGCGGCGCGGACCGTGGACGAGACGATCACTGAGGCGGTGGCGCTCTGCGCGCCCGGTCGGACCGAGCTGCAGATTGAGGCGGACCTGCGGACCGCGCTCGTCCGCCGGTCTCGGGAGAGCTCGGTTGCCTTCTGTATCGTGGCCAGCGGGCCGAACTCGGCGATGCCCCACCACGAAAACGGTGCCCGGCCGGTGCGAGAAGGCGAGGTGGTGATCCTCGACTTCGGAACGCACCTGCACGGCTACTACAGCGACATCACCGTTACCTGCTGCATTGGGGAGCCCGCAGATCCCGAGGTGCGAAAGGTTTACCGCGTGGTTTGGGAGGCGCAGCAGCGGGCGATCGAGGCGGTCCGGCCAGGGGTTCCCTGTTCCGCCATCGACCGAGCGGCGCGAGGTCACATCGAGTCCGAGGGATACGGCCCCCATTTCTTGCACCGGACCGGCCACGGCCTCGGCCTCCAGGTGCATGAGCCGCCCAATCTGGTTAGCGGATACGAGACCTTGCTCGAGGAGGGAATGAGCTTCAGTATCGAGCCGGGGATCTACCTCGCGGGTCGGTTCGGTGTACGGCTGGAAGTGATCGTCTCCGTGGGGCCGGACGGCGTGTCCCCAATCAACGCGCCCAGTTCTCGGGAATTGCTGCTGACCGGTTGAGCGGGAGGGTCTGGCGTTGGAACTCCTCATCCCAGCACAGGAAGAGGCTCTCTCGACCTGCCCGCACCCGTACGGCTTCGCCGCGGTCAGGGTCGTGCATCGCTGCGGTTTCCCCCGGCTTGAGAGCGACGTTGATCCGCGGGCACGGCCGTCATGATCAACGAGGCGCTGCGGACCCTGGTGGCCGGCAACGAGCTGTCGGCGGATGTCGCGGCTGCGGCCATGAGCGGGATGATGGCCGGTGAGGCAACCCCCGTGCAGATGGCCGCCTTCCTCACCGCCCTCGCCGGCAGGGGAGCCACTTCAGGCGAAATCACGAGCTTCGCGAAGGTGATGCGAAGCCACGCGGTGACCGTCAGCCCCGGCCGGCGTCCCCTGGTCGACACATGCGGCACGGGCGGCGGAGCGGTTCTCACTTTCAATATCAGCACCACGGCCGCGTTCGTTGTGGCGGGCGCGGGGGTCGCCGTCGCCAAGCATGGCAACAGGGCGATGACGTCCCGCACCGGCAGCGCGGACCTGCTCGAGGCGCTGGGCGTGCGCATCGACCTCGCTCCGGAGATGATTGCCCGCTCTGTGGACGAAGTCGGCGTTGGCTTCCTGTTCGCCCAGGCCCACCACCCGGCTATGCGGCACATCGCCCCCGTGCGTCGCGAGCTTCCTTTTCGCACCGTCTTCAATTGCCTGGGGCCGCTCACCAACCCCGCCGGCGCAGAGCATCAGGTGATCGGCGTGTACGACGCGGCTCTCGTCCCCCTCCTGTCGACGGCCCTCTGCGAGTTGGGATGTCGACGCGGCATGGTCGTCTACGGTGCCGATGGGTTGGACGAGCTTTCAACCCTCGGCCGCACGCTCATCGCCTCCGTTGATCACGGTCAGGTCCGTCACACCGAAGTCGTTCCGGAGGAGTTGGGTCTCCGCACGGTGGAGGCGGAATCGCTGGCACCGGGAGAAGACGCCGCCGGCAACGCCGCGATCACCCGTGCTGTCCTTGAGGGTGAACCCGGCGCTCGACGAGAGATCGTCTTACTCAATGCAGCCGCTGCCCTGCAGGTCGCTGGCAAGGCCGCGAACTTGCGGGAGGGGATCGCGGTTGCGGCAGAATCGATCGACAGCGGAGCGGCCGCCGCCAGATTGGCCGCGTTGACCGCCTTCACAGGACGGTGACCGCCCGACCCCCGGACGGTGTCGGAGAGGCGCTGGCCCGACTCTACCGGCAGTGCTGGAGATCCGATCCTCCGCTGCTGGCCGAGACCCCGGACGCGGAATTGTGCGAGCGTGTCATTGCGATGGGCGGCGCGGGGCTGGTGGCCCGTCGGTTGGTCTCCCCGCCGGAGAGCCTGCTCCGCGTGGCGGCGCTGGAGCGACTGCGCGCCCGAGCTCAGGTGGAGCATTTCCGTGCGGCAGTCTCCGCCTTTCGTGCCGGGGGAATCGAGCCCATCCTCATCAAGGGTCTCTCGCTGGGGCGGCTCTATCCGGAGGCGGAACTGAGACCCAGCGGAGACCTCGACTTCTGGGTGGACCCGGATCAGTTCTCCGCGGCTCACTCCGTCGCCGCCGGGCTGGGACTCACCACTCCGATCGACCTGCATCCCGCGCCGCACGATCGCTGCTACCACCTCGGCTGGCCGGAGATTCGCCGGCATGCCGCCATGACCGAGATCGGCGGGATAGCGGTGATGACGCTGGACCGGGCTCACGAGCTCCGGTTGCTCGTGCTCCACTTCCTGCGACATGGCGGCTGGCGGCCCCTGTGGCTGTGCGACATCGGGTCCGCCCTCGAGGCGTCCGGAGCGCAGATCGATTGGGGGCGCGCGTTCGGTCCCAACCCCTTTACCCGTGGGTGGGTGACCGCGGGCCTCGCGCTCGCCGTCGAGCTGCTCGGTGCCGCACCCCCCATCGGCCTTCCTGACCTGGCAGGTCCGGACTGGCCGCGCACCGTCGTGATGGCGCAGTGGGGGAAGGGGCCCGGCCTGAGCCAGGGGTCCCCACTGGCCGTCGAGCTCCGGACACGTCCGGTCTTTGTCTGGCCCGGAGTGCTGGCCGGGCACTGGCGTAATCCGCTGCAGGCATGTCTTGAGACCGGCACCCCACCTCGGGAGGGCCGACAACTGCGGGCTCAGATAGAGGCCTTCGTTCGCAGGATTCCGGGTTTCTCTTCCGGTCATAGGGAGGCCCCCGTCGATCCGGGGGGAAACATGGACTAACAGGCCCGCTTGTGCCTCACCCAGGGACTCACCCATGCCGACCCCTCGCCATCGCCTCCTCGCACTTCTGATGTTCATCCTCTGCATGGCGGGGATGACCCCACCGGATGCGGCCCCCGCGAAGCGTTCGCTCCTGCACCTGAAGGCGAGCAAGCCGTTCGACCCTGCGCAGGGGGATCCCCGGATCGCCGCCGACCTCTCGGCTACCCTGGCGGAGCGGGAGTATGATCGCAAGCCGGACACCCGCGGCAAGGGCCATTACCTCGTGCAGTTCGACGGACCTATCGGGGCCGGCTGGAAGAACGAAATCCAGGCGCGAGGCGGGCGGATCCTCGGGTATGTGCCGAAGAATGCCTTCGTCGTGCGCGTGCCCCGACGGGCCGTGCCGGACCTGCGCCGCGCCCGTCACGTGCGGTCGGTGCGCCCCTTCCATCCGCAGTACAGCCTGCACCCGCGCCTGGCGCAGAGCGGGCTACGGCCCATCCGCGTCACCATTGCCACCTTCCTGCCCCAGGACGTCCGGGATGTGATTGCGCGCATTCGAACCCTGGGCGGGCGCGTCGTCCTGGCACAGTCGGAGCCTGTAGGGGTGATCCGAGCCGATGTCACCCCCGTTTCCCTGCGAACGATCGCCCGCACCTTCGGCGTGGCCTGGATCGAGCCGTATCGTCGGCCCCGGTTGCTCAATGATCGGTCACGGGTGGTGACGAACCTGCCGGATGTCTGGACCGAGACCGGCGTTCTGGGTGCCAGCCAGGTGATCGCCGTCGCCGACAGCGGGCTGGACCTGGGAGACGACGGCTCCGTGGGCATCGACGCACCGCCAGGCCCGATGCACCCCGACTTCGAGGGCCGAGTACTCGCGGCGCAGGTCTACAACACCCGCGGCCTCTGGAGCGATGCGAACGGGCACGGGACCCATGTAGCCGGCTCGGTGTTGGGCAGCGGCGTGGCCTCCGGCTCCGATCCCAGCACCCATCAGTATTCTTCAACTGGCTTCTGCGGCGCTGCCCCTGAAGCCCGGCTGGTGGTGCAGTCCCTGCTGGATCTCGACGGCGGGATCCTCTCCACCGTCACCGACACCTACGACATGTTCAAGGACGCCCACGGGCTGGGCGCACGGATCCACAACGACAGTTGGGGCCGTCTGGCCGGCGGCGATTACGACTTCGACTCCCAGTCCGTGGACCGATTTGTCTGGGACCATCCCGACATGGTCATCTGCGTTGCGGCGGGAGACGAGGGTACGGACGGTGATCTGGACGGGGTTGTGGACCCCTTCTCTCTCTATTCCCCGGCTACGGCCAAGAACTGCGTGGCCGTGGGCGCCAGCGAGGGGGATCGCCCCGAACAGGGCCTGACCTACACTGACTGGTACGGCGGACGGTTTCCCGTTAATCCGCTGATGCAGGACCCGATGAGCGACCAGCCCTCGGGCATGTGGGCAGCCGGTTCTCGCGGACCAACAGCGGATGGGCGGATCAAGCCGGACCTCGTCGCGCCCGGGAGCTGGATCATCTCCGCGCGGACCCAGGCCTACACCCTGAACGACCCGGTGGAGCCCGGCCCCGGCGGCTGGTCCTCCACGGTCACCTCGGGGAGTATCCCCGCCTGGACGCATACCGACGGTGCCTCCGGGGGTCATACGGGGTCGAAAGTCTGGTCCATCTCCGAGTCGAATTTCTCGATCAACCCGGAGTCGAGCTATCTGTCGCAGACGTTCGACACCACGACTTCGGGCTACTCCGAGCTCAGCTTCTGGGCCAACATGCACACGGACGCGGCGGCGCCGCTCTACGTGGAGATCTCCTACGACGGCGGCCCGTTCGACCTGCTCTCCGAGATCCAGGCCGACACCGGAGGGTCTTTTGCGGCGTTCACCATCGGCGGTATCGGCCAGTCGTCCGACGTGACCGTCCGATTCCGATTCATCCACACGTCGCCGTTCAACCCGGATCATTTCGTGGAGCTGGACGATTTCCGGATCTACCCGGGATCGTGGGGCAGGATTGCCGACTGGGGATGGGTCGCCCAGGGCGACCCGAGAGACGACTTCTACACCTTCCTCAGCGGCACCAGCATGGCTTGCCCCCAGGTTTCCGGGGCCGCGGCGCTGACGCGGCAGTACCTGCAGGAGGTGCGCAACCATCCCGCCCCGAGCGCGGCGCTCATCAAGGGGGTGCTGCTGGCCGGGGCCAAGGAGATGGACCCGGGGCAGTACGGAACAGGTGCGGAGCGCGAATTGACCGCCCGCCCCAACTCCGTGGAGGGCTGGGGCCGGCTGGACAACCGCCGAACGCTCCTGCCGCAGGGAGACCCCGTCGATCCGGCGCGGCGACTGGTGTTTGCAGACGTGCGGAACGGCATCGGCACCGGAGAGAGCGACACCTACTCGGTGGATGTGTCCGGCGGGGTGCCCATCACCGCCATGCTCTGCTACACGGATAGGCCTGGGCAACTCTTCACCAACCCCTCACTCGTCAATGATCTCGACCTGCAGGTCTCCGGGAGCTTCGGCACACTTCTGGGAAATGGGGCCGCGGATCGCACCAATAACATCGAGGGGGTGGACGTGTCCGGCGGCTCGGTCGGCTGGGAGACGATCACCATCACGGTGACCGGGTTCAACGTGCCGGAGGGTCCGCAGCCGTACGCGTTGGTGGTCTTCGCGGGCGATGCGGCGTTCTCCCCCTCGCTGGCGGTGCATCCCACGACAGCCTCCATCGCACTCGGCCAGCGGTACCAGTTCGGCGCAACGTTCAACGGGGTGCCGACCCCGGGTGTCTTGTGGGAAGTCCTCTCGGGGGATGGGAGTATCGACGCGAACGGCCTTTACACCGCTCCGGCTACTGGGACCGACGCCGTGGTGCGGGCTTCCTACGACGGACAGGTCGCGGACGCCCAGATCACGCTCGTCCCCGGAGACGCGGAGATCATCATCGAATGGTCGATCAGCCACCAGGGCTTCGCGGACCTGACGTGTCGCCTCGGCGTCGGCACCGATCCCGACGCGCCCCTCCTGGATCTGGGGACGTTTGACATCTCCGGCACCTACGGCGGCGGTGCCGGCGAGGCAGGATTCAGCACGGGAATCACGCTGCCGCACCCCGCGAGTGACATGCTGCCCCCTGGTCCCACCACACCCTGGTTCCTGGTGGTCACGGATTCAAGCGCGAACGGGAACACGGGCTGGCTCAAGTCCTTCCGCGTCAGCTTCAACGGCCAGCATTGGAACTGGCGGGAGAGCCAGCGCTTCATCCCGGACGGAACCCGCGGGATAGGGTGGATCGACACGGCGCCGCCCGCCGTCGCCCTCACGACCCCCTTCCACGGGGAGACCGTCTCCGGCCCGGCCGTCAACCTGGCCGCGGACGCCACGGACAACGATGTGGTGAAGCGGGTCGAGTTCCTGGTGGACGATCGGCTGCTGGGGACCGCCAAAGCCAGCCCCTACCTGATCACCTGGGATTCCACCCGCATCTCCAACGGCCAGCACCGGCTGACCGCGCTGGCCTACGATTCGAGCGGGAACGTGGGCGAGTCGGTCAACCTGTTCACCGTCGACAACGGTGGGATTCGCCCCAACATCTTCATGGAGATCGGGGGATGGAGTTGGAACTCGACCACCCGTGAGTTGCAGGGAACGGCGAACTTTGTGAACAACGGCAGCGCAACGGCCTATCGGATCAGCCTGGAGCGCGTGGCGCTGCACGGCACGGGGGATACGTTCACGGGGTTCCGGCAGGTATTCATGCAGCCCTTGACCGGGACCCTGCTGCCGCGCGATCTGGGCAGCCTTGGACCCGGCGAGAGCGTCCAACTGCCGCTTCGCGCCATCCTACCGCCGGAGGTGCGCAGCATCCCCCGCTGGAGCAGTGTGGGCGGCTACTACAGCACGCCTCTCGGAGGCCTCCGGATCGACATGTAGCCCTTTGAGCCTTCCGGAGCCCGCGGGAGTGCCTGACGGCCCTTGTCCGGTATCCTGAACGTCGACATAATCAACTAGACTCCGCGGTTGGGTTCTGGGAGGCGTTGATGCACGCTCGTTGCCGTGCCGTGCCTGTATTCGTGCTGATAAGCTGCGGCGTGATCCTAGGGTTGTCGCCGACGGAGGCTGCACGCCCGTCCGCCGCGCCGATTCATCTGCGCGTCACCGGTCCCTTCGATCCCGCGAAGGGTGAAGCCCGCGTGCCGGGCGACGCCTCGCTGGAAGCCGCTGCCCGCGAGTTCGATCGGGCGGAACCCAAGCAGAAGGGCCTGGGACATTACATCGTCCAGTTCCAGGGGCCGATCCAGCCGGCCTGGAAGTCTGCGATCTGGCTTCAGGGCGGCCGCATTTTGCGCTATGTCCCGCACAATGCCTTTTCGGTGCGGATGCCCCGGGCCCGGGTGGCCCGCCTGCGGCGTGCGCCCAATGTCCGCGCCGTGGTCCCGTATCATCCCCACTATGCCATCAGCCCTGCCTTCAACCGTCGGCGGGGGAACGCGGCCGTCAACGTACTCACCTTTCTGCCCTCGGATCTCGACGGCGTGGCGCGTCGCGTGCGCGGGCTGGGCGGCACAGTGGTTGACCGCAGCGATTCGGGGGCGGCGATGCTGCGGGCCCTGGTGCCCGTCAGCACCCTCCGGGCTCTAGCGCGGACCTTCGGCGTCTCCTGGATCGAGCCCACGCCGGTGCGGCGGCTCTACAACAACGTTGCCGCGGACATCACCAACGTGGATACCGCGCGGACGTCGGTCGGGCTCTACGGCGCGAACCAGGTGGTGGCCGTCGCGGATACCGGTCTGGATACCGGCGACGACGCCAGCGTCGGCCTCGGCGTCACGGCCGGGACATTGCACCCCGATGTGCGCGGGCGGGTGCTGGCGGCCGAGATATGGGGCAACCGCGGCACCTGGAACGATCCGGATGGCCACGGCACCCACGTCGCCGGCAGTGTCCTCGGAAACGGGGTGATGTCCGGCTCCAGCCCCACCACGCTAAGCTACCCCGCCGGCAGCTTCGCCGGCCCTGCGCCCGAGGCGCAGTTGGTGATGCAGTCGTTCGTCAACGCGAACGGCGCGCTCGCGTCTCTGGGGGACATCTACAGCCTCTTCCAATCCGCCTACGATATCGGGGCGCGAACCCACAGCGACAGTTGGGGCCATCTGACCAACGGGGAGTACGATTTCGATTGCTACACCCTCGATCGCTTCATGTGGGACCACCCGGACATGCTCCTCTGCTTCGCGGCGGGCAACGACGGCGTGGACGCCAATGCGAACGGCGTCATCGACCTCGACAGCATGGGTTCACCCAGCGTCGCCAAGAACTGCCTCAGCGTCGGAGCTTCTGAGAACAGCCGCCCGGCGATCGCCTGGAGTTGGAGCACTCTTTTCGGATACACCACCAATCCGGTGCGGGACGACCTGATCGCCAACAACGCGCTGGGCATGGCCGCCTTCAGTTCGCGCGGGCCGTGCGACGACAACCGCATCCGGCCGGACATCTGCGCTCCGGGGACCTTCATTGCTTCGATGCGGACCCAGGTCCGCCCGATCAACGACAACGTGGAAACCGCCGGCAACTGGAGCGTGGCCGCCGGCGCCGGGGTGCAGAGCTGGGTCCGTAACGGCGGCAACAGCGGCACGCACTCCGGCAGCAATGTGTGGCACTGTCACCAGCAAAACACCAGCGGCGCCCCCGGCAGCACCACTCTCACGCAGACGGTGAATGCCACCGTGCCGGAGTCGCTGACCCTCAGCTTCTTCGTGAAGTGCAACACGAACGACTCGAACCTCCTGCGGGTGGAGTACTCCACGACGGGTTCCGGCGGCCCCTTCTCCCCGGTCCAGGACCTGCAGGGAACCACATCAGGCTCCTGGCTAGAGTTCGTCTATTCAGGCTTCCCTGCATCAAGCGCCCTCGCGTTTCGTTTCACGTTCTTTCAGGCCAACGGGACGGACACCACCGTCTTCGCGGACATCGACGACATCCAGGTCTACCCGACCGCCAGCCGGCTGGCCCACGGTCCCGGCGCCATCACCACCAGCCTCAGCCCCGTTGACGAGAACTACATCTACCTGAGCGGCACCAGCATGGCATGCCCGCACGCCGCCGGCACGAGCGCGCTGGTGCGCCAGTATCTCCAGGAGGTGCGGGGCCATGTGGAGCCATCCTCAGCGCTGGTCAAGGCGATCCTGCTGGCCGGAGCTCAGGACATGGCGCCGGGTCAGTACGGGGAAGGCGCCACCCAGGAGATGGCGGCTCGCCCCAACAACGTGGAGGGCTGGGGCCGGATCGATCTGCAGAAGTCTCTAGCGCCGCAAACCCTCGGTGGGGCGCCCAACACACGCCTCCTGTTCACCGACGTGAAGAACGGCCTGGCCGTGGGAGAGTCGGACAGCTACAGCTTCACGATCACCGCCGGGACGCCTTTAAATGTCTTCCTGGTCTACAACGATCGCCCGGGCGACCCCTCGGTTGTGCCGCAGCTCATCAATGACCTGAGCCTCACCCTCACAGGTCCGCCGGGGACCTTTCGGGGCAACGGGGCCGGGGTGGGGGGCGACACCACCAACAACGTCGAGGGGATCAACCTCACCGCGGTTCAGGCCAGCGCCGGCACGTACACCGTGACGATCAGCGCTCCCAACGTACCCGAAGGGCCCCAACCGTACGCCCTGGTGATCTACGGAGGCAACCCGGCGTTCACGTCCGCCCTGCAGGTACATCCGTCCACGGCCGCCGCGCGGCGGAGCCAGAAAGTGCAATTCACCGCCACCTTCAACGGCATCCCCACTCCTGGAGCCACCTGGTCGGTGGTGAGCGGCGGCGGCAGCATCAGCGCCTCCGGGCTCTACACCGCGCCGAGCAGCGGCACCTCCGCGACGATCCGCGCCAGCTACGGCGGGCAGACCTCCGATGCCGTCGTGGCGCTGAGCGCGACCGGGATCGGTCAGGTCGTCTTTGGGTTCAGCCACAATCGACCGGCCGATCTCACCACCTGCATCATCGGCTGCGGTCCCGACCCGTTGAACCCGCTCTTCTCTCAGAGCTTCGACATCACGGGGATCCCGGCAGGCTCCTGGCTGGTGAGCGATGATCTGGACGCCGCCGGGAATGCATTTCTGCCGCCCGGCTCCACCACTCCGTGGTTCATTCGGATGGTCGACACCGCCAGCGGCGCGGGAGCCTGGGCCATCGACGAGTTCTTCGTCCTCTTCAATGACCGCATCTACACCTGGACCACCAACCAGCGCGTCTTCAGCGACCTTACGGAAGGCCGCGGTTGGATCGACACCGCTCCACCGACCGTCTCGATGACCGGGCTCACGGATGGGGAGGTCGTTTCCGGCGTCCGGGCCATCGGGGCCACGGCGACCGACAACGACCGCATCGAGCGCGTGGAGCTCTACGAAGATGACCGGTTGATAGGGGTCGATCTAGTCAGCCCCTACTCGGTGAGCTGGGATACCACGCGCGCCACCAACGGGCGGCATCGTGTTGTGGTCCGAGCTTACGACGAAGCTGCCAATGTGAAGGAAGACCAGCGCGAGGCGGTCACGAGCAATGGCGGCACACGGCCGAATGTGCTCAGCTCCGTCGGCGCATGGAGCTTCAACAGCACCACACGCGTGCTGACCGCCACCGTGACGCTGAACAACAACGGCAGCGCCTCAGCCTTCCGCACGACCCTGCAGCGCCTAACGTTGTTCGGCCAGGGAACGTCGTTCAGCGGTTTCCGCCGAATCTACATGCAGCCGGTCACGGGTGTGCCACTCCCGCGGAATGCGGGCACACTGACCACAGGCGCCTCGGTGAACATCGACGTTTCAACCGTGCTGCCGCCGGAGATAAACTCCGTCCCACGGTGGACCACCGCAGGATATTATTTCGATGCCGCTTCCGGCGGCAATGGATTCAACCTTTGATCTCCGCCACGGAAAAACCTCACGACCGACGCCCCTACGAGACGCCCCGACTGCGGCACATCGGCAGTGTGGCGGACCTGACTCGCGGCACCGGGACAGGTCCTGGCGGTGGATTCCGCGACATCCGCGGCTCGGGGACGATCTACGGCGACATCCGTCAGAACACCCTGCGGCGGATGCTGGATCAACGGGATAGCGACGGAAACCGCTTCTAGAGCCGCACGATCGCCGCGAGCCTGCCCCGTGTTGGTGCGTCGCTTCGGGGATTTCAGGATTGTGGTGCGGCTGCCTCCGGGCCCGCTGCGGCGAGCCGTGCTCGCCGAACTGCCTCCTGCCCTGGCGGCAGCGACCCCGGCGCGACGCGCGTTGACGATTGCCGTACTCGAACCGGCTGAGTCGCCCGAGGGGCCGTTCACGGAGGGCGTCTCCGGCGTTAGCTACTGTCTGGACGGCGGGCGACTGATGCTCAGGGCCCCCGCGGGACTGCGGGTTGAGGTCGATCCGAATTGCGACACCATCCGGCTGCTTGAGCCGACCGGAGGCGCGCCTGCGGGAGATCTGGCCGCCGCCATGGCCACGGCCCTGCCGTATCTCTTGCGCGGACCAGGGTGCCACCCCCTCCACGCGGCGATGATGGTGCCCCCTGGGAACGCTGGCGTCCCGCCGGCACCCCCTTCTGCTTGCGCTCCCGCGGCGGTGTTGTTGGTGGGGCTCAGCGGTGCCGGCAAGTCCACGCTGGCCGCGGCACTCATGCGGCTGGGATGGTCGTTGCTGGCGGACGACCTGGTCCTGCTCCGCGGCGAGCGCCCCGAGGCCATGGGCTGGCCGCGCCGGCCGCGCCTTCGACCCGGCACGGTGCGACGCTTCGCGGCGCTGCGCGGTCCCCTCAGCGCGGACGCTCAGGCTGCGGCCGTACCCAGGCCCTGCCGTCTCATTGTCTTTCCCAGGATCACCGCCGGGCGGCCGACATGGACGGCTGTCGGCCCGCGGGAGGCGCTCTCGGGGATCATTCCGTGCTCCTTGCTGCCCGGCGATGCCGAGACGGTAGGAGAGCACTTCCGAACATTGGGCCTCCTCGCCCGCACGCCGGCCGGACGCCTCGATTCCGGCTCGGACCCCATCACCGCGGCCCGGCTCATCGCGGAACTGATGGGATGAGACACCATTGGTGGGACAAGATCGCGGGAGCAGTCGAGGGGTTCGCCGCCGGACTGACCCTCCCGCCCCGAGTCCGCCGCCAGCCGTTCAACGAGACGCGGCAGATGGCGGAGAGATGGTCCGACACCGAGGCCGCGCCGGACGAAGCGCAGCGCCGCCGGGCCGAAGCGGCGCTCGGCGCGGTGGAGTGGGTTGCCCGAACGCCCGTCGTGCGCCGTCGGCTCACCTGTCTGCCCCTCTCCCTGCTGCGACTGCGCTACCTGCGCCGCCTCGGCATCGAGGCCCGTCTGCACCTTGGGCTAGTCCAGCGGGACGGGGAGTGGTCCGGCCATGCCTGGGTGACCGCGGCCGGAGAACCGATCGGGGAGCGACCTGACTCACTAGCTGGATTCACCGAGATGCTCGTCATCCCCCGGGAGCCGACCGAAAACCGCGGGGCCTGACCGCAGCGAGACAGAGCGACGCACCGCCCGCCTCCCGCGCACGCAGCCCTGGATGCGCGACTCGGCCCTGGGTGCGCGGGCGTAGCTGCGGCGTCCGCGTTGCGCTCGACGACCAAGGCCCTCGACGACCGCCACGCCTGAGCTGAGCCGCGACCGTGAGGGAGCGTAGGTAACCTACCGCCGAAGCAGCGGCCGATTGAGTCCGTGCTCGAGACCCGTGGATGAGGATCCCGGTCCAGCACCCGGCCGAAGGCACGCGGGACGC
>CAZSRZ010000104.1:5325-18558 GCA_964609085.1 uncultured bacterium | reverse complement strand
GCGGCTCTGGGAGCTCAACGCCATCAGGCTGGAGTTGGCTGAGTTGCTGCAACTGCTGCGGGACCGCAGCCGCGAACTCACCTACCGGCTGGAAGGCGAAGGTCTCGGCGACGTCCCCATTCGCATTCACGGCACCTATGGCCGTAACGCCATCGCGACCGCCTTCGGCCTGAGCCGTCCGAGTTCCCTGCGGGAAGGGGTCCGGTGGTTTCCCGATCACCAGGCAGACGCGCTCTTCGTGACGCTTCGAAAGGGAGAGAACGAGTACTCGGCCACCACGCGCTACAACGACTATGTGATTTCCCCGGACGAACTCCACTGGGAGTCGCAGAGCGTCACCCGCGCCGACTCGCCGACGGCAGAGCGCTACCGGGAACACCTCGCGAAGGGCACGCACATCCTCCTCTTCGCCCGTGAGCAGCCGTCTCGCGACGGCCGAACGGAGCCCTACTTCTTTCTCGGGCCGGCATCCTACCTCAGCGAAGAGTCGGAGCGACCCATCCGGGTCCGCTGGCGCCTGCAACGTCCGATGCCCGAGCGCGTCTACGAACGATTCCGCGCCGCGTCAGGATGAAGACGATCCGGGGCCGGGACAGGGACCGGATCTGCGGGGACCGCCCTCTCTCCTTGCACGAAACCGCTCCCGAGGAGCCAGCTCGTCGCTAGTCCCGCTCCGAGGTGTCCGAGATCCGGGCCGGCAGATCAACCCGGTACTGCTCCAGATTCCCGCGGTACGTCAGCCCCAACACCTCCCGGGATCTGGCCACGTTGCAGGTCAGTTCCGCCTCTGGAGTGCCGACGATGTGAAGGATTTCGAACACCGAGGTCTCGTTCTCGACCGCCAGACGGCAGGCCTCGGCGAGGTCGTGGCGGCAGACCCATCCGTTCCGCAAGGGCCGGTCCGCAGATCCCAGCACCTCGCGAAAACGGCCGAGTCCGAGCCGGCTATCCACGATGTAGTCCGGGCAGAGAACGAAGATCCGCATCCCGTGCGCTTCATGGAAGCTGCGGCACATCTCCTCCTGCAGACGCTTGGTGAGGGCATAGACACCCCCGCCAGGCCGCCGCACGGACTCGTCAAAGAAGACACCCCGCGGGTGGACCGTCTCCCGTGACCCGACGTGAACCACGTGCCGGATCTCGCGCCTCCGGGCCGACTCCAGCACATTCCACAAGCCCTTGAGATTGATCATCCAGGGGAGTGGATCATCTTCGGCCTGGCCGAAGTACGCCGCCGCGTGGATGACGCCATCCACTCCGTCGAGCGCACTCTCCACGCTCGGGAACTGGGTGATGTCCCCGTAGCATCGGTCACCCTCCCAGGGCCCATCGATGTCCGCCCACGCATCCCAGGCTTCGGGGGCGGCATCGCACGCCCGGACGGAGTGCCGGCCTTCCAGATTCCTCAGCACCGCACGGCCCAGCCATCCCGCAGCGCCAAACACGGCGATTCTCATGCGAGTCTTTCGGCGGACGTCCGGGAAGCAGACCCCGAGTGCACCGTAATGGAGACCCTCGGGGTCTGCGGATCAGACGCGGGCCGCGTCCGGCGACCTACCGCTCGACCTTGTACCGCAGGATGCGTCCGAACTTGCTCCACTCCGACACCACGAGATTGCCTTCGCGATCGAAGGCGACTGCGTGCGGCGAGTTGCAGACGCCGTCGGTCCACATCGCGGGGTCGAGCCCGAAGTTCGCCCGCTGGTCCGCCTTCGGATTGTCGCCGAGCTGCGCCACAATCTCGTTGTCCTTGCCCAGAATGGTGACTCTCCCTTGCAGCTCGGCGATGGCGACGTACTCCCCCCGGACATGCGCCGCAGCGGGCATCCGCAGCCCGCGCTGCAGGATCTTGACCAGCTTGCCGTCGGTGTCCCACTGCTCCACTCGCCCGCTCTCCCGATTGCAGACGATCAACATCGGCGTGGGTCCGCGGCGGTCAACCGCCAGCCCATGGCACCGATTGAACTTGCCCTCCTCCGCCGGGTTCGCGCCGGGACCGCCGAACGATTTCACGTACTTCCGATCGGCGTCGTACTTATGGATGTAGTTCTTGCCGTAGCCGTCCGCCACGAAGATGGTGCCGTCTCGCAGGGCTACTACGTTCGTCGGGTTGAACTCGTCGGCCTTGGTGTAGATGCCCGAGGCCTCGGGGTAACCCATCGTCCAGACGACGGTACCGTCGGTCTTGATCTTCTGTACCTCGTGGGCGCTTGGCCGCGCAGCGTAAAGGAAATCCGCGTCGCCCTCGCGCTGGAGGTGCAGGCCATGGATCATCGACGGCCCAAAGTTGCGCAAGAACTTGCCGTCCGGGCCAAAGACGAGGATGCCGCGAGGGGTGTCCGTGCTGACGTAAACGTTGCCGGCGCGATCCACGGCCGCCCCGCCGTGCGCCGGGCCGAGCGCCTGACTGTCGGCCTGAGCGGGGAAATAGCCGGGCACGTGGATGTACTTGGCCACGCCCTGGGCCAGCGTGGGGCCGGCCAGCCAGAGGGCGGCGGCACCGAGGCCCGCCAGACTAAGGAACCGGTTGCGACTGGAGCGCTTCATTGGGCTACCTCAAAAGCCGTTGCCCGGGACGGTCCCGGGCCGCAATCAAGTTCGACGCTGACTCTGGCTGCGCCTTTGCTCTTTTCCGGTGAAGGGTCTCGGGGACCCGCGCTCGACATCCGACGACGGCATGGCGATCCCGGCTGCGGGAGGCGAGCCGGGGTCATCACATGAGGATGTCGTCAAGCACTCGAGCGCCCTCCACGCCAGACAGTCGCGCATCCAATCCCTGGAACTTGATGCTGAAGGCATCGTGCCGGATGCCGAGCTGGTTTAGCATGGTCGCATGGAGGTCATGCACGGTGACCACATTCTCCTGGGCAGCATAGCCAAGCTCATCGCTGGACCCGTAGACCGTACCGCCGCGCACGCCCGCGCCCGCCAGCCAGACCGTCATGGCCTTGTTGTGGTGGTCCCGTCCGCTCCCTCCCTGGGACATCGGAGTACGGCTGAACTCGCCGGACCAGACGATCAGGGTGTTCTCCAACATGCCACGTTGCCTGAGGTCGGTGATGAGCGCCATGCAGGCGCGGTCGATCTCTTCGGCCTTCTGTGCGATCCCCTCTTTGATGCCTCCGTGGTGGTCCCAGTCCTTATGGTAGAGCTGGATGAACCTCACGCCACGCTCGGCGAGTCGTCGCGCGAGCAGGCAATTGGATGCGAACGATCCGTCGCCCGGTCGGCAGCCATACAGCTCCAGAATCCGGCCGCTCTCGCCGCTGAGGTCCATCAACTCAGGCACGCTGGCCTGCATCCGGAAGGCGAGCTCGTACTGCGCGATGCGGGTGGCCACCTCCGGGTCGTCCACCAGCGCCTGACGCTGGCGGTTCAGCGCGTTGATGGCCTTCACATCGGCACCCTGGCGTTGCCGCGTCACCCCCGGGGGGTTGGAAAGGTAGAGAACAGGATCCCCCTTCCCGCGGAGCTGCACCCCCTGGTGCCGGCTGGGCAGAAAGCCGCTGCTCCATTGTCGGGCGGCGATGGGCTGGTTCTGCCCACCCCGACCAAGCGACGTCAGCACCACGAAGCCGGGCAGATCGGCCGCCTCGCTCCCCAGGCCGTAGGTCACCCAGGCACCCATGCTCGGACGGCCCGCGATCTGCGACCCTGTGTTCATGAACATGTGCGCCGGGTCGTGGTTGATGGCTTCCGTCGTCATCGACCGGATGAAGCAGATCTCGTCAATGACGGAGCCTATGTGGGGGAAGAGCGAACAGATCTCGATCTGTTGCTTGCCGAATCGGGAGAATGGGTGCTGCGGACCAAAGCAGATCAGCGGCGCTCCCTGGAGCTGCGCGAGTTGCTGACCCTTTGTCAGGCTCTCCGGCATCGGCTTGCCGTGCATCTCCGTCAGCTTCGGCTTCGGATCAAACGTCTCCAGATGGGACGGCCCCCCCGCCATGGTCAGCCAGATGACGCGATGTGCCTTCCGAGGCAGAGGGAGAGTCTTCAGGACTCCGGCCGGAGGAGCCGCCTCCGCAGATGTCTGTGCGAGGAGGGAGGCGAGCGCCACAGAGCCCACGCCCTGGGCGGCCTGCCCGAGGAACGCCCGGCGGGCCAGCCATTGGGAATGCGGAGTTCGAGTGTTCGAGAACGGTTCGTTCAACTTCAGGACCTCGTGATCGTCTCGTGCAGATTGAGGAGCACCCGGGAGAGGTGTGTCCAGGCGGCGAGTTCGCCCGGATCTGCCCCTGCCGGGACCGGCGCCAGTCCGACCCGGAGGAATTCGTCCGCTGCCTTCGGGTCGAGCCGATAATCGCGCAGGTGCTGGGCAACCAGCCCGCGGGCCATCCGGGACTCTTCCGGACGGGGGTTGCGCTGCAGCACGCGCTGCCAGGCCCAGGCTATCCGCCCTTCCATGTCCGGCCTTGCTTCCCGGAGAATCCGCGAGGCCAATGCCCTCGCCGCCTCGACGTAGGTGGGGTCATTCAACAGCACCAGGGCCTGCTGCGGGATGTTCGAGCGGGTCCGCTCGGCGGTGCACTCCTCGCGGCTGGGCGCGTCGAACGCAACCAAACTCGGGTGCAGAAAAGACCGCTGCCACCAGGTGTACAGCCCCCGCCGATACTGGCTCTCCCCCGCATCCGCAGCCCACTCCCGCGTGGGGAAGTTGAGGTTTTCCCAGTATCCGGCAGGCTGATAGGGCTTGACGCTGGGGCCGCCGATCTTCGTCACCAGTAATCCGGAAACAGCCAGGGCGTTGTCCCTCACCAGTTCGGCGTCCAGCCGGAAGGCGCTCTGTCGGGCGAGCCGGCGGTTGTAGGGATCGGCGTCGGTGAGAACCGGACGGGGGATGGACACCTGCCGGTAGGTGGCACTGCCCACGATGAGCCGCACCATATGTTTTACGTCCCAGCCGCTGTCCATGAACTCGCAGGCCAGCCAATCCATCAGCGCGGGGTTCACCGGCGGCTCTCCCTGCGCTCCCAGATCGTCCAGCACCTTGCTGAGCCCAATACCGAAGAACTGCTTCCAGAGCCGGTTCATCACCGTCCGGGCCGTCAGCGGGTTCTGACGCGAGACCAGCCACTGTGCCAGGTCGAGGCGAGTGGGCTCCCGGCCCTCGATCTTCGGCTGAGCGAGATAGCCCGGGAAGGCCGCTTTCACCACCGGCCCGCTCTCATCCATCCAGTTGCCGCGCGGCAGGATGCGGACGGTCCGGCGATTCGGGCTACTGACGCTGACCAGGCACTTCGGCACGGAGGCAGCGAAGTCGTTTCGGGCCTTCTCCGCCCTGGCCAACGCCTCCAGGTCGGCTTTGAACTCACCTGCCGCGCTCGCGCGGAAGTAGGCCTCGATCTGACCCGTCTCGGCCGCCGACCTCGAAGCGGTGGGCTTCTTCAGGCCGGCCGCCACCTGCCGGGCGCGACTCTTCGCCGCCTCCGGTGCGGTCGAGCCCTCGGCTAGCTCCGGAAGGGCATAGCCTCCCGCCTGGACATCGGCTTCCCACTTCAACTGCGCGGCCGCGAGCCGGGGCAGAAACTCACGAGCCCGTGCAAGTTCGGCGTCCAGTTTTGCCTGAGCCTGCTCCAGATCGGGCGTCATCACCGGCATCCCGGCTTCCCTCGCGCCGATGATCGGCTCCTGGATGTCTGCGAAGAAGGCTCCGAGGGAATAGAAGTCGCGCTGGGCGAACGGATCGAACTTGTGATCGTGGCACTGGGCGCACCCGGTGGTCTGTCCCAGCCAGGCGGCACCGATCGCCCGCACTCGATCGGTGAGCATACGCGCTTCGTAGTCCTTCGCCTGGGCACCGCCCTCTTCCGTGGTGAGCAGCAGCCGGTTGAAGGCGGAGGCAACACGTGTCTGCTGGGTGGCATCCGGGAGCAGATCGCCGGCGATCTGCTCGATCGTGAAACGGTCGAAGGGCTTGTTCTCGTTGAAGCTCTGGATCACCCAATCCCGGTAGGGGAAGACGTTTCGGGGCGTGTCGCTGTGGTAGCCGATCGTGTCGGCATACCGCACGACATCGAGCCAGCCCAGGGCCATGCGCTCTCCGTAGTGGGGGCTCTTCAGTAGCCGCTCCACCAGTCGCTCGTAGGCGTCCGGGTTGCGATCATTCATGAAGGCAACCGCCTCCTCCGGAGTGGGAGGCAGGCCCGTCAGGTCAAAGCAGAGGCGCCGGATGAGGGTGTGGCGATTCGCCTCAGGCTGTGGGACAAGAAGGCTGGCCCGGAGCCGCACCCTCACGAAGGCATCGATCGCGTTGCGGACCGGATAGGCCGGGTCGCTGAACCGTGGAACCTCCGGACGTCGGGGAAGGATGTACGCCCAGTGACCCTCGTAACGCGCGCCCTGGGCGATCCATTGGCGGATCAAGGACTTCTGCGCCGCAGTCAGGCGCTTGTGAAATGAGACCGGCGGCATCACCCGCTGGTCGGTCGCCATGACGCGAGTCAACAGCCGGCTCTTTTCCGGCTTGCCAGGCACAATCACGCCCCGGGTGACGGCTTCATCGGCCAGGTCAAGGCGCAGTCCCCCGACCCGCTTGTTCTGGTCAGGCCCGTGACAGGCGAAGCAATTGTCCGAGAGTATCGGCCGGATGTCGCGATTGAACTGCACCCGCGCGACCGCGGAACCGGCGGAGCCCTTCGGGGCTTTCTCGGAGGAGTCCCCGGGCAGGTTCGGTGTGATCGCCAGCCCGGCCCCCGGAAGGATCAAACACGCGAGGAGCGACGCCATCGCCGCGGCCGGCCGAACCGTCCCCCGACGCACCTTGCCGATAGCGCCCGCTCCGTCGCTCAAACCGTCCATCGCTTCCACCTGGCCACCTGTGACACAGACCCCAAGGGACGTCCCGAAGCCGTCACAGGCGAGCCCTTAGATGCGCGGGGGCTGCTCGAGTTGCTGTCGATCGTGCAGCGCGATCACCGATCCGCGTCCCCGATCACCACTGCGGTTACACGCGGCGGTCACGCCCCGATGTGGACGAACGGTGCCCAGGAGTCAGGGGGTCTGCCGGACCGCATCATCCGGAGCTGGGCCTCTCGCAGGGCGGCGTCTGGCGTCAACCCCCGCTTGAGCCCCCGGTAGACGTCCGCCATCAGCATCGAGGTGTCGCGATCGGGCACCTGCCACAGGCTGCACAGCACGCCCCGAGACCCCGCGTGCAGAAACGCGCGGGCCAGGCCGGTGACGCCCTCGCCGTCGGCGAGCCGGCCTTGACCGGTATGGCAGGCGCTGAGGACCACCAGATTCGCGTTCAGCTTCAGTCCACTCACTTCTTCCATCGTGAGGATGCCGTCTTCCCGGTCACGCCCGGACTGACTGAGGACCAACGCGGGCTGCCGCCCCTCCCCCATGCCGAGCACGCCATGCACGGCGAAGTGAACATAACGGGCGGTGCCAAGCGAACCGGACTGCGAGGCCGCCTTCACCGCTCCTTCGGTCGCGGCCTTGCCGACACGGATCGTCGATCGGCCCGCGCCAAAGATCCCCCCGATGGTCCGCACCTCCTCGCCGCTGTAGGGCAGCCGTTCAAAGCTCAGGGGTGAAGCAGCTCCCGTCCGACCCTCGCCCTGCACGGGAACGCGCGCTGCCGGGGTGTACTCGGGATCACCCATCGCCCAGAGCTGCCCGGCGGCGGCTGTCGGGCGGGCGGGGCGTGTCTGCTCCCACACTCGGAGTGTGTGAAGCGTCGTCAAGGAAGGAGCGTACCGGATCTGGTGGCGCTCCAGGAGGAAGCGCCCGTCTTCCACGAGCAGTTCGAAAGGCATCATCGCCAGTCGGCCGGACGGAATGATAAGCAGCTTCTTGCCTTGCAACTCCTCCTTGAGCGGACCCAAGAGCATTGAGTACAGTGCTGCCCCCCGCTCCCGCACGGCTTTCATGCTGGAGGCGCTCCCGCCTGCGACCCGTGTGCCCCGGAGCGGCTGCCGGCCTCCCCGCACAGTCGGCTGGCGGCCCGCCCCTACGGCAGCGAGCAACCCATTCACAGCCCCGTCGATTTTGGCCTGCTCGGGCAGTCGCGCGATTGCCAGCCCACCGGAACTGCCACGGTTCTCGAGCTGAATCACGTACGACCCTTCGCGGCCGAGTACGAAGTGGAGGGCTGCTTCGTTCGGGCGGAGGCAGGCCGCGGCGTCTCGCAACGAGCAGGGGGTGGGATGGACCATCGCCGCGTAACGCGGATACTCCCGGCGCATTCGGGCAGTCAGTTCCTGGTGTTCGGCTGCCAGTTGGGTCCGCCGCTCAAGCAGCGCCCCAACGGCGGCCCGGGACCTCGGGTTCGAGGCGCGGGCGAGTTGGGTGTCGAGGCTCTCGAGGGCAACTGCCAGGGCCGCCTCGCGCTGCTGCAACTCCTTGCGGACCCCACCGACGTTTGACGCCCTCGCTCGAGCCAATTGCTCCAGGAACACGCGCGCCGTCCCCTGCTCCGCGGCGTTGAAGGCCGCGAGTGAGTGCTGCGGCCGGCCCTCAACACCCAGTTTTACGCAAACGCCTACCAGGCGAGGGAACAACTGAAACTCATCCTCGCCAGCTTTGAGCTTGTCGCCGGAGAGTTCCATTCCCGCACGTACGCGATCCAACATTGCCCCAGCGCTGCTGAATTCCGCCAGGCTCCGCTCCAGTCGCTCGACGCGTCGGGCGGGATCCTGCTCGACAAACGCGAGCTCCTCCTGCATCTCCCCGCGATGAGAGAGCAGACGCACCACCTCCCGAGACGGAGAGTACGCCGGGCTGGACCGACCGTCCGCAGGCACGGAACTGGGCACTGAACCGGGCATCGAGCCGGGCTCGAGCGCCGAACTCGACAGGGCCGCATCGAAGCGCTCAAGCGCCGCCGCGAAAAGCCCACGCTCCTGATGGATGTGCCCCTGCATATGCAGCGCCTGAACGATGTCGGGGTGCCGCGCGCCGTACACCCGCGTCCACCGGTCCACAGCATCCTGCAGGCTGGCAAGCGCCCGGGGCAGGTCCCCTAGATTTCGGTGGACGGTCCCGATGGTAGCAACCGTCGCCGCCGAATTGGGTCCTCCCGGCGCTGCTGCGTCGATCAATTCCAGGCCCTTCGTGAGGGCCTCCAACGCTTCCTGATACCGACCCTGTTTGTTGTAGATGTTCCCCAGGTTTGTCAGCATCACGCCCGCCTGCGGCGATGATGCCCCTTCGATAGCCTGCGTCATGGCCAGCGCTTTGAGGCCCTCCTTCACGGCCTCTGGATAGCGGCGGGCGAGATCGTAGACACTGGCGGTGAAGGAGTGGACGGCTGCCAGCTCCGAGCTGCCCTTTGGGTCCAGGGACTCCAGAATCACGCGAGCCTGTTTCAAGTGCTGGAGCCCCCGGTCGAACTCTCCGAGTTCCCCGTAGAGGTGCCCCAGGTTTCCCAGAGTTGTGCCGACATCGCGGTGCGCTGGCCCGTGTGCCCGCCGCAAGGCGTCCAGGGCTGCCGAGTACCTCGTCACGGCCTGCCGATACTCGCCGGACTGCATCAGGACGAAGGCGGCGTTGTTCAGGCAAACACCCGTCCAACCGGTCTCCTTCGCCTCGCGAAAGTGCTCTGCCCCTGCCTCGTAGGCCTGCAGTGCATTCGGCAGGTCCCCCTTCTGCACCGCGATGCGGCCAGTATGAAAGCTCGCATACCCCATCGCCAGTTCGTCGCGCGTCACCTCACCCACGGTACGCAGCAGGAGCGTCAGCGCCTCGCGGTCGTCCCCCCTCACCCGCCCACAGAAGAACACCAGCAGGTCGCGGACCGGCCGGGTGCAGTACTGCCGGTTCGCTGCCACGGCTTCTCTAAGCTTCATCGGGTCACCCGGAGAGGACTGGAATCCGCTGCCGGGAGGCGCCGCCCGCAGCCCGCCCGCGGCGATGCACTGGGATATCAGCTCGTTTAACGGCTCCTCGGCCTCCCTGGTCGGAGGCAGGATGTCGCCGCGCCCGCCCGATGCCGCGGCGATGACAGCGACAGCGACCCAGAGCCCCAGCTTCGCGAAGCCTCGTCCGTACGCCATTTTGACCAGACCTCCATCGGCTTTGACGAAGTGCTCGGCGCGAGCGACCCCCGCCCTAGCCGCCCTCGTAGGCGAGGCGAATTGTCTCCACGTCCAGCTTCTTCATCCGGAAGACCACCTGGGTGGCTCGTTGGGCGGCCTCGCTCATCGGCCGATGCAGGATCTCCACCAGCACTCGAGGGATCACCTGCCAGGAGACGCCGTAGCGGTCTTTCAGCCAACCGCACGGCTGCTCCCGCTCCGCCAGATCTTCGGTCAGCCGGTGCCAGTAATGATCCACCTCCCCCTGCGACTCGCAGAGAACCTGGAACGAAATCGCCTCATTGAAGCGAAAGAGGGGCCCACCGTTCAACGCCGTAAAGGGATGGCCATCTAAGTCAAACCCAACGGTCATCACAGACCCGGGTTCCTTCCCGTGGAATTCGCGGCCGACCTCTCCGTAACGAGCAAGGCCGGTAATCCGTGAGTTGGGGAAGATGTCGACGTAGAAGTTGGCCGCTGGCTCTGCTTCGGTGTCGAACCAGAGACAGGGTGAGATGCGCTGAACCTTGCCCACGGAAACCTCCCGGTCGATGCGTCGGCTGTGCGGGACCATTACCCGCCGCGATTACGCACCGTCGGCGACGAAAACCAGCTCAAGGACGCGAAGTAGTCCGCCGTTCCCCCCAGGGCTTCCTTCGTCCAACGGCCTGCGAGCGGTACGGCATCCGGCACCCGACCGCGAGACGGCTACCCCAAACAGGCGCAACCACCCGCCGTTCCTGCCGTCGCAAGGGGTGGCCGGACTGGGCCGAGAAGCGTGCGTCGTCAGTTGGCCCGGCAGCACGCGGCTACAAGGAGGAGTTGCCAGATGGATCCTAACCAAACAACTGACTGCCTTTGCCCCCAGGCTGCCGGCCATCCCCTGCCCTCACGACGGGAATTCGGTGCGCGAATGCTCCGCTCGATGATCGCGTTCAGCGTGGTCGAAACCCTCTGGTCTCGAGGGTTGCTGGCGGACGGCGATGAGGCTGCAGTCAGCCGCTGGTTCGGAGAGTTGGCCACGATGACCGCCGACCTGCGTGGTCGGAAGTTGAAGGACACCGAATTCCAGACCCAGATGGAAGCGCTGTACCGACGAGTCGACCTGCCAGCGCTGATCAGGGCCGTGCGGCTGGAGGACCTGGAGAAATCCGCTCGCCTACCTGACAACGGCGCAGCCAGCCTGGGATTCGACCTCAGTAAGATCGAGGGCATCCCCGCGCAGCTCCGCTTCGGCAAGCAGATCTTTGCCCTCAAGAAGGGGCGTTCCATCGTCCCGCATGGGCACAACAACATGTGCACCGGCTTCATCGTGCTGAAGGGCAGCTTCCATGGCCGGCACTATGATCGCGTCGAGACGCACCCTGATCACTACCTGATCCGGCCGACGATCGACCGGACCTTCGGGCCAGGCGAGCTCTCCACGATTTCGGACCACAAAGACAACGTCCACTGGTTCGAAGCCCTTTCCGACACCGGCTTCGTCTTCAACATCCACGTGGTGGACTATGATCCGACGCTTGTCGGCGGCTCCGGCCGGCTCTATCTGGACGCGCTGGGCGAGAAGGTGAGCGGGGGGCTGATCCACGCGAAGAAGCTGACCTCCGAGGAGTGCCACGCGAAGTTCGGTTGATGCCGGACGACGGCGGACGGAGGCAAGGGCGGTGAGGCTCGCAGCGGGCCGCGGACTGATGCTCACCCTGGCGGTGGCCGGCGGCTACACCGCCGGGTTGGAGCGGGCCGACCCGCCCACGGCCGTCGCGCCAGCGGTCCGGCGACAACTGGACCCGCGGCCTGTTGTGGTGCGCAGCCAGGGGGCGGTGACCATGCGGCTCTGGTTCAAAGATCGCCTCACCCTGCTCGCCGATGCGGGCGACGTGGGGGCCGGTGCCCGCTACCGTCGAATTCCCGAGGGCGCGTTGGTGGGGGTGGTGGAGTTCCCGACGACCTTCGTCGACTACCGCCGCCAGAAGTTGCCCCCCGGATCCTACACTCTACGGTTTGCCCTCCAACCCCAGACCGGCGAGCACACGGGCACAGCTCCGCACCGCGAGTTCCTGTTGCTCTCCCCGGTGGATGCCGACCGCGCCACTGAAAACCTTGACCCCAAGCGGCTGGTTGAGCTGAGCCGCCGGGTGACGTCAGGCATTCACCCCGCTGTGCTGCTCCTCTGGCCAGCCGACAGTCCCGACGCCAGCGTACGCGTCGAAGCCCGCGCCGGCGGCACATGGACGGCTGCCGTACGCAGGCCCGGCATCCTGGGCGGGAGAGAAACTCCGGTACGGTTCGCGTTCACGATCGCCGGCGCCTGGGATCCGTAGCGTGTCGCAGGATCCAGGAATTGAGGCTGACCCGCGGCCGATCCGCCCGATAGGATTGCTCCCCAGTGATGAGCCGAGTCGAAAGCGGCTAACACTCCCCGGTTGCGAGACCCGGAGGCGCAGGAAACGCCCGAGCCCGAAGGCAAGAGGAGTGGGGAGCTCACCCCTGGGTTCACGATGCCCGAGGCGTCCGATGCGACCTTCCTACCATGTGTGAGGTTGGGTGCATGCTCCGCATCACCATCGCAGTTTATTCGGTCGCGAGTTGGGTATCGCCGGCAGTCGCGCAGCAAGGCGGCACATCCATTGGGGTGGAGCAGACGGTGCGGACTGCCCTACAACGCAGCGCCGTCATCCGTGCCGCCGAAGCCCGCGTCCGCCTGACCGGCGCCTCGATCCGGGGCGCCGATGCCCTACCCGGTCTCGAGTTCCAGGTTCAGCACGGGTTTGGAGCCGGCGCGAGCGGGCTGGATGAGGATCTCACCTTGACACAGCTTTTCCCACTGGGAAGCAAGCGCTCGGCGCGCCTGGGAGAGGCACGTGCCGAGCAGAGGCGAGCTCAGGCCGAGCTCGCGATTGCGCAACTCGAGGTCGCCTTCCGAACCCGGGTCGCCTACCTGGCCGTTCGGGAGGCGGAGGCGGTCGCGACGGATGCCCGGGCCGCCTTCGCTCTGGCCGAACGGTTTCGGCAAGCCGCCGCCGATCAGTTCGCCCAGGGTGAGGCGCCGCGGACGCACGTGCTGCGGGCCGACATCGAGTTGGCCATCCGACGCGACGCTCTGGCAGAGGCCACTGCGGAGTTGATGGTCCAACGCCTCGCCCTGGCCAGCCTGACGGGAGAGAGCTCCGCGGGAGCGGAGGCGCTCGTGCTCTCCACGCCTCCTCCGATC
>CAZSRZ010000104.1:0-5315 GCA_964609085.1 uncultured bacterium | reverse complement strand
CCCACCCTCGCGGAGTGGCGCAAGGAGGCCGCACATCGCCCTGAGATCGCGGGCGGCCTCGCCGAACTGGAAGCCCGTTCAGCCGGTCTCCGAGCCGCGAACGCGGACGGACGGCCCGACTTCTTTCTGGCTGGGACTCACGCGGATCTCACACGCGGCCCCGGCAATGTCGTGCGGGCGGGGTTCATCCTCACACTCTGGGATCACGGCGTTTTAAGGGCCCGGCGCGCCCAGGCTCGGTCGGCCATCGAAGAACAACAGCACCTGCTGGATGAACTCCGACGCGTCGGGATGCTGGACCTGGAGGTGGCGTACATGCGGTACCAAACGACATCCGCTCGCCTGCAGAGATTCCGCGCCGAACAGCTCGACCAGGCGCGCACCCTGGCGGATCTCGCTCAGGTGGGGTACGAGGCGGGCGAAACCAGCTACCTCGAATTGCTGGATGCTCAGAGGCTGCTGCGCGAGGCCCAACTCGGTGCCGTTCACGCGCTCGCTGATACCCTGCGCGCGGAACTCGCCGTGCGCCGTGCTGCAGGCAGTTCCTCTCTGCTGCCGCGGCCCTGATCCCAATCGAGGCAAGTAACCGTGAAACTACCCCGAAGCCTCTGGGCGATGCTTTCCCTCGCGATCTTCGTGGTTTCGCTGGTGCTGGCCTGGCGATTGTTCACCCAGCCGGCCCCCCCGGAGGAAGCCGAACACGAGCCTCCGGACGAGCCGATCCGTGTCGTCGCCGCCACGGCGGTCAACCGACCGGTCGAGGACTCTGTCTTGCTGACCGGAACGATTCAGCCTCTGCCGGCCGGCCTCTCTCGCGTGGCGGCGCAGGTGGCGGGACGGGTCGCTGCGGTGAGGGTGACCCCCGGCCAGGTCGTCGCGCAGGGCGATGTGATCGCGATCCTGAGCCGGGGAGATCTGAGTGCCCAGCAGCGCCAGACGGAAGCGGCCCTGCGAGAGTCCCAGGCCGAACTCAGCGCCCTGCAATCCGAACGGGCCGCGCGCGCGGCGACGTTGCCCCTGGACGTTCGAGGCGCCCAGGCCGCGCTGGACGCGTCGCAGGCGAAACTCGACCTGCTGAGGGCCGGAAGCCGCGCCGAGGAGGTAGAGCGTGCCGAGGCGGCCGAGAGTCAGGCACAGGCAGAACTCGATCGGGTGCGCGCGGGCAGCCGACCCCAGGAGATAGCCCAGGCGGAGGCGGCCGTCCGAAGCGCGGTGGCGGAACGGGACATCCGCGCGAGGGATGTCGCGCGCAAGCGGGCGTTGTTCGATCGAGGAGTTGTGGCCCGAAAGGACGTGGAGCGGCTGGAGGCCGACCTGACGCAGGCCGAGGCGGATGTGGAAGCGCGCCGAGAGGTGCTGAGCCTCATTCGCGCCGGCAGCCGCCCGGAGGAGATTCGCGCCGCCGAAAGCAGGCTTCGAGAGAGCCAGGCCACCCTCAAGCAGGTCCGCGCCGGTGCCCGGCCCGAAGAGCTCCGAGAAGCCCTCGCCAACGTCGCCTCCGCCGAACTACTGCTGGCCAAGATGCGTCAGTCACGAGCCGAACTGGATGCTCTCGACGCCCGGTTGCGGGCAGCCAGCCAACGAGTCTCGGCTGGCCTCGGCGGCCGCACAGCGGCAGCCGTCATTGCCGACCGGATGATCATCCGCTCGCCGCTGGCGGGGATCGTCACACGTGTGCTCACCGCGCCCGGAGACGGGGTGTCGGAGCAAGGCCCGGTGGCGGAGATCATGCGCCGAGACGCCTTCCGCGCCGTGCTGGACGTGCCCGCGGGATTGCGCTCCCGCATTCTCCCCGGCGCTCGTGCGGAGTTGACTCTCGTCGGCGAGAAGAATCCCATCTGGGGAGAGGTGCGGGCGGTCGTAGACCAGGCGAATGCGGAGACCGGTCTGACCGTGGCGGAGGTCTGGATCGCCAGCCCGGGGCGTCGACTGGCCGATGGCATGGCGGTCAGCGCTCGCATCCGGCTCGGTCGTGCTCGGGTGGCCCTGGTCATCCCGGCGCAGGCGGTATTCACTCGTGAAGGAGAGCAATTCGTCTATCGGATCGGCCCGCCGGCAGGCGCTCCGGAAGCGGATGAATCGTCCGGCGGCAAGCCGGCTGGCGGCGTGCTTGCCGTCGCCGAACACGCCGTCGAAGTCGGAGCGGAACGGGAGGGGTCCATCGAGATCCGCAGAGGGCTTAGTGCCGGTGACCGCGTGGTACGCGACGGCTCGCTCTCGCTGGCGGATGGCGCGGCGGTGCGCGTCGGCCCGTGAGTTCCCACGGCGGCGGCAGCCTGGCGCATGCGTCGTTCCGTGGGCTGCGGGGCGTGATTCTACTCGCCTTGTTCCTCAGCGTACTCGGGTACTTCGCCTTCCGCCGTATGCCGGCGGCCATCCTTCCCGACTTCCCATTCCCTCGCCTCGTGGTCATCGCAGAGGTCGGAGACACCGCAATCCCCGAGATGGGGCTGCGAGTCACGCGCCCGATCGAGGCGGCGGCAGCGGGCGTTCCCGGTGCCAAGCTCGTTCGAAGCAAGACTGCCCGGGGGACGTTGGAGCTTTCGGTCGACTTCGACTGGGGCTCGGACATGTTTCAGGCGTTCACGCGGCTGAACGCAAACATCGCCACGATCCGCTCCACCCTGCCGCCCGAAACGACGGTCGCCATCGAGTGGGTCAATCCGTCCAGCTTCCCCATCATCGGCTACAGCCTGGTTTCCGATCGCCTGAGCGCACGGCAGTTGAGGGAGTCTGCCGACCTTCACCTGGCTCCCTACCTGGCCCGCCTCAAGGGCGTCTACCGTGTATTCACGCAGGGCGGAGAGGTGCGCGAGTACCAGGTGCTCCTGGATCCCTCGGCCCTGGCGCTGGCGGGGCTAACCCCGGACCAGGTCTCCATTGCCCTGGCCGATGCCAACGTGATCCAAAGTGTGGGCCGGTTTAACCGACGTTACCAGGGCTACCTTGCTCTGGTCGACAGCCAGATCCGGCGGCCAGAGGAGTTGCTGGACGTGGTGATCGCCACGCACGGCGACCATGTTGTCCGGGTGCGGGACATCGGAACCGTGCGCGAGGGCGATGAAGACCGGCAGCAGGTGGTGACGGCCGACGGCCACGAGGCTGTCCTCCTCAATGTGTTGAAGCAGCCCGGCGCAAGTACAGCGGAGGTATCGCGCGAGGTCAAGGAGGCGCTGGCGGAGTTGGGCCCCCGCCTGCCCGCGGGAATCAAGATTACCTCTTTCTACGATGAGGCCGAGTTGCTTCAGGAGTCGCTTGCCAGCCTGCGGGATGCAATCCTCGTCGGCGCGCTGCTGGCTGTCATCGTCTTGCTGCTGTTCTTGCGCTCCTGGCGATCGACGCTCGTGGTGATGCTGTCGGTGCCTGTCACCGTACTCATCACTTTTCTGGCGCTGAGTCTGTTGGGCCAAACGCTCAACCTGATGACGCTGGGCGGGCTTGCGGTGGGCCTGGGGCTGATCATCGATGATGTGGTGGTGACACTCGAGAATATCTTCCGGCATGCAGAGATGGGGAAACCGCCACTCCAGGCTGCCCTCGACGGCGCGGCGGAAATCCAGAAACCGATGATCGGCTCCAGCATCACCGTGGTCGCGGTCTTCCTCCCCCTGGTGTTCCTGCAGGAGATCGTGGGGGCGCTCTTCTCACCGCTCTCAATCACGCTCACGCTGCTCTTGCTGATCTCCGTGGCGCTCGCCGTGACCGTCGTTCCACTCGTCGCCGCCCTGCTGCTTGGGAAGCAGAGACCGCGCTCCGAGCCGCCGAGCAAGTCCCATCCGGGGTTGTATGAGCGGGGGTTGCGGGGTGTTCTCTCCCAGCCATGGCCGTTTCTCGCCGCCGCCCTCGGTGTCTCGCTGATCGCGGCGGCGCTGGTCCCGTCCCTCCCCACCGGGTTGATGCCCGACATGGACGAGGGTGCCTTCGTGTTGGACTTCAAGTCCGCCGAAGGGACTCCCCTCACGACCACCGATCGGCAGTTACGCATTGTCGAGCAGGAGTTGCTCCACACCCCGGAGGTTGCGTCCTACTCCCGCCGCACCGGGTTGGAGATGGGGTTCTTCACCACAGAACCAAACCGTGGCGACCTGATGATTAAGCTCCATCCGCGGGCTCATCGCCGCCGCTCGATGCGGCAGGTGATGGACGATGTCGTCGGTCGCTGTTCGGCCCGCCTCCCGGGTATGGAACTCGAGGGAGTGGCGCCGATCGCGGACCGAGTCGCGGACATTGCCGGGGAACCCACCCCGATCGAAGTGAAGATCTTCGGGGACGATCCCGCGACCCTGGAGTCGCTGCGGGCGAGCATTGAGGAGATTGTCAAGGGCATTCGCGGGGCGGGCGAGTCGGTCCACGAAACGAACAGTACCGGTCCGGAACTCCAGATCCACCTGGACCGCCGTCGGCTCGGCCAATTGGGGCTGACGGCCCGAGGGGTTGCGGACGTGCTCAAGGCCTCCATGGAGGGAGATAGCCGGAGCGTCGCGGTGTCCGGCGAACAGGTGGTGGCGATCCGCGTGCAGTATGCCCGTGCGCAGCGGCGATCGCTGGAGCAGATCCGCGAGCTGCCCCTGCTCTCCCGCAGCGGGAGGCGTGTGCCGCTGTCGAGTGTGGCCACATTCACCGAAACCCCTGGCGTTCCCGAATTGATGCGTGAGAATCAGAAACCTGTGGCAGTGGTGGCGGCGACCCTTCTCGGTCGCGATCTGGGCAGCGCTAACCAGGAGGTGCAGCGACTGATTGCCCAAAAGGTGAAGCTGCCCGCCGGCTACACGCTGCAGTTCGGTGGCCTCTACGCCACGCAACAGGCGTCGTTCGACGCCCTCCTCACTGTGTTCCTGATGGGCTTGTTCCTGGTATTTCTGGTCACGCTGTTTCAGTACAACCGTTTCGGCGAGCCCCTGGCGTTGGTGCTTGCGGCGGGGTTCGCGCTGGTCGGAGTCATCGCCGCACTGAAGGTGACCGGAACCTATCTCAACGCAAGCTCGATCACCGGCGCAATCATGATTTTCGGGATGGTGCTGACCAACGGAATCGTATTAATGGACACTATCGCGGCGCGACAGTCCGAAGGGATGCCGCTCACCGAGGCCATGGTCGCGGCCGGTCGGCAGCGCGTGCGGCCCGTGATGATGACGGCCATCATCGCCATCTTGGCGCTCATCCCGCTGGCGATGGGGATCGGTTCCGGTGCTGAGATGCAGCAGCCCCTCTCCATCGCCGTGATCGGCGGGTTGGTGGTCAGCCCCGTCTTCACGTTGTTCCTGGCCCCGTTGTTGCTCTACGTACTGCGGCGCGGTCGCTAGCCCGTTGGTCCG
>CAZSRZ010000103.1:0-18957 GCA_964609085.1 uncultured bacterium | reverse complement strand
AGTGCGCTTGCCACGCCTACGAGACTGCACCACACTGCCCAAGCAGGCCAACCGGCCAGTGCCCATCCCAATCCCACGAGCGATACCCAGCTTGCGAGCGCTATGTATGTCCCGCTTACCCGGGCGTGCGGGGCACCAGCAATGACCAGCCGCTGATACAGATGGCTGCGGTGAGGTTGGAGCAGGTTGTCCCCTCGGCTGAGGCGGCGAATCAATGTCAGCGTAGCATCGAAGAGAAACGGCACCAAGACAAACGCACCGAGCGGCCAGGCTCGGCCTCCCAGGGGTCCACCCGCGGCCAACAGCGGCACGGAAGCAAGGGTGAACCCCAAGAATGCGCTACCCGTGTCACCCATGAAAATACGAGCTGGCGGCCAGTTGCGCACAAGGAAGATCGCACAACTGGCCGCGATCGCAAAGCCGCCAGTGGCCACAAAGACGTCTGCCGTCACGAGACCACTTACGCCCCACGCGACGCCCGCCACAAACCCCTGTCCACCCGCCAGCCCGTCGATCCCATCCATGAAGTTGTAGATGTTGGTTACCGCGACGACCCAGACGACCGCCAGTACTGCCCCGGAACCACCCACAGAAACCACGCTGACGCCGGGAAGTTCGACATACCATTGTACCGGTAGCTGGTCAACCATCACCGCGGCTGCGGTGATGTGGGCCGCAAGTCGGACGGCTGGAGGCAGGGACCGGATGTCATCGGCCAAACTTACAAGTGCAACCAAGCCAGCTGTCGACACCACCACAACACTTGCGCGCGTCACCGACGGTTCCGCCACGGCCAGCGCAACCAGGAGCCCGGCCACTGACCCCATGACAATTGCTATGCCTCCGCCGCGCGGCGTCGGTCGAGTGTGGGAACTGCGATTGTTTGGAACGTCCATCAGCCCTACCAATGGCGCATGCCGCTCGACCCACCAGAGCAGAAGGGAGGTAGTGAGGATGGTCACGCCCAGGCCGGTCACGAGCGGACTCACGATGACTGCTCCCGTTGGAAGGCGCTGACCATCGCCCCGACCCCTTCTTCTAGGGTCAGCGGCGGGGACCACCCAAGAAGCTCACGAGTCTGCCGATCATCGACTACAAGAGAGTCCACCAGCCGGCCCACCACGGCAGCCTGACCGATCAGCCGACCGAACCCCCGAAGCGACCCGACCGGAGCCGACCACAGCCGCGCCGGCCTACCCATTCGTTCGGCCATTAGACGGATAAGGGCAGGAGTCGACAACGGAGGCTCGTCCGCCACGAGCAGCGTCCGCCCACCGGCCTGCGGCACTATGGCCGCATGCAGCAGCAGCATCGTAAGGTTATGCACCCCGATGAGACTTCGGTGATTCTGGACTCCCCCTAAAGGCAGGGGCACACCCATGCGGATGAGTCTCATGAGGCGACGGAGGTTCCCTCCAACCCCGGGACCGTGCACCAGCGGCGGACGGACAATGACAGCCTCGAGACCAGAGCGCTCGGCCACCTCTCGTACGACCTCCTCCGCCTCGACCTTTGACCGGGCATACGGATCGGCAGGTGCCGGCGGATCGCCTGGCCCAAACGGACGCCCGGTCGTGGCTTCCCCAAGCACCTTGACAGTGCTCACGAAAACCAGCCGGCGAACTCCCGCCTCCACGGCGGCCTCGGCTAGTCGCCGGGTTCCGTCGACATTCGTGGCACGATAGGCAGCCATGGGGTCTGAGACGTTCTCCCGCATGACGTGAACCCGCGCCGCGAGATGCACAACCGCGCCGGCGCCGTGAAGCACATCCTGCCAGTCGGTACGTCCGTCAATGTCTCCGACCGCTCTCTCTTCTGCCTCATTCGTACAGGCGCGACGGACTGCTCGCACCACCACGTGTCCCGCTTCTGCTGCGGCGCGACCCAAGGCGGTCCCAACGAATCCATTCGCTCCGGTCACCACGAGCCTCATCTTCATGGCCCTTGATAGACCGCAAGCGTTTCCTCGATGATCCTCGGCAGAGAGAACTCCCGCTCCGCGAGAGCCCTGGCAGCGGACCCGAGCCTCGCGCGTAGCGCGGGGTCTGCCAGGAGCTCAGCCACCCCATCCTCCAGCGCCTGCTGGTCTCCCGGTGGCACCAGCAGCCCCGTCTCCCGATGCCGGACCACCTCGCGGCATCCCGGCGTGTCGGTCGCGACCAGAGCAAGGCCGGTGGCGGCCGCTTCGAGCAGGCTCCGCGGCACCCCTTCACCGTAGCGCGTTGGCAGGCAGAAGATCGTAGCCTCCCTGAGGAGGGCCGCGACGTCCTCCCGATGACCAAGGCACTCCACGACACCCGCGCGCTGCCACGACTCAAGCTGAGCCGCCGGGACCGCAGAAGGGTTGTCCGGATCGGGGGCACCAACAAGCCGAAACCGCGCTGGCATCCCGCGAGCCTTGATCGCCGCCGCTGCGCGCGCGAACTCCCCCACTCCCTTGTCCCACAGCATCCGAGAGACCAGAAGCACGATAGGGATGCCAGAAGCGGACTCGCCCGGATGAAAGACGTCGGTCGGAACCCCTGCACCCCGGATCAGCACGACGCGTTCAGCGGGAGCCAAACGGTCGCGCACCAGCGTGTCCCGGTCATCCTGATTCTGCACAATCACCCAGTGCCGCTCGCCGCGAAGCGCCGTAGCAAGGAGCCGTCGGAGCAGCGGCCGCAACATACGGGCCCGCAGCGAGCCGGAGCTGAATACGAAGCCCAGCCCCGTTACGGCGCTCACGACACGAGTGACGGAAGCGCAACGGGCCGCAAGGCCACCGAAAATGGTTGGCTTGAGAGCAACGTGGTGGACCAGGTAAGGCCGCAGCTCGCGATACAGCCGAAGAATCTCGCGCCACGCCCTCCAGTGGTCGAGCGGGTTGTTGCCCGACCGGCGCCAGCCAATCGGCCGCACCTCACATCCCGCGGCGCGGAGTTGCTCGCCGTGGTTCTGCACGCGGCAAGCGACTACGACCCGGAATCCGGCCGCCACGCCCGCCTTCGCGAGCGCCAGCCGATGCGACACGAAATACCAGTCCTCAGTCACGAGAAACAGGAGGATAGGACGGGATTCCGGCACGTGCGGCCTTAGCGCGGGTGCATGACGAGGTGGGCGTCAGCGACCAGCAGGTCGCAATCAGGCAGAGTGCTGAATGCCGGGTGCATGACCCCTCGAGAAGTTGGAAGTTTCTCCCATCGGGTCACGGCTCTGACTTCCACCATGAACCCGGCTGCTTCAAAGACTCGCACCATGTCTCCCAACCGAAGTCGGTTGGTGTAGAAGCCCGATTCGCTGAACAGCCGGCCTTCCCACGTAGCGGGGGAGAATCGCAGACTGTTTAGTCCACCACCAAGATGATCCTTAAAGTCGACTTGGTGAGACATACGCCCACCCGGCCGTAGTATCCGCCGCAGCTCACTGGCAGTTGCCTCGAAGTCTGAGCGGCGCACATGCTCGAGGACCGCCTGAGACCAGACAAAATCCACACTTGCTGGGGGCAGGCTCCGAAGGGACGTCAAGCCTTCCGTCAGGTAGCTCCCGTGGCACTCAATGAACATCTCCGGAACGCTCTGCCACGGTCCTGCTCGAACTCCGAGCGCCCTGGCTGCCCTACAATACAATGTCACATCATCTGTCGCGAACCTGCCAGCGTCTACGAGCCACGTATGGGCGGCGCCGCACCTAAACCCCAGCAGGACCGAGACAAGGGAATCACCGGGCCCGAGTTCTAACAGGACCGGCGCACGACCATCGCAGTGCGGAATGACCTCGGCGTGGCGGGCAAAGGCCTGCTCCGCGTAATCTGGCTCGGTCATCTGGCCATGACGGAATAGTTGCACCTTCTGCCAGAAACCGTACCTGAGTGGAAGTCGAGAAAGCGCGATCTTGGCGCCCAGCTTCAACCACCAAGGAATGAGCGCCTTTGCCCGTCGCAGATTCATGACCCTCGTGTGGAACCGCCTAATGCGGAGTAGATGTCGGTGTATTGCTGAATGACGGCGGCGAGGGTGAAATGCGATTCGATGCGTCGCCGAGCGGCTGCACCCAGTTGCACCCGGGCATTGCTGGGCGCGCGAAGCAGCTGCCTCATCCCCTCTGCGAGCGCGGCCGGATCACGTGGGGGCACGACGATCCCTGTCTCACCTACGAGCCAGGCGGCATCGCCCACGTCGGTAACAACGCAGGGCACCCCGCAGGCCATCGCTTCTCCTACGACGTTTGGGAACCCTTCGCTGGACGAAGGGAGGCATAGGAGGTCAAGCGCCGCCATCAGTCGGGAGGTATCGCTTAGCTCACCCAACGGCAACACGGCCTCGCGCATCTGAAGCGCGCCCACCACTTCCATCAGGTCTCGGTTGTCTGGCGTCACCCCGGTTCCAGCCATCACGAATCGGGCGTCGGGGAACTCTCTTCGCACCACCGCGACGGCGCGCAGGAAGTTCTCGTGGCCCTTCATCGGATGATAGCGTCCCACGACGCCAACCAGTGTTGTGTCAGACGCCAGCCCCAGCTCAGCCCGCACCGGTGACCTGACGTCTGACCGGGGGAAGAAACGGGCGATATCAAACCCGTTGGGAATGACGAGAGTGCGGTCGGACGCGTAGCCGAGCCCTTCGTGCTGCGAGGCCGCGAGTCGAGAATTGTAGATAATCCTGTCTGGCCAGCGCGAGAGCATGGCTCCGAGCCGGATTACCATCGCGGTCATCGGCTTCTCAGCCCCAAGCGAATAGACGGAGTGGCGGATGTTCCAGACAAGCGGCACGCGTTTCCGGAGCCAGCCGCGAGCGGCCAGAGCGGCCAGATTGCCGTGGTACATCCAGCCCTGCAGCAGCGAGGGCGACGCGGCTCGCACCATTTTGCGCAGCCGGAGCACGGCAGCGGGTGTCGGCAGGCTCCGCCTGATCCCGGTCGCCCACACTGGGATTCCAAGGGCTTCGAGGCGTGGGCCAACCGTTCCCAGATCGCGGAGAGAGATGACCCGGGCCCCCGCACGGAGGGCTGGGGAGGCTGCAAGGAGCTTGAGCAGCGAGAGTTCGGCGCCACCGGTGGAGAGGCTGGTGATGATGTGCATCGAGTCAACCATCGAGACCACCAAGCACCGCCTCCGTCCGGCTGAGCAATTGCGGGATGCCATACTCCTCGACGATACGGCTCCGACACCGCTGGGCCAGCGCTGCCGAGCGGCGCGCCAACATGGCCGATATCGCCGACGCCAGGAGTTCGGGAGTGCGTGGGGGTACAATCTCTCCGATGCCCACGAGGAGACGGCCGGCGTCCCCGACGTCGGTCGCTACACAGGGGACACCGCAGGCCAGAGCTTCTCCTAACGCGTTGGAGAAGCCCTCTCCAAAGGCCGAGGAGGAGCAGTGAATGTCCAGCCCACGGTAGGTATCCGCCGGGTCGTGGGCCGGAGGGAGCCACGTCAAGGCCGATCCCACGCCAAGTCCGTCCGCGAGCGCCTTGAGTTCCCTCAATGGTTCAGCAGCGGCCAGGCCGACACAGATGAATCGGCACCCCGGCCGTTGGGCCCGCACCAGCGCGGCCGCTCGGATGAACGTTGACTGATCCTTCATCGGGTCGAGTCTAGCGACGTTTCCCACAATCTCATCGTTCGCGGCAACACCCCACTCCGCGCGAACCCGTGCGCGCCGCTCCGGATCCGGACAGAATCGGTCTGTATCGATCCCGTTAGGAATGACAACAATCCTCGACGTCGGGTAGCCCAGGGCGACATGATCTGCCGCACCGGCCCATGAGTTGGCGATAATAAGATCAGCGCACCGCGCGAGCCGTGCGCTGAGCCACACCGAGGCATGAACGGTCCAGTCATAGGCTTCCGTCGCAAGTTGGGACGCGCGCACGCCCCAGATCACCCGGGACCGCCCAAGAAACGGCGACATGCATGCTACTGTGAGGTTCGGGACCGTTGCGTACGAATGCACCACGTCGGGGTGCAATGCCCTGATCACTCGAACCAGCCGGAACAGAAACGACACCATGTGCCAGCGCCCATGTTTGCCGAGCCCGCGCCGTGTGATACCGGCCGCATCCAAGTCGGCACCCAGCGGCCCGCCGTCATAGAAAGTGAGAACAGTTACCTCATGCCCGCGCTGATGGAGACCACGAGCAAGCTCCACCAGTTGGCGCTCCGCACCACCGTAGTTGAGCGAACGGATCACGAAGCAGATGCGCACGGCGCCACCTGCATTCCGGTCGAGTCGATTCGGGACCCGTCTCGTTGCTGCACCCTCACCGGAGCGGCACAGGACCGCTCGACCAGTACGAGCGCGGCCAAGAACGCAACGGCGACAAGCCCATGGCGGTTCTCGAACTCGTTGTGCGTGAACAGCCCATAGGTCAGCCATACAACCCCAAAGGTCGCCGCTCTCGATCGCAGCCGGTGCGGGGTTCGCCAGACGGCCGCCAGGAGAAGCCCGGGGTAGACGAAAAGTCCGAGGATACCCAGCTCAGCCAGAAACCTGAGGTACATGTTGTGCGTGGACTGACGATGGGCCCATTCGACGGTCGCCCCGGGACCACCGCCAAGGAAAGGGTGATCGGCGAACATTTCCACTGCCGCTCGGGCTACCTCAACACGTTCCGTCACACTCGTACTCCCGAATACCGCTCCCGACCCGTCAAAACCGAGGCGGGAGAACTGACTCCCACTGGAGAGGGCAACAAAGTCCCACGCAAGAGAGAGAACCCCGCGCGGAACCGCCGCCAAGCCGAGAACTCCAATAACAATTGCGACAACCCACATCCGCCAACTCAGACGGACGATTCCTGAGAACCAAAGCAGCCCCACGGCAAGCGTCCAGCACAGCAAGCCGCTGCGCGAGAGTGTCGCGAGGACACCCGCTCCTGTAGCGAAGACGTACCACGGGCGGTGCCGCGGAGCGATGGCATTGATGCCGAGGATCAGGCCATAGACAATCGCCGAGCTGGCAATATTGGGATTCAGGTAGAAGCCAGCCGCCCGTCCCACAAACAGGCTGAAAGTGCCAGGGCGGAAGACCTCAAACAAATTCAACGCAACGGCGAACAGCGTCACCCCAACCAGCGCTCCTGACGCCGCTGCCAAGGCTCCAGCGTCCGCGAAGATGACCAGAAACACCAGCATGGTGAGAACACCCAATCCAGCGGCGGCGAGTGCACTGGTCGCGAGATCGGTCTGGCTGCCCAAAAGGTAGCTCATGCCGACGAGACTCAGGTAGCCTATTCCCCAGATCCACACTGGGGCGTGGACAAAGAGGGCGGCGCGGCCGCGCCGGAAAAGCAGCATCAGACTCAGCAACCCCAGAAGTGCCACGGAGGCGGCGGGCGGGACGGGCACCACGCCACGTTCCCATGCAATCCGCGGTGCGTTGGTGTAAACGAGAAGGATCGCCCCCACGGCGATGGCTCGATGCCACAGCCCTCCGGGGGAGCGGCGAGAAGCGGTCCGTTCACGCATCGGTGGGATGGTGGCCGGTGAATTGAGTGCGCCCCAAGAGCTCAGCTCTCGCGTCCATGCTCCACTCCTGATTGACACGCGACTGAAGAGCTCGCCCGCCACCGCGCCCGTCGGCGCATGCCGCCGATATCCAGCACCACCGCCGCCCCAACGTACACGCACAACCCAGCGAGCGAGGCCAAGATCAGCCCCACCAGACCGTGCCACTCTCGCAGCGGCCAGATGGCTGCGGCCATCGCCACCGTCGCAAGGGCAATGTTGCGCCACTCGCCCCAGGGAATCGGCATGGTCAGGGAGGGCGCCCGAAGTCCGATACTAAGACCAAGGCCGAGCACAAAGGACGCGACCGTCGCCCAGGCCGAGCCGAGGACGCCGTAGCTGGGGATGAGCACCAGATTGAGCACCACATTCACGATCGCCGCCGCCCCGCTCACCCAGACCTGTCGGCGCGTGTCCCGCGCCAATTGGAACGACAAGTCGAAATAGTACGCTTTCAGGCCGCCCGCCAGGGCCGCAACGCCGACAATTGGGATCAGTTCCGCTGCGGCAGAGTGGAACTCCGGTCCGAGCGCAACAGAGGCGAGGGTGGGCCCCAGCACAACCAGCGCTGCGGCTGCGGGGAGCGCCAGACCCAGCAGTATCACGGCATGGCGCTTGAGCTGAGCCTGCAGTGCGGCTGCGCCGCCCGTCTCCATGGCGCGAACGGCCATGGGAAAGGCACCCAGATTGACCGTCATCATAAGCGCGGTCATCCCCTGCTGGGCAAGATCATAAGCGGCTGAGTAAGCCCCAGCCGCAGCGACGCCGGCCAAAGCGCCCAGAAGCAGCCGGTCAGAGGAACTCACGATGAAGTCAAGCGCGAATGTCAGCGTGAGCGGGAGCCCGTAGAGCAGCAACTCGCGCCGAACGCCAGGTAGCTCCCCCCTCCCGCTCGGGACGGCTCGGTGCAGGAACCCAAGCCAGATACCAGCGACCAAGTATCCGAGTGCGATACCGGCTACAAGCCCGACCGCCCCGAACCCCATGTAGGCGAGGCCTGCGCCCCCAGCCAGCGAGGCTAGGGAGCGAATCATCGTCGCGACCCCGTACCGCACCGGCTTGAGATCAGCGAGAACGATCTCAAGGTTGAGTTCCACCCAGGCAAGACTGACCAGAAGCAGCCCGCCAACAGCCAGGAGCACGCGGGGCTGGGTTTGCTCCTGAAGGAAGGCGGTGGCTAGAACCCCCACCCCAATCACCAGGGACAACCCAGCGAAAGACCTCTTGACGAGGCGGAGGAACTCACCACGCGAGTCATGGTATGCAATCAGGAACCGGCGCACACCGGACCGAAGCCACTGGAATGCCAGGGCATTCGTGAGTGCGATGGTTGCAACCGCAACTGCGTAGAGGCCGTACTCCTCCCTGGTGAGCAGGCGCGTGTATAGCGCGATCGCCGCAAAGTTGATAATCCCCGGTGTCCAGCGGGCGACCGCGTACTTCGCCGTCTGCCTGAACATCTCTTACCGCGCTGCTCGCCAGGCCTGGAACATCAACACGTCCCAGAGCAGGTACTGCCAGTCCCGTATTCCCGCCTGGTGCTCGTCCCACTTCTGCCGGACCGCACGGGGATGGAACACGCCATCGTCTCGGATCCTCCCCTCATCGAGCAAGTCCGATCCCCACTGCCGCAACGGCCCCCGCAACCACGCCTGGATCGGCACCCCGAATCCCATCTTGGGCCGGTCGGTAATCGCTTTCGGGACGTGTGACTCCAGCACACGCTTGAGGGCGGCTTTGCCACCACCCACCATCGTTCGAAGCGCCGGAGGCATCCGCCAAGCCAACTCGAACACCCGATGATCCAGCAGTGGAGCACGTGATTCAAGACTGACCGCCATTGCCGCACGATCCACTTTTACGAGAATATCATCCGGCAGGTAGCTCACGCTGTCGAGGTACATCATGCGTGGAAGCGGAGGCGCCGAGGAGAGCCAGCGCGCCGGATCGGTGAGGGCAGTAGGCGGCTCGTACCCGTCGCGGACCACATCCTCCGGCTGCCGCCAGTGGGAAACGAGATCGCGGTAAAGCTCCTCGAAAGTGTCCCGGGTGAGGAGGTCCGCAGCCTTGCGTATCCGGTCTCCGGTCACCCGACCGCGGAAGCCCTCCGGCATCGCTGCGCCGAAGGGCCCCACGACCCGGTCCCATACCGATACTGGCATCAGTCCGACCGCCCGCCCAGCCGCGCGGCGAACCGTCCGCGGAACCCGTCCCACCCTCCCCCACACGCGCTCCCCCAATCCGTAGCGCGCGTATCCTCCGAACAGTTCGTCGCCCCCATCGCCGGAAAGGCTCACCGTCACATGTCGCCGCGCGAGTGCAGCCACCAGACTGGTCGGAACCTGTGAACTGTCTGAGAATGGCTCGTCGTACAAAGCGGGGAGGCTCGGAACGGCCTCGAGGAGGTCCTTCGGCGTCACCGTAAGCTCGGTGTGATTTGTCCCCAGGTGTTCAGCCACCGCCCGTGCGTGCTTTGCCTCATCCCATTCGGCCTCATGGAAGCCGATTGTGAACGTCCGAACCGGGCGACTGCTCTGCCGTTGCATGAGGGCGACAATGAGCGATGAATCCACGCCACCAGACAGGAAGGCGCCAAGTGGCACGTCGGCGATCATCTGGTCCCGGACGGTGATCTCAAGCTGAGCGGCGAGCGTCGACAAATACTCGGCTTCTCCGCCGGCGAATGGAGCCACCAGCCCATCGGCGGCCGCTCGACGAGCCGACCAGTATTCGTGGATCTCGGGGTCCGTGGTGGCTGAGGCAAAGCGGGCGATCCGTCCGGGCTCCAGCTTGTGGATGCCCTTATGGATGGAGTAGGGAGCGGGGATGTAGTTGTGGCGCAGAAAGAGAGCAACGGCGCCCCGGTCGAGTTCATTCGGGCAGGTCCGGTGCGCCCGGAGGGCTTTGAGCTCCGACCCGAACAGCAGGCCCCCTGAAGTTTGGCCGTAGTAGAGCGGCTTTTCACCCAACCGGTCCCGGGCGAGGAAGAGGACTCGCTCACTACGATCCCAAAGCGCGATGGCGAACATCCCGACCGTTGCCCGCAAAGCCTCCACGGGCCCAACCCGCTCGATCAGGGCAAGCAGCACCTCGGTGTCAGAATGGCCGCGCCACCGTGCCCCGTGGGACTCCTCAACGCGGCTGAGGTCGCGGTAGTTGTAGATCTCGCCATTGTACGTGATGACATAGCGACCGGAGGCGGACACCATCGGCTGGTGACCTTCCTCGGAGAGATCAATGATCGAGAGCCGGCGATGGCCGAGAGCGATACCCGCATCAGGGTCGAGCCACTGGCCTTCATCATCCGGACCGCGATGACGAATCGCGTCTGTCATGCGCCGGAGTACTACCGCCCCTTCCTCCCGCGGGAAGCCCAGACCCCAGAACCCCGCTATGCCACACACGCCTACAACTCCAACGGCAACCCAACCGTCTTCCCGTCCCGCGCGGACAGGTACATCCCGATCAAGAGCTCCAGCGACCGGAGCCCCTCCCGGCCATCCGTCTCCGCCCTCGCCTCGCCCCGCAAGGCCCGGATCACGTTGTCATAGTAAAGCGGGTGCCCGTGCCCGTACACCGACGTGGTGGCGTAACTGGCCGCCCGGATCCCCGCATCCTCCGGCGCCGGCTCCGCGAACTGCCAGTGCTGGATCTCGTTCACCGCCACCCCGCCCAGCCGCACCGTGCCCTTCTCCCCGATCACCGTCAGCGAGCCCTCGAAGTTCTTCTCGTGGACCAGCATCGTTACGCTCACCGACCCGAGCGCCCCGCTCCGCCACCGGACACTCGCCACCCCGGTGTCCTCCACCTCGATATGCCGGGCCAGCGTCGCCGTGAACGCGTGCACGCTCTCCACCGGCCCGATCAGCCAGTCCAGCAGGTCCACATAGTGGCTGGCCTGGTTCATGAACGCCCCGCCGTCGTACTCCCACGTCCCCCGCCACGGCGCGCTGTCATAGTACGCCTGCGGCCGGCTCCAGAAGACGTTCACGCTCACCATGTAGATCCGCCCGAACCGCCGGGCCGCGAGCGCCTGCCGGAGCAGCTGCACCGTGGCGTTCTGCCGGTTCTGCTTCACCACGAACAGCGCCACTCCCGCCCGGTCGCACGCCGCCACCATCGCCTTCCCGTCGTGCCACCGGGTGGCCATCGGCTTCTCGGTGACCACGTGCCGCCCCGCCTCCGCCGCCTGGATGGCCTGCGCGGCGTGGATCCCCGACGGCGTCGCCAGGACGATCACGTCGGCATTGGACCCCGCCAGCAACTCGCCCAGGGTGGCGAAGCCCCGCGCCTTGGTCCGCTTCACGGCCCGCTGCAGCGCGGACGGATCGGTGTCGCACACCGCCACCAGTTCCGCCCGCTCCGCGTGCGCTTCCAGCGCCTCGAAATGCTTGTCGGCAATCCGGCCACAGCCCACCAGGGCGAACCGGATCCGGCGGCCGGTGATGGGGATGGGCGATTGAGGCATGGGAAGGAATAATAAGGACTTACGGGACGAGGGGAAGCGCAACCGGGCCCCCGGTTCTCCGCCTGCCCACCGGCAGGCTCCTGCCTCCCGCGCCGGCCGGTGCTGCCCCGCCGCGTCCGGCCACTCGCCGGGAAAGAAACGGGGTGGGAGCCGCCGCAGCGCCCACCCCGCCTTGCCCCGCTCACCGGGAACCGGCTACCCCGACAGCCCCACCAGCTTGCCGTTGCCCTTGCCCCGGAGCACGCCCCGGCTGTCCAGCACCAGCGGGGCCGCCTTCAGCACCCGGGCGTAGTCAATCCCCGCGTGGTCGGTCACGATCACCACCAGGTCGGCCGAGCCCAGGGCCTGGTCGGTGAGCGGGACGCTATGCATCGGCAGGCCCTTGAGCGGCGTATGCCCGTCGTCCTGGATCACCGCGACATGGGGATCGTGGAACTCCACCACCGCGCCCTTCTCCTGCAGCAGCTTCATGATGTCGAGCGCCGGGCTCTCCCGCAGGTCCCCGATGTTCTTCTTGTACGCCACCCCCAGCACCAGCACCTTGCTGCCGCGCAGCGCCTTGCTGCGGTCGTTGAGCGCGTCCACCGCCTTCTGGACCACGTACGCCGGCATCTCGGCGTTGATCTCGCTCGCCAGCTCGATCATCCGGGTCTTGAACTGGAGGGTGCGCATCTTCCAGGAGAGGTAGTGCGGGTCCAGCGGGATGCAGTGCCCGCCCAGCCCGGGGCCGGGCGTGAACTTCATGAACCCGAACGGCTTGGTGGCCGCCGCCTCGATCACCCCCCACACGTCCAGGCCCAGCTTGTCGCAGGCCTGCGCCAGCTCGTTGGCCAGGGCGATGTTGATCAGCCGGAAGGTGTTCTCGTAGACCTTCACCAGCTCCGCCGCCTCGGGACTCTCCACCGGTACCATGGTGTCGAACACCTTGCCGTAGAGCGCCAGCGCCAGCTCGTTGCAGCGCGCGGTGGTGCCGCCGATCACCTTGGGGGTGTTGCGGGTCTGCCAGACCGGGTTGCCCGGGTCCACCCGCTCCGGACTGAAGCAGAGCGCGAAGTCACTGCCCACCTTGAGGCCGGTGGTCTCGAGGATCGGCAGCAGCACTTCCCGGGTCGTGCCGGGATAGGTGGTGCTCTCGAGGATGACCAGCTGGCCCGGGCGGAGCGAGGCCTTCACCGATTCGGCCGCCGCCACCACATACGAGAGATCGGGGTCCTTGGTCTTGTTGAGCGGCGTCGGTACGCAGATGGAGATCGCGTCGCACTCGGCCAGGCGGCTGAAGTCGGTGGTGGCCTGGATGAGCTTCTTGCCCACGTAACCCGCCAGCGTCTCCGCCGGCACGTCCTCGACATGGCTCTTCCCGGCGTTGATCCCGGCGCACACTGGCTCGCTGATGTCGAAGCCGATCACCCGGAACCCGCTCCGGGCCACCTCGACCGCGAGCGGCAGCCCAACGTACCCGAGGCCGATGACGCCGACTGTGGCTTCGCCGCGCTGAATCCGAGCCTGCAACTGGTCGAGACTGTCCGGCATGACCGCTCCACGATGTTCCAAAGGTGTTGGTACGCAAGGGGATACCCGCCGAGCGCCCGAAGCTACCCAGGCCCGGCCCCCGGGGGTAGCCCGCCTACTGGCAAGTCCCGTGCGAATCCCGGACACCGGCCCAGGCCGGCCCGAACCGCCCGGTGCGGGCGGGCAATTTCAGGCCCCCGATTCGACCGCACTTGTGAAATATTTCACATGTGATATCATAAATATACTCCAGCGGTCAACGGGCCAGACCCCGCCGCCGCTCATCACCCGGCGACACGCCCGCTCCCCCGGGCGGGTTCCGCGTTTCACCCCCGGGCCCGGAGCCCGGGGCCCACTCCAAGGAGATGTCCATGGCCACCGCTACGCCCCCCGCCAGCAAGGACGCGGCCTACCCGCGCGACGAGATCGCCAGGCTGCTGGCGCCGCCGGAGCAGGAGCACCCGGGCACCAAGCTCCGCCGGCTGCTGCACGAGGCGCGCGACAAGGGCTCCTTTGTCCACACCGCCGGGGCGTACGATGCCTACACCGCCGCCATCATGACCCGGCTCGGCTTCAAGGCGCTCTACGGCTCGGGATGGCAGCTCGCGGCGGTCAAGAACATGTATCCCGACATCGGGGTCTACCAGTCGCAGCAGATGGTGGAGCTGGCCCTGGAGCTGTGGAAGGGCATCGAGGGCGCCCGGCACACCCACTACTACGACACCGAAGGAAAGGAACTGCTCTCGGTGCCGCCGATGTTCGTGGACATGGAGGCCGGCTTCGGCGGTCCCACCCAGACCTTCGCGCTTGCCACCGAGCTGATCCGGGCCCGGGTGGCCGGGGTGCACCTCGAGAACCAGGATCCGGCCGACCGGACCTGCGGCCACATCGTCAACGTCGGCAAGGCCAAGCGCGACAAGGTGCTGGTCCCCCGCAAGACCTGGCTGGCCAAGCTCAAGGCCATCAGGGCCGCGGCCGAGGCCAACGGCACCGACCTGGTGACCATCGCGCGCACCGACTCGATTGACGGCGCGCTCCCGGGAGAGTCCGCCGGCGGCGTGAAGATGGCGGTGGAAGACGGGTGGGAGGCGGCTGAGCTGGGCTGCGACGTGATCTGGGCCGAGTTCAACAACGTGGATCTGGAGCAGCCGCAGGCCTTCGCCGAGGGGGTGCGGAAGCACTACCCCAACCAGATGCTGGGCTTCAACCTCTCGCCCTCGCTGTACTGGGGGAAGGCCAAGCAGGCCGGCAAGCTCATCACCAACCAGCAGCTGGCCGACCTGGGCTACACCCTGCAATTCTCCACCCTGTTCAACTTCCGCACGGCGGGGCTGGCGCTGGACAAGGGCCTGCGGAAATTCGCGGCCCACGGCCTGGAGGCGCTGGCCGACCTGCAGATCGAGGAGGAGTCGGTCGCCGGCGGTCCGCCGATGACCAAGATGCACCAGAAGTTCGCCGGGATGAACCGCTGGCTCATCCTGGAGCAGGTGCTGAGCGGGAAATAGGCGATTGGGCGATTGGGCGATTGGGCGATTGGTGCATCGAGTGAGGGGTGGGATCCACACGGATCCGACCCCGTCAGTCGAATCGCCCAATCGCCCAATCGCCCGATCGTACTACCCCGCCCGCTCCACCGGGGGCTGACCGGCCCGCACCTCCAGCCCCTCGCGCCGCCAGGACTCGGCCTGCCACGGGGCCACCCGCACCGTCACCGCGTTGTACTCGCCGGTCACGGTGACCCCGAGGACCTCGCCCAGCCGGTACAGGGAGGCCAGACGGGCGCCGTCGCCGATCGGCACCCAGACCGTGACAGGCGGGCGGAGCAGCCGCTCCCGCCGCCGCAGCTCCTGCTTGACCTGGTCCAGCCCGTTCATCCGGATGGTCGTGGCCAGGAGCGAGCCCGGATACAGCTCCCCCACCCGCGCCGCGAAGGCGCCCGGGTTGGCCACCGCATCCATCTTGTTGAACACCGGCACCACCGGCCGCTCGCCGATGCCGAGGTCGGCCAGCACCTCGTCCACCACCCGGAGCTGCTCCTCCCATCCGGGGTGGCTGGCGTCCACGACGTGGAGCAGCACGTCGGCCTCGCGGACCTCCTCCAGGGTGGCCCGGAAGCTCGCGACCAGGTGGTGGGGCAGCTTGCGGATGAAACCGACGGTGTCGGACACCCGGGCCCGGGAGCCCTCGCCCAGGTCAATCTCCCGGGTGAGGGTGTCAATGGTGGCGAAGAGCCGGTCCTCGACGAAGATGTCGTGCTGGCCCGACAGCATCCGGAGAACGCTCGACTTGCCGGCGTTGGTGTAGCCGACGAGGGCCACGTCGAGCAGCGGCGCCCGGCCGGCCCGCAGGACTTCCCGGTGCTTCTCCCACTCCCGCAGCTTGTCGCGCAGGAGCTGGATCTTCCGGCGGATCATGCGCCGGTCGGTTTCCAGCTGGGTCTCGCCCGGGCCCCGGAGCCCGATGCCGCCGCGGATGCGGGAGAGGTGGGTCCACATCCGCGCCAGCCGGGGCAGCAGGTACTCCAGCTGGGCCAGTTCCACCTGCAGCTTGGCCTCGTGGGTCCGGGCCCGGGTGGAGAAGATGTCGAGGATCAGCTCGGCCCGGTCCATGACCCGGACCTTGAGCTGCTCCTCGAGGTTGGCGCCCTGGTTGGGGGTGAGTTCCTCGTCGAAGATCACCAGCGTGGCCCGCTCTGCTTCCACCAGGGCGCGCAGTTCCTCGACCTTGCCCTCGCCGATCAGGGTGGCCGGGTTGCGGCTGGCCACCTGCTGCGACAGCCGTCCCACGACTACCGCGCCGGCGGTATCCGCCAGGCGGGCGAGCTCGTCCAGGTGCTCCTGCAGGTGCTCGACGTCGGCACTGCCTTTCTGCGGCGCCCCGACCAGGAGGGCGCGCTCCGCCGGCGGCTCGATCTCGATCAGCGAACGAATGGGACGGCCTCCTGCGGCTACGGCCTGAGCAGGGGAATGCTCCCCTGGCCGGTGAAGGGGATCTCCAGGTCGGCACCGGCCGGGAGGCGGAGGGTGAACCGGCCATCAATGCCGTAGTTCACGGCCCCGCTGTTGAGCACCGAGCGGGCGGCGCTCCCCACTCCGCCCCACGAGAAGGCGAGCGGCACGGTGACCACGGTGGTGTCGGACTTCACCAGGGAGAACGGCCCCGCCAGGGCCACGTCGCCGAAGTGGGTGCCCTCGACGTCGAGCCCGGCGTGAAGGGCGCTGCCGTTCAGAGTCAGGCGGTTGGGGTTGTAGAAGGCCAGCCCGACCTCCAGCGTCCCGCCGGTGAGGCCCACGTTGCGGACGGCCAGGGAGCGGAGGTTCACCCGGGGCTGGATCAGGTCGGCGGGGTCCACGCGGCCGGGGCCACCGCACCCGGCGAGCAGGATGGCAAGGAACAGGAGATGTCTCATGCGGGGAATATAGGCGGTCGGGGGGCCGGGCGGCCGGGCCCGGGGGCGAGCCGCCTTACCGCTCCTCGTCGCGCCCGGGGGCCTCCGCGTCCCGCTGCCGGGCCCACCACTCCATCCGTTCCTGGATCCGCTTCTCGAATCCCATCGGCCCGGGCTGGTAGAAGGCCTCGCCCCGAAGCTTCTCGGGCAGGTACTCCTGCGGCTGGTAGCCGGTGGGCGCGTCATGGGCATAGCGATAGCCCTTCCCGTACTCCAGCTGCTTCATGAGCGCGGTCGGGGCGTTGCGGATATGCATCGGCACCGGCTCGGCGGGAGTGCGCTGGGCCGCGGCCAGCGCCGCCTTGAGGGCCATCATGCTGCGGTTGGACTTGGGGGCCGTAGCCAGGTAGATGGTCATCTCGGCGAGGGGCAGGTAACCCTCCGGCGGGCCCAGCATGTGATAGGCATCGCGGGCCGCCACCGCCAGCTTGAGCGCCTCCGGGTCGGCAAGCCCGATGTCCTCGGCGGCCATGGCGATGGCCCGGCGGAACAGGGTCATCGGATCCTCCCCGCCCTCCAGCATCCGGGCCATCCAGTAGAGGGCACCCTGCGGGTCGCTGCCCCGGAGCGACTTGTGATAGGCGGACAGGAGGTTGAAGTGCTCCTCCCCGCTCTTGTCATACGCCGGCACCCGCCGCCCCAGCGCCTCCACGATGCCCTCGCGGGTAAGCCGCCCGCGGAGGCCGGCGAGGGTCGCGGCCTGCTCCAGCACCGTCAGTGCCCGCCGGGCGTCGCCATCGGACAGCTGCGCCAGCTGGGCCAGGGCCTCCGCCTCCACCTCCAGCTCGAGCGCGCCGAGACCCCGGTCCCGGTCCGCGAGGGCGCGGGCGAGGAGCGCCTCGATGTCCTCCGGGGTGAGCGCCTTCAGCACGTACACCTGGGTGCGCGAGAGCAGCGCGCCGTTGAGTTCGAAGCTGGGGTTCTCGGTGGTGGCCCCGATGAGGGTCACCGTGCCCCGTTCCACGTGGGGCAGGAAGGCATCCTGCTGGGCCCGGTTGAAGCGGTGAATCTCGTCGAGGAAGAGCACCGTGCCCCGCCCCAGCACCCGGCGCCCCTCGGCCTCGCGCACGATCTCCTTCACCCGGGCCACGCCATCCAGCACGGCGGAGAGCTCCACGAATTCCCGGTCGCTGTGCCGGGCGATGAGCCGGGCAATGGTGGTCTTGCCCGAGCCGGGGGGCCCCCAGAACACCGAACTCCCCACTTCGCCCCGCCGGATGGCGTCGCCCAGCGGCTTGCCGGGGGCCAGCAGGTGCTCCTGGCCCACGCACTCCTCGAGAGTGCGGGGCCGCATGCGGGCGGCCAGCGGTTCCGGGGTGGTGAAGAGGGACGGCGCGGTCATGGCCGGAAAAGTAGCCGGGCCGGGCGGCGGGCGGGTCAGCGCCGGCACCCGGGGTCAGTGCAGCCCGGCGGCCTCCACCAGCAGGCGGGTCACGAAGAACGCGGCGGCGCCCACGAAGAACATCGCGGGCATCTTCCAGCCCCGGCGGGTCTGGAACTCCGGCACCAGGTTGGACGCGGCGACGTAGATGGTCACCCCGGCCGAAAGCGCGAGCCCGTGGGCCGCCAGCGGGGCGATGGCGCCGGTGAACACCACCCCCAGGATGGTCGCCGCGCCGAGCAGGGCGACCGATCCCAGCGCCCGGCCCCGCCCCTGCCCGCCGGCCAGCATCACGCTGGCCATGGCCACGCCTTCCGGCAGCTTGTGCAGGAACACCGCCAGGAACAGCAGGATGCCGAGGTGGCGGCTCACATCGAAGCCGCTGGCGATGGCCACCCCGTCGAAGAAGGTGTGCAGCAGCAGCCCGAGCAGCGCGCTCCACCCCTGCGCCGGGCTCACCTCATGGGTCTCCTCGCCGAAATGGAAGTGCGGGGCCAGGACGTGCTGCGCCAGGTGGACCGCCAGGTAGCCGGCCAGGATGTACACCGGCGCGTCGGCCCGCTGGCTCACCGCCTCGGGCATCACCTCCAGCAGGGCCACCGCCAGCATGAAGCCGGCGCCGCAGGCCAGGAAGAGGTTGATGACGTCGAGGCTCCGCCGCTCGCGGC
>CAZSRZ010000102.1:0-19209 GCA_964609085.1 uncultured bacterium | reverse complement strand
CCCTCCGTCTTGTGACGGAGTCACGAGGCACTCGGGATTCTTCGACCACGTACCCCGGATGGGCCTATGGGGCGGGGCCGGGTTCGTCAACCCCATGCGGGCCGGACGCCCGCGCACCCCGGTTCCTCCCCCGGTCATCGCGAGCGTCTCGCGTGCCGTGACTCGGTGATGGTGATCGGGCCCGGGTTCACCTCTGTGAGGTGGTTGGCGCTGGGACGGTGGGACAGTTGTGGGCGTTATTGGATGAGCGGCGTCACCACTTTGCCCGCCACGTCCGTCAACCGGAAGTCCCGGCCCTGGGAGCGGTACGTGAGCCGGGTGTGGTCGAAGCCGAAGAGCTGCAGGATGGTGGCGTGGAGATCGTTGACGTGGACGGGATCGCGCACGATGTTCCACCCCAGCTCATCCGTCTCGCCGTGCACCTGCCCGCCGCGGATGCCCCCTCCCGCCATCCAGAGGCTGAAGGCGAACGGATGGTGGTCGCGGCCGGTATTCGGCTTGGACCCGCGTCGGTTTTCCCCGAGCGGGGTGCGTCCGAACTCCGACGCCCAGACGACGAGCGTCTCGTCGAGGAGCCCGCGCTGCTTGAGATCGCGGAGGAGGGCGGCGACAGGTTGATCAGCCATCCGCGTGCAGAAGACGATCTCGTTGTCGAGGTCGCTGTGGTGGTCCCAGGAGGCGTGGATGACATTGACGAAGCGGACGCCGCGCTCCACCAGCCTGCGAGCCAGAAGGCAGCAGGTGGAGAACTGGCTGAAGGTGCCCGATGGGCCCGCACCCCGGACGCTCTTCAATCCGCCCTCGTCCCTCCCCACCCCATACGCCGTGAGGGTGGCCGGGCTCTCGGATTTCAGGTCCATCAGCTCGGGGGCTGACGCCTGCATGCGGTAGGCCAACTCGTAGGCGGCGATGCGGGTGGCAATCTCGGGGTCGGCGAGGCGCTCGAGCCGCCGCCGATTCAGCTCCCGGATCGCGTCCAGGGAGGCCCTCTGTACCGCATCCGAAATCCCCGGTGGGTTGCTCAGGTTGAGCACCGGATCACCTTTTCCCCGGAACAACACTCCCTGATAGGTGGTCGGCAGGAAGCCGCTGGACCAGACCGAGGCGCCGCCGCTGGTGCCGCGGCCCGCCGTCAGGACCACGAAACCCGGCAAGTCGCGACCCGCGCTGCCGAGGCCGTAGTTCAGCCAGGCACCCATACTCGGTCGGCCGAAGTTCGGGAAGCCGGTGTTCATCATGAGTTGGCCGGGATGGTGGTTGAAGGCATCGGTGTGCATGGAGCGGATCAGCGCGATGTCGTCTGCGCAGCCCCCCAGGTGCGGCCAGAGATCGGCAAGCTCCATCCCACACTGCCCGTATCGCCGGAACTCGCGCGGGCTACCGAGCAGCGTCGCCGACTCTTTCTGAATGAAGGCGAAGCGGACCCGGTCCGTCATGCTTTCCGGCAGCTTCTGGCCGTGTAGTTCGCGCAGCTTTGGCTTTGGGTCAAAGAGATCGATGTGACTCGGGGCTCCCTCCAGGTAGATGAGGATGCAGTTCTTCGCCTTCGGGGCGAAATGGGGCGGACGGGGACGCAGCGGCTCCGCTGGGGCGGCGTCGTCGGCCAGCAACCCGTCCTGCCGCAAGAGTGACGCCAGCGCCAGCATGCCGATGCCGTTGGCGGTGTTCCCCAATACCTGCCGGCGCGTGCCCGCCCACGGGTCTTGCACGTGGTTGAGGTCCCGTATTCCGTCGTCGTTCAAGGGCTTCACTCCCGGGTAACGAATTCGTCCAGGTTCAGCACAGTTCTCGCTACGGCGGTCCACACGGCCAGCTCTCCCATGCCGTCGTTCCGCGCGACCGAGACCAGTCGCAGCAGCAGCCGGGTCTCATCCGGGTCCGCATCCCGTCCCAGGCATAACCTGTAGAGCCACGCCACCCGAGCTTCGGGAGCGGCCGTCCCCGCATCCTGCAGCAGCTTCCCGGCAAGTGCGCCCGCCGCCTCCACGAACACGGGGTCATTGAGCAACGCCAGCGCCTGGAGCGGGGTATTCGATCGTTCCCGGCGGGTGCAGGCCACATTGGCCTCGGGGGCATCGAACGTGATCAGCCCTGGGTAGGGCACGGTGCGCTGAAGGAACACGTACATGCCACGCTTGTAGCGCTCCGGACCCGTCGTCTCCGCCCATTTTACTGAGCCGGCGTACCCCAGCGCGGCGATGTCGGCTGGGAGCGGCGGACGGATGCTCGGTCCGCCGACGGTGGGACTGAGCAGCCCGCCCGCCTGCAGGAAGAGATCCCGCACGACTTCGGCCTCGACGCGCAGGCGGTTCTGCCGCCCGAGCAGCCGGTTCTTCGGGTCGACCCGCGTTAGCTCTGTGCGGAGTGCGGATGACTGCCGATAGGTCGCCGATGTGACCATGAGCCGGATGAGCCCCTTCTGGCTCCACCGGAGGTCACGGGGGTCCGCTCCGCCACCGCGGAAGCGGCATGCGAGCCAGTCGAGCAACTCCGGGTGGCTTGGGGGGTCGCCCCGGACGCCGAAGTCGTTGGACGTCGCGACCAGCCCCTGGCCGAAGAGGTGCTGCCAGACGCGGTTGACGGCGACGCGCGCGGTCAGAGGATTCTCGGGTTGCGTCAGCCACGCAGCGAGGTCACGGCGATCCTTGGGGGCAGGAGGACCACCCAGGAACCCCGGAATGCCGGCGAGCACGACGGCGCCCGGCCGCAGGAAATCTCCCCGCTCGTGGATGCGCGTCGCAGGTGGCATGGGGTTTGCGGCCAGGGCCATGGCTTTCGGCTGTTCCGGCTTGCCGTCCGGGCCCTTCACAGGCTCGCCCACCGGCACGTCCGCGTCGGCGGCGGCGTTGAAGAAGGCATACAGGCGGAAGTAGTCTGCCTGCGTCAGGGGGTCGTACTTGTGGTCGTGGCACTCCGCGCAGCCGACGCTCAGCCCCAGCCAGGCCACGCCGGTAGTGTTGGCGCGGTCAACGGTTGCCTTCACGCGATCTTCTTCGGGGTCCGCGCCGCCCTCGCGATTCTTGAGCGTGTTGCGATGGAACCCCGTGGCGATCCGTTGGTCCGCGCCGGACCCGGGCAGCAGATCCCCCGCGATCTGCTCGGTGGTGAAGCGGTCGAAGGGCATGTCCCTGTTGAGCGCGGCGATCACCCAGTCCCGATAGAGGTAGGCGTAGGGGCGAGGCAGGTCTTTTTCGTAGCCGTCGCTGTCCGCGTAGCGGGCAAGGTCCAGCCAGTGTCGACCCCAACGTTCCCCGAAATGGGGCGACGCGAGCAAGCGATCGACCTGTCGCTCGTAGGCACCGGGTTCCCGGTCGTGCAGGAAGCCCTCCATCTCAGCGGGCGTGGGCAGCAGGCCGATCAGGTCCAGCGACAGCCGACGCAGCAGCGTTGCTCTGTCCGCCTCGGCCGAGGGCGTCAGGCGCGCCTCCTGAAGCCGTCGCATCACGAACGCGTCAATCGGGTTCCGCACCCAGGGGTAGGCCTTGCCACTGGGGATGGACGGCTCCCGGGGCGGGATAAAGGCCCAGTGCCCCCCCGCCTCGGCCTGCGGCCAGGCCGCGCCCGCGTCAATCCACGCCCGCAGGATCCGTAGCTCATCGGCCGTGAGCCCCGATCCGGTCGGCGGCATCCGTCTCCCGCCATCCAGACCCGCAGCCAGCCGATAAAGACGGCTCTCTCGGCTGTGCCCGGGACGCAGTACGGGCCCGCCAGCGCCCCCACGCATGACCGCGGCACGGAGATCCAAACGCAGCCCGCCCTGACTGCGACCCGGTCCGTGACACGCCAGACAGTGGCGGGCCAGGATTGGGCGGACGTCGCGCCCGAAATCCGGCGACGCCGACTTCCCGGGCGAAACATGGCGCAAGGGCGCAGCAAGTCCCGTGGTCGCGATCAGAGCCAGGGTAACGGCGGCCACCGCGCACACCGAGTATGATGATGGCAGACGCGTGCGTGAGGAGTTCACCGTGGGTCAGACACCGGATGGGAGCACCAGTCGCGCCGAAACGTCCCCGTCCGGGCTGCACGGGTTGGTGACGCCCTGTATTTGAAGACGGTGCCCCGGGAACTGTCCAGACCCGAAGGAGCCAGGTTGGTCCGCGGTTTCTCAAACATCCTCGATTTCGCTCGCAAAGGCGACACCGCCGAAGCGAGGGCGAGGCTTGCAGGCGCGGTTCGCAAGCGATGGATCAATTGGACAGACCGCGCATTCCCTATTCGCGCAATGCAGATGGGCCCCGAATGCCTCCGTGTGGACACCCGACTTGCCTCCGGTCCGGACCTCTGGCGCTGGGCTATTGGTGAGAGCCGTATCGATCCTACGCTCCCCTTGCTTGCCGAACTCGCAACCGGGTGCCAGGTGGTGTTCGACGTGGGTGCCTGGGCCGGGACGCACGCCATGATGCTGGCCCGCCAGATGCCCGGCGGCAGAGTATATGCCTTCGAACCGGACCCCTCCGCCGGTGTCGCGCTGAAAGCGAATTGTCGACTGAACCGGGTTGAAAACGTCGAGTTGGTCGACCTGTGTGTGGGGGCCGATCCAGGCACATCCACACTCCACAGTTCCGGAGGTCGCTGGGGAACACAGCGATCCAGCCTGCTTGAAGAGGCTGGCGGCCCACCCGACGAAGGGGAAGCAATCGACGTACGAGTAGTCACATTTGATGAATTCTGCATCTCCCGGGACGTATGGCCGGACGGGTTGAAGATTGACATCGAAGGAGCCGAGGTGTTCGCGCTACGCGGGTTGGAGCAATTGGTGGGCCACAAGCATCCGTGGGTGGTGATCGAACTCCATACAGGGTTCCTCAAGCCGGAGGCGGCCGATGACACCTACGCCCGCTTGCTGTCCCTCGCGAAGCATGCGACCATCATTCGCTCCGAGGACGCAGCGCTGGTGGGAAAGCCGTGCCCGCCCCGGCGACCCGACTGCCCGGGCCACCTGCACCTGATGTTGCGGACATGAGACCGGATCCGTCGAATCGGTTGGAGAAACTAATGGGTGGCGGCGGCATGCGCGAATGAACGCGAACGCGGTCGAGGTCCAGGGCCTCTCAAAGAAGTTTTGTCGGCGCCTCACCACCGGCATCCGCTACTCAGCCGAGGACGTCTTGCGGGATGTCCTGGGCCGGTCGTCCCGCAGCTCGGTGCTGCGGCCCGAGGAGTTCTGGGCCCTCAGCGACGTCTCGTTCACCCTCGCCCCTGGGGAGTCCCTGGGCCTCGTGGGTGCGAACGGGGCCGGGAAGAGTACGCTCCTGAAGATCCTGAATGGAATCGTGCGCCCGGACCGGGGCAAGGTACGGATCCACGGCCGGGTGGGCGCACTCATCGAAGTCGGTGCCGGCTTCCATCCTCTGCTGAGCGGTCGTGAAAACGTCTACCTGAACGGGGCGATCCTGGGGATGTCGGGCAAGCAGGTAGATCAGCGGCTGGAGTCCATTCTCGACTTCTCTGGGCTGGACGGCCGGCTCCTGGAATCCCCTGTTCGCACCTACAGCAGCGGGCAGTATGTGCGGCTCGGTTTCTCCGTGGCCGTGCACTCCGAGCCCGACATCTTGCTGGTCGACGAGGTTCTGGCGGTAGGGGACATTGCCTTCGTCGGAAAGTGCCGCGCACGGATCCAGGAAATGCAGCGGTCCGGTACGAGTATCATCCTCGTCACGCACTCCATCTCGCAAATGGAGGTGACCTGCAATCGTGGTATCTGTCTCTCGCAGGGACGTATTGTGATGGACGGCACGGCGAAGGAAGCAGGGACGATGTATCGCCACCTGCTGCTCGGTAACCCGGCCGACGCTACCCGGGAGTCAGAGCACCCCCAGAGCGATCACCCGGACGTCGCCTTCGAGCAGTTCCACATCATGGACGGTGATCTCCCCACCACGGATGTTCGACAGGGACGAACCTACCGGATCTCGATCCGATTGAGGACCGCACGCCCGATTGAAAAGGGGCACCTGACCCTCTGGTTCGTCCGCGAAGAGGACGAACTGATCACCGCGGAAGGGGCGGTCTTCGCTCCCAGGGACGTCGCTCGCCTGAATGCCGGACAATACTACGTGGACTTCGAGTGCCAGGTGAGCCCGGGCCGGTACATGTTTGGCGTCTCAGTGCTGGATGACGGGGTCGTGATGGCTGAGTCGCTCATCCGAGGCGTTCACGTGGAGGAGGGGCCCTACTACCCAGGCCGTTGCGTGGCAGCGATGGTGCTCCCTATCCGTCGGGTCGAGCACCCTTCGGGTGAACTCGCGCTCCAGGAGGCAGGGAGGTGACCGGCAACGACGTCCGGCAGGCTGAGAACGCGAGTGCCCTCGCGCTGATCGAGTACACCCCTGATGGGCATCTCGGGTTCGGGCTCGCCGCCTGGCGGGAGATGGTGGACGAGCTGGTGAAGAGCCGGGAACTCGTCTACCGCCTGTTCCTCCGCGATTTCACGGCCCGCTACCGTCAGAGCGTACTGGGAGTTGTGTGGGCCGTTCTCCCCGTGGTGATGACAGTAGGCGTCTTCTGGTACTTGAACCGCGCCGCCATCCTTCCCGTTCAGAAGACCGCACTGCCGTACCCGCTGTACGTGCTGCTCGGAACGACCGTCTGGCAGGTCTTCGCGAGCGGTCTGACGGCGGCAACCCAGAGTCTGGTGTCCGCCGGAAACCTGATCACGAAGATCAACTTCCCGCGGGAGACACTGGTGTTCGCAGCCTTCGGGCAATCGCTGGTCGAGTTCGGGATACGGGTGGTCTTGATCTGTTTGGGCTTCCTGATCTGGCAGGTGACGCCCCACTGGACGATCATCCTCGTCCCTGTCGTGCTCCTCCCGCTTTGTCTGCTGACGGTCGGCGTCGGCTTCATCACTGCCCTGGCAAATGGCGTGATGCGGGATGTCGGTCAAATCGTGACGGCGCTGCTGATGTTCGGCATGTTCCTCGCTCCGGTTGTGTACCCCCCCGCTACCGCCGGCCCGGGCAAACTGCTGACGTGGCTGAACCCGGTGTCGCCCTTCCTCATCGCCACGCAAGACCTCGCCACGCGGGGGGTGTTGAGCCACCCCGTTGAGCTGGCGGTGAGTTCTGCGGTCGGCGTGCTGGCTTTCCTTCTCGGCTGGAGGGTCTTCCACCTCACCGAGCCCCGCATCGCGGAGCGCGTGTGATTGGCGCGATGAAGCTCAGCATCGTCATCATCTGTCACAATCGCCGCCACCTGCTGGAGAGACAGGTTGAAGCCCTACGCTCCCTGGCTAAGCCGGACGTCGAGACCGAACTGATCTACGTCGACAACAACAGCAGCGACGGCACGCTCGAGGCAGTCCGGGCAGCCTTGCCGCGCATCCCGTTTCCGTCGCGAGCCATCGCGGAGCCGGGACCCGGCGCCAGCTACGCCCGCAATCGCGGCATCATCGAGTCTGCCGGCGACTATGTCCTCTTCCTGGATGACGACTCTTTTCCCGATCCAGAATGGCTCGTGAGGATTGCCGAGGCGGTGGCGATCTATTCCCCCGAGATCCTGTGTGCCGGCGTCTATCCCGTCCACATCCTGCCGCGCCCGGCGTGGCTGCGAGAAGACATCCCCGAGATGGATGGATATCTGACTCGCCTGGACTTCGGCCCGGAGACCCGATGGCTCACCGACGGCGAGGTTTGGGGCGCAAACATGGGGCTTCGGAGGAGTGTCTACGACTCCATCGGCGGGTTTCAACCGGAATTGGGCGTGATCAACGGCAGGCGGATGGCCGGAGAGGAGTTGGATCTACTCTGGCGGGTGGAGGCCGCGGGAGGGCGGTGTCTCTGGGTGGCGAAGGCGGCGGTGGGTCACGCTATGGGACCGGAGAAACTCCGGCTCGCGTTCTACCTGCGGCAGATGCGGGACCGTGGTCGCGGCGGCACATTACTCCTCCGCACCTACAAGCCGGACTTGCTCAACCAACGCCGCCTGTGGCGGATTCGCGGCATCTTCATCTACCTTGGACGGGCTCTGCTGGCGCTACTCCGGGGACGGCTCACCCTCAGCGCTGCCCATCTGGGAGTGGCTTGTTTTGGTTGGGGTGCCCTCCTTGCATTCCGGGACCCTCCCTTGCGGAAGCCTGACCCTCCGCAGCCGCGATCAGCCAGCGCGTCGGCGACCCGCCCGTGACAGCCAACCGTTCCGCCCCACCCAGCCATGCAGCCCCATCAGGCCCAGCACGGTCCGATCCGCCATCCCGTTGCGGTTGACTTTCGCGCTTGAATCGGCTAGGATCACGATTGATCTTGGCTGCCGGAAACGGGGCCCCTCCGCGACCATCGGGGTCGCATCCGGGCTTCACGGTGGGAGATGGGCCCCTTTGGCCACTCCCGGTACCGACCGTCGGCTGGAGACCCTACGTGGACGCTGACAGTTCCCATAGGCACGTCACGGTGCAGGGTGGGATGGGGCAGACGGCGACCCTCTAGGTCGGTCCGTTACTCGCGGCGTTCGCGGCCCCGCCCCGGCGGGGCCGATTTGTTTGTACGGTCTCCCAATCCCTCCCCCATCGTGGCTCGCATCGTTTCGCCCCTCGGGGCGATCCGGATACAGGGGGAGGAGGATCGATGACATTCGCATTGACCACGGCGCCGCTGGCGTCGGTGAGCGAGGTGTTGGAGCGCGACGGCGCCCAGGCGCTGGCCCTCCAACTGCTTACGTTCCACCCGGTGGAGGTGGCCGAGGCGCTGGAGAGTCTGGAGCACGACGATCGCTACCGCGTCCTCCGCGCCCTCCCCGTCAACATGGCGGCCCAGGTGCTGCTGAACGGCGACGCCGAGTTTCGTGCCGGGCTTAGCCATCGTCTCTCGCCGGAGAATCTGGCCCAGATCCTGGATCGGCTGCCGATTGAGCACGCTGCCCGCTTGCTGGAGCAGCTCCCCGAGGAGCATCAGGCATCCGTCCTCGCTCACAGCGCGCCCGATGACGCCGAGCAGCTTCAGGTGATTCGCCAATCCGCCCCCGGCAGCGTGGGACGCTTGATGGTGCGGCAGATCCCTCGCGCCCAGGCGGAAATGACCGTGGCCGCGACGTTCCGCTACCTGCGGCGCTCGGCCGCCCGGCTATCCAACACGACCAATGTCTACGTGCTGGACCCGGCCGGCCTCCTGCTGGGGGTCGTCGCCCTCCGCGAACTGGTGGAGGCCGATCCGCTGACTCGCCTGGGAGACCTGATGCAGACGCGGGTGGTGATGGTCACCCCGGATACGGACCAGGAGGAGGCGGCCAACCTGGTCAGCCGCTACAACTTCTCGGCGCTCCCCGTGGTGGATGAGGAGCGACGCCTGCTGGGCATCGTCACCGTGGATGACCTCGTGGACGTCCTGATCCGCGAGGGCACCGAGGACGCGCTCGCGATGGGTGCCGTTTCGTCAGGTCGAGATGAAGAGCAGGTGACCGACTACTGGGCGGGGCGACTCTCCAGCGTGATCCGGAAGAGATTCGGGTGGCTCTTCCTGCTCTTCATCGCAGGAGCGCTGACCAGCCTGGTTCTCGGCTTCTTCGAAGGGGACGTGCGGAATCTCGTCACCCTGGCGCTGTTCGTGCCGCTCCTGATCGGTACGGGGGGGAATGCCGGCTCGCAGACGGTGATCACCGTCGTCCGCGGCCTCGCCGTCGGAGAGATTCGCCTGCGCGACTCCGGGCGGGTCATCGCCCGCGAGGTGCTCACCGGTGCCGTGCTGGGCGTCCTGCTGGGCATCCTCGCGTTCGGAGGTGTCTCGCTGGCGCTGGGCGACGTCCTCCTGGGGACGGCGGTGGCGGGATCGCTGGTGGCTGTCTGCGCCTGGTCGAACCTGCTCGGCGCCGGGATCCCACTGGCGGCGCGGGCCTTTCGGCTGGACTCAGCGATCGTGAGCACGCCATTCATCACCACAATCGTGGATGCGACCGGTCTGGCCATCTACTTTCTCATCGCCCGGGTGATCCTGGGGTTGCCCAGCTAGCCAACGGCGCGTTTCGGCGAAACCGGCCCGCCCTCCCGGATACTCACCATGCGCCGGCCGGGTTCGCCTCGGCCGGGTCGCCACGCTCTCGGGGTCAACGCTCTGCGACATTCGCATCTCGCCGGTGAATCCCGCAGCCGGGCTTTCACGCTCATCGAACTGCTCGTCGTCATTGCCATCATCGCCATCCTGGCCGCCATTCTGTTCCCCGTTTTTGCGCAGGCGCGGGAGAAGGCGCGGCAGGCCAGTTGCATGAGCAATCTGCGCCAGGTCGGGCAGGCATTCGCGATGTACACGCCGGACTACGATGACCACCTGCCCGACCGGCGCGACCTCAAGCTGACGCTGCCCGGCGGCTACAGGCCGTGGACCACGTGGCCGCCATCGGACCCCAGGGGTGCCTGGGCGGCGATCGTCCTCCAGCCGTATGTGAAGTCGAGCGGGATCTGGTCGTGCCCGAGCGTCGCCGGCTCCGCCCTCGGTGAGGCCGTGCAGGTGCGACAGATGTGGGGGCTGTTGGCCACTGACGGCCCCTCGCGGTACTGGTTGTGGCGCTTCGACCGGGCGGATGCTGTCATCCCCCTCGACAATCTCTGGGGAAAGCTGGAGCTGCAGGGGGTGGAAGACCTGCGCCTGGCGAACAATGCCCAGGCAGGCATCCCCGAGGGACCGGCCGACGTGGAACTGGCCGTGGACCCTTACTTCCCCCGCACTATTCCCACCACGCCCGCCCCCCTGCGAGGCCGCGCCGTCCACTTCGGCGGACGCAATCGGCTGTTTCTGGACGCGCACGTCCGCTACTTCCGCGACATCCGCACTGACTAATCGACGCCCCGATCGTTCGCAGTCGGGGCGTGACAGGAGTCTCCGAAATGAAGTCGTCCGCCTCCCGCATCAGAATGCCCCGACAATGGCCCTATGCTGCCGGCCTGGCCCTTTCGGTGACGGCCGCCATCCTGGTTACGGCCCAGCGAGAGCCTCCCCGCCCGGGTCCGCAGCCCGACGGGAGCATCCTCACCACCACCAACCAGACCGTGAGCCCCATCGGGCGTGTCCGGCTGACCTCCGGCGTGCGTCCGAAGGACCTGGCCGTCTCCCCGGACGGCCGGTGGATCGCGGTTCTGACCACCAACGGAGTGCTGATGTTCGAGGGCGCCAGTGAGCAACCCCAGCGAGTCGCGGCGAAGACGGGGCCGGTCGGGATCACCTGGGCCCCCGACGGTGCCAGCGTCTATGCGGCTGGCGCGGGCGGCGTGATCCATGTCATCGCCCGCGGTGCCGATCGGTGGCAGGCGACGGAGTTGAAAGCGGAGACGGCCGAGGAGACGCGTGGCCGCCCAAAGGGCCAGCCTGCGGATCCGCAGGTGACCGGGCTCGCCGTCTCGCCCGACGGCACCCGGCTCTACGCCGCCCTGGGCATCCGTAATCAGGTCGCCGTCTACTCCTTGCCTGACGGGAAACGGATCCGCACCGTCCCTGTCGGCATCGCCCCCTACAGCCTGACCCTCACCCCCGACGGAGCCAGCCTGATCACCGCCAATCGCGGAGGGCGCCTGCCCACCGAGAAGGGAGGAGGGCCTCGCGCGGACTCGGCCGGGAGCATGGTGCGGGTCAACGGAGAGACCGATGCCGCGCGGCGGGGGAGCCTTTGCTTCACGGACACGGCCACCTGGGAGACCGTGGAGACGGACGCGGGCCGGCAGCCGGTCGGGTTGTCGACTGACCGGCGGGGAAAGGTGCTCTTCGTCGCCAACTCGGATGAAGACACTGTGAGCACAGTGGACATCGCCACGCGACGGATCACCGCGACCGTCGCCGTGAGGCCGGAAGAGGACCCGGGCTTCGGACAGATCCCGACCGACACCGCCCTCAGCAGCGACGAGACGCGCCTCTTCGTCCCCTGCGGAGGGGCCAATACTGTGGCGGTCTTCGCGTATCCCGGGCTCAAGCTGCTCGGCCACGCGCCCGCCGGCTGGTATCCCATCGCCGTCGCCACCCACGCTGAGGATCTGATCATCGCCAGCGCCAAGGGAGTTGGGCCCAGACCGGCGGACGCCGGCGGCAAGTACCGGGTACACGGCAGCGTCGGCACCGTGCAGTTCGTCACCAGCGCGCAGGTGGATCAGGCGGTGCTCCAGGTCTCCCGCATCGCCGCGAACAACACCTGGGGACGTCCCGCCGCATCGAGATCCGGCCGCGGACCCGTGCCGGTGCCGGAGCGGCTCGGCGAGCCATCGTTGTTCAAGCACGTCGTTTACATCATCCGCGAGAATCACACCTACGACATGGACTTCGGGGATATCCCCGAGGGGGACGGCGACCCGGCGCTCTGCGTGTTTGGCGAGCAGATCACTCCCAACTCCCACGCCCTGGCTCGGGAGTTCATTCTTCTCGATAACACCCATACCAGCGGCACCAATTCCGCCGATGGACACCAGTGGACCAGCTCCGCCGTCGCCAATGGCTACATCGAGCAGAACTACGGTGCCCACGCACGCAGCTACCCCTACGACGGCGGCGACCCCCTCGCCTACTCGCCGCAGGGATTCCTGTGGACCGCGGCGGCGAAGAAGGGCCACACGGTGCGGGTGTTTGGGGAGTTCGTAAACCGGCCGATCATCCAGGCGACCGCCGCCGGCCGTCGACCCTCGTGGAAAGAGCTGTGGGACGACTACAAATCCGGCCGCAACCACTACTCCATCAAGGCGGAGACGGACAACGCCGCGCTGAAGCCGCTGCTGAACCCGAACTGCATCGGCTTCCCCCTCGTCGTTTCCGACCAGTACCGGGCCGATCAATTCCTGAAGGAGTTCGGCGACTGGCAGAAGGCGGGATCGATGCCCGCGCTTTCCATCCTGCTGCTCCCCGCCAATCACACCAGCGGCACACAGCCGGGGATGCCCACGCCGCGGGCGGCGGTGGCCGACAATGACCTGGCCCTCGGTCGCATCGTCGACGCCATCACGCATTCCAGCTTCTGGGAGGAGACGCTGATCGTCGTCATCGAGGACGACAGCCAGCTCGGGATCGACCACGTCGACGGTCACCGCACGGTGGCCCTCTGCATCAGCCCCTACACCCGGCGAGGTGCCGTGTCGAGCGAGTATTACACCCACCTGTCCTTCCTGCGCACCATCGGACTGGTCCTCGGGATCCCGCCGATGACTCGCTTCGATCGGGCGGCTCGCCCCCTGACCGCGTGCTTCACCGACCGACCCGACTTCCGGCCCTACACGGTCCGGCGGGGTGTCGTCCCACTCGACGAGCTCAATCCGCCTGCCCGCGCCCTGGCGGGCGAGCAGCGTCGGCTCGCTGAGGCCTGTGACAGGCTCGACTGGAGCGATCTCGACCGAGCGGACGCCCAGGTGGTCACGCGTGCTGTCTGGCGCAGCCTCCGGCCGCGGCAGCCATTCCCGGAACGCCACTTCCATCCCGTCGCCCGCGTGGATACCGACGACTGACACACGCCCGCTCCGGGTTTCGGGGCGGGGATATGGGAGCGGAGTTCAGCATGAAGAGGGACGTGGCGTTGCGCGGACTCTCGGAGCAGCACCAACACGGCCTGTTCGTGGCGCGGGGGCTCCGGCTCGCGGAGGATGGGACAAGGGAACTCTCTGAGGCCCTCGAGGCGATGAGGGCGACGTGGCTCGCGGAGATGGAGCCGCATTTCCAGGCGGAAGAGCTGACGCTGGTTCCGGCGGCGGCGGCCTCGATCGGCGCGGACCACCCGTGGCTCGCCCGGCTGCTCAGAGATCACGCGGAGATCCGGGGCGCCTGGGAAGGGTTGCAGCAGTCACCGACCCCGGAGGCAGCCGGTCACCTGGGGCGCATGCTTGACCAACACATCCGCTTCGAGGAACGGGAACTCTTCCCGATGCTGGAGAGCCGCCTCTCGGCCGACGCGATGGCCAAGCTCGGCGCGCTGCTCCCGCATCAACCCGGGAAGTCGTGCCGCACGAATCAGGAGAGGTAGTCGCGGCCCGTCCTACCAGTCCACCTCGGGGGGAAAGGTCCGGTCGAGCATCGCCCGATAGATCGGTGCCAGCCGGTCAAGATCGGGCCGGGCGCCGCCCTTGGAATAGAGATCATAGGGCTGGAACCGGCGCACCCACTCGAACATCCGGCGGTCTCGGTCATCCATCAGATGCGCGTAGGCCCCCTCCTGATGCGCCGGATAGAAGGAGTGATAGCGCAGGATGTACTGCGCCTCGGTCGGCAGATACGCCCCCAGGACCTGGTGGATGTATTCGTCGTGGCCCCAGGTCATATGCACCGCGGCCAGCCCGCACCCGGGCGAGTAGATCCCGTCGTCCGTCTGCGTCTCCGGCCGCCGCCGGTCGGGGTTTTCCGCCAGGAATTCGTGGTAGACGATCGTCGGGTCCCAGGCGCAGCCGACGGGGAAGGTGTCGCCCACCACGGCCCATTGCGGCTCGCCGAAGAGGCAGAGCACCTTCCCGAGGTCGTGGATCAGCCCCGTCAGCACCATCCACTCGGGGTGTCCATCGGCGCGGATCGCCTCTGCCGTCTGCAGCAGGTGGTCGATCTGGGTGAGATCTGTGTCCGGATCGCTCGCATCCACAAGCTGGTTCAGGAACTCCATGGCTTCCCACACCCCCATGCAGCGCCGGGGCGAGGAATACTCCCGCTTCTTCGCCAGCACGAAATCGAGGGTCTGATGCTCGTGGTGGACTCGATAGAACTCCCGGACTGATTCTCGCCGGGGGGCGTCGTAGTCGCGGAAGCGGTGCGGTTCGGCGCCCAGCGGGTAGCGCGCCTGTGCGTCGGCTTCCAACACGTCCGCGTAGACGAGCAGCTCCGGATGGGCGCTCACGCGAGCACGCCACGAAGCACGCTGCCGTAGACGTCTGTCAGGCGATCGTCACGCCCCTGGTGGAAGTAGGTGAGGCGGGTGTGGTCGAAGCCGAGCAGGTGCAGGATCGTCGCATGGATGTCATGCATGTGCGCCTTCCCCACCGTGGCGGCGAAGCCGAACTCGTCCGTCTCGCCGTAGGAGGTTCCGCCCCTTACCCCAGCGCCGGCCATCCACATGGTGAAGCCGTAGGGGTTATGGTTGCGACCGGGAGCGCCGACCCCTTCCGCGAACGGCATCCGTCCAAACTCGCCGCCCCAGATCACCAGGGTGGAGTCGAGGAGTCCCCGCTGCTCGAGGTCAGTCAGCAAGGCGGCGATGGGCTGATCCGTCTCGCCGGCGTGGCGCCCGTGGTTCTTCTCGATGCTCTCATGGGCGTCCCAGGTTTCTTCCAGATGCCCGCCCCCGGAGTAGAGCTGGATGAACCGCACGCCCCGCTCCACCAAACGGCGGGCGATGAGGCAGTTCCGACCGAACTCACTTGTCGGCTCGCGGCCGACGCCGTAGGCCTCCAGGGTGGCGGGAGCCTCCCGAGCGAGATCGACCGCGTCCGGCACCTCGGCCTGCATCCGGTAGGCCAGCTCATAGCTCTGGATGCGCGAGAGCAACTCGTCGCCGCCGGGACGGTGCGCCAGGTGCTCGCGGTTCAACTCTTGCAGCAGGTCCAGCTTCTCCCGCTGCCTGGCCACGGGGTCGGGCCCCCGCAGGTCCAACACCGGGTCGCCCGCCGGCCGGAAGAGTGTGCCCTGGTACATCGAGGGCATGTAGCCGGAGGACCAGTTCGGCTGACCGCTGATCGGGCCGCCGCGCTTGTCCAGGATGCAGACGTAGCCGGGCAGGTTCCGGTTGGAGGTGCCGAGTCCGTAGACGCACCAGCTTCCCAGGGCGGGCCGACCGATGAAAGTGCTGCCGGTATTGAGCGCGACCAGCGCCGAACCGTGCGCATGGCTATCGGTGTGACAGGACCGGATCAGGGCGATCTTGTCCGCGTGCTCCCGGACGCGCGGAAAGTAGTCGCTGATCATCAGGCCGCTCTTGCCGCCCGGTCGGAACGGCCGCCAGGCGGGCGTGAGGAACCCCTTCTTCCGGCCGCCGGAGTTGGTGTACTGGAAACTTGGCGGCAGCTCCTGGCCCGCATACTGCGCCAGCGCGGGCTTGTAGTCAAAGGTGTCGATGTGGCTGGGGGCACCGTTCATCGTGAGGAAGATCACGCTCTTCGCCGGCATCGGAAAGTGCCCCGAGCGAGGTGCCAACGGGTCTCGGGACGCGGCTTCGGCGGGCGAGCCGAAGAAGCCGTCCTCGATCAGCAGCGACGTCAACGCCGTGCCCACGAGTCCGGCGCCCATCTCCCACATAAACTCGCGCCGGGTCCGGCCGCAGGGGAACCACCCAGCCCTCGTGCCTTCGCGCATCACGTACCCTCATTCGGTTCGGCCGGCACCACAGCGCGACGCCGCCGTCTGCCGAAGGTGTACGACGAGCGTCCGGCGGAAATGTTGCGGGGGTCTCGGTATGACACAGGCGAGGCGGACAGGGGACGGGCTGCTCACACGGCGGGAGTGCCTCGCCGCGGCGGGGTCGCTGGCCATGGGCACCCGCACGGGGGCGGAGGGGATCGAGATGACCGGGCGCAAACCGGCCAGCGAGGCGGAGCTGGAGTACTGGCTGCGGGTGATGGCGGTCGACCACCACTACTCCAGGCGGGAAATGGCGGTTGCGCTGGGCCAGAGCCCCCACGCGGTCGGCGCGTTGCTGCGGACCCACGGGGCCGCCCTCCGACGTGACCCGGCGCCAGAGCCGCTCCGCGTGCTGCCCTATCCGGGGGGTCGCCACCCTCGGTTGGGATTCCTCGATGGCGCGGTGAACCCCCAGCGGGACACGAAAGTCTCCATCTTCACCCCCTGGGATCCCGCAAGCTACGTCGTGGTCGATACCCCCGAAGCTATCTGGGCGAACGGCGAGTTGATCTACCTCGCCCATACCCATGTGGAGACGCGGTGGACGCGGCAGCGCATCGCGCTTCCCGAACTGGAGTGGGAGCGGCGGCAGGACCGGAGCTATGTACTCGATCGGCCGCTGCCGGACGGCGTCCGATTCGCCTCCTGGGTTCGGCCTGGGCCGGATCGTGTGCGTATGGAGCTGACCCTTCACAACGGCTCCGACCGCCAGCTTCGCGATCTGCGCGTCCAGGTGTGCGTGATGCTCGGCTACTGCACCGGGTTCGCCGGGCAGACCGGCGATAACAAGCGTCAGGAAGGCGCATGTATCGCCGCCCACGATGTGAGCGGTCGGCACTGGGTGCTCACCGCCTGGCAACCGCTCCACCGGACCTGGAACAACCCTCCGTGCCCGTGCATCCATTCCGACCCGGTGTTCCCGGACTGCCCGCCCGGCGGGCGACGGCGTGTCCGCGGTGTGCTCGCCTTCCACGAAGGGAAGGACCACCACGAGGCCATGGCATCGCTCCGCGCCGACCCATGGCTCAGCGCGTGAACCCGCTCAGCGCCCGACCCCCAGATGGTCGTGGTGGAGAGCTGCGTTGAAGACCATCGGATAGAGCCCCTGCGTCTGGCTGCGCCACATCGGGTTGATCGCAAAGCAGAGCACATGCCCCCTCCCGATCGGCACGTCGACGACGGCCGCGCGGCCCGCCACTGCCTCACCTCCGGAGAGCATCCCGCTGATCAGCAGCCGCTGCTCCTCCGCGAACCGCAGCACAACCCTTGGCCCGGTCTTCGCCGGCGCGACGATCACCGGGGCGGGGATCGGCTCCGGCGGGTCGGACCGACGCGCTGTGTTCGGCCGAGCCTGGATGACGTCCGGGTCCCCCGGCCCGCCGCGGCCGGACGCGCGACCACCCGTGGCTCGCCCGGCAGGGCCTCTCCCACCCGGACCGCCGGTGGCCGGCGGGGCGGCCCGGACCTGTGGATCCGGGTCTCCGTCCACCTTTAGCAGGGTCTGGCCCGGGAAGTAGACCGCCACGCGGGGATCGTAGCCGTAGAGAATGGGGCTGCTCGGGTCGCAGTTCACCGCCCCGAGTACGCTGCCTCTCGCCTGGACCCCCTGGGCCGTCGAGCGACTGACCCCTGGGGTCAGCCCGAGATCAGTCGCCGTGCTGATGGAGGTGCCGCAGGTCACCAGCAGACCACCGTCCTGCACGAACTTCTTGAGCGCCTCTAACCCCTTGGCGCCGATTCCGCCGCGCATGTCCGGACTGGAGTCGGGAATCCCGAGATGCGGCGTGTCCGGCTGCGCTAACCACGGCATGGGCCGGTCGCCGGTCAGGCCTTCGGTGAGACTCCGTCCGCTGTTGTACACCGGTGCCAGGATCAACACATCCCATCGCTTGCGGAACTCGGGCGTGTCCCGCAGGGCGTGCAGCGAAACGTACTCATACGGAACCTGCCACTGCTCGAACCCGAGTCGCCACCACCCCTCGTTCTGGGTGCTCGTCCAGGGATGGACGATGGCGATACGAGGAACGCCGACAGGGTGCGTGGGGACACCGGTCGGCGCGGGCACAAGATCGACGCCGATCCCCAACCGGGACGCCACCGCGTGCACACGCTCCCGGTGCCGGGGGTCGATGAGCAAGCTGCCTGCGGGGTAACGCAGCGCACCGTTCGCGAAGCTGCCCTCCGTGGCCGACATCGGCACGTCCGGCAGCGCCATGCGGAGGGTCATCGCCCGGCAGTCCGCCGTGGCGGGCACCACCAGGCGCCGATCAACAGCGCTGGAGGGGGGCAAGCGGTCGACCACTCCCCCGGCCGGGCGGGGGTCGGTCGTCAACAACGTCATCGGCACCTGTAGGAGCGAGAGGTCACGGACCCGCACCGCCCGGATGTTCCGCAGGGGACCCAGGGACCACCCCGTGTCATCGTAGGGAGCGGGGTCGTTGACGTTGTAGTACTGGATGTCCAGCAGCATGTCCGGATCCCGGCTGTAGGGTTGGTCCATCCGGATCACATAGCTCCCCGCAGGGAACTCGCCCTCGGCCACTTTGAAGCTCGCGGCTGTCTGGTGGACCTCGACCCCTCGGGACCGCAGTAGTGCGATCATCTCCGCCTGGTGGCTGCGCCGAACCTCGTCGCCAGGCAGCACATAGCCGGCAGGGCCCTCGGTCCGCGCCTTCTGCACGCTCCGCTGTCCCTTCAGGTAGAAGTTGTTCAGCAGCTCCGCACGGTGGTCGGCCGAGTACCCCAGCGCGAGCAGCAGGGCGCTCTGCTGCATGTTGACGTTGTTGCGGAGCGACCAGCGGACGTTGGCCAGCGGCGGGTTCGGACGAAACCAGTCGCGCTGGGCCTGGGCGCCGACCGTTCGCTCGCGCGTGTCGGGGTCGCTATTTCCAAAGGTCTCATAGAACCGACCAACGGCGTTCCGCCCGTGCGCTACGTAGAACAT
>CAZSRZ010000101.1:0-19237 GCA_964609085.1 uncultured bacterium | reverse complement strand
CCGACGCAGGTGGTGAGCCAGTGGGCGGTGGACGACGCGAGCACTGCGCTGCTGATGGGGCGCTTCTACGAGAACCTGGCGAAGCGGAAGATGACCAAGTCCGGAGCGCTGAAGGAAGCATCCCTCTGGCTGCGTGGGAGCAACAGGAAGTACCGGCATCCCTACTACTGGGCGCCCTTCGTACTCAACGGGGCGTGGCGATGAGCAGTTGGGCTGACGTGGGCGCTGTTCGTGGCGGGATGCCCCACCCAGGTGGTGAGCCAGTGGGCTGTGCACGACGCGAGCACCGCGGCGCTGATGGAGCGCTTCGATGGGCACCAGGCGAAGCGAGAGATGACCAAGTCGGCTGCGCTGCGTGAGGCGTCGCTGTGGCTGCGTGGCCGGAACAAGAAGTATCGGCACCCTGACCACTGGGCGCCGTTTGTGCTGATGGGCGATTGCAGATGATCAAACGCTGTGCATCGAGGAGTCAGACGCCGATCATCCGGGTCCTGACGTTCGCCGTCCTGTTGCTCTTCCTTGCGGGCGCCCAGGTGTCCGGCCAGCAGGCGCCCGCCATCCCCGACGACATTCAGGCGATGCTCGACCGAGGGCGCGAGCGGCTTCAGGCCTTCAGGCTCGATGAAGCCTCCGCCGAGTTCGGGAAGGCGTTGGACGCGGCGCGCCAGCGCATGCTACCGGCGCCAGAGTCGGATGCTCTCCGGGGCCTGGCACTCGTGTTCGCGTCCGGCGGGCGCCACCGCAACGCGCTGGAGTTGAACAGAGAGGCACTCGCGGTCGCGGAGAAGCTCGGTGACAAGAGCCGAATTGGGACTGCGCTGAACAACATGGGGATCAACTACCTTGATATCAAGGACCCCATCCGGGCGATCGAGATCGGTCGCCGCGCGTTGGCGATCCGAACGGAGATAGCGGATCGGGGCGGCATGGCCGCCACGATGACGAACATCGCCATCGCGTTGCACAGCCTGGGTCGCAACGACGAAGCGCTTGAACTGCTCGCCCGGGCGGCCCCGATGCACCGGGAGGCCGGGAACCGGCGTTTCGAGGCAAACGCCCTGAGTGTGATGGCCTCCATCTACCGGTCACAGGGCGACGCGGACCGGGCTCTGGCCAGCCTGCTGCAGGTCCTTGACTTGCGGCGAGAAATCAAGGATCGGCCGGGAGAAGCCAACCAGCTCTTCGTCATAGGAGCCCTGCACCAGAGCCGAGGAGCGCTCGAGCGTGCCAGGGAGTCCTTTGAAGCTTCTCTCGCACTCAGTCGAGAATTGCGGGACGTGCTGGGCGAGGCAAAAACTCTCGGCACGCTCGGAGCGGTATACGACGAACTCGGTCTGGCGATTCGCGCCCTGGAGAGCATCCAGCAGGGTGTGACGGCCGCGAAGCGTACCGGCAACCGCCGGGCGATTGTCCAGGCGCTCATCTCTCTCGGCGACCACCGCCGGAATGAGGGAGAGTTCCGCTCGGCGATGGAAACCTACCAGGAGGCGCTGCCGGTCGCGAGGACCGAAGGGGACGCGGGGTTGATCGGGGCCGTACTCGAGAACATGTGCGCCATCTACGTGGACATGGGCCAGCCCGAGACGGGACTGCCATTCGCCCAGGAGGCGATCGAACTGGCCAAACGCGCCGGAGACCGCCATCTCGAGGGGGCGGCGCTGAACGCAGCGGGCATTGCGTTGACCCGGCTTCGACAGTTCGCAAAGGCTATCGATCTCTTCGCGCGCGTCCGCGTTCTCTCCCGGGAGACAGGTGACCCGAGCCTGGAGGCGGGCGCCATCACCAATGGCGGCAACGCCCATTTGCAGCTCGGCAATAGCCGCGAGGCGCTGGCCCTGTTGATGGAGGCGCTACCCCTCCACCGCGCGCACGGTTTTCGCGTCTATGAAGCGAACACACTCCTGAGTCTCGGTAGCCTCCACCGGACGATGAACCATCGCACCGAGTCCCTCGAGAGTTACCGGTCCGCGCTGGCCCTGTTCCGGGACCTCGGATATCGCGATCGGCTGCCCACTGCGCTTGTGGCGCTGGCGCGCGTGCTGATCGATGAGAAACGCTACGACGAGGCGGAACCGCTGCTCACCGAGGCTGCGAGTCTGCTCGAAAGAGTCCGCAGTGGTCTGGGAGACCTGTCCGGAGCGAAGTCCGCGTACCTCGGTTCGCACGATGGAGCCTACACCGAACACGCGCGTCTGGCGCTCATCAAGGGGCGGAATTGGCAAGCGTTCGAGTTCGCCCAGAAAACCAAGGCGCGGGCGTTGGTCGACCTCATGGCAGCCGGCAGGGTGGACCTGTCGAAGTCCCTGACTCCGGATGAGCGCGCCCGTGAGAAGGCCCTTCGTGACCGCGTGGACAGGATCAATGCCGACATGATCCGCGAGGGGGTCCGGAACGCAGTTGGTTCGAAGGCGCGATATGCGGCCCTTAACGAATCACTCGCGGCAGCGGAAATCGAACTTCAGACATTCACTGATTCACTCTATTTGCGCTACCCCGAACTCGCGAACCGGCGGGCCGCTCGCACGGCCACGCTGCCCGAGGTCGCTCGCAGTCTGCCGCCGGGTACGGCGCTGATCGAGTACGCTTACATCTCTCTCGACCACCTCGTCATCTACGTCGTGCGGGGCGGCGCAGCGGAAAGCAAGGCGCTGCGCACCGTCTCCCTGAAGACGCCCCACAACGACCTGGTCCAGCCGATCCTGGACTTCCGGGCTCGCTGCGGCGATCCCCGCAAGTCGGTCGATGGTCGCGCGGTGGAGTTGTACAAACTACTGATCAAGCCGCTGGAGCCTCATCTGACGGGCGTGCGGCGGCTGATCATTTGCCCCTTTGGCGTGATGTGGGAGGCGCCGTTTCAGGTGATGCTCTCACCGAAGGGCCGCCTCGGAGAGCGGTTCGAGATCGCCTATGCGCACTCCGCCACCACCGCCCTCATGGCGCGCCGCGCTGCCTCCACGGCGCGACCGAAGGGTGACGTTCTGGTAGTGGCAAATCCGCACTTTGGCTCTGCGTCACGGTTCGGCGATTTGCATGAGTTGCCAGGGCAGCGCCCGATCGATCGTCCGTCCCGCCCCCTTGACTCCCCGTCCCGGCCGCTCACCTCCCCGTCCCGGCCACTGGTCGCCCCCTCGCGCGCGATCCAGAGCCTCTCTCGAAACGGCAAGATCATCTCCCTGCCCGGCACGAAGCGCGAGGCGGAGGCCATCCGGCGCGCCTACCCGCGCGCCACGGTGCTGGTCGGGACGCGCGCGCAGGAAACTGTCGCCCGAGCGTCGATGGGGCAGTATCGCTACGTTCACTTCGCCACTCACGGCTTCTTCAACGACGCATCCCCGATGGTGTCGAGCATCATCCTCGCCGAACCCGAAAAGGGGAGCAAGGACGACGGGTTCCTCTCTGTGCGCGAGATCTTCGAGACGAAGCTGAACACGGAGATGATCGTGCTTAGCGCCTGCAATACGGCTCGCGGCACTCAAGGCAGTGGAGACGGCCTGATCGGCCTCACCTGGGCGCTCTCCGTGGCGGGCTGTCCCACGCAGGTCGTCTCGCAGTGGTCGGTGGACGACGCCTCCACAGCACTCCTGATGTCCCGCTTCTACGAGAACCTCGCGAAGCGCAAGATGACGAAGTCGGCCGCGCTCAAGGAGGCATCCCGCTGGCTGCGGGGCCGCGGCAGCAAGTACGGCCACCCCTACTACTGGGCACCGTTTGTATTGATGGGAGACGGGAGATGAACATGCGCCGTGGACCGTGGAGCCAGACGCCGACCTGCCGGGTCCTGACTCTTGCCGTCCTGATGCTCTTCCTCACGAGCGCCCAGGTTTTCGGCCAGCAGGCGCCCGCCATCCCCGACGACATCGAGGCGATGCTCACGCGGGCCCGCGAGCAAATGCAGGCGTTTCGGTTCGAGGCGGCCACCGCGGAGTATGGGAGGGCACTCGCCGCTGCCCGCGAACGCGGGCTCCCGGCGCCGGAGTCGGATGCCCTCAGGGGTCTGGCGCTCGTGGAGTCTTCCCGCCTGAACCATCGCGGCGCGTTGGGGCTGAATGAGCAGGCGCTGGCGATTGCGGAGAAGTTGGGCGACAGGGGCAGGATCGCGACGGCCCTGAACAACATGGGCATCAACTACAGCAATCTCAGTAACCCGGAAAAGGCGATCGAGTTCGGTCAGCGCGCCCTGGCGATCCGAACGGAAATGGCTGACAAGGCCGGAATGGCCTCCGCCATGACCAATGTCGCGAGTGCGATGCACCGGGTCCGCCGTTACGACGAAGCCCTCGATCTCCTCACAAGAGCGGCGCCGATGCACCGCGAAGCCGGAAACCGCCGCTTCGAGGCAAACGCCCTCAGCATCATGGCGACGATCTACCAGTCGAAGGGCGAGTCGGAAAAGTCCCTGGCCCTCATGCTGCAGGTCCTCGAGTTGCGCCGCGAAATCAAGGACGGTCCGGGAGAGGCGATCCAGCTCTTCAATCTCGGCACCACGTTCCACCGCGAGGGACAGCTCGATCGCGCACGCGAGTATCTGGAAGCCGGAGTGGCGCTTAACCGCAAGTTGGGCGACACCTTGACCGAAGCGAGGACCATAGGCGCGCTGGGGTCCCTCTACGAAGACATGGGGCTGTCCGATCTCGCCCGAGATAGTCTGCAACAAAGCCTGGCCCTCCTGAAACGCACCGGGAACCCGGCCACGATCACCCAGGCGCTGATACTGCTCGGAGAGTACTTCAAGAATCAGGCTGAGTTCCAGAAGGCGATGGACATTTTTGTCGAGGCCCTTGACATTGCGAAGCAGCAGCGCGACGTCGGATTGGAGTCGGCGGTCAATGAGAAGCTGTGCTCGGTCTATCTCGTGATCGGACAACCGGTCACCGGGCTCGAGTACGCTCGCCGCGCGCTTGACCTGGCAGTGCAAGCGCAGGACGTGCAACGGCAGGCCGGCGCTCTAACCGCGCTCGGAGTTGCCTATAGTGATCTCCGCCGGTACGACCGAGCGCTCGAAGTTTACACGCGCGTCCGTAGTATCGCGCAGCGGTACGGCGATTACGCGATGGAAGCCGCATCGATCACCAATAGCGGCAATGCCAATCTCAAGCTGGGCAACCATCGGGAGGCGCTCGCACTCTTCAACGAGGCTCTCCCGCTCCATCGCGCCAGAGGGCTTCGGGTATATGAAGCAAACACGCTCCTCAGCCTCGGCAGCACTTACTACCTGATGGATGCCTATCCAGCGGCCCGGGAGAGCTACCAGGCGGCGCTCGCGATCTACAGGGATCTGGGCTATCGGGATCAGGTCACCACCACGCTTGCCTCGGTGGCGCGGATTCTCATTGCGGAGAAGCGATACGACGAAGCCGAACCGCTGCTCAGTGAAGCGGCAGCTCTGTTCGAGAGGCTCCGCAGCGGGCTGGGGGCCATGTCCGGGGCCAAATCCGCCTACCTGGCCCAGAACAAGAGCATTTACAACGACTACAGCCGGCTCGCCCTCCTCCGGGGAAGGAACAGACAGGCGTTCGAGCTTGCCCAGAAAAACAAATCCCGGGCGCTGATCGATTTCATGGAGACTGGCAGAATCGACCTCTCGGCTTCTCTGACCGCCGATGAGCGTGAAAAGGAGCGGAGTCTCCGCGCCCGCATCGACAAGATCAATTCCGATATGATCCGCGAAGGCGTGAGGAACCAGGTCGGCTCAAAAGCGCGCTATGCCGCGCTCGAAGAGACGCTCCTGAAGGCGGAATTCGAACTCGAGACCTTTACCAATTCGCTCTATGTGCGCTATCCCGAGCTAGCTAATCGGCGCGCTGCCCGGACGGCGACGCTGCCCGAGGTGGCCCGCGCGCTGCCGGCCGACACCGCCCTGGTCGAGTACGCTTTCGTCGCGTACAACGAGCTCGCCATTTTCGTCGTTCGGGGCGGCGTGAAGGAGAGCCACGCGCTGAAGGTCGTTCGGATGAAGACCCGCCACAACGACCTTGTCGAGCCGGTCCTGGATTTTCGAGCGCGCTGCGCCGATCCTCGGAAATCGGTCGATGGCCGGGCGAAGGAGCTCTACAACATCCTGGTCAAGCCGGTGGAGTCCCACCTGCTGGGAGTGCGGAGGCTGGTCATCTGCCCCTACACGGTCATGTGGGAAGCGCCTTTCCAGGTCATGCTCTCTCCGAAGGGGCGGCTGGGCGACCGCTTCGAAATCGCCTATGCGCACTCTGCCACGGCAGCGGTGATGGGGCGCCGGATACCCGGCGTCACTCCTCCGAAAGGCTCCGTTCTCGTCGTCGCGAACCCCGACTTTGGCGCTTCCTCGCGGTTCGGTGAACTCCATGACCTGCCCGGACAGCGTCCGATCGACCGTCCAGCCCGCCCTCTCGCCTCGCCATCGCGGCCGCTGATATCCCCTTCCCGGCCGCTGGCCGCCCCCTCTCGCGCCATTGAGAGTCTCTCCCGGGCCGGCAAGATCATCCCCTTGCCCGGCACGAAGCGCGAGGCAGAGGCTATCCGCCGCGCGTACCCCGGAGCCTGTGTCCTCGTTGAGACACGCGCTCAGGAGGGCCTCGCGGCCACGAAGATGGGGCAGCATCGCTTCGTTCATTTCGCGACCCACGGGTTCTTCAACGACTTCTTCCCGATGACGTCGAGCATCATTCTCGCGCAGCCTGCAAGGGGAAGCAAAACGGATGGCTTCCTCACCGCGCGGGAGATCTTCGAGATGAAGCTCAACTGCGAAATGATCGTGCTTAGCGCCTGCAACACCGCCCGCGGGACGCAAGGGATGGGTGACGGCATCGTGGGCCTTACCTGGGCGCTCTTCGTGGCGGGCTGCCCGACGCAGGTGGTGAGCCAGTGGGCGGTGGACGACGCGAGCACTGCGCTGCTGATGGGGCGCTTCTACGAGAACCTCGCGAAACGCAAGATGACCAAGTCCGGAGCGCTGAAGGAAGCATCCCTCTGGCTGCGTGGGCGCGGCAAGAAGTACCAGCATCCCTACTACTGGGCGCCCTTCGTACTCAACGGAGCGTGGCGATGAGCAGGGGCCCGCGAATGGCCGCCACTCGCGGGTGGCTCATCCTGGCTTCAGTGACACTGCTTCTGGCGGCGCGCGGGACATTCCCCGCGCCGCAGACGGGACCGCAGCCCGCGCCCGAAGTGCTGGCGATCCTGATGAGGGCGCGCGCCGAGCCAGACGTCAGCAAGTCGCGCCCCCTCTACGAGCAGGCGCTCGCGAAGGCACGCGAACTGAAGGACCGGAAGGGTGAGGCGGATGCGCTGCGCGGCATGGGTGCGGTGCTGGCCAACAACAACCTCAACGCGGAAGGGTTCGCGCTTTTCGAGCAGTCGCTGCCCATCAGCCGCGCGATCGGAGATCAGGCCGGAGCCGCATCCACGATCGTGAACATGGCCATCGTGCATGGCAAGCTCGGTCGCCTCCCGGAGGCGCTCGCAGCCTATCGTGAGGCGCTGCCCATGGTTCGGGAGCTCGGTCAGTTGGATCGCGAAGGGGTGATTCTGAACAACTCCGCCAGCATCCATGCGCGAATGGGCCGCCTCGCCGATGCGGTTGACGAACTCATCCTGGCTGCCGCGGCGTTCGAAAGGTTCGGCGACCCGCTCCAACAGGCCGGCGCCCTCCTGGCCCAGACGAGCTATCTCGAACGAATCGGGCGAGCTGAAGAAGGGATCGTCCGGGCGGGCGAGGCGCTAGGAATCTACCGCGAACTCGGGGATCGGGGGGGGCAGGCTCAGGCGCTGAACGCGATCGGGGTCGTCTGCATCTACTCCGGCCAACCATCCAGAGCAATTGCTCCCCTCATCGAGGTGCTCGCTATCTTCAAGGGCATGGGGTCGACGAGACAGGGTGACATCCTGACCAACCTCGGCAACGCGCATCGGGACCTGGGAGATCACCGGAAAGCGCTCGACTGCTACCAGCAAGCGCTCCCGTTTCACCGCGCGGGCCGCAACAGCGGCGGAGAGGCGATCACGCTTTCGGGAGTGGCATCCATTCGCCAGAGCGAAGGCAAGCTGCAAGACGCCCTGGACCTGAACCTGCAAGCGCTGAAGCTGATCAAGGAGCACGGCGCTCCTGGTTCGATCGCCAGCCAACTGCATCAAATCGCCGGGATCTATTTAGAACTTGGAGATCGGCAGCTTGCCCGAAGATACCTGGAGGAGGCGCTGCCCCTTCACCGAGCGTCGGGCAACCTAAGCTACGAGGCGAACAGCCGCATCGGGCTCGGAAACGTGCTGTCGGAGAGTGGCGATGTCGCCGGCGCCCTCTACCAATACGAGCAGGCGAGGAGCCTCCGAAGGGCCGCTGGGTCGAAGACGGGCGAGGCGATCGCGGACCTCACCATCGCCACGCTCCTGATTCGGCAGGGAATGCATCAGCAGGCTCTCGACCGCGCTCGGGCCGCGCTCGTGGGGTTAGACGGGGCGGAACCGCCTGCCATGCGGATTACGCTGCGAACCATCATCGCGAGCTGCCTCATGCGGACGGGTTCCCCGGCGGAAGCGGTGCGCGAGTTCGAAGAGATTCTGAAGCAGCGAGAATCGATGGAGCAGGGATTGCTCGTGACAGTGATCCAGCACTCCGCCTACGCGCTCGGGGCTGCCGGACGCCTGCGGGAGGCGATCGCGCGCATATCCGAAGCGATCCAGATCCACGAAAATGTCCGGTCGGATCTCGGAGGGTTTTCCCAGTCTCGCGAGTCGCTCGTTGCGTATCGCATGCCCTCGTACTATCTTGCCGTTCGCCTTGCGCTGCAGGCAGCGGAGACGTCCGCCGCATTTCAATTCGCCCAGATGACAAAGTCCCGCAACCTGATGGACCTGATGGACTCGGAACGCGTGGATCTCTCGTCGAAGCTCGCTCCAGGAGAACGTGAGCGCATTCGCTCTCTCCAACAGCGGGCCGCCCTGCTCAACCAGGGAATGGTCCGAGAAGGCGTGGAGAACGAGGTCGGCTCCCGCAAGCGCTATGCCGCCCTGAAAGAGGAACTGCAGAAGGTTGATCTGGAACTGCGGGCCTTCCAGGATTCGCTCTACGCCGGTTTCCCTGATCGCAATGCGCGCCGAACCGCGACGCCGGCGAGCCTCGGTCAGGTCGCGAGCGCGTTGCCATCGGACACCCTACTGCTGGATTTCGTCGTGCTGGCCAATGGACGGGTCATCGTCTTCGCGGTCCGCAACAACGGTCCGGCCTCGCGCGGCGTGCTGGTCTATGACGCGGGAGCAAAGTACGACCGCCTCAAGGTCGACGCTGGCGCGCTGCGTGCCGCCTGCGCCGATCCCCGAAAGGACCCGCGCGCTGTTGCCGCTCGTCTTGGGAAGGCGCTGCTCACCGGCGCCGCTTCAAGATTGAAAGGCGCGCGGAGGATCATTCTCTGCCCCAACGAAGCGCTCTGGGACATACCCTTCGCGGTATTGCCGACATCGTCCGCAAAGGGTGCTCCACCGCTCGGCGAGGCTTTTGAAGTTGTCTATGCGTATTCCGCCACCGCCGCGATCGCGTCGCAGCGAGCCTCGAAAGAGCGCAAGCCTGCTTCCCGCTCCATCCTTGTCGCGGCAAATCCCGCGTTCGGTTCCTCCAATCGCTTCGGCAGTCTCCACGACATTTCGGGACAGCGGCCCATTGAGAACGCCTCGCGTCCCCTCAGTGCACCCTCGCGACCATTCGAAGCCGCCAGCCGCCCCTTCGACTCCCCCTCCCGTCCGCTGGTCTCCCCCTCGCGCCCGCTGGTCTCCCCCTCGCGCCCGTTGGTCTCCCCCTCGCGCCCGTTGGTCTCCCCCTCGCGCCCGCTCGACCTCCCTTCGCGTGCGCTCGAGGCCGTCTCGCGAGGCGGCAAGGAGATCCCCGCACTCAAGGGGACTCAGCGGGAGGCCGACGCACTGCGCAGACTCTTCCCGGGCGCCACCGTCCTCACCGGCGCCAGCGCCCAGGAAGCCGCCATCAAGCAACGACTCGGCAGCTACCGCTATCTCCACCTGGCGACACATGGCTTCGTGAACGACGGCTCGCCGCTGCTCTCCAGCGTGGTGCTGGCCAAACCCACCGCGACGTCTGGCGAGGACGGATTCCTGACGGCGCGCGAAATCTACAGCCTCAACCTGAGCGCCGAGATGACCGTCCTCTCTGCGTGCAACACCGCGCGCGGCGAGAACCGGACGGGCGAAGGGATCGTTGGCCTGACCTGGGCGCTGTTCGTGGCCGGGTGTCCGACGCAGGTGGTGAGCCAGTGGGCGGTGGACGACGCGAGCACTGCGCTGCTGATGGGGCGCTTCTACGAGAACCTCGCGAAACGCAAGATGACCAAGTCCGGAGCGCTGAAGGAAGCATCCCTCTGGCTGCGTGGGCGCGGCAAGAAGTACCAGCATCCCTACTACTGGGCGCCCTTCGTGTTGAATGGGGCGTGGCAATGAGCCGGGGCCAGTAGACCGTCGCCACACGTATTCGGCTCGTCGATTCTTTTCGGCGCCATCCGCCGAAGCTCCAGGTCCGGATGCCCATCTGCGGTGCACCTGCTTCGGCAGGACGACCTTCGCCGGCTCCCACCCGAGGAAGTAGGCAGCCTTATGGTGCTCCCGTGCGGGTGCGAGCAACTCCTTGCTGAACAAGACCATCTCCGGGAGGCTGGCCGGCCTCGCGGCGCTCTGTGAGCACCGCCCGGGCCACTGCTCCGGGCTCCTGACCCGCCGCGACGATTCGCCTGGCATCAGGGTCCCAGATGGCGGAGCCGCCCGCCGACTGCGTGTAGCCGCCGCCGGTGGATCCGGCGAAACTCGCGACGGCGACCCACACCCGATGCGCGGCGATGGTTCGCCGTGCGCGCGGTTCGAGGGTGCCGGCGTCGTCGGCCGCCTCCAGGACGGCGGCCACGTACGCATCCATGCCGAGTTCGGCAGTTAGCGATGCATGCTCTGGGACCCCCGTGTCCTTGCAGATCGCCAACCCGAGGCGCCACCCGTCCACCTCGAGGACGCCGGGAACTTTGCCCGGGGCAAAGTGCTCTGCCTCAGCCCCGCCCAGCCACATCTTCCGGTAGGCCACGGTGATGCCCCGGGAGGTGACGGCCAGCATCCCGATGTGCGGCCGGTCCGTCGATCCGACCACCGGCGCTCCAACCAGCGCGACGGAATGGGCGTCGGCACACGCGTCAAACAGGGGCCGTAGCCGCACATCGTCCGCGGTCATCGGCGGGGCGTCGAGCTCATAGCCGGTGAGTGACAGTTCCGGGAAGATCACCACGCGCGATCTGGCCGAACGAACGACTTCCGCGTGGATCCGGGCGTTCGCGGCCACGTCCCGGGGCGCGCACACGGGTTGTGCCACCGCGATCGTCAGTGGTTTGCGCGTCCGGGTCACCCCCCGTGGCGAAGGTTGAGGGCGTCAGCCGCTCGCTTGCACTGCTCGGTGACCGTCCAGGCGTCCGGCCAGAAGCACAGGTCAATGCACCACCAATCGCTGGGCACGCCGCTCTGGTTGAGTTCCGTCAGGAGTTCGTCAAAATTCAGCACGCCTTCGCCGATAGGAGCATGCGTCGAGGTTTCGTTGTCGTGGAGGGTGCTGTCTGAATCGATGAGGTGGATGTGGCCGATCTTCCCGCGCAGCAACTGGGCGAGCTCCAGCGCCCCGCCGGGCAGAGTCTCGGGCTCGCCGTCCTGTCGGGCGCCGACGGCGGCCACCATGTGCGCGTGGCAGGTGTCGAACAGGACCGAGAAGTTCTCCTGGTTTACCCCCTCGACGATGCGGACGATGTCGCTCGGCTTGTTGAAGGCAAACCCCGGCTCAAATTCCCACACCACGCGAACGCCGTGGTCGGAGGCGAAATCGCAGCAGTTCGACCAGGTGTGCATCACCCGGCCACGCGCGGTCCCTTTGTTCACTTCCGAGAAGATGGTGGGGGGTTGGACCGTGTCGACGCGGATCACGTCGATGCCCATGTCTCGGCAGAAGAGGACGTTTTTCTTGAACTCGTCGAGATAGGCGGAGCCGTCGGCCGTGTTGAGCAGCTTCTGGGACCAGAGGTTCGCAGCGAGCCCGGAGAACTCGAGGCCCCGTCCACGGACCATGCTCGCCACTTCTTCCCGTTGAGCGCGTTCGGGGAGGTCGTCCGGGTTGGGATGGGGTGAAAACCCTCCCAACTCGATGCCGTTGAAGCCCAGGTCGGCAACACGATTGACCACCTCCTCGAAGGGCACAGGGTTGTCCGCATAGGGGCCGATACTGTATGCCCACGTGCCGATCGAAATCCGTTTCAAGCTCCACCTCCGCGCCGAGGGATCATCCACTCTCGATACCATTCGCGACGCGGCGTGTTGGAACCTCCGGAGGGACCGAACCGAAGGGGATAGGCGGCCACGAGAGGGGTATCATTGGCAGCGAACGGCCTCCCAGTCCGGCCGCGAGGAGTTCCCCAGCCATGCAGCTCACCGGTATCCACCATGTCTCCGTGCTCGTTTCCGATATGACGAGGGCAGTGGAATGGTACGCCGCGGTGTTGGGTCTGCCGGAAGTGGTGCGCCCGTCGAATTTCGTCACGCCGGTGCGGTGGTTTGACCTCGGGGCACAGCAGGTCCACCTCATCCCATCGCCGGAACCCGATGCTCAGAGCCCGCGGCACTTCGCGATCCACGTCGACGATTGCGGCGAGGCTCGCAAGGTGTTGTCCGGACGCGGCGTCGCCATCCAGGAGACGGTCCCCATCGCTGGTGCGGATCGCTTCTTCATCCAGGATCCGGATGGCAACAACATCGAGGTCATTCAGTGGTTCCGGGAGTGGGACGCCGGCAGCGAGGCCGAGCTAGGTGTGCCCAACAACGGGGATCGCGTGATGCAGACGGAGCGCTGGGCGGAGGATCAGCGGCGCCGTGAACTTCCGGGCTCGGCGTGAGCGAGGCGCCAACGGGAGAGCCCGCAGCAGCGCCTTCGATCGCGAGTTGTCGTCTCGCTCTGGTAGGCGCCGGTCTGCTCTGGAGTGTGGGTGGGTTGTTCATCAAGCTGTTGACCAGCCATCCATCCTGGCAGGTCAGTGCGCTGGCGATCACCTTCTATCGCAGCTTGTTCGCCGCACTCACCCTGCTGCCGCTCGTGCGCGGCCGACGATTCCCGGCCGCCCGCGACACTGCGGTTGCCGTTGTGCTCTACCTTCTGCTCCTGGGGCTCTACGTGGCGTCGGCGCAGGGCACCAGCGCGGCGAACGCGATCCTGTTGCAGTACACTGCGCCGCTCTACGCGCTGGTGCTTGGCTGTCGCTTCATGGGTGAGCCGTTCCAGCGGGAAGACGCCATCGCCATCGCTGTGGCCGTACTGGGAGTAGGTGTGCTGCTGGTCGGCAACTTTACACCCGGGCAGGAGATTCCGTTGGCGATGGGTGCCGCCAGTGGTCTCATGTTCGGGCTCTTCCTGCTGGCATTGCGGAAGACACGCGGATGCGATCCCGTGGCCGTCACCGTGGCAAACAATGCCGGCGTCGCCCTCTGCGCGGGGGTGATCCTCGCGGTGGTGTCGCCGCGAGAGTTGGCTGTTCCCCTCCGAATCGCGGGCGGTGAACACCATCTGCTCGCGCCGCTGGGCTTGCTTGCCGCGATGGGCGCTGTGCAGATTGGAGCGCCGTATGTATTGCTCAGCATGGGGCTTCGGCGCGTCCCCGCCGCCGAAGCAGGCCTCATCGCCCTGGTTGAACCCTTGCTGACGCCGCTCTGGGTGGTTCTCGTCGTGGGAGAGCGCCCAACGGCCGCGACGTTGCTCGGCGGGGCAGTGCTCCTCTCCGCGCTCGCGGTTCGTTACGGATTGCTTCGACCCCGGTTGACTGCCCGGATCACTGGATCCGGCGGACGGTGACAGCGTCCCCCGCCTCGTAGCCGGGAGACTCTGCCGGTACGACCACGATCCCTTCAGCTCGCACCATGCTGGTGATCATCGCCGAGACCCCGGCGATCGGTTGAGCCACCCACTCGTCGCCGCTTCGCTGCAGCCGCACGCGGATGTGATCCTCACGGCCGTCCGCGGAGCGCAAGGGCGCCTTGAGCCGCGCGATCAACGTCTCTCCCCCCTCGGGCAACCCCATCAAGGCGCGAAGCACCGGGACCACGAAGAGCTCAAAGGTGTTGAGCGCCGACACCGGTTGACCGGGCAGCCCGAAGACGGGTCGCCCGTCACACAGGGCGAAGACGGTCGGCTTCCCGGGGCGGATATCCACGCCGTGAACCAAGACCCCCGGGCGGCCGAGTTCGTCGATGACGCCAGCCACCAGGTCCCGAGGCCCCACGGAGGTGCCGCCGTTGAACACCACGACATCGCACTCCGCCACCGCCTGCTTGCCCGCCGCGAGGAGCGCCTCGCGGCTGTCCTCAATCAGGCCGTACCGCCGGGGCACGGCTCCGTGGACGGAGGCGGCGGCCGCCAATGCGTGAGAGTTCAGGTCGCGCACCTGCCCATCCACCGGCGTCTGCTCCGCGGGCACAATCTCGTCACCGGTGGAGAGGATGCCGACGACTGGGGGGCGGTAGACCTCCACCTCGAGAACGCCAAGGCCCATCAGTGCTCCGACATCCACCGACCGCAGTGCGTGCCCGGCCTCCAACAGGCGCTCTCCGGCGCGAACATCCTCACCCCGCTCGATGAGATGGCGACCTGTGGACAGCTCCACGCGGACCTCAAGGGACGCACCCTCCCGACGCGTCTCTTCGACGGGCACCACCACGTCGGCGCCGAGCGGGAGCATGCCGCCCGTCGGCACCTGGACGGCGTCTCCGGCCGCCAGCGTGTGGACCGCGCGCGCCCCCATGAGCACCTCTCCCACGACGCGCAGGGTCACCGGCGCACCATGGAGGTCGGCGGCCCGGCAGGCATAGCCGTCCATCAGCGCCCTGCGGAAGGGGGGCAGGTCCTCCGGTGCGTCGATGGCCACCGCCAGCACGCGGCCGAGGGCGGCCGGTGTCGCCAATCGGATGATCTGCGGGTTCGCAATCCAGTGGCGGGCGAATCTCGCCCGCGCGTCGGCGGCGCTGATCAGCGCCGAGCCCAAAAATTCGCGCACCAGGTGCCTCGCCTCCCGCGCCCATGCGGGCACCCCCCATGCTAACACGCCCACCCCCCCGGGGCTATTGCCGGCTCCTCTGCTCGCGGAGGGGCAGCGACCGGCGCCGGGATCTGATATCGTTCGCCGATGATCTACCGAGTCAACGAAATCTACTCCGGCCTGGAAGGAGAGGGGCACAACCCCGGCGTCCCGACCGTCCGGGTTCGGCTTCAGGGGTGCACCCAGGCGTGCAAGCTCCGGAAGGTGTGTGACCAGCAGGAGGCCCTCCCCAACGAGGGGGGATTGGAGCTGAGTCTCGATGACGTTGTCGCCAGGGTACTCGCGTGCGACGAAGGGCTGCCGTACCCCTACCCCTGGGTCAGCATCTCCGGCGGGGAGCCCCTGGAGCAGATCATCGAGCCGTTGATCTGGGAATTGCAGGCCCGCGGCAAGCGGGTCCGCGTAGAGACGAGCGGGCTGCCTCGCCGACTCGAAGGCCCGGTGGATTACATCCGCGTATCACCGAAGGAGGCACGCCCGGAGCGAACCCGGCAGGACTGGGGGCTGGAGCTTTCGGTCGTCTACACGGGGGCGGAACACCTTCCCGATTGGGAGCGGTGGGGCAACTTCGCGATGCGCACCCTCCAGCCGATGTGGCGGCCGGACGGCTCATCCAACCTGGCGGAGGTGCTGCACCTATGCCAGACAAGGCCAATCTGGCAGGCATCTATCCAGGTGCACAAGTACCTGCAGATCCCGTAAGGCACCGTGGGCTAGCGGGCGGCAGCGTTCACCCCGGGGCTGAGCTGTCGGGCCCAGAGGGTGAATTCTTCGCGGAAGTACGGGTTGACCACTACCAGGTATCGCCTCCCCGCCGCGTCTCTCTCCTCCCACCAGCTCAACCGGAGGGAGTCGTAGAACCGGCCCAACGCGTAAGTGAGCACTTTGCGGTCGTGCTGTTCGACGGGCGGCCGAAGGGTGAAGAGATACCCGGAGGTGCAGGGATCGGGCTGCCGCGACGCATCCGGTTCGGTGTCGGGCTGCTCGCGGGCTTGCCTGCTGCGGGCATAGTCTGCCGATTGCACCAGACGGTCGAGCACCAGCGGAGACCGACCGCCGAACCGGCGGTAGACGCGCTCCAGCCGGACCAGGGCTCCCATCGCCTCTGGCCGAAGCCCCTTGAACAGGTGAGCCAGTTCGGGCCGGAGCGATGGGTCTGGGGCGGTTCTCCATCCGGCTCCGCCGGGCAGCCGAATCAACTCTCCCGCCGCGTAGGCGGTCCGAAGAGCTTCGTCATCCTGGAAGCAGCGCTCGACGAGGTTGGGGTAGAGAGCGTGGACCATTCCCTCCCCGGGGCGAAGGCTGCGCCACTGTCGGTCAAACTCGTCCCGATCCGCCCGGAACAGGTTGAGCGCCTGCTCCGCCATCAGCACTTTCCACCAGTAGTACCGGTGGTCGTCACTGCGACCGAAGAGATAGCCGAAAGCCGCGGGAGCATCGCTGGGCGAACAAAGAGAGTAGGTGATGGCGTAGCCGTGGAAGCCGGGCCGGAGGCCTCTGCTGGCAAGCCGGCTGCGGGCCGGCGCAACCAGAGCGCGAAGTCGGGATGCTCCGGCCTCGCCGCCGTGGTAGGCCTGCAAGGCCCAATCAATGCCGCCGAAACGGCGTGTGAGGGACAGCAGGTACCGGGTCTGGACGGGGATCGCCTTCTCGGGGTCGAATCGGTGATCGATCCTCCGCCGTCGAGTGGCCAGAGCGGCCCGTTGGGCGGTGCGGCGGCGAATCCACTCGTCGCGAGTCCAGTTCACGGATCCAACTCCGGGCCGCGAAAACTCCGCCGGCTGTTTTGCCAACCACGCGAGGCTCCGGTCGAGCCCCGCGATTTGCGTGGTGAGGCGGTTGGACGCGGTCAGGTCGACCCTCAATCCGGCCTTCCTACCGGTGGATGCCAGGAATTGCGCCACGCCGCAGGCTCGCGCTGAAGAGATCGCGTCCGGATCGCCTCCCGACTCGAGCAAGAGATCCGCTTCCTGCTTCGCGGCGAAGAAGGCGCGGTACTGGTCAACATCCATCCCCGCCCCGGAGGAGAGGGCACGAAGCGCTGCCTGGTGCTCCGGACGCCGTAGGGCAGCATCGATCAGCGGTCGAATCGCGACCGCCGTCCGCGCGATGTGAGCCCACGATGCTCGGCGACCCATCACTCGCTTTCGCTGAGCCAGCACGATGGCGGCGGGGTGCAGCGGCGGGAGGAGGTCGGGCGTCGTGTGCCCGATCTCGGGAGGGTAACCGGCTGGAAGTCCTGGCAGTAGCGGAGGGGAGGGCGGGGCGTCCGCCGCCGCGGCGCGAGCGCGCGATAGCGGCCTGGGCCAGAGAACCGCCGTGGCAACACCCGCGCCCGCGAGGCACGCCAGGGCGACGCGGATAGCTGTCCGCCTGCCGTCACTCGTCAATCCCACTCCGCTTCGGCCTCCTCAGCACTCCCCCGGTCCGTGCCTCCGCGAGAGGAGAACGAGGGCTATCCGGCCAACACCGCCCTGTTCCCCGACTCCCTCGGGGTCCTTTTCTACCTGTACTATGACGACCCCGCAAGAACTTCGCTACAGCCTGCTCGCCGAGACGCTCCACGAACGGGGGCTAGACCTCGAACTTGTCAAGCAGTCGCTTCGCCGCCAGGTGATCGAAACCCCATCGTGGGGCTATGCCGACTCCGGAACCCGTTTCGGAGTCTTTCCACAACCTGGCTCTGCCGTCACCATCGCCGAGAAGCTCGCCGATGCTGCCCAGGTCCACCGGTTTACCGGCATCGCGCCGCAGGTTGCCGTGCACGTGCTCTGGGATTTGCCAGATGAAGCCGCGATAGACTCCGTGCCGGCACTGGCGGCGGAGTTGGGTGTCGGGATCGGCTCGATCAACCCCAACGTGTTTCAGGACCGTGAGTACTGGTTTGGCAGCTTTGGTAACCCCGATCCGACGGCTCGGCGTCGGGCAGTCCGCCACTGCCTGGACTCGGTGGAGATCGGTCGGCGGCTGAAATCGAAGGTCCTCAGCCTCTGGTTCGCGGACGGTACGGACTATCCCGGCCAGGGGGATTTCCGCACACGAAAGGGCTGCTTCGAGGAGTGTCTGAGCGAAGTCTACGCGGCGATGCCCGAGGCGATGACCATGCTCGTTGAATACAAGCCCTTCGAACCCGGGCTCTACCACACCGACATCGCTGACTGGGGCATGAGCTACGTTCTCTGCCGGAAGCTGGGGGATCGCGCCCGCGTGCTCGTCGATCTGGGGCACCACCTCCCCGGGACCAACATCGAGCACATCGTCGCATTCCTGCTCGATGAAAAGCTGCTGGGCGGCTTCCATTTCAACAACCGCAAGTACGCCGACGACGATCTGATGGTCGGCTCCATTAACCCCTACGAGTTCTTCCTGATCTACAACGAACTGGTGAAGGAAGAGCTGTCGCCGCGTGGCAATCCCCCGGTGGAGTACATGGTCGACCAGGGCTTCAACACCAAGAAGAAGATCCCGGGCATGATCCAGACCGTCCTGATGATCCAGGGCACCTACGCCCGAGCCCTCTGCGTCGATCGCAAGGCACTGGCGGAGGCGGCGGGGAACGGCGACGTCGTCGGGGCGGAGCAGTTGCTTCACGAGGCGTATCAGACGGACGTTGAGCCGCTGCTCCGAAAGGTGCGCGCCGAACTGGATGTTCCGGATCAGCCGCTGAAAGCCTACCTGGCGAGTGGCTACCAGGAGAAGATCGAAGCAACGCGTGGCATCCGAACGGGGGCGGGCGGCCTGGGCCAGTAAGGCACCTGCCCAACCGGCTGATCAGCACCCAAACGGGTCCATCGAGCGGGGGTGGTGGCGTGATCGAGAGGTTCCCCCCGGCCCCGGAGAACGGACTCGACCTTCGCCTTGTGCCCGGGGTCCGGAGGCACCCGGGATTCAGCGACGACGTGCCCGCGTGGGACCATCGGTCAGGCTCGGTCTGCGTGACGGGGAGCATCTCGCACGCCCCCGGCAGGGTGCCGGTGCCAGGATCGTCCTCCACGGTTCTCGAGCACGTACTCACTCAGCCGCAGCTTCGGCGGTAGGTTACCCACGCTCCCTTGCGGTCGCGGCTCAGCTCAGGCGTGGTGGTGATCGCGGACCTTGGTCGTCGAGCCCAGCGCGGACGCCGCAGCTACCCCCGCCGAACCGCGACCGTCAGGGAGCGTGTA
>CAZSRZ010000100.1:18002-19287 GCA_964609085.1 uncultured bacterium | reverse complement strand
ATCCGGCACGTCTTCTTCCGGATAGATGGCGCTCACCGGGCACTCCGGCTGGCACACACCGCAGTCGATGCATTCCTCCGGGTGAATGAACAGCATGTCCGGGAAGCCTTCCTTCGTCCCTTCATAGATGCAGTCCACCGGGCAAATCTCGACGCAGGCTTTGTCCTTCACGCCCGCGCACGGCTCACAGATGATGTAGGCCATCAAAAATCCTCAGCTCTCCCGCGGCCCGGGGGCACGCGGCCCGTGCTCGGGTTCCAAACGGATATCGTCACGCCACCACGCCTCGCCCAGGCGGCCGGCGGCTTCGCTACCCGGCTCATTGTGTCCCACGCACGGCCGAGCGTCAACGGCTCGCGCGCGGCCCTTCGCAGTCGGCGACCGCACTTCCTGGGATAATGGATGCAGGTGAGCGGATGGGGCCGATGGGTCCGGATGGAGAGGTGGTCATGCGAATCAGAGTCGGTTTGTTCCTGGGCTTGGCTGCAGCGGCCGGTCTAACCACCTGGCCGGTGTCGGCCGCCAAGCAGGAAGACATCGGCCGCCAGATGGAGCGCGAGTACGGCGTAGTCCGTCGGAGTGATTCCTCCGACGGGCGGTTGGTGGACCAGCTTGACCGCGTAGTGGATCGCATCCTGGAAGGAGTGAACGACCGTCGCACTCGGGCGGAAGCGTTCAGCCTGAAAAGCGCCAAGCTCCTCGGCGGCCGGGATGACAAGCACGACCAGGTGGTGAATGCCTTCGCCCTCCCGGATGGGCGCATCTACGTGACGCTGGGGCTGGCGAGGGCCGTTCAGGAGAGTCGCCGCGCCGATGATGAACTCGCGTTCGTGGTCGGCCACGAGGTGACCCATGTGGTGGAGAAGCACAGCGTCTCCCGGCAAAACGAGATGATCAAGGCCGGGCTGCTCTCCGTGTTGATCGGTGCCGTCACCAAGAGCCGGACTGCCACGACGGTCGCGGGGGGCGTGGGGGCCGCTTATGTCTCCAGCTTCAGTCGTAAGGATGAGTACAGCGCCGATCGTGGCGGTCTGGTGGCGATGTATCGAGCCCGGTACGACACCTCCGCCGCCATCTCCATGCTCAAGAGGCTCAAGTCCAAGGGTGAGAGCCAGTCGAAGACGATCAACGGCTGGTTTGGGTCTCACCCGCTCACAGAAAACCGTATCGAACGCATTCGTGGAATGATTGAGGATCTGCGCGCGGGCAGGGATATCGGCGACAAGTCGTCGAAAGAACTGGAGCGCGAGGACAAGGCGCGGAAGGGTAAGAAGCCCTAGCTTCG
>CAZSRZ010000100.1:0-17902 GCA_964609085.1 uncultured bacterium | reverse complement strand
GGGGTGGCGGCGTCCTCGGGCCGTAGTTGTGGGCGCCACCGCCCTGGAAGGAAGATCGCGTGCGGCGACCCATCATTGCCGGCAATTGGAAAATGAACAAGACGACGGGGGAAGCCCTTGCTCTCGTCGACCAACTCACCGCACGGGCAGGCGTCGAGGTTGTGGTGTGCCCATCCTTCTGCGCCCTGGCGGCGACCGGGCCTGCGGCGCGCGCCCGCGGCCTGGGTCTCGGAGCACAGGATCTGTTCTGGCGAGAGAGCGGTGCCTACACAGGTCAGATCTCCGCGGGCATGCTGCTGGATCTGGGCGTCGGCTACGTCGTGCTGGGCCACTCCGAACGGCGTGGCCGCTTTGGTGTGCCCGAGGAGGGTTTCACTCCGGAGGTGCTGGCGCACTTCGGCGAGTCGGACGCCACCGTCAATCTCAAACTCCTGGCGGCCGTCCGCCATGGTCTGATCCCCATCGTCTGCTGCGGCGAAACGCTGGCGGAACGCCGGAGCGGCAGCACGGACGCCGTGGTCGCCTCCCAACTAGAACGGGGACTTACTGGGCTCACTCCCGAGCAAGCCTCCCGTATCGTCCTGGCCTACGAGCCAGTCTGGGCCATCGGAACAGGCGAAACCTGCGCACCGGACGAGGCGGAACGCGTCTGTGGCGTCATCCGGCAGGTGTCGGCGCGGCTCTTTGGAGAGGTCGCCGCTGCGGAAATCCGCGTTCAGTACGGCGGCAGCGTCAAACCGGACAACGCCGCGGAGCTGCTGGCCAGACCGAACATCGACGGAGCGCTCGTCGGCGGGGCGAGCCTCAAAGCCGCCGACTTCAACGCCATCGTGGCGGCGGCCCAGGTCCCGGGTTGAGCGCCGCCGTGTCGACACTGGCGCTCGGCTGCCGGGGCACTGCGTGAAACTCCTCCTCGGCACGTCGGGATTCAGCTATGACGACTGGCGGGGGATCTTTTACCCCCGAGGGCTACGCAAGGGCGACATGCTCCCCTACTACGCCGGTCACTTCCCGGCGGTGGAGATCAACGCCACCTACTATCGGATGCCGGATCCGAGCACCATGCAGGCGATGACCGAGAAGGTGCCCGAGGGGTTCCTCTTCTGCGTCAAGGCGCACAGCGATATGACGCACGCGGGGCGGTTCAACCCCGAGGCGTTCCGTCAGTTTCGTCGGGCCGTTGAGCCACTCAAGCAGGCGAACATGCTCGGGTGCGTGCTGGCGCAGTTCCCGTGGTCCTTTCGGCGCAGCCCCGAGAACGAGGCGTTTCTGGAAACCGTGAGCGCAGAGCTGCCCGATGCCCCCGTTGTGATCGAGTTCCGCACGGCGGAGTGGGTCCAGCCGGAGGTCTTCGAGTTGCTGAGAAACCTGGGCCTCTCCTTCTGCTGCGTGGACGAGCCCCGACTTCGAGGGCTGGTGCCTCCTGTGGCCGCCGTGACGGGACCTGTCGGCTACGTGCGCTTCCACGGCAGGAACGGCAGGAAGTGGTGGGCGCATGACGAAGCCTACGAGCGTTACGACTACCTCTACAGCAATCGGGAGCTAGCGGAATGGGTGCCGCGGGTGCGCTCCATCGTCTCACAGGCCGAGGTCACCTTTGCCTTCTTCAACAATCACTACCAGGGAAAGGCAGCGCAAAACGCGCGTCAGATGGCAAAGCTGTTGAGCGTGGTCCTGCCGATGGACGACCCAAATCGCCCCCGGATGGCCGGCCCCGGGCCGACGCTTCCGGGCCTCGAGCCAGGCAGAGACCCGGGGTCATGAACGGCGCACTGGTCGGCCTGTTGCTCCTCTCGCTCCTCGGCCTGCCGTCCGGAGTCCCGGGGGAGCCGGGCCGGGCCGATCGCCCGGCTCTTCGTGCCGACATGCCGCCGCCGGAACTTGCCCGCCGCGTCTCCGAGCTTCTGCGGCAGGTCGCGGACGCCACCGTGGTGGATCGTCCCGCTGTGGTCCGCGCCGCGGCGGCCGAACTCAGGGCCCTCTCCCACGGCTGGGCCGCGCTAGCCCCCTCGGAACGTGCCGAACGAGCCCGCGCACTGAGGCGTGTTCGGCAGCAGTGGACCGCCCTGCACAAGGGCGCCGTGCCCGCCACGCAGAAAGCGCTCCGCCCGATCACCCTCGCGCTTGCCGCGCTGGTGTAGGGTTACAACCCCGCCTCGGCGTAGACCTGATCCAGACTTTCCCTGGTGCGGATCGCAGCGGCGAGCGGGTCTCTTTCCGCCAGCTCCCGCAAAGCCTGGTTGAACGGCTCCACCGTGATCGGTCCGTCGTAGCCCAACTGCCGCAGGGCCTGCAGCAGCGCCGCGTTTGGGATGACGCCTGTTTCGCCCGGGAGGCACCGCCTGTTGTCCACCTGGTCCAGCAGATCCACGCCGGCGGGCGCATCATTGATGTGGACGTAGACGACGTCGTTCGGCTCCAGCATGCGCACATCATCCAGGGTGCTCGCGCATGTGTACCAGTGCCACACGTCGAACAGGAGCCCGACGTTCTCCAGCCCGACCGCGGCGCAGAGGGTCAGCATGCCGTCCATCGTATAGGCGGAGCCGTATCTGTGCCCAGCTCGCACCGTTCGAGGCCCGATGAACTCGAGTCCCAACCGATGGCCGTGGTCCGCCAGGATCTCGCCGCTCAGTCGGAATCGCCGGACCAACCGGTCGAAGTGGGCTCGACGCGGAAGCTCATCGCTGAATCCCAGCACCCACGTGGTGGTGCGAAAGCAGCCGAGATCGGCGGCGAGCTTCGCCTGAACCGGTAGCTTTGCCAGGCTGTCGTAGAACTCCGCGTCCCCACCGCGCCAGGCAACCGGAAACCCCCAGCCGCCGATCTGGAGCCCGCGATCGGCAAAGAGCGCCCGCACGGCTTCGACCCCCTGTGCGTCGGCGATCTGTTGGGCTTCTGCCAGGTTCAGGTCTGCTCCAGCGAATCCGGCCGCCCGGGCGAGATCCAGTCCTTCCGCCAATCCGCACTTGATGCCGATGGCGCCGGGGGCGAGGTTCTTGTACACGTGGGAGCTCCTTGTCTCGACAACGGGTGCGGCCCCGTGACACGCACGCGACGCGCCTCTCGTTCGCTGTACGCCCGACCCGTTCCTGCGGGAAGGCTACCAGGGCACGCGGGTCGAATCATCCGGCGAACGGTGGATCGCGGAGGGACGAAGATGAACGTGGGGATCATCGGGGCAGGTGGAATCGCGCAGAAGTTGCACCTGCCGCAACTGGCCGCGTTGGCGGCCGGGGGACGGGCGCGCGTCACGCATCTGGTCGGTCGCAAGCCCCATCGCCTCCGCATCCTCGCCGAGCGATTCGATGTGCCCCATTGGTCGACCGACCCGGAAGACCTGCTGGCCGACGACTCGATCGATGCGGTCGTCGTCGCCCTGCCACATCCCCTGCACGTGGAGGCCGGGCTCCGAGTGCTGGCCGCGGGGAAGCACCTGCTGATGCAAAAGCCGCTTTGCGGCGACATGCGGGAAGCCGACAGGTTCGTGGAGGCCGTGGCCGCTTCGGACCGAACCGTCCTCGTGTTGCCTCACTTCCCCGCGGAGATCTATACCGCCCGCGCGATGGTCCACGCCGGCGCGATAGGCAAGCCCTCCGGCGCCCATGGACGAACGAGCCACGGTGGGCCCGAGGTCTACTACCAGGAGGTGCTCGACGGCTTTGAGGAGCCGAAAGGCGACCTGTGGTTCTTCGACGCGCGTCAGGCCAGTGTGGGGGCCCTCTTCGACATGGGTGTCTACGCGGTTTCCTACCTGGTCGCCGTGCTGGGCGCGGTGCGCCGCGTCACCGGCGTCACAGCCACGTTGGACAAACCCACCGAGCTGGAAGACACGGCGACCCTCATCCTCGAATTCGCCGATGGGGCAGTCGGCACGGCCGAAACCGGCTGGTGCGACCCCGCGCGGACGTGGCAGTTCAGGTTCCACGGCACGGCGGGCAAGTTGACCCTTCCGGGATCCGAGGGCGCGGCCATGACGCACTGGGTGCCCGGCAGTTACACCCGTGAGGACATCCCACCCGTGCCGAGCGCGGTCGACTGCAGCGCCGACAGTCGGGGCGACGCGCATGAGCACTGGCTGCACTGCATCCAGGACGGCCGGCACCCGGAGGTCAGCCACGCCTGGGCGGCGCGACACGTCACCGAGGTGATGCTCGCCGGCCTCGAGTCGGCGAAATCCGGCACGCGAGTGGAACTGAAGTCGAGCCCCGCGGCACCGTGAGCATCGGGCAGCCGCCCCAGGCTAAGCCGGAGAGGGCGGGAGCCCACAAGGGCGAGGGTCGGCAGTACGAACGGGGCCATGCGAGGCGTCGGTTCGCACGTCCGTGCTGACTAGCAGGGACCCTTGTCATCCCTTCGCCGGCATACCGTCCCGTGGACGGGCAGGTGACGTGCGTAACGCGAAGCGGGCCCCCCATGATCCCGAGTGATGACGGACGTCAACATCATTCCCTATGGCCCGCTGGCCGCAGCCTCCACGGCGTCCTCATATTCTTCCTGGCTCATGGTGCACCGCAGAAGGTCTTCCACGTCCTGCCTCCTCCTTAGCCCCAGCATCTCCTTGGCTCGATTCTGAAGGTCGTCTCCGATCTGGGCATACCCTGATCCCCGGCTGAAAAAGAAGTAACGCTGGGTGCGCTTCCCATTCAGATCGTAGTACGTGAACCGTTGATGGGCGCCGCCGGTCCCTGCTTCCTCTCGGAAACCCTTGCTGCCAAGAGATGTCTCGGCCTTCCGCCGTGAGACGGGAGCCATCAGCGGAGCTTCAGCAGCAGACTCTCTCGAAACTGCCGCGCGTCATCGCTCAGGTCGTCCGGGTCTCGATCCACGATCTGGCGGATCGTCTCGGCGGCCTCCCGCCACAGTGAACTCAGGGCCTGCAGAGCGTCCTGTCCTTCCCCAACTGCCATCAGTTCCCGACAAATCGCAGCCACCCCCAATGCGTCAAATCGGAGGATAACCCACACAGGACAATCGACTCTGCTCGCTTCAGGGGGTGAGATCTCCAACTCGATTTCAAACGACTCACGGGTTCGTGGTTTGGCCTTCACCGGCCGGGTCGGTCGCCCGCACCCATCGGCCATGCTGGCGAATGTACCGTAACCGCGGTCACCTCTCGGAAGCGTCAATGTCGCTCTCTCTCGCATCCTTTCGTCCCTCTACTTCCTCAATGACCCCGAATTGCGCCTCGTACTGCCCAAGAATGTTCAGCAGGGCTGTGGTCAGTCGCTTCGCATGTTGGAGGGTCGTCACCACCCGCACAACGGCTTTCCCCTCGTTGGGCCGAAACACATCTCGCATCCCAAAAAGGAGGTGAACTTCCTCGGGTGTCGCCACGACCTGACACACGTTTGCAAACACAACGGGGTCCTCGCCCGACGCCAAGCGAAACTCCGGAGCTTCGTCGACTCCCTTCCGCAGGCTTTTAGCCATCGCTCGTCCTTGTGCGTTGCGGCAATGCGGGTGCTGCAGCCGATCAGGCTGTTCCTCGCGCTGTCAACTACATCTATCATAACAGCCATACTCCCCCTTTCCAGGGAGCTAGCGTCCGACCTTAGAGTGCGCTGATGCCCAGGGGCGACGCATGAACGGGGCCGCCGCAACCGCGGCAGCCCCGTTCGGCGTGCAGCCTCGGGAAGCGGATTACTTGCCGAAGCGGTGGCTGTAGTTGACGATCACCGAGTAGGGAACCACCGTTCCCATGTCGGGGCCGGGAGTGGAAGCGATGCTCTGGATCTCCTTGGCCACCCGGATGGGGATGCTCAGGGAGAAAGTGTCGCGGCCCCGGCTGTAGGTGAGTCCAGGCTCCACGAAGAAGGCGTAGCCGGCGAACCGGAAGCCATTGTCGGACCCGATGAGATCGGACGTGGGCACGCCCTCAAGCCGACCGGCCAGCGAAAAGCCGAGACCCTTCATCGCCTTGACGGGCATGGCGGCGCCAAATCGGGCCACGTACTGATCCGGGATGGAGTTCACGCGGGCGTTCGGAGGCGCGCCGGCTCCCATCAATCCGAAGGGCAGGGACGGCGTGCCGTTGGTGTCCTCGGGGTTGACCAGATAGGTGCCGGAGAAGAAGAGTGTGACGTCCTTCATGCGCTTGAAGGCCTGGAGATCGAACAGGATCCCCCAGCCACCATCGCCGAGCTGCGTGGAGATGTCAACCGCACGCACATCGCGCACGCCGGCACCGTTGCGGAAGGCATCGCGGGCGTCGTGACGGCCCGTCGGAAACTTGAGCCCAATCCCGGCGGAGACGTTTTCGTTCGGGTGCTTCGTGGTGCCCATCAGATAGTGGCGGCAGATGACGTTGACGTCGCCAAGTCCGCCCACGTGGGTCCGATCCGGATCCGTTCCGGGCGGCATCCCCAGGCCGAACTTCAGGTCCGCGAACGGCACCGTCAGCGATAGGGTGGTCTGCTCGCTCAACGGGATGGTGCCGGACAGGTCCAGCAGGTGCTGGGTGCGGGAGACCTTCGGGGCGACGAGGACGGCCTCGCTGCCGCTGAACAGCACCTTGGAGTGGTTATAGCGGTAGGTGCTGGAGAAGAGCCATTCGCCCTTTTTCAGGTACGGGGACGAATTGGGGCCAAACACCGGCTGGGACTGACGAGCACAGATGCAGCCCTGCGCGGCACCCGGCCGGGCCGGGATGAGGCTGACGACGGCGGCGATGCCGCAGAGGATGGCGAGTCGGTTACGCGGGATCATTGGTTGTCCGGGGTTGTCGGGGTTGACAGGGGTCGTGCGGGACCAGGCCGAGTCCGGCCCCGATGCTTCCCGGCCAGCATAGCCGACGTCGCATGGCCCATCCATTAGGAGCGGCTAAGGTGAGCGATTCCTAAGCCGGCGCTCCCGATCCGCCTGCACATTCGGCCGAGTCGCTGTAGAGTTGATCGTCAGGCAACCCTGGCCGGCCTATCTGATGCCGGACTCCCCGAGGGCCTTCTCATGAACCGTCGCCGATGTTTGCTGCTGATCGCCTGCATGTCCACCGGGCCCCTCGCCGTCCGCGCCGCGGCGCCGGCGATGCTGCTGGAGACGGACTGGCTGGCCGCGCATTGCCGCGACGCGGACGTGCGTGTGGTCGACCTGCGCTCGTCGGCCGATTTCGAAGTCGCCCATGTCCCCGGGGCCGTCAATCTGGACGAAGCCGCGCTGCGGAATCGAGAAGACGCCGAAACTTACCTGCCCAAACCGGAAGTGTTTGAGGCGCTGATGAGCAAGCTCGGCATCCGCCAGCAGACCCATGTCGTCGCCTACGATGCGCAGGCCGGCCGATCCGCCGCCCGTTTCTGGTACGTGATGAGCGCCTACGGCCATGACAGGGTCAGTGTCGTCAACGGCGGCTGGCCGAAGTGGTCCGCGGAAAAACGGGACGGCCAGGCGGGCGCGGCGCAGGTCGAGCCGACCAGCTACCGTGCTCGACTCTCGCCTTCGCTCACCTGCCCCTCCACCGAAGTGCTCAAGCAGAAGGGGGCGCTGTTCCTCGACACACGCTCGCCCGAGGAGTATGCGGGAACCACCACCTCGCCCGGCTCAAAGGCGCAGGGGCGGATTCCCGGCTCCATCAACGTCGATTGGCGCGAGAACGTGAGCGGCCCCTATCAGACGTTCAAGCCAGCCGAAGAGCTGCGCAAGCTCTACGCCGATAAGGGTGCGACGCCGGACCGGGAAATCGTGACGTACTGCGCCAGCGGCGGCCGGGCGTCACACACCCTGTTCACGCTGAAGATGCTCGGCTACAAGAAGGTGCGTGTCTACTACGGCTCCTTCGCCGACTACACCAGCCGTCCCGGCGTACCGCTGGAAAAACCGTAGGAGATGCCCGCACGGCCTGACGCCTGGTGAGCATCGCCCTCAGCGGGGTGCCGGTGCCTGCACCAGGCGGACGCCCGCGGTCAACGGCTTCCGCGGCAGCAACTCGTCCCTCATCGCGGTGTGGTACACGAAGGCCGCCATGATCGCAGAGGCCTGCTTCAGGTCATCCGGTTGGATCCGATCGTAGAGATCCTGGTTGGAGTGGTGAGTCCGGCTCTCGTACTCGATGGGGTCCTGAATGAACTGGAAGCCGTTGAGACCGATCCCGTCGAACGGGATATGGTCGGTCGACCCGGTGCTGCGCAAGGTGACCGTGGCGGCACCGAGATCCTGGAAGGGCGTCAACCAGTCTCGGAACAGCGGGCGCATAGCCTCGTTGCCCTGGCAGTAGATGCCGCGGATCTTGCCCGTTCCATTGTCCAGATTGTAGTACGCGGACAGGCGTCCGTACTCCGGCTGGTGGATAAGACGCTGGGCGGGTGGGCTCCCCTCGGCGCTGGGCGTGGTGGTCTCCAGCTTCCCGAAGTGCTGCGCCACGTAGGCGCGGGAACCAAAGAGGCCCTGCTCTTCCCCGGTCCAGAGGGCGATGCGGATGGTGCGACGGGGACGCAGGTTGCATGCCTGCAGGATGCGGACCGCCTCCATGGCCACGGCCACACCCGCGGCGTTGTCCGTGGCTCCGGTCCCGCCGTGCCAGGAATCGAGGTGGCCTCCCAGCATCACCAGTTCCTCCCCGCGGTCGCTTCCGGGAATCTCAGCCACGGTGTTGTAGTTCATCAGGTCATCGTCGTGGAACCGAACCTTTAGCTCCACCTGTACCTTCGGTCGCTCCCCCTCGGAGATGAGCCGCACCAGACGGTTGTAATGCTCGGCGCTCATCACCACTTGCGGCACGGTGGCCGGGGCGTCGACGCTCCATGCCGAGGGGCGCTTCTCCCTCGGCAGTTCAGGATCGGCGGGCACCGACGCCGACTGGACGAACAGGGTACCGCCGTCGCCGCGGGTGGAGACGTCGACGAGCATACCGATCTTTTCACGCACGAAGAACTGCAGCCGCTGGACGGCAAAGCGCTGCTGCGCCCGGAATCGCTCCGCCGCGTCTCCCGTCATCGGCCCACCGGGGCGCCCCCCGGGCCCGCCCGGCCCAGCCCCCGGCCGTCGGGGCGAGGTCGCCGTGGCGTTCTCCAACTCCTTGAGTTGCTCATCGGTGTACCGCCGTCCGGGGGCCTCAAACCGGGCTGCGGTGGCCCGCACCGGGCCGTTGAGCACGATCGCCCCGCGCAGTTTGCCGCGGTACTTCTCCAACTCCGCCGCGTCCTTGGCTTCCACCATCACCACGGGGCCAGTCAACGTCTGCTTCAGTCCCGGCGACCAGGCCTTGGGGCAGGCGATCAGGGCACTCACGTCCGGCTCGGTCATCTGCATGGAGAAGCGCTGCAGCGACCAGCCCCGGCCGAAGGGGCCCCAGGGCTCCAGTGCCGCATTCCGCAGACCCCAGCTTGAGAGCTGATCCCGGGTCCAGGTGTTGGCCCGATAAAGCTGAGGAGAGCCGGTGAGGCGGGGACCGATCACCTCGGTGAGGTGACCGAGAGTCTTCATTACCTGGGAGCGCTGCAGGCTCTCCTCGCGGATTCGGGCGATCGGGTCCGCCTGCCCCTGTGCCGGCCGCGAGGCGGCAAGGATGCACAGCGAGGCGGTGGCCAGGCCCGCGCAGGCGGTGACGACAACCGGTCGGAAGCGGGAGTTTGGGCGGTGCATGCGTGGGTCTCGGAGGCGCGGCGTCTGGGCGACAGTGACGAGACGCGGGGTGGGAATGGCTACTCCCCGTTCACCCGGGACCGGCCTTCATCCCTCCGTGGTCGCGGGGCCGGATGGATGATCGGGTTCGGGCGAGCGGGCCTGGGTGGCGAACCGCCGAAGGGAAGCCAGGCTCTTTCTCCGCCGCTCCATTGCCTGCTCGATGCGTTCGATCAGCACCTCGAACACGTCGATCCCCGCCGTGTTCTTCTCGACGTAGTCATAGGCACCGCGGCGCATACACTCGACGGCGTTCCCAACGTTGCCGTAAGCCGTGAGGACGATCACCTCGCTGAAGATGTCCCTCCCGAGGGCCGCTTCCAGGGTGGCGAGTCCGCTCCGCGGATCCTCCATCACCATATCGGTCAGGATCAGGTCGTATGGAGGATCCGAGGACCGTATGGCGGCGATCCCTTCTGCCTGGCTCTCGGCGGTGTCGGCCGTGTATCCCTGTCGCCGCAGCCGACGCGTCAGCGCGTCTCGGACCTCTTCCTCATCATCAATCACCAGCACGCGGTACATAACGTTACCCCTCCCCGTGATCCTGTTCCGCAACCGGTTCTGCATCCTGGCTGACCGGCAGGACGATGACGAACCGCGCCCCCTCGCCCGGCTCCCCCACTTCGGCAATGGCCCCGCGGTGAGCATCCACGATGCCCTTGACGATGCTCAGCCCCAATCCCATCCCTCGCGCTCGGGTGGTGAAGAAGGGGGTGTAGAGGCGGGGTTTGTTCTCGGGGGGGATTCCGGGCCCTTCGTCCCGCACCTGGATGCTGATCGCCGCGTCGCCGCCGGTCCACGCATTCCCCTCGGTGATCCCCGGCCATCGCGCTCGATCGGCGGCAGTCCACCGACTCACCTCTACGCGGATGGTGCCGCCGGCCGGTTGGTGATGCACGGCATTCTCCAGCAGCTCGCTGATCGCGCGTCGCAGCTTGCCCGCATCCGCCTCGATCGGGGGTAGTCCGGGCTCTGCCGTGACCGCCCACTTCGCGCCCCCGTGCTTTCCCAGCGTTTCGGTGACGATGGACCAGACCAGTTCCGCGGGATCCACGGGACTCCGCTGCAGATGGGTCGCCATGAGGAAGTCCTTGAATTCGGAGAGGATCTCCTCGAGTCGCTGGATGCTGAGTTTCGTCCGGCCTAGCACGCTCCTCACTTCCTCCAACGGGACCTCGGTAGACCGCAGTAGGTGCTCCAGTTCGTTGACCTGGCCTTTGAGAGCGAACACCCGGTTGCCGATCATGTGTGCCGAGCGCGCGGACATTTCTCCCCAGGCGGCCATGCGCTCCATCTCCACCTGCCTGGCGATCAGCGTCTGCTGGGTGATCGACGCGCCAACCTGCCCAGCCAGAGTGGTGAGGAGGGCCTCGTCCCGATCGGTGAATTCATTGCTGATCACCGCGTCTGCTCGGTGCCGACGCAGCACCCGCAACACTCCCCATGGCTGGCTGCGCTCGAAGACCGGCACCGCCAGGAACGACTCGATTTCGTCTGTGGGCAGCCCCGGGTAGAGGCCCCGCCATCGGGGATCCTCTCGCACGCTGCGGACCCGCGTCGGCTGGGGATGCTGCGCCACCCACCCCGTCAACCCCTGGCCGATGGCGTACGTCTGCTGCCCGACCCGATCCGCCAGCATCGGCCCGGTGGCGCGCAGAATCAGGTGCGACCCCTCGGCATTGAGTTGAAACAGTGAGCAATCGTCCGTGCGCAACAACACCTGGGCGGAGTGCACGATGCGGCGGAACAGCTCGTCCATGTCGGTCGCGGCGCTGAGTTGCTTGCCGATTTCGATGAGTACTGTCTCCCGGGCGCGATGATTGGCGACGCTGATGGCGATCGCCGCCTGGTTGGCCAGCGCGACCAGAAGTTGCAGGTCACGCTGACTGAAGGCATCGATGCTCTCGCTCTCGACATTGATGACCCCGATGACGCGGCGGTCGCGATTGACGAGCGGCACGGCAATTTCGCTGCGAACGTCGGCAAAGACCATCACGTAGTGCGGATCCTGCCGCACGTCGCCGGTCACGTAGGGGATTCCGGAGGCGGCCACGCGGGCGACGATGCCGTTGCCGGAACGGTCGGTGATCAGGAACCTGCGCGGAACGCTGTCCTCCCACCCAGCGCCCGCCGTGATCCGCGTCTCCAGCTCCCCCGTGCTGCGATTCACCAGCCCGACAAAGCCGCGGGTGCCCCGAACTGCCCTCAGCCCCTCCTCCAGAATCGCGCGGAGGAGTTCGTCGGTGTCGAGAATCGAGCTGAGGAATCTCCCGACCCGGTAGAACGACTCGAGTTCGGGCGATGACTCCGGCGGTGACTCCGGCGACTGCTCCAACGCTATTCCCTCTCTTCGCGTCCGCGCTTACGAAGCATGATCCTGACCGGCGTGCCGCTGAAGCCGATCGCCTGCCGCAACTGGTTCTCCAGATAGCGGAGGTAGGTTTCGTGCGCAATCTCGGGGTCGTTAACCCAGAGAATGAAGGTCGGCGGCCGCACGCTGACCTGGGTGGCATAGTAGATCTTGAACTCTCGCCCCCGCCGGGTGTAGGGCCGGCGATCGGTCGCTTCCCGCATCAGGCGGGTCAACTCCGGCGTCGGCACGCGGTGGGCATTGTTGGTCGCCACGGTGGCACACTCGTCCAGCAGTTCTTTCATGCCGGCACCGGTCTCCGCGGAACCCACGATGATCGGCATGTAGGCGAGGAACGGCATCTCGTTCCGCACGATGTTGCCGAACTCCCGCGGCGACATCCCGTGGATGAGGTCCCACTTGTTGACAAACAGAATCACACCGCGACCGGCTTCGCTGGCCATCCCCGCCACGCGCTTATCGCCGTCCACGATGCTCATCGAGGAGTCGACCACGACGACCGCAACGTCGCACCGCTCAATCGCCCGCTCGGCGCGGAGCACGGTGTAGAACTCGACGGACCCCTGGATCTTCCCGGCCCGGCGGATGCCCGCAGTGTCGATGAGCGTGTATTCCTGGCCGGCAAACGTGAACGGCACGTCGACGGCATCGCGAGTCGTCCCCGCAATCGGGCTGACGATCACCCGCTCTTCGCCGAGGATGGCGTTCACCAGAGAAGATTTGCCCACGTTGGGGCGACCGACGATCGCCACCTTGATGGAATCGTCGTCGCGCTCGGAATCGCCGCGCTCACCCGGAAGCCGCACCACAACCTCATCCAGCAGATCTCCAACGCCGCGACCGCTGTGCGCGGAGATCGTGAACACCTCCCCCAGGCCCAGCCGGTAGAACTCGTGCGCGTCGATCTCCTTGCGGGCGTTGTCGGACTTGTTCGCCACCAGCAGCAACGGTCGCGCGGCACGACGAAAGATGGTGGCGACCTCTTCGTCCGCGGCAGTGAGTCCGTCCCGGCCATCGACCAGGAAGAGGATGAGGTCCGCCTCTTCCATCGCGATTTCGGCCTGGGCCTGAATCTGACGACCGAAGGGGTCGCTCTCCATCCCCAGCCCGCCGGTGTCCACCACGGTGAATTCGCGGCCGTTCCAGTCGGTGTGCCCGTACATCCGGTCACGGGTGATGCCCGGCTGATCCTCAACGATGGCGACTCGCCCGCCGACGAGCCGGTTGAAGAGGGTCGACTTGCCCACGTTGGGTCGGCCCACAATGGCCACGATCGGTTTCGGCATCCTTTTCTCCTATCCCACATCCGGTCTCTGGCCGAAAGAGGTCGCGATCCAGCCGCGATTATTCACCAACCCGCAAGAAAACTCCAGGAGCCCGGACCCACCCACGGGTCCGCGCCTGCGGCCCGATGCCGGACGCCCGGCTCACCCGGACGCAGGGCCCTCCGGCACCAGTCGGACCGCGCCGACGAGCGCCTCGACGGCGGCCCCATCGAATCCGCAGGGGTCCCAGACCGCCGCATTGGCGGCCCCCGCCGCTGCGCCCCAGGCGAGACACGTCCGCGCATCCGCCCCCCGGGAGGCGCTCCAACAGCAGCCGGCAATCATCGCGTCCCCCGAGCCGAGGCCATTCACCTCGCGCACCGTGGCCGGATGTACCCTCACCCACTCTCCCTCGATCAGGCAGCGCGCCCCATGCGATCCCAGGGAGAGCACCGGCAGGCTGATGCCCCAGTCCGCCATCTGCTCCAGCGCTCGCCACTGCTCGTCCGGCGTCACGGGACGGTTGCCGCCGAAAGTGAGCGCCCACTCATCCGGCGTCGGTTTGGCCAACCAGGCTCCACCGCGCAGGGCAGCGGCGGCGTGCGGCCCGAACGCGTCCAGAACCAGGCGCTTGCCGCTCAGCCGGGCCATTGCCGCGATCGCCGCGATCAGCGGAGCCGCCGATGGAGAAGGAATACTACCGGAAAGCACCACATAATCACACCCTTCCATCGCCGCACTGACCGCAGCCAGGATTGCCTCCGCTTCCGCCGGCTCGATGGCGGGCCCCGGCTCCAGGTAGTGCCAGGTCGCCCCCGTTGGTCCTTCCTGCACCGTGATGGCCGCTCTCGTCTGCCCGCAGATGGGGACAGCGAGCAACTCCAGCCCCTCGGAGCGCGCCAGCTCAGCCACGGCCGCCCCCGCGTACCCGCCCAGCGGAGCGAGCGCCACTACCCCCGGAGAGGATCGGGTCGGCGCGGCCAGTCGGTGGAGACCTCGGGCCACGTTGATGCCCTTGCCGCCCGCAACATCCCACGCTCGTAGGGCTCGAATGGTGACCTCCGCCTCGTTGCGATTCACAACCAGGCTCTTGTCGAGCGCCGGGTTCAGGGTAACAGTTAGGAACATGGCGGGAGCCCAGACTACCACACTCCCCGCACTCCCTGCGTCCCGCCTGGCGATCCGGCCCGGGAGAGGAGTCGCCAGGTTAGGGTAACCGGGAAGGTAGGGGAGGGCTCCGCGCGTGAAATGGAGCCTGCCCACAGCCGGAGTAACCCCCGATGCGCCTGTATTCGCCGCTGCTTCCCCTTCTCGGAATCCTCATTGCCTGTCCGCTGGCCGCTCAGCCCGCCCCGAAACTGCCGCCTGTCCAGACGGCCTCTGGCCGGGGGTGGTCGGGCCGGTGGATCTGGACCACCGGCGACGCAGCCCCGAAGAACAGCTACGTCTACTTCCGGAAGTCGCTGGAGTTGGGTGGCGTCCCGAAGCGGCCGCAGATCCATCTCACTGCGGACAGCCGTTACCAGCTCTTCGTCAACGGCGCCTTCGTCGGCCGGGGCCCGGTGCGTTCGGACCGCCGCTGGCTCTACTACGACACCTGGGACCTCACCGGGCGGTTGAAGAAGGGGCAAAACCAGGTGACGGTCCTCGTCCACCATTACGGCGAGTACACCTTCCAATACATGCTCGGCCGCGGGGGGCTGCTGGCGGATCTCACCGACGGAACCCGAGTGCTCGCCCGCACGGACGCCACCTGGCGGGCCATGCGCTCGCGTGCCTGGGCAACCGGCCAGCCGCGGATGAGCATTCAGAACGGGTTCAACGAGGTGTTCGATGCCCGAGAAGCGCCTGAGGGTTGGAAGGGAGCGGGGTTCAACGACCGGAGCTGGCCCGCCGCCGTGGAACTCGGCCGGGCAGGCATGGAGCCGTGGCCGAACCTTGTCCCCCGCGACATTCCCCCGATGCTTGAGGAGATCCGCTACCCGGGGACCGTCATCCAGACCGCTGAGATCGAATCGGCTCCCTCTCAGTACGTCAACTTGCTCGAACTGATGGAGCCGAAGACCCACGGCGTCGCCTACCTGGCCACTCTCCTCACCAGCCCCGAGCCGCGTCCGGTTACCCTGCACATCGGGAGTGATGATGCACTCAAGGTGTGGCTCAACGGCAAACTCGTTTGCGAGAACCTCACCGATCGCGGGGCCCAGCCGGACCAGGAGACCATTCCTGTTACCCTACTGGCAGGGGTCAATACCCTGCTAGTAAAGGTCATCCAGGGCAGCAGCCTCTGGGAGTTCTACTGCAGGCTGAGCGGTGCCGTGGACGGCGTGAACCAGAGCGGTCCGCTGGGCGGAGGAGCCAATTGGGCGGTGGCGGGCCCGTTCGTCTACCCCGCTGCCGAAGGGATCCCCGGCGGCTTCCGCCGGCCCTTCCCCCCCGAGGCAACGCTGGACTGGAAGGCCGAGTACACGAACGCCGCCGGCCGCTCCTTCGGCTGGCGCGCCGTGAAGGCCGGGGTTTCCGGGGCCGCCCGCGACGTGGCGGCGGAGATGAACCTCGGCTCCCCTCGGCCCATCCTGGCCTGCGAGGTGCGCGGGTCCGATCGTCTGACGCGCGCCGATGTGGCGGGCACGCGGGTCCGGACCGTCGGCACCCACCGCGTGTCATTTCTGATTGATCTGGGTCAGGAGACCACCGGCTACCCCCAGATCACGATTCGCGGCGCCGCGGGTGGTGAGATCATCGACCTCGGCTACGGAGAGGTGCTCCAGACCGCCGACGGCAAGTTCGTGGCGCAGAATGCACCGCCGCCGCTGGTGGCGGACGTCAACGGGGTGGCCCCCCAGCAGAACGGCACAGCACCGGCCGCCCGGCTGAATCCGGACAGGGACGGCGTGCACTACGCCGACCGGTACATCTGTCGGCCGGGCGATCAGGTCTTCGAGACGTTCGACAAACGCGCCGGCCGTTACTGGCTCCTCGAGGTTCGCAATGCGCCGGCCGGGTTGGAGATCGGCCGCGTCTGCCTGCGATTCTCCACCTATCCGGTGGTCTACCGCGGTTCGTTCCAGTGCTCGGACGAGCGGCTCAACAAGATCTGGGAGATCGGCCGCTGGACCTGCCAGCTCAACATGGAAGACGGCTACACGGATTGTCCCTGGCGGGAACGGGGCCAGTGGTGGGGTGACGCCCGGGTGGAGGCGCTCATCAACTACTACTGCTTCGGCGACACCAAGCTGATCGCCAAGGCGCTGCGTCAGATGGCGCAGAGCCTGAACGAGGAAGGCATGACCTGGGGCGTGTATCCCACCGATTGGGATGGCGGGCGGCTGCCCAGCTTCACCCTGATCTGGATCAGCCAGATCTGGGAGACCTACCTCCACCTGGGCGATGCCGCCCTGGTGAAGGAGCTACTGCCCCGGGCGCGCTACAGCCTCGATCGCTTCTTCGCCCCCCGGGTCGGTCCGAGAGGCCTCCTCAAGGACATCCCCTACTGGGTGTTCATCGACTGGGCACCGGTCGACGACAAGGGAGAGAGCGGCGCACTGAACGCCTACTACTACGACGCGCTCCGTGCGACGGCCCGGATGGCCACCCTCGTGGGCGACACCGCTGCCGCCCAGGATTATGAGAAGCGCGCCGAGGCAGTACGGACGGCGTTGAACACGCACCTCTGGGACGCCCAGCAGCATGCCTACCGCGACTCCCTCACCCCCGACGGCAAGCTCTCGACGAAGGTCAGCCAACAGACCAACTCGCTCTGCGTCCTCTTCGACATCGCGCCGGCTGCCGAACGAGAGAAGATCCTCGAGGCCATCTACGGGCCGGCGAGTCGCGGCAAGGTGGTCGAAGCCGGCTCACCCTACTTCTCCTACTACCAGCTTGCCGCGCTCTTCCACGCTGGTCGATACGACCAGGCGATGACCTACATTCGCGAGCGCTGGGGGCGGATGCTCGATTGGGGCGCGACCACCTGGTGGGAAATGTGGAATCCCGGCGCCAGCTTCTGCCACGGCTGGTCCGGCGGTCCGACCTACAACCTCCCCGCCGAAGCCCTGGGCGTGAAGCCCTACAAGCCGGGGTTCGAGGAGGTGGAGGTGGCGCCCCACCTCTTCGACCTGAAGTACGCGACCGGCGTGGTGCCCACCGTGAAGGGGGATGTGATGGTCGCCTGGCAACGAGACGCCACCGGCAAGCTGATAGCGCTGCGCGTTGACCGTCCCGACACCGTGCCAGCGATCATCACACTGCCCCTACCCAGCCCCACAGCGACCATCAAAGTCAACAAGCGCCCCGAACTCCCACAGGGAGTCGAGAAACTGGCGTCACCACCAGGCGTAGCCCGCTACCGCGTGACACGGAAAGGCGCAGTGTTGTTCGAAGCCCGAGGCTAGGGAACGCGGGTTGCCCAGAGCACCCCCGCCGCCACGGCCAGCCTCCCCGCGTCTGTCTGCCAGCCCTAACGCCATGAGCAGAGAGCATAGAGACTTCGCCTGCCTTCTTTGCGCCTACGCGCCTTTGCGTTGAGCCTTCCTGGGCCTCCACCACGGCCAGCCTCCCCGCGTCCGTCTGCCAGCCCTAACGCAAAGACGCAGGGACGCAGAGACGCAAAGAGACTTCGCCTGTCTTCTTCGCGTCTTTGCGCCTTCGC
>CAZSRZ010000099.1:151-19905 GCA_964609085.1 uncultured bacterium | reverse complement strand
CCCGGGACTCGCACGCGATTAAACGCAAAGGCGCAGAGACGCAAAGACGCAAGGAAAAGACCCGCGTTCGGATCTCGGCTCGACGTCGTTCGGCCAGCCGAGATGAACCCGGGACTCTCACGCGATTAAACGCAAAGGCGCAGAGACGCAAAGACGCAAGGGGAAGACCCGCGTTCGGATCTCGGCTGAACGTCGCTCGGCCAGCCGAGGCGAACCCGGGACTCGCACCCGATTCAACGCAAAGGCGCAGAGACGCAAAGACGCAAGGAGAAGACCCCCCTTCGGATCTCGGCTGGGCGTCGCTCGGGCAGACGAAACCTGGCTCTTCCCTGTGAGGCCTGGCGTTGATACCCGCACCCGACTAAACGCAAAGGCGCAGAGACGCAAAGACGCAAGAAGAAGATGCGCGTTCCTATCTCGGCTGAACGTCGGTCGGCCAGAAGAGACCCCCCTTTGCGCCCTTGCGCCTTCGCGTCTTTGCGTTGAAACACAGCCCAGACGAACCCGGGACTCGCACCCGACTCAGCGCAACGGCGCAGAGACGCAATGACGCAAGGAGAAGATGCGCGTTCCTATCTCGGCTCGGCCGCCCTCGGGCGGGGGAGACCTCCCCCCCTTTGCGTCTTTGCGCCTTTGCGTTGAGACCCCCCCCAGACGAACCCGGGGCTCGGCCTCTCTCTGGCAGACGAGACCTGGCCCCCTGTGCGCCTTTGCGCCTTCGCGTCTTTGCGTTGAGACCCAGCCCAGACGAACCTTGCACTCGGCTCCCGGCGGGCAGCCGAAGCGTGGCGCCTCCCTTTGGCTCTTCGCGTTCTTGCGTTGAGACACCCTCCAGGCCCGGTGGACACTGAGGGCACGCGGCCGCTAGGCTAGTGACGGGAGCCGTGTGGTTATGAGTGGAAAACAGGCGAAACCAGGGGCACAGAAGCACGAAGGTCCCGGGCGCAAGGTCGTGGCGGTCAACCGTCGCGCCAGGCATGAGTACGCCATCGAGGACTCGATCGAGACGGGCATCGTTCTCACGGGCACGGAGATCAAGTCGATCAGGGCAGGCAAAGTGCAGCTTCAGGACGCCTTCGCTCGTGTCGAGAATGGCGAGGCCTGGGTTCACAACATGCACATTGCCCCGTATGAACAGGGCAACCGGACGAACGTCGCCGCCGTCCGGCCCCGGAAGCTCCTCCTGAAACGCCGCGAGATCGACAAGATCCTGGTGCGGGTTCAGGAGCGGGGGCTGGCACTGATCCCCCTGGACATCCACCTTCGCAATGGGTTTGCCAAGGTGGAGCTTGGCATCGGCAAGGGAAAGAAGCTGTGGGACAAGCGCGAGGCGCTTGCGGAGCGGGACGCCCGACGCGACCAGGAACGTGCCCTGCATGGACACGACTGACGGCCGTCGCTTCGGTGCGCACATGCTCACCACCGGCGGGCTTCACAACGCCCTCCTGAATGGACGGGCGGTGGGCTGCGACTTCGTACAGATCTTCACCAAGAGTCCGCAGCAGTGGAAGTCGAAGCCGCTCGCGGATGCGGATGTCGACCGCTTCCTCGCCACCGTCAGGGAGACGGCCATCCCTTGTGTCGCCAGCCACGATAGCTACCTGATCAACCCCGCGGCGACCGACCCCGAGATCCTGGAGAAGAGTCGGGTGGCGCTGGTCGAGGAAGTGCAACGAGCCACGCGCCTCGGCATCCCGCACGTGGTGATGCACCAGGGGGCGGTCGGCACCGGCACCGAGGAAGGGGCGATCGGCCGTCTCACTGAGACGGTGGCTCAGGTGTTGGCCGAAACGCCCGGCGGCGCCGGATTGCTGTTGGAGACGACCGCCGGTCAGGGGACTACCCTGGGCTGGCGGTTCGAGCAGACCGCCGCCGTGCTCGCCGCCCTGGATACCGACTTCGGCCCAGCCGGCTCCGATCGACTTCACATTTGCCTTGACACCTGTCACATCTTCGCCGCCGGGTATGACCTGCGCACCGAAAAGGCCTACCGGTCAACCATGGCGGAGTTTGACGGCTGCATCGGACGCTCGCGCATCCGTCTGATCCACGCCAACGACTCCGTCCGCGAGCTGGGTTCCCGCGTAGACCGCCACGCCCACATCGGCCGCGGACAGATCGGTCTCGCCGGCTTCCGCTATCTCCTCACCGACCCGGAACTGGCCTCGGTGCCCGTGATCCTCGAAACGCCGAAGCAGGACCCGGAGGCTCCGGGTGACATGGACCTGGTCAACCTGGCCGCACTCCGCGCGGCCGCTCGCGGGACCGATGCCGGCGGCAATGGGAGTTACGGGCACCCCGGCTGACTGGAGCCTATTCGAGGGGCGTAGCATGCCCGCGCAGTCCGTCGAGCATCTCCCGGATGTCGGCTCGGAGGCGCTGGGTTACCCGAGCGACCGTTTCTCGCTTGGCGGCGCGGTACTCGTCGTGGTGATCCTGGAGCCGGATGGGAGGCGCGGCGGTGACGAGGGCACCGAGCGGCACCCTGCTCCGGACTCGCCCCAGGACTTCGAGCTCCAGCCGGCCCAGCACCTCCAGAAAGCGCTCGGTGGTCGGCTCAGCGCGGACGTAGCTGCCATCAAGCGCAACAACGTTCTGTAGCCGGAGCAGCTCGGCGAACAGCGGACGGGCCGTCTCGGCTCGCTGCCGGTAAAGCCGTTCGTCGTATCCGGCTGCGTCCTTGTCCAACACACCAACCCATGCCTTCAACGAATTGTACAGACCGTGGAGCTGGTCACCCGCCGACTGCTGGGGGTCGACCTCGGCACCAATGCGCGTGGCGACTCGCTGCAGGATTGCTCCCCTCGCCCGCGTGATTCTTGCGGAGAGGTCCAGCGTATCGTCCGGAGCAAGCCCTTCACCCGCCTCCACCCGGGTCAGGATGGCGGACCCGACGGCGATCAGGCGGTCGTAGTCGGGACGCTGCGCCCCGTCCCGGATCGCCAGCCTAGTTTCCAACGCGCTCAGCCCCGCGCGTATCGCCGGAAGCCCCGGGCGCAAACAGCGGTAGCGAATGGCGATCGGAACCAAGGGCAGAGCGGCGGGCTTGCCATCCTTCACCCTGTCCTCCAGAGCCCAGAAGCCGATCTGCGCCACCCCGGGTTGGAACTCCAACAGCCGATCGTTGTGCTCGTAGACGAGCCCCTCCGGGAAGATGACGACCTGCCGATCATCCTGCGAAAGGAGCCGCCGGGTGAACCGGATCGACTCGCGGTCCGGGTACCCACGGATGACCGAATAGACGCCGATGCGGTTCAACAGCCGGCCGCGGGGGCCGTCGAGAGTTTCGCGCGTGGCGAGGAAATTGTAGTAGTGGCGCATCCGCCGGCTCAGCCAGAACATCACGATCGGATCGGTCTCGGTCGGATGGTTCGGGCAGAGGATGGCCGGCCCTCCAGCCACCGCCGCCAGGTGCGACTCCGCTTCGGGCGAGAGTTCCAGCGAGTGGACGTTGCCGAAGAGGCGCCCCAGGTGGGGGACGAACGTCCGGGCGAACCAGTAAAGCCCTCGATGGTGCCGCGGCGGAACGAACATCGGGTCCCACATGTTCAGCCCGCTCTCTGCACCGGCGCGATCGGGCCGGGACCTACCGGCTCTCCGGATAACTGTTGAAGTCGCAGACGTACTTCCACCAGTTGGCCTGCTTCCCATCCGGACCCTTCCCCGCCGCGCGGGGAAGGCGGGTGAGCCACCAGCGATGGTGGGCGCGGATCTCTCCCCCACCCCAGTCGGCGCAGGTCATCATCCGGCCCTTGCCCGTCAGGTTAGGGTAGGAAAGCCAGTCGTCGGCGGTGCTCATCACGGGCGTCGTGTTGCCCCATTCGTAATCCCTGGTGCTGTTCGGCGCAAAGTGGACGTTGCCGCAGGCTGCCTTCCCCGGCGCGAGCTTGTCGTAGAGGGTGAACCGGTTCCACATGTGGGTCTCTTTCGGTTCCCAACTCCCGTAGACTCGCCGCATGATGCTCTCGGTGCGGTGACCCTGGTCTTCCAGCATCTCCCCCACGCCGCGCTCGTAGTTGAAACCCATCACCACGAATATGCGCCTGCAGTCGATTCCGGTCAGAGGATCGGAGTTGCAGAAGTACGCGCCTTTCCCACCCATGGTCGACTCCCACAACCCGCTGTAGGGCATTGCCTGGATCCAGACCTCATCGATCTCCCTCCGATCGACGCGGGCCGCGACATCGAACTGCCGGATGATAGCGTGGTAGTCGATCGCGTCTGGCTGATGGAAGCCAGTCCTCGAACGCCACGCGCGGAGAAAGCTGCCGTCCGTGTAGCGAAAGCCGTCCTTCTTCACCGGGTACTCGTCCAGTAACTGCCGGTCGACGATCTGATAGTCGACAAAGCCGCCGCTGCACTCTCGCAGGTCGTCCACATAGGTGCGGGTGTTGGCGTCCGGATTGCGGAACCCGAGGACCTGACTGAGCCTGCGACCCCCCTCCGCCTCGATAACCGGGTCATACGTCAGGAGCAGGACCTTAGGCTTAATCGGCTTCTGGGCCCGTGGCGCTGTCGGCGCGCTACTTGCAAAGCAGCATGGCAGGATGAGGCAGATCAGCAAGAGCGACGAGCGAAGCATCGTGATTCCTCCTGGCGACCAGGGTTCATGGCGTGGCTCCCTGGCGAGCCGTGAAGTAGCCCGGGTAGATACGGATCCAGTGGGTGGGCGGGGAGTAATGGCTGTTTCCCGGGACGATCTGGGACGGCATGTGGCAGCCGATACAGCCTGAAACGGAATTCACGGGGCAGGTTGACGCCTCGGGTTTCCCCGCCGTGTGGCAGCTCAGACAGGCCCGGACATAGACGGCCGGATCCTTCTCCACCGCCGAGTGCGGTTCGTGACAGGTCGTGCAGCGGAGCCGCCCGCCCGTCTCAGTGAAGCAGCGGCTGCGGGACATCGACCCCGACTCGTACTCGGCCCTGGTTTTCGCCAGCACCACCGGGTGTTTGGACTTCGCCGCAGTCTGATCCGAGTGGCACTGGCCGCACAGCCGGCTGATGTCCGCGGAACTCACCTCGCTGAGGCGCAGAACGCGCCGATCGGACAGGCGGGCTTTCACGGCCTGGATGTGGTCCCGGCCTGGACCGTGACAGCGCTCGCAGCCGATGCCGAGCCGGGATTGATCCAGATCGATCCGACTCTTGAGGTCCAGGCGCAGGGTGGTGCTGTGGCAGCCGAGGCAGGTAAGCGTTTCCGCCGTCTCCATCGGCGCGCCGATGGGGGTCGGGTTGGCCTCGGATGCGGCCAGCTTGGGAGTATAGTCCCAGCGTTGCTCTCCGGGGAACCAGCTCGCCCGAAGCTGGACGAAGATCTCGGGCGTGGGGCGGTAGAGGTAGGTGGTGGCGTTGACCCCGGAGCCGAGGCGCAGGTCGAGGCGGCCCTCCATCCGGTTTTGGGCGTCGGAGGCTTCGATGTAGAACTTTCCGCCGCGGGCAATCGGCCGGAAGTCGATGGCTGCTCGCTGATCGCGGAGCACGGCTGTGCCGTCGAACTGCGCCAAGACCGTTTTCGGCGTCACGCGAACCAGGGTGTCGGCGTGCGGGCTGGGATGATGCTCGCGGAAGGCGCGGGCGTGGCAACTCCGACAGGGGGCGTCGCCGACAAAGCTGGCCGCATCGGCCGTGCTGGTCGGGAAGGTGGTCAGCGGCAGGTCCGGATGATCTGGGGGATCGGGATGGTCGGGTGTGCCGGCCACAGGCGTCGGCGAGACGGGGCTCGGAGCGGTGGGGGGCGTCGGAGCGGCGGGCCGGCAACCCGTCCAGGATGCGGAAGCGATCAGCAGCCCGATGACGGCCGAGACCGTCGTCGCCATGGTCCATGGACGCGGGGGGGTCCTCACCTAGGCGATCACGGCGTCGACGACGTTGCCGAAGACATCCGTCAGCCGGAAATCCCGGCCGGCGTAGCGGTAAGTCAACCGGGTGTGGTCGAAGCCGAGCAACTTCAGCAGCGTAGCGTGGAGATCATGCACGTGGACGGGGTTCTCCACCGCCTTGTAGCCGAACTCGTCCGTGGCACCGTAGGCCTGCCCCCCCTTCACACCGGCACCGGCAAGCCACACCGAGAAGCCCCAGTGGTTGTGATCGCGCCCGAGCGCGGGCTGGCCGTTGGCCAGCTCAACCGCGGGCGTTCGGCCAAACTCTCCGCCGCAAAGGACGACGGTCTCCGAGAAAAGCCCTCGCTGCTTCAAATCCGCGAGAAAGGCGGCGGTCGGCTGATCGATCTGTTGGGCGAGGGCACGGTGGTTTTCCGCGATGCGATCGTGGCTGTCCCAGGGCTGCACGTCACCGTGGTAGCACTGCACGAAGCGAACGCCTCGCTCGATCAACCGGCGGGCAATGAGGAGCTGCCGGCCGTGCACCGTCTCGCCGTAGGCCTTCCGGATGTACTCCGGCTCCTTGCTTGTGTCGAAGGCGTCCGTTGCGGCCGCCTGCATCCGGTAGGCAAGCTCGAACGAGGCGATCCGAGCCTCCAGTGCCGCATCCTCGGGGCGCGCCTGTTGATGTTGACGGTTCAGCCGGGTCAGGAGCTCCATCTGGCGCTGTTGGTCGGCGGCATTGACCGACTTGTTGGAAATGTTCTCCACCAACTCGTCGACTCGTGAACGGCGGGTATCGATGTGTGTGCCCTGGTAAATCCCAGGCAGGAAGGCCGAGCGCCAGTTGGAAACGTCCGCCACCGGCAACCCGGGGCACATCGCGATGAACCCCGGCAGGTTCTGGTTCTCCGTGCCCATGCCGTAGGTAACCCACGCGCCCATGCTCGGACGCGACAGCCGCTCGTCGCCGCAGTTCATCAGCCGCATCGACTGCTCATGGTTGGGCGTATTGGCGTGCATCGAGCGGATGACGCACAGATCGTCCGCATGCTCGGCGGTGTGCGGGAAGATCTCACTGAGTTCGAGCCCGGACTTTCCCCGGCGGAGGAACTTAAACGGCGAGCCCAGGGCGTAGCCGGTCTTCCGTTCCGTGGTGAGGTTGCCGACCGGAAGCGGCTTGCCGTGATACTGCGTCAGCATCGGCTTCGGGTCGAAGGTATCCACCTGCGACGGACCACCGTTCAGGTAGATGTGCACGAAGTGCTTGGCGCCGGAGCGAAAGTGCGGCGGCTTCGCCGCCAGCGGGGACCCCGCTGCCTGGGCGGAATCCGCCTCGGCGAGCATGCCGGCGAGGGCCAACATGGGCAGCCCCGTGCCCATCCGGCCAAGCAACTCGCGGCGGCTCAATCCGCGCAGCCGTGTCTCCAGTTCAGTGCGATCCATCCACCCGCTCCTAGTCCAAGAACATCATTTCGTTGGTGAGCAGCAGCACCTGCGCGTATTGCTCCCAGGGCGCGAGAGTCGAATGCCCGGGCTGGCCGGCACAGGCCTGCGCCTGACGCACAAACTCCAGCCCATCAGCCAGCTCTGTCGCCTTGGGTGATCGCGCCAGGAGGAGCCGGTAGAGCGCGGCAACCTTTGCTTCGTCGGTCCCAGCACCAGTCAGCTCCTGGCGGGCGGCGAGCGCTTTGGCCTGGGCCAGCACAAAGGGGCTGTTCAGTCCGAAGAGCGCCTGCTGGGGCACCATCGTGTTCGGACGACGCTCCACGGATTGGTCCGGCTGGGCAAAATTGAAGGCGCGAAACACCTCGGGCAGGCTTTGCCGGTCGACGAGGCAGTAGATGGTGCGGCGGCGGGTGGCGGGGTCGACTGCTTCGCGGATGGGCCGGCCGCCGGTCGTGAGATCCAGCCCTCCGGAAACCGCCAGCAGCGTGTCGCGCATCTGTTCCAGGTCGAGACGTCGGCGGTGAGCTCGCCACAGCAACTGGTTCTCCGGATCTGCTTTGCGGCATGCAGGCCGGTCTGCGCTGGCCTGGCGATAGGCATTCGAGAGCAAGATCACGCGGTGCAATTGCTTCAGCGACCACCCCATCCCCTGATCGTGGTTCGACGGCTGACCATGGCGAGGCGCCACGAACGACGCCGCGAGCCAGTCAAGCAGCGCCGGGTGAGTGGGACGGCTACTGCGGCTTCCGAAATCACTGGGGGAAGCGACCAGCGGCTCGCCGAAGTGGTGCATCCAGACGCGGTTGACGAGGACCCGGGCGGTGAGCGGGTTGTCCGGCGCCGTGATCGCTCGCGCGAGGTCCAGTCGCCCGCTTCCGGTGGTGAAGGGACGGCGGCGATCCCCCTGCAGCACCTGGAGGAAGCGGCGGGGGACGGCCGGGCCGGGCTGGGCCGGACTGCCGCGCAGGAAGATCCGCGGCTCATAGAGATCCGGCAGGTCGTTCAGCACCATGGCCCGGGCGGGCGCGGCTGGGTGCTGCACGGCGAGGATGTCGAGGTTGTTGCGCATCCCACCGTAGGCATCTTTCTCGCCCCGGTTCAGGTAGTAGTAGATCTGGCCGATGTGGATGAAGCCCGGACCGTCTCTGCCGACAACCAGGTCGAGCAACTGCTGCTTCTCGGGCGAGGCACCGGAGGCCCCCGGAGCCTTGCTCTCCAGGTAGGTGGCTTTGATCAGCTCCCCGTAAGCTCGGGCGACAGCCGCCCTACCATCCGGCTTCGCCTCGACCAGAGCGCGGCGCACCAGCGAATTGACCTGTCCCGACCCGGTTCCCGCTCGCCTTTCCCCCAGGCGCGCCAGAATTGGGGGCGCCAGCTGGGCGAACTTGTCTTCGGGAAGCGCCATCAGCTCGCCCCAGAGGCCGAACACCGGATCTTCCGGCCGGGCGCGCTGCTCGATCAGCCGCCGCCACCTCGCCACAATCTGCGGCCGCAATTCATCGGGGGACAACGACAGGAAGAAGATGGCGGTCTCGAGCGGGTCCACGGGCCGGGTGGCAACGTGGACCAGATAGTCCGTCACCCGCACGCGCGCCGTCTCGGTGAGCTGCGCGTGCTGATTGGTGACGAGATCATCGAGCTGCTTGCTCTGCGCGGCGTACTTCGCGGCGAACTCCGTCAACTGGGGAGACGGCGCTGGCTGCTCAATCTGTGGGAGTTCGGATGGCAGGTCGGAGCTGGCGAACACACCGTAGAGCGAGTAGTAGTCGGCGATGGGGACCGCGTCGTACTTGTGGTCGTGGCAGCGGGCGCAGGCCAGGGTGAGCCCCAACAGCCCGCGACCCACGGTGTCGATCCGATCGTCGATGACGTCGTGGTTGTTGTTGTCGAACTGCCGGCCCAGGGTAAGGAACCCCATCGCGGCGAGACGCCAGGGCGCTACCGCTGGCTGCATTTGGTCCGCTGCAAGCTGCTCCTGCACGAACTGGTTGTAGGGGGTGTCCTCGTTGAAGGCGCGGATGACATAGTCGCGGTAGGTGTAGGCGTAGGGGCGGATGCGTGAGTCGCCGTACATCAGCACGCCGTCCTTGGTGTCGGCGTAGCGAGCTACGTCCAGCCAGTGCCTACCCCACCGCTCCCCGTACTGCGGGGAGGCGAGCAGGCGGTCGACGACCTGTGCGTAGGCGTTTGGCGAGCTATCCGCGAGGAAGGCCGCCACCTCTTCTGCCTTCGGAGGTAGCCCGGTCAGATCGTAGGTGACCCGGCGCAGCAGAGTGCGGCGGTCCGCAGCGGGGGAGGGTGTCAAGCCCTGCGCCTCCAGGCGTGCCAGGACAAAGCTGTCGACCGGCGTGCGGATCCACGCAGGGTCCTTCACCGCGGGAGCGGCGGGACGTCGCACCGGCTGGTAGGCCCAGTGGGTGCGTGCTTCTCGAAAGATGCGGCTCTGATCTCCCAGCACGACCCCGGTGGTCCGGGCGGGCCACGGCGCCCCCAGGCGAATCCACTGCTCCACTGCGGCCACGCGAGATTCCGGCAGGCGATTCGCAGGAGGCATCTTTAGCCCCTGGTGTCGCATCGCTCTCAACAAGAGGCTGCGGTCCGGATCCCCGGGCCGGAGCGCGGGACCACGTGAGCCGCCCTTGATGGCCGCAGCACGCTCGTCCAAGCGCAACCCGCCCTGCTGGAGGCGGGGTCCGTGGCACGACTCGCACTCCGCCGTCAACAGCGGGCGCACCTGTCGTTCGAACAGATCCAGCCCTTCGGCGTGCCCCGACTGGGCCACACGGACGGGGCTGACCGTTGGGGCCGCCCCCACACTCGCCACCAGCGCCACCGTCACCAACACGGTCGCGGGTGCCACGCAGACGCCCGCTCTCCACGATCCGAGGAACTTCACAACAACTCTCCCCGGATTGAGACAACCGCACGGCCTGACGGTTGCACCGCTCCCCGCGAACAGGAGCAAATGCCGACTACCCAACGGCTGTTACAATACCTCCGACAGGAGCCTGCTCCTGAGAACACCCCATGCTCAAATCCGGCGATCTCGCGCCAGACTTCACGCTCCAGGACCAATCCGGCGAGTCGGTCACGCTCTCGAGTTTCCGTGGGCGGAAGTCTGTGATCCTGGTTTTCTATCCGGGTGACTCCACCCCGCTCTGCACGGCGCAGCTCTGCGAGTTCCGCGACGCCTACGAGGACCTCGCGGCGTGCGGGGCAGCAGTGTTCGGGGTGAATCCCCGCAGTGCGGAGAGCCATCGGCGCTTCATGCGGCGCAACGAGTTCCCCTTCCCGTTGCTGGTCGATGAGGGAGCACGCGTCTCAAGGCTCTTCGGCACAGCGTGGGGCTTCGGTCCGATCCAGGTGACTTTGCGTGGAGTCGTCGCCATCGACCAGGATGGACGGATCGTTTATGCGCAGCCTGGAAAGCCGCCCGTCGCCGAGATCCACGATGTGCTGATGCGCACGCCCTAAACGCGCCGCAGGCCACAGCGCGATGAATGCCCGGCTGTCGGGCTGTTGTCCTCGGTTCAGGGCCCGGGCGGCAAGCCGAACCGGCTCTCCTGCTATCGGTCGGGGCGGGGCGGCGAGGGAGGATGAAGGACGAACTCGTCCGTCTCTTCCTTCATCAGGTAGAGAGGATCCTTAGGGGTCGCCGCGCGCAGGGTTCCCGCATTCTGATGCTCCCGGTGGCCTGCGGATGGTTCGTGGTCGACGGATCCCGCGTGCCTCGGCCCTCCCACACAAGTCCGTCGGCGAGTCCGTTATCGAGCGGGGTCCAGTCGTGCAGAAGGGGCCGCCGGTTGGCGGCCCCTTCCGATGCGACGAGGTTGTCTCGCCCCACCGCGCACGCGCGGCTTAGTAGCTGACGATCGCTGAGATCAGGAAGGTCGGCTGGTTGTCCGTAAACCGGGGAGCAGGGCTATCGCCGAAGACCTTTTCCGACGCCCAGTCGTAGCGGAACTCCGCTCGCGTCTGGAAGTACTTGTTAAAGGTGTAGGCGTAGCCGAGTGTCATGGAGTAGACGTCGCTCCCCAGGAAGCCGCCGTCCAGCAGGAACTCACCGCGAAGGGCGAGGTATTGCTTCGGGCTGATCGTGTACTTCGCCTGGGCGGAGAGCCCCCAGAGATCCGACGACTCCTGGATCACCACGTCCAGGTTGGCAGTGTAGCTGAGCTTTCCGCCCGGATTGTACAGGGCGATCAGGTCAATGAGATGGCGGTAGCCGGGTCCTTCATGGGCTTTCAGCGTGGTGCCCTCTTCGCCGCCGTAGTACTGGGCGATGACGGAGAGTTCCTTGTTGATGGCCTTCCCGCCGGCCAGCGCGAAGCCGATGTCGTGCCCCGGATCCCCAACGGCGTTCCAGCCGCGGTGAACCGCCCCCATCACGTAGTCCGTGCTGTTGAAGTAGTGATAGACGCGACCACCCAGATGGTAGAACGGGATGGCGAGGTTGAAGAGGAGCCCACGGCTGTAGAGCCAGTTGTCCTTCGGCTCAATCACCTCGGCGCCAGCCGTGGTGACCCACTTGCCGAGGTCGACGTATGTGGTGCCCTTCTTGTTCAGGTTCGCGGAGACGTAGATCTGTTGCAGGTGCTCCCACAGATCGTCTCGCTCCGGGTCGAAGGAGTTGACCACGCGGGCCGTCGGACCGAAGTCGACATCAATGCGGAACCCGAACGGGTCCCGGGCGTACTGAGCCCAGAGATCGATCAATCCCAGGCTGACCGAGTCGTCCTTGTAGTCGAACGCCCGACCCGTGTTCACCCTGGTCCAGGGGTCGTTCAGGTTCGTGCTGAAGTAGAAATCCGCACTACCCCCCCAGGTGAACTTGGGGGCGGGCGGATCATCCGCGCGGGCCGTGCCGCCGCAGAGTGCCATCACGGCAGCCGCAGCAAGCAGCCATTTGTTTGACATGGAGGTGGATCTCCTCGCTGAGGGGTCCTGCCCGGACCCAGGGGACCTGGGGTGTCCGTGTTCCCCCCAGGACAGCTTCGAAACTGGGGTGAGGCTCAGTTCTCCGTGCTGAGGGAACGGAACCCCTCACGGATCTTGCGGACGTGGTAGGACACGTTGGCCGCCGTACAGCCGAGCGACTGCGCCATCTCCTCTTGCCGCTGCCCCGCGAGCAGCCCTAGCAGGATCGCCCGCTGCGGGCCGCGGAGTCCGTCGGCGAGGCGACGAGTCATCCAGCGCGCGCAAACCTCGTCCTCGAACCGTCGGTGGTCCGGCAAGGGAGCCTCGGCGTCCAGTGCCTCGGCACTCTCACGCTGCGACCGGCGAATCGCCTCCAGCAAGCGCCACTTTCCCCGCAGGAAGAGGTAGCAGAGAGGATCGCCGATGCTGAGATCGACCTGCTGCAATCCCATCAGCATACCCAGCCACATTTCTTGCTGGAGGTCTTCGCGCTCCATCCCGGTTCGGTTGGCGTAGTGGCCCGCGGTGCGCTGCACCCGCTCGCGGAGGAGATTCCAGAGGCACTCGGCCGCGACGCGGTCGCCGGAGCGGGCCTTCTCGATCACGTTTGCTACCATCATTCCTTCCATCCGATCTCCGGCGACTTCCGCTGCCGGTCGAGGGGAGTATGGTGGCGCCCGGTTAAGTCGCTGCTTCTCGAGGGTTAAGCACCGGTGACCGGCGTGTTAACTTGGTGTTTCGCGCTCGGGGGCGAGGCCGCGAGCCCCCTCTCGGTAAATCGGGGAGGAACCCGGACCTCGCAGGCGTCACAGGGTGGGTACGCTCGCACCGTCTGGCACTTCAGGAGAGTTTCCATGGCCGATCCGACCCCCGGCAACACCCGCTCATCCGACTTCAATCGCCGCACATTCCTGTTCGGCGCACTGGCTGCACCCCTGCTCACCGTCCGACCGGCTAGAGCACAGGAGAAGCTGCGCATCGGGATGATCGGCGTGGGTGGGCAAGGGGCGTACAGTTGGGGGCAACTCGCCAACGAAGAGATCGTGATGCTTTGCGATGTGGACACGGCCCGTGCTGCCGAGGCGGCAAAGCGGTTCCCGAACGCAGAGGTGGTGCAGGACTTTCGGAGAGTCCTTGACCGCAAGGAGATCGATGCCGTCGCCGTCTGCACGCCGGACCACTGGCATGCCATTCCGGCCGTCTGGGCCATGGAAGCCGGAAAGCACGTTTACTGCGAGAAGCCGTTGGGGCGGACTCTGCACGAGACGCGAGCGATGGCGGAAGCGGCGAGGCGCTACAAGCGCGTGACCCAGATGGGCACGCAGATCCACGCTGGCGGCAACTATCGACGGGTGGTGGAATTGGTGCAGGGCGGCGCGATTGGGGATGTGCACCGCGTCCAGGTGTGGTGCGAGAAGCAACCGTCCGCCATGAAGCGGAACCCCACCGGCGCGATGGTTCCATCCACCCTGGACTACGAGCTCTGGGTCGGGCCCGCAGCCACGCGGCCTTTTGATCCGGCGATCGTCCCATTCCACTGGCGCTGGTGGTGGGAGTTCGGCGGCGGCGTGCTGGCGGACATGGGGTGTCACTTCATGGATCTGCCCCACTGGGCCCTGGACCTCAAGGCCCCGGATCGGATCTCCGCCACCGGCACCACGCTGGAAGGGGCCGACAACACCGTGCCCCGCACCATGGATGTGGACTACCACTACCCGAGATCCGGCGATCGGCCCGAAGTGCGCCTCACCTGGTACCATGGGATCCGGGGTCCGCGCGACGAGAGCGGCAAGGTGATGGAGCTGGGTTACTCCAATGGAGTCCTCTTCACCGGCACTCGCGGGCAACTGGTTGCCGACTACGGGAGGCACGCGCTGCTCCCCGAGGATCGATTCAAGGACTTCCAGCGGCCCGCGCCATCCATCCCCGACTCCGTGGGGCATCATCAAGAGTGGGTCAACGGCATCAAGAACGGCACTCCCACCTCATGCAACTTCGACTACAGCGGGACGGTGACCGAGGCGGTACTGCTGGGCAACCTGGCCTATCTGGTTGGCAAAGAGATCCGCTGGGACTCTCGCCGGTTGCGAGTGCGAAATCTGCCGGAAGCGGAGTGGACTTCCCACGTAACCCCGGCTTACCGGGAACCGTGGCAGTTGAAACGGCGCTGACGCTCCGGGGTGGGTTCCGGGGAACCGATCGGGGGGAGAGGGCGGCATGACATACCGGAACCGATCAAGCCGTGGACTCGGCCTCGCGTGCGCCGTTGGCGGGATCCTGGCAGCCTGGGTAGCTGGGGGCGTGGGCGCTGCCCGTCCCACTCCGCCGGACTTTACGCGCGACGTCCGGCCGATCCTCGCGCGGAACTGCTTCAAGTGCCATGGCCCGGACGATCAGCAGCGTCAGGCCGGGTTGCGCCTGGACCGCCGCGAGGATGCGGTTCGCAGTGGCGTGCTGGTCCCGGGCAAGCCCCAGGCAGGCCGCCTCGTCCAACGCATTCTGGCCGCGGATGCAACGGTGATGCCCCCAGCGAGCAGCGGGAAACGACTGACCGCTGCGGAAAAAGAAACCCTGCGCCGCTGGGTGGCCGCGGGCGCGGAGTACCGCGTCCATTGGGCCTTCGTGGCGCCCCGACAGGCTCCCCCGCCCACGGTGCGACAGGCTAAGTGGGTACGCAACCCCATCGACGCGTTCGTACTCCACCGGCTCGAGCGGGAGGGGTTGGCGCCCTCCCCGGAGGCTGACCGCTTCACGCTCATCCGTCGACTTTCACTCGACCTCACCGGCCTGCCTCCTACGCCGGAGGAGGCGGACGCCTTCGTCGGTGATAAGTCGCCCAACGCGTACGAGAAACTGGTCGACCGGTTGATGGCGTCGCCGCACTACGGCGAACGGTGGGCGAGACGCTGGCTCGACCTGGCTCGTTACGCGGACACGAACGGCTATGAGAAGGATCGTCCGCGCTCCGTCTGGCCCTACCGGGACTGGGTCATCCAGGCCCTCAACCAGGACATGCCGTTCGATCAGTTCACCGTGGAACAACTGGCGGGCGACCTGTTACCCAACGCCACAGTCAGCCAGCGCATCGCCACCGGTTTCCATCGCAACACGATGCTGAACGAGGAAGGCGGGATCGATCCTCTGGAGTTCCGCTTCCACGCCATGACGGACCGGATGGCCACCACGGGGACAACCTGGCTCGGCCTCACGATCGGGTGCGCCCAGTGTCATACCCACAAGTTTGACCCAATCCCCCAGCGCGAGTACTACCAGGTGATGGCGTTCCTGAACAATGCCGATGAGCCTGAGATGCCGGTGCCACAGCCCGAATTGACGGCGGCCCGGGAGAAGCTGTCGCAGGAGATCGCGGCGCGCGAAGCCGGGCTCGCCGATCAGTTCCCCGTCGAGACGGCCATGGACTGGCAGGTCAGCGTGGCGGACCGGGCAACTTCCGCAGGCGGGGCCGGTGTGAAGAAGCTCCCCGACGGTTCGCTGCTCCTCGAGGGGCCGAATCCGGACAAGGATGTGCTGACCGTCCTGCTGCCGACGACTGATGCACGCGTGGATGCCGTGCGCATCGAGGCGCTGCCGGATGCGAGCCTGGGCGGCGGCGGCCCGGGTCGGACGCCGCACGGCAACTTCGTGCTGTCGGAAGTCGGCGTCACTGTCGGTCCTGCGGGCAGCGTCCGCCCGGTGAAGGTGGCCTCCGCCAGTGCCGACTTCGCGCAGGAAGGCTTCCCTCCGTCACAGGCCATTGATGGCAAGGAAAACACTGGCTGGGCGATCCAGGGACCCGGGTCTTGGAACGTCCGGCGGACCCTGGTGTTGACCTTCGCGGAACCGGTGCAGACGACCCGCGGCGGTCTCTGGGCCCTCCGGCTGTCGTCGCAGCACGGCACCCAGCACACACTGGGACGCTTGCGGATCAGCTTCGGACGTTCCAGCCTCACCCCGGACCAACTCTCGGCGAGTCGTCGGGGTGCCCTGAATCGGGCGATTGACCAGTGGATTGCCGCCCAGGAACCCGGTGCGACGCGCTGGGATATCGTACGGCCCCAGACGATGACGTCGAACATGCCGCGCCTGACGCTGCAGGCCGACGGCAGCGTGTTTGCGGATGGCGACACCACCAAGCGCGACGTCTACGACCTGACGCTCATGCTCGGGCGGCCGGGCGTAACGGCCATCCGGCTCGAGGCGATGCCCGACGCCCGGCTGCCGCGCATGGGGCCCGGGCGAGTCTACTACGAAGGCGCCCCCGGTGATTTCTTCCTCTCGGAGCTCGTGATCAAACAGGGGTCCGCCACTCTCCCATTCAGCGGGGCTTCTCACTCGTTCGCCGCGGGCGGCACCGCCGCCGCCATGGCTATCGACGGCAGTCCGCTGTCCGGCTGGTCCACGAACGGCGGGCAGGGACGGGAGCATCACGCCGTCTTCCGGTTTGCACAGCCGCTGCAGGCCGGCGGGCTGCAACTGCAGATGGTCTTCGAGCGGTACTACGCGGCGGCGCTCGGCCGGTTCAGGGTTTCCGTGACCTACGACACCGGCCCGACCACCGCGCGTTTCCCTGCAGAGGTCGAGTCAGCGCTGGCCCGTCCTCGAGCGGAACGGACGGAGGCGGATCGACGACTGCTGCGCGATCATTTCCTCCAGACGGCTCCCGAACTCGCAGCGGCACGCGAGGAAATCGCCCGACTGCGCGCCGCAATGCCCCAATACCCCACCGCGCTGGTGATGCAGGAGCGACCAGCGGACAATGTGCGGCCCACCTTCGTCCACCAGCGCGGTGAGTATCTGCGGGCGCAGGCCCGCGTGGAGCCCGCCGTGTTCAGCGCCCTACCCGACATGGCGGCTGATACCCCTCGCAATCGGCTCGGGTTCGCGCGGTGGCTCGTGGATCCGCGGAACCCGCTGACGGCACGCGTAACCGTGAATCGGCAGTGGGCGGCTCTCTTCGGCCGCGGCATCGTGCGGACCACGGAGGACTTCGGCCTTACAGGCGACGCACCGACCCACCCCGAGTTGCTCGACTGGCTGGCGGTGGAATTCCGCAAACAAGGTTGGTCGCTCAAGAAGCTCCACCGATTGCTGGTGACCAGCGCCACCTACCGGCAACGAAGCGGGACCTCCGCTGCGCTGCAATCCAGGGATCCGCAAAACCTGCTGCTCGCTCGGGGCCCCCGGCTGCGCCTGGAAGCGGAGCTGTTGCGGGATCAGGCCCTGGCCGCCAGCGGTCTGCTCAGTCGCAAGTTGGGCGGCCCCAGTGTGTTCCCACCGCAACCCCCGGGCATCACTTCCGAGGGGACCTACGGACCGCTCCAGTGGAAGGTCAGCGAGGGCGAGGACCGCTACCGTCGGGGGCTCTACACCTTCAGCAAGCGCACAGCGCCGTACGCGATGTTCAGTGTCTTCGATGCCCCAAGCGGTGAAGCGTGCGTGGCGCGGCGCGAGGTGTCCAACACTCCGCTGCAGGCACTGACGATGCTCAATGACACCGTGTTGATCGAGGCCGCCCAGGCTCTGGGACGCTTGACGGTCGCGCTGCCGGGTAGCCCGGAACAGAAGGCCACAACGCTTTTCCGCAGATGCCTGGTGCGTCCGCCACAGCCGGAAGAGCTTCGCCTCCTGATGAGATTCTACGAGTCTCAGCGCCGGCGACTCGACGCCAAAGAGCTGGATTCGACGGCCCTCGCCGGGCCCGGCGAGGGGGATATCCGGGAACGAGCGGCCTGGGTCGTCACGGCACGCAGCGTGCTGAACCTGGATGAGATGGTAGTTCGTGAGTGAGCGGGAGAGCACGGGAGCGAGGATCGAAGATGAGCAGAGAACGGATGGACCCGATCGACCCGGCGACCGCGCTCGCGATCACGCGTCGGCACTTCTTCGGCGGGTGCCGCGTCGGCCTCGGAAAGATCGCGCTCGCCACGTTGCTGGCCGACGCCGCGAGCAGGGCCGGGAGCGCCGCGCCCGCTCCCCCCGGAGATCCCTTGCTTCCACGCTCGCCGCACTTCGAACCGAGGGCGAAGGCGGTGATTCACCTGTTCATGGCCGGCGCACCCAGCCAGCTTGATCTCTTCGACTACAAGCCGAAACTCGCGGAATACCAGGGCAAGTCCATCCCGCCGGAGATCATCGCCGGCCAGCGGTACGCCTTCATCCGGCCGGATGCTGCCGCCCTGGGGCCGCAGTTCAAATTCGCCCGGCATGGAGCGTGCGGCGCAGAGCTCTCCGAGGTGCTGCCGCATCTGGCTCGGGTGGTGGACGACATCTGCATCGTACGCTCGGTGCACACGGATCAGTTCAATCACGCTCCCGCGCAGATCTTGTTCAACACGGGCTTCGCGCAGCCCGGTCGCCCCAGTATCGGCTCCTGGGTGACTTACGGGCTGGGAGCGATCTCGCGAGACCTGCCTGCGTTTGTCGTCATGTCGACCGGGGCAGGCATCAGCGGCGGGGCGGCGAACTGGTCCAGCGGCTTCCTGCCCACCATCTACGCTGGCTGCCGCCTGCGCAACCAGGGCGACCCGATCCTCAACGTCAGTAGCCCCGCCGGCATCGACGCTCGGCTCCAGCGCGAGTCCCTCGACCTTGTCGGCGCTCTCAACCTTCGGCGAGCGGCGTCCGATCCGGAAATCGCCACGCGGATCGCGTCGTATGAGATGGCGTTCCGGCTGCAGACCTCCGCTCCGGAGCTCATGGACTTGCGCCAGGAGAGCCGGGCCACGCTGGAAATGTATGGCTGCGACCCGGCGAAGCCCTCGTTCGCCCGCGCCTGCCTGCTGGCTCGACGCATGATCGAGCGCGGCGTGCGCTTCGTCAACATCTACCACGAGGGCTGGGACGCCCACTCGGACGTGGTTGGGAACCTCCGCAACAACTGCGGCGCCACGGACCGAGCCTCCGCCGCACTGATCCAGGACCTGAAACAACGCGGCTTGCTCGACGAGACCCTCGTCGTCTGGGGTGGGGAGTTCGGTCGCACACCGATGGTGGAGAGCCATCCGGGTCTGGGCCGCGCACAGGGCCGCGACCACCATCCGCAGGCGTACAGCATGTGGCTGGCGGGCGGGGGAATCAAGCCCGGCATCACCTACGGCGGGACCGACGAGCTGGGCTTCAACGCCGTGGAGAATCCCGTCCACGTCTACGACCTGCAGGCCACGATCCTCCGCTGCCTGGGATTCGATCACGAGCGCCTGACCTTCCGCACCGCCGGCCGCGATTACCGCCTCACCGATGTCCACGGCAAGGTAGTGAAAGAGCTTCTGGCCTGAATTCGGGAAGTCGGTCCGCACCAAAGAGTCAGGTCCTGGGCCGGTGCGGGCCCCCCGGCGTGCATGACCGGATCGTGTTCGAGCCAGGGACGAGTTGACACTCCCCACCGTCGGTGGCACAATCTCCGCGCGACCGCAAGTGTCCCCAGGCCGCGACGCGGTGCCCTGGAAGCCGGGGGAAAACCACATACGGCGGGTGTAGCTCAGTGGATAGAGCGCCAGCGCCCAGAGGGCACCCGGGCCCTGGAAGCCGGGGGAAAACCACATACGGCGGGTGTAGCTCAGTGGATAGAGC
>CAZSRZ010000098.1:15607-20175 GCA_964609085.1 uncultured bacterium | reverse complement strand
ACTGCACCCGCACACCGTGGCGCTCCAATGGAGTCCGATACTCCCACCAGTCGGTGTCGGTTGCATTCAGAACCTCAGGCCTGGATTGACTGGCGATCGCCGCCGCCACGAACTTCCGATCGGCGCGGTCGAACTCGCCAAGCTCGGGGTCGTCAGGGAATTCTTCGAAGTCCTCGGGATCGCTCCCTCGAGGGGTGAGGCGCACGGTTTCGCATCGACCCGGGTCGCACCGGACCTTGAGGAGCCACCGGTAGAATAGATGGCCGACCCCGGGCTGGCCTGTGAAACGAAGGTTGCGTCCGTACTCATTGAGGATGTGGAACCCACCGTCGATCACCACGATCCCGCCGGACTGTATTTCCCGGAGTTTACCTGCGGAGGCGGCCACGCAGGCAGCATCCGCGTGAGTGTCCCGGTTGTTCGCAACCACAACGACGTTGGTGTCCACCACCCAGGCTCTCATGCCGATCCCCTCCGGCTGGACTCTGCCTGGAGCTGGGCGTTCGCCTCGCCCAGCGCGTCTCCAAAGAACTCACGCGGGTAGTTCAGGATGTTGCCGAACAGATCCAGCTCAAGGGGAGTGAGGCGGGACTCTCCCTTTTCCACCTCGCAGAAATAGAGTGCGGCGTCCTCAGAGCTGAGCTTTTCCTCGGCGATCCGTCGCTGCAGCCGGGACAGTAATAGCTCGCTGTGGCTCTCGACGATGATCTGAATTCCTCGAGTCTGCACCGCATCGATGAAGACGTCCGCCAGCCCTGCCTGCACCGCCGGATGAAGGTGGATCTCAGGCTGTTCGAGCACCAGCGTGGAGCCTGCTGGGGCGTAGTAGCAGAGTGCCAAGACTGGGAGGATCTGGGAGACACCGAAGCCGACATCCGTAATCAACACCTTGGGCCCAGCCTTCTCCTTCTGGACCCAAACCTGGTAGAGGTTGCCGCTGCCGTGTATGGCTTCCACGGAGAACGCTGCGATCATCCCCAGTTTGTGCAGCCACTCCGCGACACATTCCTCCAGCGTCAACCGCTTCCTGCCCTTACCGCGAGAGAGCCGGATCTTGCGCTCGCGGGCTGCCAGCATCGCGTCCACCACCCGCTCACCGCGCTGACCTACGTCCATGGGCTCAGCGCCTGCCCAGGTGTACTGCCGTCTCGGATACTCGCGCAGCGGACCGAGGTAGAAGATCCGCGCCAAACACTCCTCCAGCGCCAACTCGAAGTCGGCGAGGAAACCAGCGTTTTGGAAGTACGCGCGTACCTGGTCGGGGAACCCATAGCACTTCACTGGGGGCGGAAGCGGCCATGCGCGGCCCGTCGTCCGCTTGAAGGCGAAGTCGCCTGCATCGGCGAAGAGTTCGTACTTCCCCGGAGGATCGGGTGTGCGCATCCCAAACAGGCGGTCTTCAAAGCTGTACTGCATCCGGCTCACAAAACTCCGCCCGGATCCGTTCTCCGCGACCGTGGCCTCAAAACCGAGGCTGCGCCCGGAGAACAGAGTCGTGCGGGGCTTCGCCGGATCCGGCACCTTCAGCTCCTGGGCCAGCTCCCAGCCCAGACGCCACCCGAGCGACCGAGCATCGGCGTTCCGGAAAGTAACCTCGGGAAAAGTCCCCAGCGAAACGAGGCTCCTCTCGTCACCGAGGTGCAGCACCTGGGCTCGATCCGCCGAATCCGCTGTTTGCTTCAACATCAGCAAAAGTTGAAGAATGCTCGTTTTACCGGAGCTGTTGGCTCCGAAGAGCCCCGTGATCGGTGCCAGCCGCATCTCCGCGATCTCACGCCAGGACTTGAAGTTCTTCACACTCAACGAGGTCAGCACGGTCTACTCTCCCTGAGCGATCCCAGAACGAGTGACACCTTCCGCCCGCTCGACGCCGGGTTCCCCGGCGGGCCCGGCTGGCGGCTTCGCCTCGAACGCGCGATCCCCAAAGGAACGGAGCCCCGCCTTGAGTGGGTCAGGCGCGAGCCGAGCTCGGTCACCTGCAGTGAGCTCCACCGTTCGGGCGTTGGACGGCAAGCTGCGGCAGGACACCACCGGTGAAACTGCGACCAACGGGGAGCGCCGCCGGGTGCACGGATGTCCAGAGCTGAGAAGAGCATGGGATCACAGTGGTGTCGTCGCAAGTGCTTTGCAGCCCTGGGCGGCCCCGTGTGGGGTGCGGTCTCCGGCAGGCGGCCGGTTCCCCTGGCTGGAGTCTCGTTCCCCGAAAGGCGGCGCTTTCCCTGTCGCCCTCAGTGACCCAGGCCCTTCCGACCCGCAAGGGGGGCGTGCCGGGCTGGTGCGGGGTGGTCCCGGGCTGCCTCTCACTAATCCGGCTTGACGGCGGTCCACCGGCCGGTGCGCGCGCTTTCGAGCACGGCATCCAGTACGAGCTGGGTGCGCAGGGCGTCGCGGAAGGTGGGGTGTGCGGGCGTCCCGGTGGCGAGGCCCTTCAGGAAGTCGGCGAGGGCGTTGATGAAGGTGTGCTCGTAGCCGATCGTGCAGCCGGGCACCCACCAGTTCTTCATGTAGGGGTGCTCGAACCCGGTCACGTGGATGTTGCGCCAGCCGTGGAGGTGGTCGGCGTCGCCGTGGTCGTAGTACTGCAGCCGGTGCGGGTCTTCCAGATCGAAGTAGACGCTGGCCTTTTCGCCGTTCAACTCCAGCGTGTTGTAGTTCTTGCGCCCGCGGGCATAGCGGGTGGACTCGAAGAGCCCCAGGGAACCGTTGGCGAAGCGGCACATGAACTGGCATGCGTCGTCGATGGTCACGGCCTTGCGCTGGGTGGGATCGTCCTGCGTCGCGCGCTCTTTGACGAAGATCTCCGTCATGCCGCTGACCTCGGTGATCGGGCCGTTCAGCCAGAGGGCGGTGTCGACAGAGTGCGCCACCAGGTCGCCAGAGACGCCCGAGCCCGCCACGTCGGCATCCAGGCGCCAGAGCGTCTGCCCCCCCAGCGGCAACTCGGGATCGATCGTCCAGTCCTGCAGGTATTGGGCGCGATAGTGGAAGGGGCGCCCGATCCTTCCTTCATCCACCACCTGTTTGGCCAGACTGATGGCCGGCACTCGCCGGTAGTTGAACCACACCATGTTTGGCACACCGGCCCGCTCGATGGCGGCGGTCATCTCCCGCGCTTCGGCCCCGTTCATCGCCAGGGGCTTCTCGCACAGCACCATCTTGCCGGCTGCGGCGGCAGCCATCGCGATCTCCCGGTGGGTATTGTTCGGGCTGCCGATGTCGATGAGGTCGATGTCCGGCCGTTCGATCAGCCGCCGCCAGTCGGTCTCCACGCTCTCGAATCCCCAGCGCTCCGCAAAACCCCGTATCTTGGCTTCCGAGCGGGCGCACGCGGCCTTGAGCACGGGCGTGAAGTCGAGGTCGAAGAACTGGCTGACCTGGCGGTACGCGTTTGCGTGGGCACGGCCCATGAAGCCGTAACCGATGAGGCCGATGTTGAGGGGGGAGGGCATGGCGGGTGATGAGGAACGCAAGCGGGGACGCCGGTGCGCCCCGGCACACCCTTCGTCACTTCAGCCCACGACTCCTCGGTGGGGCAGGTCAACTGGCCAGGCAGCGGAGCTGGCCCTGCCCGAGCCCGAGAGGAGTCACGCCCTCTCTCCGGGAATTGACTGTCAGCCACGGGGCCCCGCGCCCCGACGGCAGATCTGAGCGACGTCATCGCAGCCGCCGCTCGCCTAAAGGAGTTGCTCATGCAGTCAGTCCGACCCCTAACCTCGCGCGCTGTCCTGGTCACGGTCGCGGCCGCCAGCCTCGCGTCTCTCGCGCTCCTGCAGCCATGGCGGTCAGCCGACGCAGCGCAGCGGCGTCCGGCGGCCCTGGCCGGCCCGATCGGCATCACGGTCGGACAGACGGCGAGGCTCAACGCCTTTCTCAGTCCCACCCAGCCGCAGTCACGATCAAAGCTGCGGCTGACCTTTCTGGACGGAGTCACTGGTGAGTCGCTGGCCACCAGGGACGTAGACCTCACCCGGGGCAAGGGGGCGTTCATGGATTACGTCGACGACGGCCTCGTCGCAGGGGCCCGCCGATGCGTCGTCGGAATCGTCAGCCCTCGCGATGCGTCGAGCGGCCTGCCCACCGGCTTGAGGATGCAGGTTTTCGACACGGCCACCGGCATGAACACCGAGTCGACGGGGCTCAACTAGGCCGAGACGCAGAGGCGCAAAGAGACTCTGGACTGTCTTCTTTGCGCCTTTGCGTTGAACGCTCCATGGCCTCCGTCACAGGCAATCTCTCCTCGCTCTGGCTCATTTAACGCAAAGACGCCAAGGCGCAGAGGCGCAAAGGGGGCTTGGACTGTCTTCCTTACGCCTTCGCGTCGGAAACTCCAAGGTCTCCGCCACCGGCAGCCTCGCACAGGAACTCTGCACCGACCTCTTTGCGTCTTCGCGCCTTTGCGCCTTTGCGTTGAAGATTCCAAGACCCCAGTCACCGGCAGCCTCTCCTCGGTCTGGCTCATTTAACGCAAAGACGCCAAGGCGCAGAGGCGCAAAGGGGTTTGGACTGTCTTCCCTACGCCTTCGCGTCGGAAACTCCAAGGTCTCCGCCACCGGCAGCCTCGCACAGGA
>CAZSRZ010000098.1:0-15507 GCA_964609085.1 uncultured bacterium | reverse complement strand
CGGCAGCCTCTCCTCGGCCTGGCTCATTTAACGCAAAGACGCCAAGGCGCAGAGGCGCAAAGGGGGCTTGGACTGTCTTCCTTACGCCTTCGCGTCGGAAACTCCAAGGTCTCCGCCACCGGCAGCCTCGCACAGGAACTCTGCACCGACCTCTTTGCGTCTTCGCGCCTTTGCGCCTTTGCGTTGAAGATTCCAAGACCCCAGTCACCGGCAGCCTCTCCTCGGCCTGGCTCATTTAACGCAAAGACGCCAAGGCGCAGAGGCGCAAAGGGGGCTTGGACTGTCTTCCTTACGCCTTCGCGTTGGGAACTCCAAGGTCTGCGCCACCGGCAGCCTCGCACGCCTCGCACAGGGATTTCGGACTGTCTTCTTTGCGTCTTCGCGTCTTTGCGTTGAATTCCATGCGACCTGCACCATGGGCAGCCTCGCACAGAGACTCTGGACTGTCTTCCCTTCGCATTCGCGCCTTCGCGTTGCACGCTCCGGGTTCACCGCCACAGGCAGCCTCACGCGAGGATGCGCTGCACGACGTTTCCGGCCACGTCGGTCAACCGGAAGTCGCGACCCTGGAAGCGGTAGACCAGCTTCAGGTGATCGACCCCCAGCAGGTGCAGTATCGTCGCGTGGAGGTCGTGGACGGGGACGGGATCGCGCACGATGTTGTAGCTGAAGTCGTCGGTCTCGCCGTAGACCACGCCGGGCCGGATGCCGGCGCCCGCCATCCAGAGGGAGTAGCACCGTCCATGGTGGTCTCTCCCGTAGTTCTGACGGGTCAGCTCACCCTGGCTATAGACCGTCCGGCCAAACTCGCCGCCCCAGATCACGAGCGTGTCATCCAGCAAGCCGCGCTGCTTCAGGTCGCTGATCAACGCCGCCGCGCCCTGGTCCGTCTGTCGACACTGGTCCCGGATCCCGCCTGGAAGACCGCCGTGGTGATCCCAATCCCGGTGATAGAGCTGCACGAACCGGACGTTGCGCTCCGCCAAACGGCGCGCCAGCAGGCAATTGGCGGCAAAGGTGCCCGGCTTGCGCGCGTCAGGTCCATACAGATTCAGCGTGCTCTCCGACTCTTTCGAGAGGTCCATAAGCTCGGGCACCGATGTCTGCATCCGGTAGGCGAGCTCGTACTGCTCGATGCGGGTGGCGATCTCCGGGTCGCCGACGGCCTGCAGCTTGGCGGCATTGAGGTCGCGGATCCCGTCCAGGATCTTGCGCCGGACCGTCTCGGTCATTCCCGGGGGGTTGGACAGGAAGAGCACAGGGTCCCCGACTGCCCGGAACTGGACGCCCTGATGAACGGTGGGCAGGAAGCCGCTCTCCCAGTATCGGGTGTGGAGGTTTTGCCCGGTCTGGCCGGAGATCAACACCACGAAGGCGGGCATGTCACGGTTGTCGCTGCCCAATCCGTAAGAAAGCCAGGCACCCATAGTGGGCCGGCCGGGCAGCTCGCTCCCTGTCTGGCAGAACGTCACCGCCGGGTCGTGGTTGATGGCCTCCGTGTGCATCGAGCGGATGACGCAGAGCTCGTCCACGAGCTTCGCCGTATGCGGGAGGAGCTCGCTGACCCAGGTCCCGCTCTGCCCATGCTGCGCGAATCGGAAGAGGGAAGGCGCCACCGGCAGGGTCTTCTGTCCGGACGTCATGCCCGTGATGCGCTGCCCCATGCGGACCGTCGGGGGCAGGTCGACCCCGAACTGCGCCTGCAGGGCCGGCTTGTAATCGAAGAGGTCGAGCTGCGACGGACCTCCGGACTGGAAGAGGTAGATGACCCGCCGGGCTTTCGGGGCGAACTGGACTCGCACGCCCGCCGCAGGACCCGCCCACGCTTGCTCATCCAACAACGAGGAGAGCGCCAGCGCCCCCAGCCCGGCCGTGCCTCGACCCAAGAGTGCACGGCGGTTGATCGCCCTTGCCAGGTTGACGTGATCCGATCGACGGCTCGACACGACGGGGCTACTCCTTGGTCAGCGTTTCATCGAGATTGAGGATCGTGTTGCACACACATGTCCAGGCCGCAAGCTCCCCCAGGTCCAGATCCGCGGGACGGGGTGCCTCCCCTACCGCCGCCAGCTTCTCCGCGGCGGCGCGATCCGCGGAGTAGAGGGCCAGCGTGACGCGGTAGATCCGCCCGAGCACGAGGCGGTCCTTCGGGGAGGGCGGGCGCGCGAGAGCGGCCCGGAAAGCGAAGTCGAGGCGCTGATCGAGACCCATCCCGCCCTCTTTGAGGATGCGCTGGGCGAAGACCCGCGCCGCTTCCACATAGGTCCGGTCGTTCAGGCCGGCGAAGGCGGCCAGCGGCGTGTTCGTCCGCAGTCGGCGGGCCACGCAGACTTCCCGCTTGGGCGCATCGAAGACAGCGAAGGCCGGGTAAAGCACGGAGCGCTTCCAGAAAGTGTAGAGCCCGCGCCGATAGAGGTCCGGCCCGTGATCCTGCACGTATGACTTCGCCTCCTGATCCCCGCTGGAGAGCTCCCGCCACAGGTCGCCGGGCTGGTAAGGCTTGACGCTGGGCCCGCCCACCGGGCGCCCGCGATCCAGGAGCCCGGCAATCGCCAGGGCGTTGTCTCGGATCAACTCCGCCGGTAGGCGGAAGCGGGCTCCCCGGGCCAATAGTCTGTTCTCGGGGTCGCGTGCGAGTAGGGCCGGGGTGGTTCGGGACGACTGCTGATAGGTGGCGCTCGTCACCAGGAGTCGGACTACGTGCTTGACATCCCAGCCGCTCCGGACGAACTCGTCCGCCAGCCAGTCGAGGAGTTTTGGGTGGCTGGGGGCTTCGCCACGGGTGCCGAAGTCGTCGGATGTCTTGACGATGCCCGTGCCGAAGATCGTCTGCCAGAACCGATTCACCGTGACCCGGGCGGTGAGCGGCTGTCGCGGATCGACGAGCCACCGGGCCAGCGCGAGACGATTGCCGGCTCCCGCGGCGACCGCGGGCAACACGCCGAGCGCGGCGGGAACGGCCGGCTGCACCTCCGGTCCCCGGCTCCGGTAGTCGCCGCGGAGCAGGATGTGGGTGGGCCGCCGCACCGGGGCATCGGCCATGATCCGCAACCGCGCCTGTTTCTCCACCGCCGTGCGGGCGTTCCTCGCCTGATCCAGCTTCTTCTTCAACTCCGCGGCCTGTACGCCATCCGGCGGACACGCCTTCAGCCGGGCATCCAGACCTTCGATCTCCCGGGCCAACTCATCCAGCTTTGCCTGCTGCAGTCGGGTCGGCATCAAGATCGTCGGCGGGGCGTCGGCACCCCGGTAGAGCGCTTCTTCCGGCACCTGATTGAAGAATGCCGAGAGGCTGTAGAAGTCCCTCGTCGTCAGCGGGTCGTACTTATGGTCGTGACACTCCGCGCATTGCAGTGACAGCCCGAGCCAGACATTGGCCGTGGTGCCGACCCGATCGGATGCGTAGCGCGCCAGCACCTCCTCCGGGATCGCGCCGCCTTCCGAGGTCGTCGGACCATTGCGATGGAAGGCACTGGCCGTCTTCTGCTCCAGCGTCGCCTCTGGGAGGAGATCGCCCGCGATCTGCTCCACCGTGAATGCATCGAAGCGCTTGTTCGTGTTGAAGGCGCGGATGACGTAATCGCGGTAGGCCCACTGGGTGCGGTCCGTGTCGTCGTGGTAGCCGTCGGAGTCGGCATAACGGCCCAGGTCCAGCCAGGGCAAGGCCATCCGCTCCCCGTACGCGGGAGAGGCGAGAAGCCGGTCGATCAGCCTCTCCCACGCCCCTGGAGAGCGATCCGCGACGAAGGTCTCCACCTCGGGGGGCGTCGGTGGGAGCCCGACTAGATCGAGTGAAACGCGCCGGATCAGGGTGCGACGGTCGGCATAGGGGCTCGGCTTCAGACCCTCGCTCTCCAGCCTCGCCAGGATGAAGGCATCCACGGGGTTCTTCAACCAGGCTTTTAGCTTCACCCTGGGCAGCGCCGGCCGCCGCACCGGCTCGAACGCCCAGAGCTTTGACGGCACACCGGCGGTGGTCAACGCCGCTCCTCCAGGCCGACCACCGGAGCGAATCCAGCGCTCCAACACCGCAATCTCGTGCTCCGGAAGCTTGCCCGCCGGGGGCATTTTCAACGCTCCGTCGTACCGAACCGCCCGCAGCAACGGACTCCCGCCCGGGTTCCCCGGCACGACTGCGGGGCCGCCCTTTCCGCCCTTCAGCGCGGACGCGACCGAGTCCAGCCGCAGCCCGGACATCTGCACCTTCCCGGCGTGGCACGAGAAGCAGCGCCGCTCCAGGATGGACAGTGCCTGCTGCGTTTGGGTATCTGTGGGCGTCGCGGCCCGCGCAAGGCCGACAATGGAGGCCGGCACCAGGCAGCAAGAGGCAAGAGCGATAGCGAGACGCATTCTCGGGTGTGAGTGAGCGGACGGGCGGAAGTTCCGGATTTGACGCCCGGCCCCGAGACGACCGGATCGCTCACCCTCCCCCGCTTACTCCTGGCTGAGGGCAGGGTGGCGGTCCTTGAGTTCGGAGTTCAGGCCCGGAACGGGCAGGAGACGCCGATCTCGGAGGTCATAGAGGCCCACATCGATGTTGTCGCCACGGCGGGTTTCAAAGGCCAGGTAGCGGCCGTCACGAGAGAGGCTGGGGAACTCCTCGGCTTCCGGCGAGTTGAGCCCGGGTGTCTGCAGATACTCTCCGTGCTTCCGGTCATACACGGCGATATCCCACCTGGCCGCCGGCGTCGGGCGAGTGGTGAAGGCGAGAAGGCGGCCGTCACCACTGAGGCCCGGCATGTTCCGGTCCGGTGTACGCTCGGGACCGGAGACCGGCGGAGGGTCGGCAAAGGTGCGCTTCTTGCGATCGTAGAGCACCAGCGCTCCCAGCAGATGGTTCTCTGCGGTCAAGGTTCCGCGCACGCCAGCCAACCATCTCCCATCCCCACTGAGGCACATGGAGCTGGTCGCGCCGCCTGCGGGATTGAGGACATCCGGGGTGGCGAAGGACTTTGAGCGGCGGTCGTAAAGCTGGATCGACGTCGGGAAGAGCGTGCCCCGCGGGGTTGCCTCGGTTCGGTCGAAGCGAGTGAACCCGAAGAAGCGAGCATCTCGGCTCATCGCCGTGAAACCCCCACACAGCTCCGAGTTGATTCCGGGGAGGTCGACGAGCTTCTCCGTGCGGCGGTCATACAGGAAGATCCCACCCGGCCGCAGCTTCGAAGGGTGACGCGCCGAAGTGAAAGCGACCAGCCCGCCGTCCCCGCTTAACACAGGGTGAGCATCGTCGACGGGGCAATTCACGCCCGGCAGGGGGAGCAGTCGCTCCTCGTGTCGGTCATAGAGGTAGAGATCGAAGGCACCGGCACCCCCCGGTCGGTTGGAGCTGAAGGCGAGAAACCGGGGGCCGGGCGGCCTGGGAGCCGCCCCCGAGCGCCTCGCGGAGGCGAGCCCCGCTGCCGCCGCCACTACGGCTCCGGCGACTGCGCCGCGGAGCAGTTTCCTGGATCGAGCCGGCCGGTGGGTGGCTGATGAAGTGCGAGCTAGCATGAGAGAGACGACGCTTGATCTTTGGGGAGACGACGAGAGACTCGCCCGCCGGAGGACCGATCGGATTGAGCAGGAGATCGTTCGGCGGGGAACCGGGCCGGTCCTACACCCCCTCTTACCAGCGGCGGATCGGCTCTTCCGGGAGGGACCAGACCTGTCACCTTCGCCGTCCAGGGGTGTCGGATCGAACCGTGCTGTCAAACTCCAAGACGTTTTCGGTCCTTGCCATCGTGTGCGCGTGCACGTGGTCCCCGGCCGCCATGGCCGGAACGGCTGCCGTCGCCCGGATCGACAGCATCCGCGTGTCCCCGGCCCGTGTGACGCTGGGGGCCCCTGAGGACCAGCAACGGCTGACTGTTACGGCGGCCGGCGCAGGCCCAACGGTGGATCTCACCCGGATCGCCCGCTACCAATCCCGGGATCCCCGCGTAGCAAGGGTGGACGCAGCGGGACGGATCGTCGCGGCCGGGGATGGTCAAACGGTCATTCTCGTCCGGGCGGGAAAAGCGATCGTGGGTCTGCCCGTGAAGGTAACAGGGTACGCCCGGCCCACACCGGTCTCGTTCCCGCGGGATGTCGTGCCGGTGTTGACCCGGGCGGGCTGCAACGGAGGGCGATGTCACGGCAAGGCGGAGGGCCAGCACGGGTTCAAGCTCAGTGTGTTCGCCTTTGATCCGGAGGCCGACCAGCGCGTGATTCGCAATGAAGCCGGAGGGCGCCGTGTGCTGGTTACCGACCCCGCGCGCAGCCTGTTGCTGCTAAAGGCAACCGCTCGCCTGCCCCACGCCGGCGGGCGTCGGCTGAGCGAAGGGAGCGCGGGCTATCGGCTGTTGGCCCGGTGGATCGCGGAAGGCGGGCAATATGGGGCGCCGCCGTCGGGGATGCCGACCAGCATCGAGATCGAGCCGGCCCGGCCGGTGCTCTCAGCAGGGACAAGCTGCCAGATCCGGGTGACCGCTGTTGGGGCGGACGGCCGCCGTCGATGCGTCACCGACCAGGCGGAATTCGCAACCAGCGCACCGGGGCTGATCGAGGTGAATACGGACGGCCTGATTCGTTCCCTGGGTGCCCCGGGGGAGGGCGCGGTCGTCGTGCGCTACATGGGGTGCGTCGCCGTCGCCGCGGCACGTGTTCCAGCACCGACCAGGGGCGGCGAGCGGTTCACGCGGCCGCCGGAAGCCAGCTTCATCGATCGCTTTGCCTGGGATCGACTGTCGAGGCTGGGAATCCAGCCCTCCCGCTTGTGCGATGACGCGACGTTTTTCCGGCGGGCCATGCTGGACACCATCGGGACACTGCCGGCGGTAGCCGAGGTGCGTGCCTTCCTTGCCGAGTGTGCCGCCGAGCGCGGGCCGGACTCGGCTATCCCAGCGCCGCGTGCCCGAGCGCGAGCCGTGGATCGACTTCTCGAGCGGCCGGAATACGCGGACTACTGGGCCATGCGGTGGGCCGATCTGCTGCGCGTGGACAGTCAGGTGGTCACGCCTCAGGGGGCCTATGCGATGACGCGTTGGCTCCGGGCACAATTCGCGGCGAACCGTCCCTACGACGAGTTCGCACGTGCGGTGCTCCTCGCTCGCGGCACCATCACGGCCGAAGGTCCGGCGGCCTTCTACAAGGCCCTCGAGAAGCCGGAAGTGATGAGCCGCTCCATCAGCCAGCTCTTCCTTGGCGTGCGCATCGAGTGCGCGCAGTGCCACCATCATCCGTCCGAGCGGTGGACCCAGGATGACTACTATGGGCTGGCGGGGTTCTTCACCGGTCTCTCGGTGAAGCAGACGTCGGGGGGCGAGGCCATCGTCGTCGCGGCCGGAGGCGGCGCCGACCTGCCCCATCCCCGCACCGGCCAGGCGGTCCGGACCCACGCCCCGGGCGAGCCCCCCAGCGAGTTCGGCGGGGTGGTCGACCGGCGCGTTCCGTTCGCCGACTGGATGACGGGACCCCAAAATCCCTATTTCGCCCGGGTGCTCGTCAATCGCCTGTGGGCCCACTACTTCGGCAGAGGACTGGTCGAACCGGTCGATGATCTCCGCATGACAAATCCTGCGACGGACGAGCCACTCCTCGGCGCGCTGGAGGGACACCTCCGGGCGGTGGGCTACGATCTGAAGGCGTTCACCCGCAGCTTGCTCAACTCCCGGGTGTATCAGCTAAGCGCGGAGACGCAGCGCAGCAACGCCACGGATTCCTCGGGCTTTTCCCACGCCGTGCCGCGTTCCATGCCCGCGGAGGTGCTGCTGGATGCGATCTGTCGCGCTACCGGAGTGGATGAGACCTTTGAAGGCTGGCCGGACGGCTACCGGGCGATCCAACTCTGGGATAACCGGCTGCCCTCCTACTTCCTGCGGATTTTCGGCCGCCCGGCACGGAACTCCGTCTGCGAGTGTGAGCGCTCCACCGAGCCAAGCATCGCGCAGGCCCTCCACCTGATGAACTCGCCAGAGATCGCCGCCAAGATCAGAGCTCGAGAAGGCACGGCGTATCGTCTGGCGACCGGCCCCCTGACGCCGGACCAGATTGTGGAAGAACTGAGCCTGGCCACGCTCTCCCGCCCACCGACGGCCCGCGAGCGCCGCGTGCTGATCGGCCTCTTCCAGGAAGCCCCGGACCGCAAGGCCGGTGCGGAAGACGTGCTGTGGTCGCTGCTCAATTCCAGGGAATTCGTCTTCAACCGGTGAACAATGAAGCGCGTGCATCGCGGGAGGGGTTCGGCCTCGATGAGCTACTGTGATGGGATTAGCCGCCGCCGTGCGCTCAGCATCGGCGGCTCCGGCCTGATCGGCGGCCTCAGCCTGCCGTGGCTGCTGCAGCGCCAGGTGGATGCGGCCACGCCTACGCGAGGCAAAGCCACGTCGTGCATCTTCCTCTTCCTCCAGGGCGGTCCCAGCACCATCGACATGTGGGACATGAAACCGGACGCCCCCGCGGAGGTGCGAGGCCCTTATCGACCAATCAAGACGAATGTGCCGGGCATCGAGGTCTGCGAGCACTGCCCGCAAACGGCGAAAGTTGCGGACAAATTCGCCATCCTCCGCAGCCACAGCCACAACGACAACGGTCATGCAACCGGCTGCCACTACACGCTGACCGGCTACCGGCCAACCTTCGCCGACGGGATCCACCCCACGCCGAACAACACGCTCTATCCGTCGCTGGGCTCTGTTCTGGCCCGCGAGCTGGGTTCCAGCGGCGCTGCCCCACCCTACGTCAACCTCCCGCACCCGATGGGATCGGGCGGCCCGGGATTCTACGGCGCAGACTACGCCCCGTTCGTCGTCGAGGCCGATCCCGTGCAGGCCGATTTCGAAGTGAATGACCTCCGACTGGCGCGGGGCGTCAACGAAGCGCGGCTGGCTCGCCGCCGCAAAGCGCTGCAGGAAATCGCCCCTCCCTCGACCCCGGACCGGTCCGGTGCGCTAGCCCGCTATTACGAGCGGGCCTACGACCTGATCACCTCCCCCGCCGCCCGGAAAGCGTTCGACCTGCAGGCCGAGCCGACGAAGTTGCGGGAGGCGTATGGCTACACCTCGCTAGGCCAGTGCGCACTGCTGGGGCGCCGCCTCGTCGAAGCCGGCTGCCGCTTCATCGGCATCGATCACGGAAGCTGGGATACCCACTTCGCATGCTTCCCGAGCTTGCAGAACGACCTGATCCCCCACGCCGATCGTGCCTTCAGCGCTCTGGTGAGCGATCTTTCCGACCGCGGCCTGCTCGACAGCACCCTGGTGGTAATGATGGGCGAGATGGGCCGCACCCCGAAGATCAACGCGCAGGCGGGGCGGGACCACTGGTCCATGGCGCAGAGCGTGTTGTTGGCGGGAGGGGGAATCAAGCCCGGCCAGATCGTGGGCGCCACGGACAAAGAGGCCGCCGAACCGGTCACGGAGCCGGTCGGAGTGGAGGATTTACTGCGCACGATCTTCTCGCTGATGGGCGTGGACACGACAAAAACCTACGAGACACCGCTGGGACGCCCGGTGCCCATCGTCAATGGCGGGCGAATCGTCCGAGAACTGCTGCTGTAGGCACGTCGATGCGCCCCATGCTGCGCCGCGTCCTCGTCGGGGCTGCCGGGCTGGTGAGCATCACGGCCGGACCCGTCTCGGCCCAGAAGGCCCCGGAGCTTGGTTACGTCTTCCCGGCCGGTGGGCGTGCGGGAACCACCGTTGAGGTCCGGCTGGGGGGCTACGATTGGACGCCGGATCTCCAACTCTTCGTGCATGATCGGCGCGTCCGTCTCGAATCCACGGGGCCGATCTCCCCCATCCATGTCCCGCCGCCGCCGTACTGGTTCGGCGTGAAGTCCTACCGGCCCGCCCTCCCCCTCCCCCGAGAGTTGCCGGCACGCTTTGTTCTGCCGGCCGAGGTGCCGCCCGGTCCCATCCGGTGGCAGGTGGCAAACGCCTCGGGCGCCAGCGCGTCCGGCGTGTTCATGGTCGGCGGTGGGGCGGAAGTGGTCGAGGACGAACGCCGATCCGGTCCGCAGGAGTTGACGGCGCTGCCGGTGACGGTCTCCGGTCGGCTGTTCAAATTGACCGAGGTGGACCGTTACCGCTGGAGGTCGAACCGATCTGGCCCCGTCAGTTGTGCGCTGTCGGCGCGCCGCCTGGGCACGGAGATGAACGGCATCCTGGAGGTGCGGGACAGCCGCGGCCAACTCGTTGCCGACGCGGCGGATACCGAAGGCCGCGACGCGGCATTGACCTTCACGGCCAAGAACGGAGAAGCCTACGTGCTCTCTGTTCACGACCTGGAGTTCCGGGGTGATCGGGCGATGACGTATCGTCTCGAGGTGGCAGCGGGACCGCGTCTCCTCGCTGCGGTGCCGGCGTCGGGAAAACGAGGCGAGTCTTGCGAGGTGGAGTTCACCGGGATCGGCCTCGCCACCGGTGCCCCGACCCTCGAATCCGTGCGGCGGACCGTGGCATTCCCGACTCTGCCCGGCGGGACCTTCGCCTATCGCCTGGAGACGCCGCACGGCGTGAGCCTGCCCTTCGAGCTCGGGTTGAGCGACCGGCCGGATGTTGCGCCCGGGAGCCCGGAGCTACCGCTGCCCGGGAGTGCGACGGGAGTCCTCGCCCGCGACGACCGCTGCGAGTATCGCTTCTCCGCCCGCAAGGGTCAGGTCGTCGCCGTCGCCATGCAGGCCCGGTCGATCGGGTCCCCCGTCGACGCCGGTCTCACGTTGCTGGACGCGGACGGGAAAGAACTGGCGCGCAGCGACGATCTTGCCGGCACGACCGATGCGGGTCTCACATGGACGGCGCCTGCGGACGGCGTGTACGTGCTCCGAGCGGCTGACCTCTCCGGTCGACCCCCGTCACCGACCTCCGTTTTCCGTCTGGTGCTGGAATTGCCCACGGCGGACTTCCGCCTGCAGGTGCCTGCCGCATTGAACGTGCGCCTGGGCGAGAAGGCGGAGTTGGTGGTCCGCGCGACACGGTCCGGCGGGTTCACGGGAGAGATCGGTCTCTCGGTGGAGGGCCTGCCGGCGGGAGTGGTGCCGGTAGGCCCGCTGGTGATCCCCTCCGGCGCGGCAGAGCTGAAGATTCCGATCACGGCGTCGGCGGACGCCGCCGCCGCGGCGGCGGTGGTTACCGTGGCCGGAACCGCAATGGTGGGTGGAGTCCCTGTGACGCGGCCGGCGACCGCGCCCCCCGGTCCCGGACCACTGTCGAATCCGGAGAGCGTGCCGCCCAGCGCCATGCTGATCGCCACCACCCTGAAACCGCTCTGGAAGGCGGACGTGGTGGACAAGGACGGCGGTCATCGTACCCCACGCGGCGCTACCTATCTGGCAGAGGTCACCGTCGACCGCATCGACGGATTCACCGGCGACGTGGTGTTACAGATGTCTTCGAAGCAGGCCTACCACGTGCAGGGGATCAACGGCCCCGACTTCCCCGTCCCCAACGGCGTGCGACTGACGCGCTATCCCTGTTTTATGCCCGAATGGCTCGAGACCAGCCGGACATCCCGGATGATCCTGGTGGCGATGGGGAAGGTCAGGGACCCGCGCGGCAATGAGCGCTGCGTGCTGACCGACGTGGACGGCCGCATCACCATGTCCATGGAGGGTGCCCTGATGAAGCTGGCGGCGGAGGAACCCGCGCCGGAGGGCAGGCTGGGTAGCGTGGTCGAGGTCCCGATCAGGCTGCAGCGATCACCGAGGCTGGCCGAGTCCGCCCGGCTGGAGCTGGTCGAAGAGGATGCTGCGTCGGGCGGATCTGCGGGCGAATTCAAGATCGACCCGTTGGAGTTGCCGGCGGGTACACAGGCTGCGGTGGTCCGTCTGCGCCTGCCCACAGACCCCAGCGTCGTGGGGGATCACGCCGTGACATTGCGGGCCGTGGCGCTGCAGGATGGCAGGTGGCCCGTCGTCTCCCAGACAACGCTGCGGGTGCGCTGCCTGCGGTAGCTCCCGGCTGCGGCGACTCCGGGACCGGGTTGTCGCACCCGGGGCCCTGCCCTCCGACCCCGGCGGCACTCACCGGAGGGCTCCGGCGACGAACTCGAAGAGTGCCTTCGAGGCCGGGTCGTCAGGCAGACCGAGGTTGACGTCGAGTTTCACGTGATCAGTCGCAGGTGCCGCGAAGTTCTGGGCGGGGAGGCCCGCTGCGCGGAGCACATCCCGCAGCCGGAGTGCCTGGGCGGTGGTGTCGACGTGGTCGGCGACGTGCAGCAGAAGGAAGGGCGGGATCTTCTTCCCCCTGGCGACGTGGTTGACGGCGGAGAAGTCGCGGTGTTTCACAGGGTCGCTGCCGAACTTCTGGTAATGTCCGAACTTGGGATCGGGCTGCCCCAGAGCCTTGCGACGCGCCGCGGCGGTTTCGATCATCAGCGGCACGTCATAGGTGTCGCCATCGACAGGCACACAACCCCGGATGGAGGCGAGGGGGACTCCCTCCGCCTTCAAGTAGCGCTCGTCCGTGCACAGTAGCGCCGCGAGTTGGGCTCCGGCGGAGTGGCCCATGATGAACAGGCGCTTCGGGTCGCCGCCATACTCGGCAACATGGCGGCGCACCCAACCCGCGGCCTTCGCGACATCGCGGACAATCGTCCCCATGTCGACCTCCGGCAGCAATCGGTAGTTGATGGAAACGAAGACGAAGCCGCGGTCGAGAAACGCCTGAGGCTTGGTGTTGACGGCGGACTTGTCTCCGGCCTGCCAGCCTCCGCCGTGGATCCAGAAGACGACAGGCAGTCTTCGAGCGCCGGCTGGCGAGTAGACATCCAGCACCTGCCGCGAGACCGCCGGTTCGGCATAGGGGATGTCGCGTTTCACCACGGGCGCGGAAGGGGCCGCACGCGCCGGAGTCGCCGGGGGCCCATCCGGGGCCATCGCGGCCGCGCCGAGGATGAGTGCGGTGACAAAGAAGGTGGCAGGCATCGCAGGAGATCGAGGCGGGAAGATCGCTCACCCCTTCTACACCACGAACCCCCTCTCCTCTTCGGGCGGCCTCCCAGAGTTTCTCGCTCGCTGCAACCGGAGTTGCTCACTCCCGCCGGGGCAGGTGATCTGTGTCACCTGACCGAACGAAAACCTTCTGGACGCGACCACGCCCAGCAGCCCACGCGCAATGCGACTACTGAAGGGTCAGGGCATGAAAACAGCCAGCCTCGCCTCTCTGCTGATCTGCCTCGGCATGGCGCTGCCGAGCCCGGGCGGGACGCAGCTCCCTCCAGCGGACAAGCCCGCGTCCGGCGAGACGCGGCCAACATCGCCAAAGGACGTGCTGAAGTCCCTGGTGGGCTCCTGGGAGGGCACCTGCCGGACCTGGTTCCAACCCGGCAAGCTCGCCGACGAGTCGAAGGTCACAGGGGAAATCCGCCCGATACTAGACGGACGCCTCTTTCGCCATACGTACGATGGAATGATGCTCGGCAAACCACGGCACGGCGAGGAGACCATCGTCTTCAGTTCGATGGCGAAGCGCTATCAGGTCTCGTGGTTGGACGGCTTCCACATGCGCGATGGGATCCTCTTCTCCGAAGGCGACGCGAGTCCGCGGGGTTTCACCGTCACAGGGAAGTACGCTGCCCCGGCCGGTCCCCCGTGGGGGTGGAAAACCGTCTTCGACCTCGTCGACGCCGACCACCTCACGATCACCGCGTACAACATCAAGCCTGACGGAGTGGAAGCGAAGGCCGTCGAGACGCAGTACAGCCGCGCAAAGCCGTAACCAGACACCGGGAGGGGCGCACGATGAACATCTTGTTGTGGGTGCTGCAGGTCCTCGCCGCGCTCCTGTACGGCGCTTCGGGCGTCATGAAGGTTTTCATGTTCGATGAGGTGAGCCAGGGGGTGCAGTCCTTCGGTGCGCTGCCGAAGGAAGTCTGGATGACGCTGGGCATCCTGGAACTCGTCTGCGTGCTCGGGCTGATCGTCCCCTCTGCCTTCCGTCGCCAACCGAGGCTCTCGGTGGTGGCGGCGGCACTCCTCGCCATCGAGAGCCTCGTGTTCATCGGGGTGCACCTCAAGTACGGTGAGATCGCCCCCATCATCATGTCCGGCGTCCTGGGGCTCCTGATGGCGTTCATCGCCTACGGCCGGGCGGTCCTGAAACCGATCGTCTGACCGACCGGCGCGCACGGGAGGCCGACCCGCGGCGAGCGGGGCGGCCCCTACGCTGGCCGGCCAGAGCACCGACGGGCACCAGACATCACCCGCGGACGTGCTTGTTGAACCAGTCGACCGTGCGCTTCCACGCGAGCTCCGCGGCGGCCTTGTTGTAGCGCGCCGGGGTAGCGTCGTTGTTAAAGCCGTGACCCGCCCCCGGGTAGATATGGCCCTCGTGCGTGACGCCGGCCGCCTTCAGCGCTGCCTCGTAGGCGGGCCACCCCTGCGCCAGTCGGGTGTCCTGCTCGCCGTGTTGCACCAGAATGGCGGCCTTGATCTTCGGCACATCCGTCACGGGAGGCGCCGAGCCGTAGAACGGCACGGCCGCGGCCAGTTCCGCGCCCATACGGACGGCCAGGGCATTGGCGATGCCGCCGCCGAAGCAAAAGCCCGTAACGCCCAGCTTGTTGTTGCTGTCCGTGCGCGATCGCAGCCACACTGCGGCAGCGTACAGGTCCTCCGCCATCTTCGCCCGGTCGACCTGTCGGAACAGCTCGCCGCCCTTCTCGTCGTTGCCCGGGTAACCGCCCACGGAGGTGAGGCCGTCGGGTGCCAGGGCCATAAAGTCTTCCAGGCCGAGCCGCCTCGCGATGTCTTCAATGTGCGGGTTGAGCCCCCGGTTTTCGTGCACGACCATAATGGCAGGCAACCGCTTGCCGGCTGCCTTCGCCGGGCGCACGAGGTAGCCCTTGATGCTGCCGGTTCCCTGTGGGGAGGGGATTGTGACGTATTCCGTCTTCAGCCGGGGATCGTTCGGAGCCACCTGCTGAGCGGCGGCGTAGTTCGGCATCAACTGATCGACGATGGCACCGACGGCGAGGGACGAAACGGCAATGCTCCGCACACGCTCCATGAATGCCCGTCGATCGATCTTGCCATGGATAAACAGGTTGTAGGCTTCGATCGCTTCGGGCGGCACGCTGGGTTTCTCTTGCTTCATCGCAGGGCCTGCTTTCTCGGAGTTCACGCCGGAGTTGCTTGTGTCCCGTTCGGGAGGTAACCCGGTTCCTGGGCTCAGACGGTGATTCAACTGGAGTGCGGAGAAACCCTCTCTCCCTGTTCATCTCACCCCGCTCCGGCGCGCCTTTCTAGACCGGTGGATCCACGCTACGATCGTGCACAGCGTTGAGTCCGGCGTTCCCGCACGACTCTGTTGAGCGCAGACGGGCACTCGCACGCCGCGACCGTGAGGGAGTGGAGCCGTCTCCGACGACGGATCAGGTCTTCGCCCGTTGCCCGGAGTCCCGGGGCACGCGGGAGTCATCGACGACGTACCCGGACGGGTCCATGGATCGTGAAGGTCAGGCGGGCGGGGACGCCCGCGCACCCAGGTCTTCACGCTGAGCCGCGACCGTGAGGGAGCGTGGATCCGTTTCCGCCGACGGATCCGACCCCTC
>CAZSRZ010000097.1:4852-20194 GCA_964609085.1 uncultured bacterium | reverse complement strand
CGCCCCGTGTTGTGGTCTTGTAGTAGCTGGCGAGTTCATTCCCGAGCACGTGGCAGCAGCCTTGTGCCGTCCGAACACCGCTGCGCGTGTCGTCCACCTGCAGCCACCCCAGTCGGGAGCGGGCACAAGCAATTCTGGCAAAGAGTGATTTCGCCATCCACGACGAAGTCAATAGATGTCCGCGGCCGGTGTAACGTTGAGCCCCGAAGACCCATCACATTCGCTCAGGTGTAGCGCCTCGTGAACCACATGTTTACTGGGCAAACTCCTCCGGACGAGGTGAACGCACGGTGCCAGCCGACCGCACGTCACATGCACCGAACCGCCTGTAATTGACCCGTGCCTGGGTGAGACTCAGCGACCCATTGGGGCCACCGCGGACGACATCGGCGTCGTGGTCGTCTTGCCCGTCGTCCTCCCAAAAGCAAACCTTGCAAATCTCGAAGCCCCCGCGCTCACGAAGTGTCTGACATTCGCAACACGGACAACGCAGTGATAGTGCAGGCGGCTGGCTCTCCAAGCGGGCATCACGCTCGTTGAACCACGCGCCCCGGCTGATGAGTTCGTCCGGAGCCGGGTTGTCTTCAGGCATCGCGACCATCGGCGATTCTCCTCAACGCCTAACGTCTGTGCTCAGCCGCGTCCAGGTAGCCGGCCAGGGTGCCTTCCCAGTAGCCGTGCTTGCGCGCGGCGGTGAAGCAGGCTTCCGCGCCGTGCTGGATGGCTTTGTAGGTCAGCGCAACGCGGAGCGCCGTCTTCCCGATGCCGGGCGGACCGGCCGGGATGAGGCTGCGCCCGCCGCTGACCAGCTCATGGCACGGCACGGAAAACGGAGAGGGCGGGATTCGAACCCGCGTAGACCTTACGACCTAACCTGTTTTCGAGACAGGCTCCTTCAACCACTCGGACACCTCTCCCCGTCGCCTTCCGGCTCGCCGGACGTTATCACGCGCTTGCGCCGGTGTCAATTCTGCGCTCGCAGGGCAGGCGTCGGCTGGTTTGACTTCACCCAGGGGCTGGGGTAGCATTCGGTCGATCTCCTCCTGCCTGCCTCCGTGCCTGGATGCCCTGCCATGCGCTTCGTTGTCGCTCTCTCTCTGCTGATCGGGCCGGCGTTGGCGCTGCCTGCGGTGGCCGCGCCTGGGAAGCCGGCCGCCAGGCCTGCAAAGCCGGCTAAGCCCGGCGCGGTGCCGCGACCGGACCTGCCCTCTCGCTTGCCGCTCTCCCGTCCCGCGGTGGTGGTGAACGGGGAGGTGATCCCGATTTCGGTCTATGTCGACCGCCTCTCTCTCGCCTATGGACCGCAACTCCGCGAGGATCTCGTGCTGGAAGCGCTGCTGCGGCAGGAGGCGAAGCGCCGAAAGATCACCGCCAGCAAGGCGGAGATTGAGGCGATGGTGGATCGGGTCTACTCACAGTACGTTCAGAGCCACGGGGATGAGCGGCGGATGATCACTGAGCTGGATCGGACGCGCGGCTGGTCGGTGGAGATCTTCCGGCAGGTGGTGCGCGAGCAGGCTCCGGTGCAGGTGCTGCGCCTGAAGCTCCACGAGTCGCTGGCGAAGCCGGCTGACATCTCGGACGCGGAGATCCAGGGGCGCTACAAGCAGCGCGAGGCCGCCTTCCACCAACCGGAGGCGATCCGCATCAGTCACATCTTCTATGCGAAGTCCCCAGAAGGCAGCGCGGAGAAGGACGCCGCGGCGGCCCAGAAGGCGGACGCGATGCTGAAGCGCGTCCTGGAGGCGAAGGGCGGGAATTTTGAGGCGCTGGCCAGGCAGAATTCCGAGGACGAAACCACGCGTGCGCTCGGTGGCCGCATCGCCACGCCCATCGTCCGCGGGGCGAACCCGTTCGGCGTCGCCTTTGAGCGCATTGTCTTTCAGGCCGCCGTGGGCGTGGTCGACCAGGTGGTCGTGTCTTCGATGGGCTACCACATCATCCGCATCGACGGCAAGCAACCCGAGCGCCAGGTCCCGCTGGAGGAGGTCCGCACGCAGATCCGAGACTCGCTGCTGGCGGAGAAGCGGGACAAGGCCATGGATGAGCTGATGCTGAAGCTGCGCGGGGCCGCGAAGGTGAATACCGGTAAGTTCTGACCCCGTGCACACTCGATCGCGACCGCTGCCCCCTCTCCCACGCCGGACTCGGCCGTTACGCGTGGCGCTCGCGGCGGTGGCGGCCGCGGCGACGATGGGATGCGCGGCGCTCTGTGCCGGTTGCCGCACCTCGCTGTTGCAGCGAGAGGCGGAGCGCAAGCTGGAGTCTCGGCTGGGGGACCTTCTCGGCCCCGCGGATCATTACCGCGTCCGCATCCGCCGCACGCCGAATGGCGACCTCGTCCGCGGTCGAGTGCGCCGACTGGAGGCCAACGGCACCGGTGTTTTCGCTCGACGCCAGATCCACCTCGAAAGCCTGGCTCTGGTGCTCGATGAAGTCCGTTACGACGGCACCCGACCGTTCCTCGTCTCCATCGGCCGCAGTGAGCTGTCGGTGACCTTTACCGAGCGCGCGTTCAATGACTACCTGCAACTGCGCCACGCCCGCTATGATCCGGTGGTTGGGTTTGAAGACGGGACGGTTCGCGTCCGCATCACCTACCCCTTTCTCGGGAAGCCGACGGTGATCCGTGCCGTGGGTCGGTTGGTTGTTCAGGATCAACAGCGCCTCGTCTTCGATGCGGACAGCGTGGATACCAGCTTCCTCAACGCCCCGCGCTTCGGAGAGAAGTTTGTCGAGGACCGGGTAAACCCGCTGCTCGATCTGGCCCGGATCGGCTTTCCCGCGCGGCTGGAGGGTGTGGATGTGCTCCGGGGCCGCGTGCGTGCTCGCGGCGTGGCCGTCATCCCGCCGGAAACGCCGGATGCCGACGTGATGGGCTTCGGAGCGGGCTCGGGCGGTATTGGTGTCTGCGGTATTGGTGTATCGTGAGTGGAGATCCTGAGTGGGGATCGCGAGTGGGGAATACTCTCTGGTCTGGGATAGTGGAGTTCAGGAAACACCATGGGCATGTTGGAGATAGAGCGAGAGCTGGGTTCGGCGGGCGGCACCCGTCGTGGCCGTCCGCCGCGTGCGGCCTTCGCGACGGCTGAGGCGCGCGTCGGCTGGGATCCGCGCGCGGAAGCTTACCTTCTAAGCGCGGCCCGGGCGCACTACCGTGTCCGCCCGGTGGAAGGGCGTGCCCGCCTGTGGGTGGAAGGCCGCAGCTCCGAGGCGCCCGAGGATGCATGGCTGCCCCTGGCCACCCTCGGCCTCGGAGGGGAGGACGAAGGGAGTGGGTGCACGGTCCGGCACACGCTGCGCGGACGCCTCCTCTCGGTCCGCTTCGAAGGGGTTGCCGGGGGCGCCGGAGGGCACTACTACCAGCTTCGCACCATCGGCGAGGCGCTGGAGATTCAGGTGAACGCGCCGGGCGTGGTGGAGCAAGGCGCATTCATGGAGCTGTCGATCGCCCTCGCCGACGGTGCCCAGGTGGTTCGACCGCCCGGGACGCCTGTGCCGGTGCTTCTCTTCCCGGGCGGGACGGTGGCCGCGGCTTACGTGGATCCGGTCCTCTCCCAGGGCACGGCGTGCCAGCCTGGCGGCGCCCTCTACCTGCCCGGTCCGGCACGAGACCTGACGGAGACGGTCTACTGCACCCTATCCTCGGACCCGATGGCCGTGCTGCCCGCGCTCCGCGCCGTCACGGCCGATCACACCCATCCCGAGTCGCTGATCGGTCGTCTCGTGCTCGACTGGCAGAGCTCCGCGCCGTTTGACGTGGATGAGGGATTGCTGCGCGCCCTGACCGAGCTGGGGCTGACCGAGGTGCTGCTGATCTACCGGGATTGGCAGCAATACGGCCTGGGACGGCGAGACCCCGCGCTGTACCCCGCAAACCCGGAGCGGGGCGGTGGAGCAGGGCTGCGGTCGTGCCTGCAGGCGGCCAGGCTGGCAGGTTGGGGTGTCGCCCTGCGCGAGGAGTACGCGGTCGTGGACCCACGCGGCTCCTACCCGGTGACGGAGATCGCCGCACACTTCCCCGACGGGTCACCCCGGCCGGCAGCCGGCGGAGACGGGTACGCCCTTGCCGCCGGTCAAATGCTGGCCGTCGCCCGCCTCGAAGCCTCCGCCATCGCCCGCAATTACCCCACCACGGCCACCTACATCGACCGCCATACCGTCGGCGATCCGGAGTTGGAGCTGCAGCAGTCCGACCTTCGCGGTACGGGGGCAGCCCCCGGCGTGGGGGGGAACATGCGCCTGCTCCGGCAGTTGTGCGACTACCTGCGCACGTGCGGCGGTGGGCCCGTGATCGGACGGGCCGCGCGGGACAGGGTGGGCGTGGCCGTCGGACTGGCGGATGCCGTGATCGGCGCCGCGGAACGGCCGGGAGAAGGCCCGTCCCTCGCCGTCGACTACCTCTGGGAAGACGTGCGTCCCAACCTGCTCGGCTTCGAAACCGCCGCCCCGGAGGAGGCCGATCGGACGCGCGCCGCCCGGTTCCTCCGGGGCGAAGGCGGGGGCATCGCCTTCCGCCCACGACCCGGGGCTCGTGGCGGTCTGCCGCCGGACTTCCTCGCCACGGTGTTCCGTGCCTACTGGCTGGAGACCGAGACGGCCCGCCGACTGCAGCAAGCCGGACACCCCGTGATCCGCTACGCCCAGGGAGACGATTGGCTGACCCTGGCGGAAGCGATGGCAGCCGGCGTGGACCTGACCCAGCCGTATGCCCACCTTGAGTTCCCGGGGGGCCTCGGCCTCTGGGTCAATGCATCGCGCGACAACCGCCCCGTCAATTTCGGCGCGTTCGATGGCGTACTCCCCACCGGCGGTTTCTATCTGCGGGACGACGCGATCGCCTTCATCGCCTACTCCGCCTGGGTGCAGGACCGACGGGTTGACCTGCTGAGCTCGCCGGACGTCTTCTTTTTGGACGCCCGTGGGGGGCAGCAGACCGCCTTTGGGGTAGCCACCGATGGTGCCGTGGCCCTGCGACCCGGCCTGACGGAGGCCGAGCCGCCCCGGGAGGTGATGGCCGTGGATAGCCGGCTGGTGACGGTGAGCGGAGAAGAATACCGACTGCCCGAGCGGGGTTCGTTCCGGATCCGTCACGTAGGCCCCGGCGAGTGGTGGATCACCGTGCTGGACACAGCCTCCGGAAAACCGGCGCTCATCTCCTGGCCGGCGCCGGATCTCGACAGCGCGGTCCAGTTCGTGGTGGATGAGCAGCAAGGGACCGCCTGGGTGCCGAGCCGGGCACAGGTGCACCGTGTGCGAACCGGGGTCCAGCTCTCCCGCGCCGTGCCCGGCGTGCGCTATCGGGTCTCCGGTCGGTAGCGGCCGGCCGGTCCAGGCGTAACCGCGGGCCCGGGCCGGCTGTCGAACTCCCCGGAGGACAGCACCCATGAAGCGGGAACTATTGGCGGGGATGGTAGGGGCCGGTCTGATCGCCGTCGCCGGTCTGGCGCTGCGGGGCGGCACCGCAACCGCCCAGGAGCGGACTGCGAAGGCCGGGGATCATCGATCGGTCACGGCGAGCGGCACCGCCACGATCTACGTGACCCCGGATTCTTGCCGGCTCTACTTCACGATCGAGACGACGGGCCCCCGCGTCTCCGCGGCACGAGCGCAGAACGCGGTGGCGGTCACGAAAGTGCGCGAGGCCCTGGAGAAGCTGAAGATCCCCAATCTCAAGTCGAAGACGAGTGACTTCACCGTGCAGCCCGTGCACCCGGGCGCCCCGCCGGACCGCACCCGCGTCTCCGGCTACCGGGTGACCAACACCTTCACCGTTCTCTGCAAGTCCTCGGATACGGAAACCCTCAACCGATGGGCAGGCAGCATCCTGGATACCGCCACGGATAACGGGGTGAACCGTGTTCAGTCCGTGACGTTCTTCCGAACAACGGACGAAGCAACGCGACGCGATGCGCTGGGGAAGGCCGTCGCAGACGCCGTCGCCAATGCTCGCGCCATGGCGGAGGTCGTCACGCGGGGGGAAGTCAGCGTGCACGAGATCACCGGCAATCCGCAGTACGAGTACGGGATGGCGCAGGTGCAGATGAACGTCGCCTTCCGAGGGGGGGATGACACCACGCTGGTGGCGGGAGAGATCCCGGTCACCTGCACGGCGCAGGTGATCTGCCGATTCTGAGGCCCGCCGGGCGAAACTCAGCGCGTCGGCGCGCCTCACAGCAGAGGCGTGGCGGCGCGCCGCGTTGCCGCATGATGGCGGCCCATGGGGCTCGGGGCACGGGGGGAGTGAGCGGATGCGATGGAGGCGAGTTGGGCCGGCCTCGGCCGCGCTGTGTTTGGTAGCGCTCGCCTCGGCGGCGGTAAGCCCTGGGGCCAGAGCCCAGGATGACCCGCCCCCTGTGAGCGCCGCCCGGGACGTGATGCCTTTCTTCCGCGACAAATGCCTCGGCTGCCATGCCGGGGCGCAGCCGAAGAAGAACCTCTCGCTCGAGACCAAGGCGAAGGTGCTCAAGGGCGGCGATCAAGGCCCTATCATCGTGCCGAAGAAGAGCGGTGAGAGCCTCCTCTACCTCTATCTGAGCGGGCAGCGACAGCCGAAGATGCCGCCGAACGAGCGCCTCGACGACTCCCGGATCGAGATGATCCGCCGCTGGATCGACGCGGGCGCGAACTGGGACCTCCCCGCGGGGAACTGAGTCCGGATTCGCGCGGCTCAGAGGGTACCCTCCGCAGGAACCGAGCAGGCGGACGGCGGATTTGAAGCAGGCAGCGATGGATGTGAGGGAAGCGAGGGGTGGTTGAACTGGTCTGAACTCGGAGCCGACGGCGTCACCGTCCTGGTGCTGGTGCTCCTGGAGGGATTGCTGAGCGGCGACAACGCCCTCGTCCTCGCGGTCATCGTCCTACCGCTGCCCGAACACCAACAGCGTAAGGCGCTGCAGTACGGCCTGCTGGGTGCCTTTGTGCTCCGCATCATCGCCACACTACTCGCCGTCTGGTTGGTGAGGCTGGATTGGGTGAGCCTGCTCGGCGGGCTCTACCTGCTCTGGCTCCCCTACAAGCATTTCAGTCAGCATCCGGACGAATCGAGCGCGGGCGCGCCTAAGCCGATCAAGCGGCTGCTGGGCCTCTCTGCCTTCTGGACGGTGGTGGTCCAGGCGGACGTCGTCGATCTCGTCTTCGCCGTCGACTCCATCCTCGCCGCGGTTGGGTTCACCAAGAAGCAGTGGGTGATCATCACGGGCGGGCTGCTCGGGATCCTGATGATGCGCCTGCTCACCGTCCAGGTGCTCGAACTCGTGAAGCGCTACCCTCGCCTCATCGACGGTGCCTACGTCGTCGTGTCGTGGGTCGGCGTCAAGTTGCTCTGGGAGTACGCGCACCACAAGCACTGGGTGCCCTTCGGCATCAACCAGTGGTGGAGCATCGGCGTGGTGCTGGTCCTCTTCACGGGTGCCTTTCTCTACGCCCGGCATGCCGCCCTCAGCCCGGCGCTGAGCCAGAGCGTGGACGAAACCGAACGGATGCTGACCCCGGAGGTCGAACCCGAGTCCGCTCGCTCCGACGGACCGCTTGCCCCATGACAACGAGCCCGCCGGGGCTGACGGCATGGGTTCTGCGGTGCGGACCTAGTTTTTCATGCCCGTCAGGGCGATGCCCTCAATGAAGGCTCGCTGGGCAAAGAAGAACAGCATGATCACGGGCAGGGTCCAGAGCGTCGCTGCCGCCATCAGCCAGGCCCACTCCCCGCTGTTGGCGCTCTGGAACAGGCGCAGAGCATAGCTGCCCGTCATCTTCTCCGGGCTGGAGAGGTAGATCAGCGGACCCATGAAGTCGTTCCACGTGGCGATGAAGTGCATGATCGCCAGGGCGGCGAGCGCCGGCTTCATCAGGGGCATCGCCACGCGCCAGTAGATGCCGAAGTAGCCGCAGCCGTCGATCTTGGCCGCATCTTCCAGGTCGTTCGGAATACCGAGCATGAACTGCCGCAGCATAAAGACGTTGAACGCCCCGGCGAAGAGGCTGCCGAACCAGAGCGGCTGCAGGGTATCGACCCATCCCAGAGCGCGGTAGATGATGAACCGCGGGATCATGGTCACCGCGTCGGGCAGCATCATGGTGCCGAGGAGCACCAGGAAAAGCACGTCCCGACCCGGCCAGCGGAGCCGGGCAAACGCAAAGGCGACGAGCGAGCTGGAGAACAGCATCCCCGCCATGCTCAGGGCCGTCACCTGCAGGGTGTTCAGGACGAAGAGGCTCCCGAAACCCGACCGGATCTTCCCCAGCGCCACGTCCAGGAACTGGAAGGTGGTGGGGTAGTTCTCCCACATCCAGGGGTTAGGCAGCGCCGTCGGGTTCTTGAAGATCGCCGTGTCCGGCTTGAAAGAGGTGAGCACCATCCAGGCATACGGCAGGGAGAAAAGCAGGCATCCCGTCAGCAACACCAGGTGGAGGGCGGCTTGACGAGCGTCCTCCCGCAGGGTCTTCCGTTCCGCCCACGCCATCGCCCTCGGGCGCAGCAGCAGGGCGTAGAGCGCGACGCCGGCCAGAGCGACCAGCCCCCCGACGGCCGGCGGTATGCCGGTCGCCCGCGTAGCCGCCGCCGCGCCCGCGGCTCCGGCAGCCACGAGTACCACCAACCCCGCCCACCGCCGCCCGCGCAGTGAGTCCGCCAGAGCGACCAGCCAGAGCCAGGCGCACGCATAGAGGAACAGCGTCTGCGCGATCATCAACGGAGCGGCCCAGGAATTCATGCCTTCCGCTCCCCTTCGTAGTAGACCCAGCGGCTGCTTCCGTAGAGGTTGATGGCCGTGAGCACCATCACCACGGCAAAGATTAGCCACGCCCAGGCGCTGGCATAGCCCATCTTGAAGTACTGGAAGGCATTGTTGAACAGGTACAGGACCGGCACCAGGGTGCTGTCAACGGGCCCCCCCGTGCCGTTGGTCATCACGTAGATGTCCGTGAAGCGCTGCAGCCAGCCGATGGTCCCCATGATCAGGTTGAACAGGATGTAGGGGGTCAGCATCGGCAGCGTCACATGCCGGAAGCGGACAAGGGCGTTGGCGCCGTCCAGTTCCGCAGCTTCGTGCAGGTGCTGGGGCACTCCCTGAAGCCCCGCCAGCCACAGGATGATGCCGCCACCCGCGCTCCACAGCGTCATCAGCAGGATGGCCGGCTTGGACCACTGCTCACCCGCCAGCCAGGTGGGCGCTTTCCACCCGAACCAGGTGGTCAGGGTGGCTCGCCAGGCCTGGTTGATCACCCCGGAGTCCGGGTTCAAGATGAACAGCCACAGGACCGCCATCGCCACGATCGGCGTGAGGCTGGGGAGGTAGAAGAGCGTGCGGTAGGCAGGCATCCCCTTCACGCGAGCGTTCAGCAGCATGGCCAGCCCGAGGCTGACCACGATACCCATGGGGATGCCGACGCCCGCCAGGAAGACGATGTTGGCAAAGCTCTTGACGAGGATAGGGTCCTGCACCAGCCGGGAGTAGTTCATCCCGCCGACCCACCGGGGTGGGTGGAGCACGTCGTAGGCGCAGAAGCTGAACACCACCGAGGCCACCATCGGGCCGAGCAGGAACACCAGGAACCCGATGATCCAGGGCGACGCAAAGAGGTAACCCGCGCGGGCCTCCTGTCGCAGCAGCGGCGCCACCCGGCCCTGGCCGCGGCAGTAGAGCACGAACGCCAGCAGCAACCCGCCGACCGCCAGCCCCGACCATGCCAGCGTCACCGGGATGTTCAGCAGCGGGTACTGGCCCTGTCCGAAGACCTGGTCCAGCTCGGCCTGGACAGTAGCCTGTCCTGCCAGCAGTGCCTGCTCTGAGGTGAGCTTCCGCCGCGTCGCCAGATCGAACGCGCGCACGTGTTCGTCCCAGAGTCGCTGTCCCACAAAGGTCACCGGGCGGAAGCGCGCCTTCGGCATCATCTCCAGGCCGACCTGCATCCCCGCTCGCAGCCGACGGGAACGGGCGTCGTCCCCCTTCGGCGCGAACTCGCTGAACAGCACTTCGTTGATCCGCTTGTTGGCGTGCATTTCCGGCACGTAGGGGCGGGGCGGATTCTGCGACTCGTTCCACCGCTGCTGCTCGCGGTTGAAGATCCGACGGCTCTCCAGGCCGTTCATCCACTTGATGAACTGCCATGCCTCCCGGGGATGGCGGCTGCCGGCAGGGATCGCGTAGCTGTAGCCTCCCGACCAGGTGATGTAGGGCGGCTTCCCCGCAAACCTCCCCTCCCCGCGCAGCCTGGCGGCCGGGACCGGCGCCGGTGCCACGCCGAAATCGAGATCGGGACCGAACCGCCCCAGAGCGCGGATCGCGTTGTTGGTGTCGATCTTCATCGCCATCTTGCCGGTGATGAAGGGGTCCTGCTCGTTCGGCTGAAAGGCGGAGGCGAAGGTCATCACCGCTTCGGCGCCCTGGATGCGGTCGTAGAACGCCGTCAGCCACTCCAGTGCCTCGCGACTCTCCGGACTGTTGAGGGTGCACGTCCGCCCATCGGGCGACATGAACTCGCCGCCGTTCTGCCAGGAGTAGAGGTAGAACCAGCTATTGGTGGCGGTCGGCGTGACGGGGATGAAGCCGATCCGCTTGAAGCCGTCGCCGGACCGCACCGTCAGTTTCTGGGTGAAAGTGATCAGCTCTTCCCATGTGGCCGGTGGGCGCTCGGGATCCAGCCCGGCCTCGCGGAAGAGGTCCTTGTTCCAATAGAGGAGCCGATCATCCGTGCTGTCCGGGATGGCATAAACTCGGCCCTTGTACAGCGCCTCAGCCCAGCAAGCGGGGTAGTACTCCGCGGGGACAATCCGATCCGGGTCGCTCGGTGCGTTCAATTCGGGGCTGGCGAGGTACTCATCCACCGGGATGAAGGCCTCTCTTGCCGCCCAGTCGCCGATCGTGAAGCGGTCCTGCTTCACGAGGTCCGGAGGCACTGCGCCCGCCACGCTCGTCATCAGCTTTTGGGCGTTCATGGTGCCGGCGCCCATCCCGAGGTTGCGAACCGTCACCCCGGGGTTCCGCCGCTCAAACTCCCGGATCTGGGCGTCCAGCCCCTTGGTCTCCTCCCCGGACGGGAGCCCCCAGACGACCAATTCCACCCGGCCGTCCGGCCGGGAGATCCAGAACGAACGGACGCCGAAGCCGAGCAACACCACGGCAGCCAGCACCGCCAGGATTCGCGAGCCCCAGTTTCCCACCGCCACCCCTCTTCATCGAAGGCCGGACGACTGTACGTGGTGATCCGTCGAACTGCCAATTCGCTGCCCCGGCCCGACAATCCTCGGGCTCACTCTCGGAACCCAGCCTCGCGTTTGTAGCTCTGCCGCTTCGGATACGATTGACCGGCGCCCACGAGCGCCCGCTAGGAGCCAGGAATGCCACGGAGCCCCGTCGATATCGCCGAGCCCACCCGACAGTTTGGGGGAGGCGGGTTCACGTGCCGGCCGCAACTGTCCGGTTTTCGCGGGGTGGTGACCGCCGGGCACCAGCTCGCCGTGCAGGCGGGGATGCGGATCCTGCAAGCTGGCGGCAACGCCATCGACGCCGGTGTGGCGATGGGGTTCTGCCTCGCCGTGCTGGAGCCGCCAAGCAACGGCATCGGCGGCGAGTCGCCGATGTTGATCCACCACGCCGCTTCAGGCAGGACGGTGGCGATCAATGGCCAGGGAGTTGCACCGCAGGCGGCGACTCCGGCCTATTTCGCTCAGCGAGGGATCACGCTCATCCCGGGGGATGGCCTGCTGGCGGCCACGGTGCCGAGCCAGGTGAGCAACTTCCTGCTGGCCCTGGATGAATTCGGCACGCTCCCCCTCGCTGCCGTGCTGCAACCCGCGATCGACCTGGCCGAAGTGGGCTACCCCGTCTTCCACCAACTCGCTCGCTGCCTGACGCAGAACACGGATCGATTCAACGCGGAGTGGCCCGGATCGGCAGCGCTCTACCTCCCCGGCGGTCGCGCGCCGCGCTGGGGGGACCGCCAGCGGAATCCGGAGTGGGCGGCCGCGTTCAGGCGGCTGATTGAGGCCGAGCGGGAGGCCGCGCAGGGTGGTCGCTCGGCCGGCATCGAAGCGGCACGGGCCGTCTTCTACTCCGGCCCCATCGCCGAGCGCATTGCCGAGTTTTGCCGCACGGAGCGTTTCCGTGACGACACAGGCGGGCACCACGGCGGATTGCTCACCTACGAGGACCTCGGCGCCTATCGCAGCCGGGTGGAGGCGCCGGCCACGCTGGGCTACCGGGGCGTCACTGTCTGCAAGTGCGGTCCGTGGAGCCAGGGTCCGGTCTTCCTGCAGCAGCTCTCCCTCCTCGCCGGATTCGATCTGGGCGCGATGGGGCACAACTGTGTTGAGACCATCCACACCATCATCGAGTGCACCAAGCTGGCCTTCGCGGACCGGGAGTACTTCTACGGTGATCCGGACTTCGTGCAGGTGCCGCTGGATCGGCTGCTGTCGTCCGATTACGCCGAGGCACGAAGGCGGCTCATCGACCCAGCCTCCGCGTCGCCGCTCCTGCAGCCGGGCGACGGCATGCCCCGCCCGATGCGGCTGATCCTTGGCGACGAGCGCAGCTACAACGGCGACACGACGCACCTCGACTGCATCGACGCCGCGGGCAACATGATCGCCGTCACCCCGAGCGGGGGGTGGATCCAGAGCAGCCCGGTGATCCCCGGCCTCGGCTTCCCGCTCGGAACCCGCGCCCAGATGTTCTCCCTCGACCCGGAGCATCCCAACTGCGTGGCCCCCGGAAAGCGACCCCGCACCACCCTCACCCCCTCGCTGGCACTGCGCGATGGGCGTCCCTGGATGGTCTTCGGCACCCCCGGCGGGGACCAGCAGGACCAATGGACGCTGCAGTTTTTCCTCAACGTGGTCGATTTCGGTATGACCATCCAGGAAGCTCTGGAAGCCCCGACCTTCCACTCCCAACACTTCCCGAGCAGCTTCTATCCCCGCGCCCAGTACCCGCGCCGAGTGGAAATGGAGGGGAGGATCGACGCCCGGGTACGAGCGGAATTGGCGGTGCTGGGGCACGCGGTGGAGGCGGTCGGCCCCTGGGTGAATGGGCGTGTACTGGCGATCGCTCGCGACCCGGACCGCGGCCTGATCACGGGCGGCGCCTCCCCACGCGGCGAAATCGCCTACGCCCTGGCTTACTGAGGACCGGCGTCCCTAGCGCTCGTAGACAACCGCTCGCGCCGTGAACCCCCGCACCTGCGATGCCGTGCTTCCCGGGAACGATTCCACCCGTAGTCGTCGGTTGCCGAGCATTTGGAACAGCACGACTCCCTGAACGCCCCGGAATGCCTCCGGCAGTTCCACACGCCGGCCGTAGCTGTCGATCGGCGAGTAGAGCAACTCGTACTTGACCACGCCTTGCTTCGGGGAGACGTCCCTCGGATCCGGACCATTTCCCGTGACGGCGAACTGACGGGGCCGCCCGTCGAAATCCCCGATGGACAGGATCACGATGGTCGGATCGATGGGATGGTAGGCGCACGCCAGATGCCCCATCCAGTAGCCGCGGGGGTCGCTCCGATCGCCGGGGTATCCGCCGCTCCCCTCGCGGAACCAGTTGCCGGCCAGCCGGCCGTCCACGTCGTAGTCGAACTTCCCGAAGTACGGCTTGACCTTCCGGGCATTCAGCGCCAGCAGCTTGCCACGGATCGGCTCGTCGAAGTAGTCGAAGGGATCCACCACATGCAGGCGCCAGGCGTAATGGCCGTACATCCGCGGGTTCAGCAGACCCGGCAGGCGCACCTGGGTGTTCACCACCCCGAAATCCAGGGAGCGGCCGGCGACCTTCCCCACCACCTGACCGGCCTTTACCGGGATGCGCACCTGGACGGGCGGGCCCGGTTGGCGGGCGGCAAATCGTTCGCGAGTCCGACCGTCCAGTGTCGAGAGCACCTCCGGCGCCAGGGCAGTGAGCAGATCGTACTGCGTGTAGAACGTGCCCGTATGCTCAATCGTGAGAGCGTAGTCGTCGTAGTCGCGCTGTCGTTCGGTGGATCCGGCCAACTGGGTGCGGTGGCCGATGACGACGATATGCCCCGCTGCCGGGGAGATCACGTCAACGGCCGCCCCCGAGGGTGTCGGCTTCGGGAAGAAGTAGCCGTGGTCGATCGGGCACACGTGCCCACCCACCATCAACCCATAGGGGACCAGGCGCTCGATGTCGCCCAGGTTCATGGGGGAGTGGGAGAAGCGCACCGGACCCGATCCCGCGGCCCGCCCGTTGCTCCAGAGCTGGTTCAGATCCAGCAGCCCATCGGCCTGTTGCTCAAGCGCGGGCGGGCCAGCGTTCAGCGGCGCCCGACGCCGGGGCGGCCCCGTGATGACCAGCAGCAGGCCACCGCCGCGGGTGGCGACCGCCCCCGGGTCGCCGCCCCGCACCACAGGGCTGCTCTCCATGCGCCACTCGCGACCGTCGGCGCTCGTTCCGACCCACAGGCTGCTCCCCTCCGGCGAGCCGGGATCCGCCGTGCCGAAGAACGTCATCCGTTTCCCGTCCGACTGCACATTCCCCAGCCAGCGCGCCCGGCTGCCGGCACGAACGTCTGCCTCCCGCGTGAAGTTGAGGCCGTCCCGGCTCACCGCGTGATAGCCCATCCCGGTGGTCGGCTGCGCGGGGATCACCCCACCCATGGGCCTGCCCCCGTTGTCGGGCGCAAACAAGTGGAAAACCCCCCGGTGCAGTGCGACGGCGCAATCGATCACCGGCCGGCCCTGGATGCCGAACCGCAGCCCCGGTTCCACCCGGTAGCGGATCCCGTCGAGAGAGATCGCCGAGTAGATGGCGGGCACGTCTTCTTCGAAACGGCGCCCATGAAGGGAGGTGAAGTAGAGCCGGACTCGCCCGTCCCCGAGGGGCACCAGGGTGGGATCGAACGGGGAGCGCATTCCGTCCGGCAGCCCGGCCACTTCGATGACTCGCGCCGCCGACCACGTCCGGCCCTCGTCCTTTGAGAAGCGGACGGCTACCCGGTCAAACTTCGCCGCATCGTCGGCAGGGAAGTGCTGGTGCGCGACGATGAGCCGTCCGTCCTTCAAGCGGGCCACGGACGGGACTCCGGCGCGTTCGAACGTGGCTGCGTGGGTCACGAGCCCCGTCGGGGTCACGAGGTACGCGTGCACGTCCTGATCCCACGGGCCGGGAGCCCCGGGCGGCGGCAGTCCGGGACCGGAGGGACCGGGCGGCCGCTGAGCAGCGGCAACGCCGGCGAGCAGGAGGAGGGTCGCGGCCAGGACGCGAGGTTTCATAGGGCTACTATCCCGCATGAACGTGAAGCAAAGGTGAAGCCGCCACAGGGCGGGCGGCGACGCTGCGGCACGCTTCCGGTCCGCCCGCGAGGGGAGCCGCCCTCGAGCAGCAG
>CAZSRZ010000097.1:0-4752 GCA_964609085.1 uncultured bacterium | reverse complement strand
TTGGCGACAGCCAGATCCCGTTCAGCGCACCAGAACATCGGGCCTCGCGACCCGATTGCCTCCGGACGGCATGGGGATCACCGGCAGGTCCGGCGTGGCCGTGAGCACTTCCGCGCCCGCCTCGCGGATCAACACCGTGTCCTCCGACTTCGTGCCCGCAATCGTCGGGTTCCACGCGAAGGCCTGGTCAAGCAGCACGGGCAACGCCGATCCCGGGGTCGCCTTTGCGTCGCGGGCGCCGTAGCCGGTAGGACCACCCTGGTGATGGTGCTTCCACTCGCCTGGGTAACCCTCGGCGGCGTAGGCGTCCACCCCCGCGCTGAAGACGGCACCCACTGAGGCCCCGGGGAGGGTGGCACCGATCATGGCCGCGTCGACCCGGGCGCACGCCGCCAGTCGATCACGGAACTCGCGATCCGGCTCACCGAAGGCTACCATCCGCGTGAGGGAAACGTGGAGCCCATGCCGCCTGCCCGTGAGCACCAGCATCGCGCGGTCGGTGAGTCGCGCATCGGTCGGCAGCGGGTGGCGACGCGAGGCGATGCGGCGGTCCACCGCCACCAGCATGACCAGCGGATCGATCCCCATGTCGACGCAGACGGCTCCATACAGCCCGGCGAGCTGGCGTTCCGAGAGGCCGGGGCGACAGTGGAACGCGGCGTGCGTGATGGCGACCGCGGCGTCCTCGCCGAGTCGGCGGTAACGATCGATCTCCGTCGGCAGTAACGGCGTTCGCAGGGCAATGCCGTCCGCCGTCAACAGGGCGCGTGCGGCCAGAAAGGGCACGTCGGCGGCCAGCCGGGCGCACTTCCCGGCCGTGGCGGCGGCTGCCCCGCCGCTCCACCAGTCGAATACCACCGGCCGTGCCGGAAGATGAGGGGCCTCCTCCTCGAGCAGCCGGACGGACTCGATGTTGTCGGCGACCAGGAGGACCTCGTCCTGAGTTACCAGGACGCCGCCGACGCCGGGATCTCCGGCGAGGCTGACGTGGTTCCGACCCCCGCCGGTGATCCAGGCGAACCCGCCGCAGGTGGCGAGGAACAACCCGTCCAACTGATGCTGGTCCAGCCAGCGGCGCACGCGATGCAGCTTGGTCGCGATCTCTTCCGACGGCGTCACCGTGTCATCTCCCCTCTCCGCGGCTCCTCCGCCATCGGCCCAGGATGAACGGCGCGCACGTGCGGACCGCCTGCGCATGGCCGGATGCCTGGTGCTGTTACTGCTCGTCCGTCTGCCGTTCCTGGCCCCCGGATTCGGCACGGACACCGATGCCTGGCGGACGGCGCTGGCGGCCCGTGAGTTGGCCCTCACCGGCGTCTACCACCCCTCGCGGCTGCCAGGGTATCCCGTTCACGAGGCCCTCTGCGCTCTCCTTTCGGGCGGCGGGCCTCTCGCGCTCAACGGAGCCACCTGTTTTGTCAGCCTGATCGCGGCCGGCTGCCTGGGGGTCTTTCTCCGGCGTCTCGGGATCGCCGGTTGGCATCTGGGGATGCTCGCGTACGGTCTCACCCCGGTCGTGCTGGTCAACTCGGTCGTCACCATGGACTACCTCTGGGCTCAGGCCATGGTGCTCGCGGCACTGTTGGCGCTGCAGGGCGGTCGGCCACTGATGGCCGGAGCCTTGCTCGGGCTCGCGGCAGGCTGCCGGCTGACGTCGCTGGCCATGGTGGCGCCCGCATGCTTCTACCTGTGGTGCGCCCCGAGTCCGCACGGGCGATGGCGATCGGCGGCGCTCCTGCTCGCCGGCACGGCGGCGACGGCGCTCCTCTGCTATGCGCCCCTGCTTCAGCAGTTGGGGTTGGGATTCCTCACCTACTACGACACGGGGTATCCCGGCTGGCCGGACCTCCTGGCGCGGTCGACGCGGGACGTGCTGGGAGTGCCGGGTACCGTCGCGCTGCTCTGGGTGGCCCTGGCCCCAGGGGCCCGGATCCGACGGGAGTCGGTAGACCAGGCCTGGTTCCGCCCTTGCCTCCTGGGAGTGGGCCTGACGCTCGTCGCCTACCTTCGGCTTCCCTACGAGGCCGGCTACCTGCTGCCGGCGATCCCTCTGACCATTGTCCTGCTCGGGCTCCGGCTCGAGTCCCGCCGGCTGGCAGCGCTGGCGGTGGCGCTGGGAGTTGCGTCGTTTGCCCTTGGTCTGCGGACTCGTGCCGACTCTCCGTCACGCTGGGCCGATCTCCTCCGGGGCCCCGTGCTGTTCGAAGACGCCGTGCGCCGCCATCGCGGCCAGGTGTCGGAACGCCTCATCGCGGCATCGCTCGCGCAGAGCGAGCCCGCCGTGCTGGTCGCGGGAGCATGGGAGCCCCTGCTGCGGTGGTCCCATCCCGAGGGTCGGATCGGGCAGGTGCGGCTCGCCTACCAGCTCTCAGCCGCGCAGGTCAGGCAGCTCCGGACCGAAGGCCTCGCCGTCTTCTTCGCCCCGCAGCAGCGCCGCCAGGTCATCCAGGGGCGGCGGGATGATCTATCGGCCGTGGGGGGGCGTCCCTTGCTGCCGGAGGAGTGAGCCCAGCAGCGGCTGTCGGCCGCAGCAGCACGATGCCGATCACTTCCCTGGCCGCTCGCCCAAGGTAACGCCGCAGCGGCTCGTCGATCACAGCGCCCAACCTCTCGCTGGCATGCCGGAGCACCGGCCCGCTGCGTGACTTGAAGAGAAAGCCCGTGTGGCCGGCGAGGGTATTGGGTCGACGGACGAGGAAGATCGCGATCAACCCGTCTGCCTTGTTTCCGAGGGCGCCGAGGATGGCGGTGCGGGGGATGTGGCGGATCGACACGCGGATGGGCGCCTCCATCGGTCCGCTGCCGCGGGCAGCCCCCCGGTCGCGGAGGAGACGACCCCGGTCGATGGACCGAGCGAACGTCGCGGTGCTTCCGGGCGCGAAGTCGGCGGTCACATCCCGCGCGGGGAAGCGACCGTCGAGCCAATCCGGGATACAGAAATGGCGGCGCTCGGAGAGGGCGACCTTGTGGCCCAGGTAACGGACGAGCAGCGCTGCCCTGGGCCGATCTGCCTGGTTGCGCGACGCCACGTCGATCAGCACCTGCTCGATGAGGGTCTGGCAATCGAAGCTCCGCACACCCTCAATCGGGTCCCGGTCTGGGGCCCGGCCCTCCCCAAGCGGATCCAGCCGGTAGGGGGCTCCGAGGTATCTGGCACTCGCGCGGGCGAGAGCCGTCGGCGTGGGCGACGCCGCCTGGCCGCCGGCAGCCGACAGCAGCGCCAGCGCCAGGAAGCCCCACCTGCCCGTTGACCGCCTCCACGGCGTCGGAGGCCGGGACGGAGGCGCTCCGGTCGGCCTGACGGGTTTCAGATAGAGTTCGAGCGGCCGGGCGGGCTCTGACCTGGGCCGTTGACGACGCGCCCCTGCCGCCTGGGCAGATATCATGACCGGCCCTCTCTGGCGGGTCCGCCTGCGTCCGCCGCCGGATCGATCCTCATGCGCTTTGAAGACATGCTCCCGGTGCTGGTTGCAGCGGCCGTGCTCGGGGTGGGCTGGCCGACGTGGGGCCTGCTGCGCTGGTCTCGGAAGCGGGCGATGGCCCGGGCGCTGCGCTCGCCGCTGCGGGGATGGGGCGAGACGCAAGCCGCCTGGCGAGAGTCCGGAGCGCTGACGGGCGGTTGGGGGCTCCCGCGTGAGCTGTCGGCGCTGGACTTGCTCCATGCCTGGGCATGGTGCGACCCCGATTCCGTCTCTCGACTGGCAAATCCTGGTGCGGGGGCTTTGACCGCGGAAGCGATCTGGACAACTTTGCCCACCGCGCATCGGGACGCAGCGGAAGCCCGCCTGCGGGATGCCGTCGCCCGTGCCGGCACCTGGTGGGGAGGCGCCGAGCAGGGTTGGAACGGTAGGCCGCTCTTGCTGCCGAAGGGGTCGATCGGGAGACAGGCGCTCTCGGCCGTGATTGCGGTGGAGGACCTGACCGGCGCACCCAAGCCTGCGGGACTCAACCTCGACCGGTGCGCCGAACTCGCGCCGGCCGAACTACCTGTGATTCTCGCCGCGCTTCGGAACGCCGTCCCGGACCTGCTCCATCCTTTGCAGCCGGCCAAAGCCACCGGGCCGACCGGAGGCATGCATGTGGAGCTGGGTTCGAGCCTGGGCCGACGTGTAGGCGGTGGACTGGGTGCTGTTCTCGGCCCGATCGGATCGATGGTCGGGCAGTATCTCGGCGAGCTGGTCGGCCGCAAGGGAGCGGAGTCGATCGCGCGTCCCGAGCTGCCCCCGGCGCTCGCCGGGGCGTTGACGGAGGCCGAGGAGGCGCTGGAAGGGCTGGGCGCTCTGGCGGAGGCCGGGGCGTTCTCGGAGGCGGTGCGGGAGCCTGAAGAGTTGATCCTCGCCCACGGCCGGGAATTGGAGCGCCTGCGGGAAGCCCGCGCCGGACGCATCCGCGAACGCATCTGGTCAACCGGCGGCATGCTGGTGTTGGGCGAGCTGGTTCGGGCCACCGCGGATGAACTCCAGGATTATCGCGACGCGGCCGCGCTGCTCCGCAAGGTGGCGGCCGCGGGGCCGGCGACCGTTCGCGGCGGGCTACTCTTGCAGAACCCGTGGCTGGTGCGCCGGCTCCAGAACGGCCCGTCCAGCCTCTCGGCCACGCGTGCGGCGCTGAACCGGGCCGCGCGGGCGCTGCGCGGCTGAGACAGCCTCACTCGGCGGCTTCGATGGAGGCCCCGAAGGCGCGGATCGTGCGCTTGATCCAGTCCTGGTACTCCTCCCCGGCCGGCGACTCTGGCTTGAGCAGGGCCGCCAG
>CAZSRZ010000096.1:13440-20374 GCA_964609085.1 uncultured bacterium | reverse complement strand
ATATCGGGTGCGTGCGTCTTCGCCGGGCTCGCGGACGTTCACAAGCACGTGATCGAAGAGTTGGCGGGCGGTGTGGCGCTGCAGGGCGCGCACGTGGTCCGCGGCGGTGAAGTCGGTTGTCTCGCCCGGCTGGGTCATCACGTTGCAGACGTAGACTTTCAGCGCCTTGCTTTCAAGCACCGCCTCCCGCACTCCCCGCACCAGGAAGTTCGGCACGATGCTGGTGTAGACGCTGCCCGGGCCGATGACGATGGCGTCGGCGGTGCGGATTGCGTCGAGCGCCTCGTCGAGGGCCTCGGCCTCGGGGTCGCTCAGGAGGATGCGTTCCACCCGCCGCCCCGCCGCGGTGATCCTGGACTCCCCCTCCACCCGCGAGCCGTCGTCCAACTCGGCGATCAGGCGGATGTGACGGGTGGTGGAAGGCAACACCCGACCGCGGATGGCGAGGACACGGCTGGTCTGCCGGACGGCTTCCTCAAAGTCTCCCGTGATGTGGAGCATCGCTGCGATCAGGATATTGCCGAAGGAGTGGCCCGTCAGCTCGGAGGTCTGCCGCCCTTCCTGAAAGCGATACTGGAACAACTCCTGCATCAGCGGTTCGGCGTCGGCCAGAGCAACAAGGCAGTTGCGGATGTCCCCGGGCGGGAGCATGTTGAACTCCCGCTGCAGCCGACCGCTGCTACCGCCGTCGTCCGTGACGGTGACAATGGCGGTGATGTTGCTGGTGTACTCCTTCAGCCCCCTCAGGAGGGTCGAGAGCCCCGTGCCCCCGCCGATCACGACGACGCGAGCACCCTGTGCGAGCTGCCGACGCCGCCAGATCACATCGACGATCGCCTGGTCTCCCTCGGGAGCCACCACGGATGTCAGCGATGCGAAGACGTTGTAGACACCGTAGAGAAAGACGAGCAGCCCGAGCAGCACGGTTGGGATGCCGATGATGGCCTGATAGGTGAGGCTGCGGATGAAACTCTCCTGAGCAAGCGAGACCCCTAGCGTCTCCACCATCCAGTTACTCAGGCGATCGCCCAGGTCGGAGAACTGCATCAGGAACATCAGGTCGACGCCTGTAACCAGGATGCAGATACCGAGCAAGGCGGTGGCCAGCCAGCGCTTCACACTCATGCCCGGCCGCAACCACTTCAGGTAGTGGCGCCAACGATCCACGAAGCCCAGCTTGCGGCCCGGCTGCCCGGCCTTGCCGGTCGCGCCAGGCCGGACGTCCCGGCCGCTCGCCCTGTTGGACGGAGTTACCATCGGGTCACCATCGGGTCGCCATCAAGAGGATGCTCGTCCCCCGGCCATCACTTCTTGATGTCCCTGTGCTGCACCAGCGGCTTGTAGCCCTGGCCCCTCAGGAACTCGGCCAGGTCTTCCGCCACCATCACGGATCGATGCCGGCCGCCGGTGCAGCCGATCGCGATGGTGAGGTACGCCTTGCCTTCCTGCACGTAGGCCGGAAGGCTGAAGATGACCAGGTCGTACAGCTTCTCGAGGTACGGTGCCGTGAGTGGGTCCTTGCGGATGAAGTCGGACACATCGGTTTGTTGGCCGTCCTGCCACCTGAGTTCACGGATGTAGTGCGGATTTGCCAGGAAGCGCACGTCGAAGACGAGGTCCGCGTCGAGAGGCAGCCCGTGCTTGAAACCGAAGGAGACCACAGAGATCACCAGCCCCGCCTGCGGTCCGGGGTGCTCTTCAAACAGGTCTGTCAGCAGTTGCGCAAGCGACCGGGGGGTGTGGTCGCTGGTGTCGATGACCTTCTGCGAGCGGGCCTTGAGGTCGGTAAGCAGATCGCGCTCTCGCTGAATGGAAGGCAGGATGCCCCCTGCCTCCAGGAGCAGCGGGTGCTTCCTCCGCGTCTCCTTGAAGCGGTTGACCAGTACGGGATCGGACGCCTCGAGGAACAGAATGGTGACCTGTACCTGGCGGGCCGCCAACTGCTCAAGCGCCGGCTCCAACTCGGCCAGCCCCGCCCCCGCGCGGACGTCTACCACACACGCCAGATCGGGGATGCGGCCGCCCTCGATCTCCGCGAGGTTCGGGAGCAACGAGGGGGGCAGGTTGTCGACACAGTAGTACCCCAGATCCTCGAAAACCCGCAGCGCCTGCGACTTTCCGGAGCCGGAGATGCCGGTGACGATGATCAAACGCACTACTGCACTCCTCGATCCCGGTCCGCCCCTGAGGGCGCGAATCCCAGCCCAACGCCCGGCTCAACTCCTTGCGGACTACGGGTCGTCGCGGTCCCGCCGCCCGCCGCCTCGCTCATCTTCTTTGTCCGGCACGAAGATTCTCTCGAGCAGCCCGCCCAGCATCCCGATCAGTATGGCACCGAGCACGGCGCCTAACGGCTGCACGGTGAAGACCTTTAGCCCCAGTTCACTCAGAAGCGTCGGCACCAACCAGAACATCAACCCATTTATGAGCACGCCCACCAGTCCAAAGGTCAGGCAATTCAGCGGAGCGGTGAGCATCTGCGCAACGGGTCGGATCAGGCTGTTCACCAATCCCATCACGGCAACGGCGAGGAACCAGGCATACCAGGGTGCCGGCAGGACGGTGGCCAGACCGATGGCACCGAGGATCCGCACGGTCGCATAGAGCGCCGCGGCGGTGAGAACCCAGCGAACTAGCATCTCGCCCTGGCGTGGAGCGGAGCCCACCGCCGACGCTGTCGGCGAGCAGGAGACCGTGGCATCGTCCGTGCACTCCCTATCCGGCGTCCGGATGCAACACCCTGTAGAGTCGATCCGCGGCCGGTCGGGTCATTCCCGGCGTACGAGCCAGCTCTTCCACGCTGGCGGCCCTCATCTTATCGACGCTGCCGAACTGCAGCAAGAGCGCTCGGCGACGCTTTTCCCCGATGCCGGGTATCTCGTCCAGGGCACTCTTCCGCTGCCGCCGGCCACGGAGCTTTCGGTGAAAGGTCAGCCCAAAGCGGTGCGCTTCATCCCGAATGCGCTGAAGCAGGAAGAGACCCTGGCCCGGCCGGGGCAGCATCAGCGCTTCGGATCGACCGGGGAGGAACACTTCCTCGAACTGCTTCGCCAGGCCGATCATGGCCACCTCCAGCCCCAATTCCTGCGCGACCGCCGTCGCGGCGCTTAGTTGACCCTTCCCGCCATCGATGACGACAAGGTCCGGCCAGGCCGCGAACCGCGGATCCCCCTCAATCGCCCGCTGGAATCGCCGCCGCAGGACCTCCTGGATGCTCGCGAAGTCGTTCGGGCCCTCGACCGTGCGGATCTTGAACTTCCTGTACTCGGACTTCTTCGGCTGGCCGTCCTCGAAGACGGTCATTGCGCCGACGGAGTCCTGACCCATCGTGTTGCTGATGTCGTAGCACTCGATCCGGTACGGTACCGAGCTCAGCCCCAGTTGCTCCTGAAGCTCCGCCAGCGCCTGATCGGCCCGAGCCTGGTCCCGCGCTATCGCCTGCCGCCGTTGCCCCAGGTGCTCCCGTGCGTTGGTCTCCGCAAGTTCGGTAAGGCGGCGCTTCTCGCCCCGCACGGGATGCAGCAGTTGCACACGCGCGCGTGTCCGCCGCGCGACCTCGTCGCCGCCGGTCAACCAGGGCTGGAAGGCCGGAAAGACTCCACTCCCGGCAGCCCGTCGCCGATCGGAAAGCCAGGCTTCCAGGACCTCGGCATCCTCAATTGGCTGGTTGACAAGCACGCGATCCGGGACGAACGATGTGTCCTGGTAGAACTGCTGCAGAAACTGTCGGGCAGCGTCCGCCAGTTCGTCCGGATGAGCGCCATCGAGAAACAGGGTGTTCTGTCCGACCAGCCGACCCTTGCGGACCTGGAGCACTTCCGCGCAAGTGCCCACTCCGTCCGTGACCAGTGCAACGACGTCCTGATCCTCCAGCTCTGTCGACACGGCAGTCTGTCGTTCCACCACGGCCTCGATGGCACGGAGCTGATCGCGGACCCGGGCGGCCTGTTCGAACTCCAGGGCCCCCGCAGCCTCTTCCATGTCCGCGCGAAGCTGAGTCATGGCGCGATCTGCCTTCCCCTGGAGGAACTCCGTCACCTCATCCACGGCCCGAAGGTACGTCGCCCGCGCGATCTTGCCGCCGCACGGCCCGGAGCAGAGACCGATATGGTAGTCCAGGCACAGCTTCTGCGTGTCGCCCTCGTCGATCCGCCGGGCGCAGCTCCGCAGACGGAACACCGACTTGATCACCCGCAGAGCCTGCCTCATGGCGGAGGAGCTGGTGTACGGGCCGAAGTAGCGGTTGCCGTCCTGCTTCACTCGCCGAACCACGATCGGTCGTGGGAACGGCTCCGTCATCGTCAGGCACAGGTAGGGATACTGCTTGTCATCCCGCATCCTGACGTTGAACGGCGGGCGGTGGCGCTTTACCAGGTTGCACTCGAGCAGCAACGCGTCAGCCACGGTCTCGGTCAACATCACTCTGAGATCGGCGACCCTGGAGACCATGAGGCGGATGCGTGGATGATGGTCGGCGCTCTCCTGGAAGTAAGACCGCACGCGGCTGCGGAGGTTTTGCGCCTTGCCGACGTAGAGGACGTCACCCTTGCTGTCCAGGAGCTGATAGCAGCCGGGACGGGTGGGGAGCGAATCGAGCTTGGTCTGCAGGTCGGGCATGGGAGTGGACGGAAGCAGGATAACCTAATCTAACCGAACTTCTCGGAGAGTATCGTTGCCGGACCGCCGCTGCGCGGGACCGAGCCGGAGCCCGCGATGAACCTCGCCCTCTTCCGTGTGATCGCCATCCTCGCGATCTGCCTCTCTCCCGCCTTCGGGCAGGGACCGGCTCAGCGGCCCGCACGGAACGTCGTGCTCATTGTGGGGGACGATCACGGCCTGCAGGCGGGGAGCTACGGCGATCCGAACGCGCGCACGCCCAATCTGGATGCGTTGGCCAGGTCCGGCACCCGCTACACGCACGCCTTCTGCACGACTTCAAGCTGCAGCCCCAGCCGTGGGGTCATCCTGTCGGGGCTGCACTCCCACACCAACGGCCTCTACGGTCTCCAGCATGCCACTCACAAGCAGGAGGCGCACCGCTGGGTCAGGGGACTCCCTAACCTCCTGGAGGCAGGTGGATACCGCACGGCCGTGGCCGGCAAGTACCACGTGGGGCCCGCCGAGAGCTTCGCCTTTCAGGAGAGCCTCTTCCCGGCCGGGCAGGCTCGCAACGTCTATCGGATGGCCGAGGCAGCCGAACGCTGGATGGCCCAACCTTCATCCCGGCCGTTCTTCCTCTATTTCGCCCTGGTGGACCCGCACCGCGCCGCGAAGGGCTATGCCAATCAGGAATACCCCGACGTGCGTCGCGAACGGGTGGATCCGAACGCTCTCCGCGTGCCGCCGTTTCTCCCCGACCTGCCTGAAACTCGCGAGGATCTGGCGGAGTACTACGAGTCCGTGCATCGGCTGGATCAAGGCGTCGGCCGGCTGCTGCGGGGGATTGAGGCGACGGGTCACGCCGAGGACACGCTCGTCATCTACCTGAGCGACAACGGCATGCCCTGGCCTGGCTGCAAGACGACGATGTACGACGCCGGCATCCGCCTCCCGCTGATCGTCCGGCGGCCCGGTCAGACGATGCGCGGCGGTACCTCGGCGGCTATGGTCAGTTGGGTCGACATCACCCCCACTGTGCTGGAATTCGCGCAGGTGACCGGCCCCTCCTACCCGCTTGAGGGGAGGTCGTTTCTCGCCACCCTGGAGAATCCCGCCCCGAAGGGTTGGGATGAGGTGTTCGGTTCGCACCAATTCCATGAGATTACGATGTACTACCCCATGCGGATGCTGCGGACGCGAACCCATAAGTACATCCTGAACCTGGCGCATCGACTCGAGATGCCGCTGGCGCAAGACCTCTTCGATTCGCCGACCTGGCAGGCCGTGCTCCGCAGCAAGCAGCGACGCTACGGCACCCGGACCGTGGAGCAGCTTCTGCATCACCCCAGAGAGGAACTGTACGATCTGGAGCGCGACCCGCAGGAGCGAACCAACCTCGCGGGGAACGACAAGGCGTTGCCGGTCCTGACCGATCTGCGTGCACGGCTGCGTGCCTGGCAGGAGCGAACCAAGGACCCCTGGCTCATCAAGTACGTGCACGAGTAGACAGGAAGCCCGCGTGGGAACAGCCTATACACCCGGACTCAAGGTCTCTGCGTCGACGGTCATCCGAAAAACGAGGCGTCTCCCTCTGAAGGGTGAGGTGCTGGTGACGGTCGGTAGTTCGGTGACGCCGGAGACCGTCGTCGCCCGCACCGAAATCCCAGGCATCCTGCGGACCGTGCGCGCATCCGAGCGATTGGGGGTAGAGCCGAAGGAGCTGCGCCCAGCGCTGCGGGTCGGCGCCGGCGAACACGTCTCGCCGGGCACCCTGCTGGCCGAATCCCGAAGCTTCTTCGGGTTTTTCAAGTCCGAGGTCACCGCGCCGGTGGACGGCGTCGTGGAGTTGATCAGCGACATCACCGGCCACATCAGCATCCGAGAGCATCCCAACCCGATTGAGGTGAACGCCTACGTCGACGGGAGGATCGCCGAAGTGCTGCCGGGAGAAGGCGTGGTGGTGGAAACCCGTGGCGCACTGGTGCAGGGGATCTTCGGTGTTGGCGGAGAGCGCCGAGGACCGATCTGTGTGGCCGTGGACGGACCCGGCGACTCGCTGACGCCGGCCCACTTCACCCCGGAAATGCGGGGAAAGGTGGTGGTGGGCGGGTCGAACCTCAGTGGCGAGGCCCTCAGGATGGCTGCCTCGGTCGGCGTGGCCGGCATCGTCGTCGGCGCCATCATCGACAAGGACCTCATCGACTTCCTGGGGTATGACATTGGCGTGGCCATTACCGGCCACGAGGCCATCGATATCACGCTCATCCTCACGGAGGGGTTCGGCACCATCCGCATGGCCGAGCGCACCTTCCGCCTGCTGAAAAGCCTGGAAGGA
>CAZSRZ010000096.1:0-13430 GCA_964609085.1 uncultured bacterium | reverse complement strand
TGGCAAGCGTCAACGGGGCCACGCAGATCCGCGCAGGGGTGATCCGGCCGGAAGTCATCGTCCCTTCCGACACGGCCGACGCAGGGGACGAGGATGCGGGTGGCAACCTCGAACTCGGAGCGCATATCCGCATCATCCGCGAGCCCTACTTCGGCGAGCTTGCCACCGTCACCGGCCTCCCACCCGAACTCCAGACCATTCCCAGCGGGGCGGAAGTGCGCGTGCTGCTCGCGGCACTCTCCACCGGCGAGCAGGTGACGGTGCCGCGGGCAAACGTAGAGCTGATCGCCGAGTAGCGATCACGTCCAGCATGCCCCCCAGTCTCCCGCTCTCCTCGCTAAAACCGGTCCCCTTCTGGCTGTGGTTGTCGGATCCCGATCCGGCCCAACTACGTACTCAACTCGGGCAAGTCCGCGACCAGGGTTTTGGCGGGGTCTACCTGCAGCCTTTCCCGCGGGGGTTTCGGGATCAGGACTTTCACTCCCAGATGGGACCGGCATTCGCCACGGAGGAATACTTCCGGCGCGTGGCGGACCTGGCCGCCATCGTGTTCGACTGCGGCCTCCACCTCTGGCTCTATGACGAAGGCGGCTGGCCGGCCGGCACCGCCGCCGTGGAAATCGTCCGCCTCTATCCCGACCTCGCGGGGCGGGTGCTCCGCTGCGTCCCCGGGCCTCCCCCGCCGGATACACCCACCTACGCAGCCGAAGAGCATTGCCACTACCGTATCGAGCTCCGGCCGGGGCGGACCGACCTGTTTCACCCGCAGACAGTCCAGCATTTCCTTGAGTTGGTGCACGAGGGCTATCGCCGTCGGTTGAAGTCCGAGTTTGGCAAGCGCATCCCCGGAATCTTCACTGACGAACCCTCGGTGCAGGGTCGCGTCGGAAGTTCAGCGATCCCATGGGGCCACGACATGGAGCGGATGTTCAGACGGCGGAAGGGGTACGCCCTGTCCACTCGTCTGGCCTGCCTCTTCGATCCGGCCGTCACAGGGGGGGCGGCGCATCGCTTTACCGACGAGCAGATCCGCCAGACGCGGCGGGACTTTGCAGACCACTGGGGAAACCGGCTGCGTGACAGCTACATTCGGCCACTGTTCCAGTGGTGCGAACAGAACAACCTTGCTCTCTGCGGACACCTGAACGGAGATGACAACCTGCAGGAGCACGCCCGCGGCGGGTCCGGCCAGCCCCTCCGGATGCTGCGGCACTTCCACGTCCCGGGTGTGGACGCCGTTTCCGGGCAGCTTCGGCCCGGGGGTGCAAACACAGACTATCCCCGCATGGCGGCTTCGGCGGCCGCCTTCTCTGGGCGTCGCGACGCGCTCGCCGACTCATTCGGAGGATACGGTTGGGGGCTTTGCCCCGCGGAGATGGCGTGGATCAGCGCCTACCTCATCGTCCGCGGCATCACCTTTCACTGCCCCATGGCTATCCACAGCGACACTGCCGGGCCCCACCTCTACGCCACCATGTCGGAATTGGGACCCGGCAATCCCCTCTTCCCGTTCATGCACCTCTGGGCGGGGATGGTGACCCGAGCGGCTGAATCGCTGCGGAGCCTGCCGCGAGACCTGCGCGTTGGGGTTTTCTACCCAATCGGGGAGATCTGGGCGGGCGAGGAGGTCGCCGCCGCGTTTGAATTGGCCTGCCGCGAGCTCTCGACTGGACTGATCGACTTCAACTGGTGGGATGAAGATGCCCTGAACGAGTGCCGCATCGAGCGGAACTGGCTTCGCCTCGGCCTGGCCACCTGCCGAATACTCATCTTCCCCCACCCGGCACGCCTGGCGGAGTGGACGTTGGAGCGGCTGCGCGAGTTCCTGACAGCCGGCGGCACCATCTTCTGCCTCAACGGCCGCCCCGCAGGTCTCCCGGATTCGGAGAGAATCTTTGAGATTGAAGGCGATCTTTCGGCGCGAGTCTGGCGAAGATTGGAGCCGACCTTCCAGTGGGAGACCTCAGGTACAGAGATCACTGGAGCCCGACACGGCCCGCCCACGGCGCCGGAGTACGTGCTGTTCAACGAGGGCGACACCCACGGAACCGTGCGGGTATCACACGGCACGGCCGAACCGCCCGCGTACACCGTCTTCGATCCGGAATCCGGCTCGCAGACCGCACCCCTGGTGGAGCTTCGCGGGGGGCGTCGCTTCCTTCGGGTGGACCTGCCGGGGCACGGGCTGCGAATTCTTCGCCGGGGTGCGCCGCGAGGGAAGGTCATCTCCGTGGCGGATCATGCCGAGGGGACCGAGATCTTCCGCGTGAGCGAGGACTGGCGCGTCTACCAACAGGCTCGGTGCCAGATCACTCCCGAAGGAGTTCAGCGGCGAGTCGCCCGAGAACGGCTCGCCGCCGTCACCCTCGGGGACTGGTCCCAACAGGGGCTGCCTCACTTCTCCGGCACGCTCTCTTACGAGGCGGACTTTATCCTGCCGGAGCGCAGGGTCCCGCAGTCCGTGCTTGTACTCGACCTGGGGGAGGTTCGGCACGCCGTTCACCTCTGGCTCAACGGCCGGGACCTCGGCCGCCGAGCCTGGCCGCCGTACCGCTTCGATGTCTCCGGCATCATGCGGCTGGGACGGAATCGATTGCGCGTGGAGGTCACCAATACCCTGGCCAATCAGGCAAGCAGCACGGAAGCCGTGGCCTCCGCCAAGGCATCGGGCTGGTGGAACCAGTATCGGGACAGGGCGGAGCCACTCATCCAGACCGCGATGCGCTCCGGCCTGATCGGACCAGTGACCGTTCGCGAGATTGAACCGCTCGCTCGCCCGCGGCGCTGAGCCCGGCCCCTGACGACGCGGAGGACCAGATGCCGAGAGTGCGCTCCAGCAACTACCCCTTCCAGGGACGCATCGTCGCAGTGCGCGTCGACGAGTTGGTGCTGGATGATGGAACGGTCGTCCGGCAGGAGGTCGTCGAGCACCGGGATTCCGTAACCGTCGTGGCCGTCGATGATCGGGGCCGGTTGCTCCTCGTCCGGCAGTTTCGCCACCCGACGGGCCGGGAGCTGCTGGAAACCCCCGCCGGATCGGTGGACCCGGATGAAGCCCCGGAAGAAGCCGTCAATCGTGAACTTGCCGAGGAGACCGGCTATCGGGCTCGCCGGATTGAGGAACTCGGCGGCTTCTACCTCGCCCCAGGCTGGGCGACGGAATACATGCGTGCCTACCTGGCCACAGAGCTCTACGAGTCCCCGGCAGACCCCGACGAGGACGAACGGATCGAGGTGGTCTGGCTGGCCCCGGGCGAATGGGAAGAGCGGATTCGCACCGGGGGAGTGCCCGACGCCAAGAGCCTGGCAGCCTGGCACCTGGCCGCGAGCCGCCTCCGGGCACCGGATGGCAGCACCCCCGACCCGGGCTGAACCGGGCACCGGAATCACCGTCTCTGATTAGGAGGGAATTCACGATGCGCTGGACCGCCTGCATCCTGGTCGTGGCTGGAATACTCGGGTCGGCACTCGCGCCGACCCTGGGCCAAGCGGCGCCCAGGTACGGCGAGGAAGAGGTCGCGCGGTTCCTGGAGGTGGCCCTCTCGGAGTCTGCTCCGGAGAGTGAGCGCGCCCGAGCCGTACGCGAACTCGAGAAGACGGACATCCGCACCCATCTGTCTTCGCTGCGGCGACTGATGCGAGAAGAGCGGAGCGTGGACATTCGGCTCGCGGCCGCCTACGTCCTCGTGTCACTGGGCGACCGTAAGTCGCCGCGCGATCTGTTGCTGGCGACGGCGTACGAGGGCAGTCGCACGCCCTCGGTCTCCCGCAGTGAGGTGCTCGTCGGTCTGGGGAGACTGGGCGACCCCGCGGCGGTCTTCCACCTGGAGCGGGCGGTCAAGGGGGAGATCCCGGAGGATGAGCCCTATTTCTACGTTGAGGCCTGCCGTGCCATCGGAATGCTCGGCACGGCCGATGCCGTACGCCTGCTGCTGACTTCGCTGCGCGAGGGCAAGCCGGCCGTGCGATCCGCGACGCTCGCGCCTCTGGCCGCCGTCGCCCGCAGCCGCAGCAACCCGTTCGCGCGAGAGGCCGCCGGCTCCGTCCTGCTGGCGGCCCGAAAAGACGGCGATGAGGGGGTGGCCGAGCAGGCGATGAGCGCCGTGTTGTGGGATGGGGCTGCGCCGTCCCAGTTCTTCCCGCTGCTGGAATCGGACCCGGATCCCGCCGTGCGGGCTCGCGCCGCGCGAGTGATGAACCGCCACCTGCTGACGCCGGATCGGCGTCGGCGTCTGCAGGCGGCGGCGAGTAAGGAAAAGGACCCGACGGTTCGCAAGGTGATCGACGCGACCCTTGCGAGTCAGGCTGCTCTGGGCGCGGCCGGCAGCGGCACTAGCTCGCCGAGCATGGAATGACGTCCCTCGCCAGCACGTCCGCATAGCTCTCGCGACGAACGAGCAACTCCGCCTTCCCGTCTCCAACCAGCACGACAGCAGGACGTCGGAAGCGGTTGTAGTTGCTCGCCATCGCGAAGTTGTAGGCCCCGGTCGACAGGACCGCGAGGATGCTACCCGGCTGGACGGCGGGGATGGCCACATCGCGGAAGAGGATGTCGGTCTCACAGTGCTTGCCGGCGACGGTCACCACCTGATCGGCCGGTTGGTCGGCGCGATCGGCGACCAACACGGAGTAGCGAGCATCGTAGAGCGCCGGTCGGGGGTTGTCCGAAAGGCCGCCATCCACCGAAATGTAGGTGCGCACCCCCGGGATCACCTTCTGCGAGCCAATGGTGTAGAGGGTCGTGCCCGCCTCGCCGACGAGTGAGCGACCCGGCTCCTGGAGTAGGATCGGCCGGGCCAGCCCGAACTCATCCAGCGTCTTCGCCAGCGTCCCGATCACGATGTCCGCGAAGTCGTCCAGGCTCGGCGGCGTGTGTTCCGCCAGGTACCGAATGCCGAGCCCCCCGCCGATGTTGAGTTCGGGGAACTCGACGCCCAACTCGGCCTTGATGCCCGCAAGCAACTCCACCATGCTTCGCACGGAATCCCGGTGGCATTCCGCGTCGAGAAGTTGGGAGCCCACGTGGCAGTGCAGTCCGCGGACCTCCAGGTGAGGGATCGACAGCGCTTGCCGCACCGCCGCCAGGGCGGCGCCGGAGGCCAGATCGAAGCCGAACTTTGTATCCACCTGGCCCGTGCTGATCCGCCGGTGGGTATGGGGGTCAATCCCGGGCGCGACACGCACCAACACGGGTTGTCGCGACCCGTCCGGCCGCGCCAGCCGCGAGAGCATGTCAAGCTCCAGGAAGTTGTCGACGACGATGTGGCCGACCGCGGCCTCCAGGGCCATCGTCAGCTCCTCCTGGCTCTTGTTGTTGCCGTGGAGGGTAATACGTCCGGTCGGGAACCCGCCTCGGAGGGCCGTGTAGAGTTCCCCACCGGAGGCCACATCGAGATTGAGCTGCTCTTCCTCCACGAGGCGGCAGAAGCCCGCGCAAAGGAACGCCTTCCCCGCGTAGGAGATCTCCGTGTGAGGCCATCGCGCCGCAAACGCAGCCCGGTAGGACCGGCAATTCGATCGGAACGCCGCCTCGTCCATCACGTAGAGGGGAGTGCCGAATTGAGCAGCAAGCTCGACCGTGTCGACACCGCCAATCTCGAGGTGACCGGCGACGTTCACTCTCTGGGTCCCGAGCAACATCATGGGGCGAGAATCTCCAGCGGCACCGCTTGAGACGGCGACCCAGGGGCTTTCCCGGGCACGGCATGGTATCACACGCCCCGGGGCAGCCTGGGAGCGCCTGCCGCTTCTCGCTCGCCCACGGCTAGCGGAGAGTGGGCCGCTTCCTGAATCCGTAGATCGCCAACCCCAGGGCGTCGCCGAGCCGCACTCGTTTTCCGTTGGGGTCCGTCTGGTGACAGCGCAGGCATTCGGCCTTCGACGCCGGTATGGCTCGCTTGATCAGCGTCCAACCCGAAACGGACGACACAGACGACAGGGCCCGGTCGGCTCGCGAGATGTCAGCGATGGTTGCATCCTGCAGATCCTGAAGCGCGGTGGCCGTCGGGCCTGGAGAAGGTGATTCGCCCGTGCTGAGAAGAATCGGAGGAGACACCGGCTTTCCAACCCGGGTGGCTCCCGCACGCTGGGCGCGCCGGTGGGCAGCCAGCCCGTGCTGGCTGGCGACCATGAAGACGGCATCCCAGCCTTGTCGGCTCAGGTCCCCGACGGCGTGCTTCTCGGCAGGGGTGCTCGGCTGGAAGCGACGGAACTCGCCGTGCTGCGGCGTGGTTGGTATGCGGGCGAGCCCGAATTGCTTCTCATCGATCGCCTCGAATCGCTCCTGAAAGCACCTGTCGAGGGTGTTGATCAGACCGGATTCCGGGCGGTCGGGCGAACCAGACGCGAGCGCGGCGATAGCGAGAAACCCCACAGGAATGAACACGACGAGCGAACGCATTTCTCCCCCTCTGCGCGGCAGCCTTCTCCCCGGTGAGATGCCCGCCCCAAGCCGGGGGTTACGCCCGCCGCGGCTTCTTCTGCTGGTGCTGGCGGGGCTGGCCAATCTCTGCCTGCTCGGCCAGGCGGCGGGACTCCCGGGAGCCGAGCTGCGCGTCGCCAATCCCAGGTGCGAGTACCTGACGAATCCGATCGGTGTGGATGAACCGAAGCCGAGGTTGAGCTGGGAACCGGTCTCGCTCGGTTGGGAGCAGCGCCAGACGTCCTACCAGATCCAGGCGTGTGGTTCGCCGCAGGACCTCCAGCTCGGCATCCGGTCCGTCTGGGACTCGGGCCGCGTCCGCAGTCCCCGCTGCGCACAGGTGGAGTATGGCGGGCCCGCCATGAAGCCGGGCCAGCGTTTGTGGTGGCGAGTGCGACTGTGGGACCGGGATGAGCGCCCCGGGTCCTGGAGCGTGCCCTCGTTCTGGGAGATGGGGCTACTCTCGCCTCAGGATTGGCAAGCGCAGTGGATTGACGACGGCGGCACGAGCCCCGAGGGTGACAGGTCATTCGAGGACGATCCCGCCCCGCTCTTTCGGCGCACGTTCGAGATTGCGCGTCCGATCGCCCGCGCCCGCCTCTACATCACGGGCCTGGGTTACTACGAAGCGCGAATCAATGGAGCGCGCGTCGGAGACAGGGTGCTCGACCCAGGCTGGACCGCGGTCCGCAGGCGCGTCCTGTACAGCACCTATGACGTCGGTGCCATGCTGCGCCGAGGTTCAAACTGCCTCGCGGCGATGGTCGGCAACGGCTGGTACAACCCATTGCCGCTGAAGATGTGGGGGCATCTGAATCTGCGCGAGCACCTGGCCGTGGGCCGGCCCCGCCTGATCGGCAGGCTCGTGGTCGATCACCCGGGTGGCGGCCAGACCGTGGTGGTGACCGACGGGAGTTGGCAGGTGGCATCGGGACCATTGCTGCGCAACAGCATCTATCTGGGGGAAACCTACGACGCACGACGTGAGATCCCCGGTTGGGATCTGCCCGGCACACCCAGGGGAAATTGGAAGCCGTGTCGCCGCGCCGTCGACCCGGTTGGTCCCCTGCGAGCGCAGGCCCAACCCCCCGTTCGGGCACGGGCTGCGGTGCCGGCACGTTCGGTGCGAGAGGTTCGGGAGGGGATTTGGGTTGTCGATCTCGGCATCAATTTCGCCGGTTGGCCCCGACTCAGGGTGCGCGGCGAAGCCGGCACGCGGGTCACGGTGCGCTGCGGCGAGCTGCTGAACCCCGACGGGACCGTTAACGTGCTGACGAGCACCACCGGCCAGATCAAACCGAGGCAGGGCACCGCGGAGACCACCGGGCCCGGCGCGCCGAGACCCGCCTGCCAGTCCGACTCTTACGTGCTTAAAGGCGAAGGGGAGGAAGTCTGGTCACCGCGCTTCACCTTTCACGGGTTTCGGTATGTCGAAGTGCGAGGCTTCCCTGGTCGGGTTGGCATGGGGGCGATCCAGGGGATTCCTCTCTCCCCGGATGTCGTAGACAGAGTGTCGGGATTCACCTCGGCCGACGGCACCGCAAACCTGGTTCAGGAGGCTGTTCGGCGCACGTTCCTCAGCAACTTGTTCAGCGTGCAGTCCGACTGTCCGCACCGCGAGAAATTCGGCTACGGGGGGGATATCGTGCCGACTGGCGAGGCGTTCATCCTGAACTTCGATATGGCTGCCTTCTACACGAAGGTGGTTAACGACTTCCTGGACGCCCAACGACCCAACGGGGGGTTCACCGAGACCGCCCCCTACGTCGGCATAGCCGATCAGGGACTGGGTGGTGGTGCTGGGCCGATCGGCTGGGCGATCGCACCTGCCGTCCTCTGCGATTTGCTCCACCGCCATTACGGTGACACGCGGATCGTCGCCCGCGCCTATCCGGCGCTCCGGCGATGCCTGGCGCTGATGCTGTCGCGGCTGAGCGACGGGGTCGCCTCGGACTGCATCGGTGACCATGAGAGCCTGGATCCGAAACCGACGCGCTTCACCAGCACCCTCCTCGTGCGGCGATATGCCCTGCTGATGGCCGGATTCGCTCGCCTGCTGGGCCGAGGACCGGATGCCCAGGACTACACCCGGCGGGCCGATGAACTGCTGCTGACTCTGCGCGACCGCTTCTACCATGCGGAATCGGGCAAGTGGGACAGCGGTACTCAAGCATGCCAGGCCCTGGCGCTCACGGATGGGCTTGCGGGCGCGGACACCGAGGCCGCGACCCTCGCCAGGTTGAAAGCGGTTACCGAAGCGCCGCCGGGTGGTGTGCGCACCGGCATCTTCGGCACCCCGGCATTGATGGAGAGTCTCAGTGCACATGGCAGCCACGAGCAGGCGTGGGGGCTGGCGACTCGCCCTGCCTTCCCGGGATGGGGGCACATGATCAACCTGGGGGCCACCACACTATGGGAGACGTGGCGGTTCAGCGACAACGTCTACTCTCACAACCACCCGATGTTCGGCTCCATTTCCACCTGGCTCTTTAAGTCCGTAGCCGGCGTGCGACCTGCGCCCGGCTCCGTGGGGTGGGACAGTTGCGCGATCGAGCCCGTCCCTCTCGCCCGTCTCCAATCCGCCGGTGCCTCAGTCCGCACCATTCGCGGCGTGCTTCGAAGCAACTGGGTGGTGCGGGGCGGCAGGCTGGTGCTGACGGTCGAGATCCCCGTGGGGACTCAGGCGGTGGTCCGCCTACCGATCACCGAGTCGGCCGGGATCACCATCCTACCGCGGCCGTCCCGGCCGGAGTGGACTCCCGGCCAGACCCATGGCCTCGGGGGCGTGGAGACGCGCCTGGGATCAGGACGATGGACCGTCACCTGCCCGCTTCCCGTCCCCGGTCGGTAGCCGCCGACTGGCAGGCCCGCCCGCAGCGACAGGCCCAAAAAGCTCCGTCCAGTAGGCCCTGATTGCTTCAGGGACGGCGACCGGTTTGAGCCGGTCCAGGTCGACGAAGCACCCGTGCTGCCCGGCGGTTACGCACTCCCGGCCGTCGCGAACCCGAACGAAGCGGAAACGCATTCCCCAACCACTGCGGCGCAGCTCCGAGAGCACGACTTCCAGGTCAGCCCTATCACCGGCAAACAAGGGGGCGTGATAATCCACCGAGGTGTGCCGGACGACAGGCAGCACCCGCATGGCCATCAGGCGGTCGAGCGGCAGGGGTGAGTCCTCCAGTAACCGCGTCCGCGCGTCCTCCATCCACCGCAGATAGGCGATGTTGTTCACTACCCCACCCAGATCCAGATCGTAGAAACTGGGGTTGATGCGGATCTTCAATCGACTGAGCCCTCCCGGATAGGGCGGCGGATGGCGAGACCTGACGCCGCTATCGCGCCGGAATCGTCCGCCCGAGGAAGGCGAGGACCGCCGCCTCCGCCTTGCGACCATGTTCGGAGTCCGGCGCCCATCCATGACCAGCGCCCGGCAGCACGAGGAGGGTGCTGTCCACGCCGGCCTTCCGTAGCGCGGCGTGCATCAGTTCTGATTGCTCCAGGGGATTCACCGTGTCGCTGCTGCCGTGGATGAGTAGAAAGGGACAGGCGCGGGAGGTGACCATGCTGACCGGAGAGGTCTCTTCATACCGCTTTTCGAGACCCTCGGGTGGCCCGCCGAGCCATGCGGTCAGCGGCCGGTGGGCCATCTCGATCAGCCACATGCGCTTCAGTTCGTGGGCGCCGTAATAGGCGACTACGGCATTGGGTCGACTGCTGTAACCCCGCAGTTCGGGATCGCTCCGGTCCCGGGTGTCGCGGACGCCGATCAGTGCGACGAGGTGACCTCCCGCGGAATCGCCGAGCGCCGCGATGCGCCGAGGATCGAACTCGTGCTCAAATGCATGCTTCCTGATCCATCGCACGGCCCGTTGGCAGTCGTCGAACGCCGCCGGATAAGGGTGCTTGGGGGCCAACCGGTAGTCGATGGAGCAGGCTGCGTACCCGTTCCTGGCCAGCATCAGCCCGGTCTGGCGGTGCCCTTCCTTGTTGCCACCCAGCCAACCCCCGCCATGGACGAGAACCACCACCGCGTGCGGTCCCCCCGACGTCGGCCGGTAGATGTCCATCAGCAGCCTCTCGCCGCCCGCTTCACCGTAGCAGACGTCCCGGAGCACCGTAGCCTCGGCAGCCTGCGCCCGGGGAGCCAACCCCGCGAGGCCGAGTGTGAGAACGAAAGACCGGCGGTTCACTTGCGGACTCCTTGTGCGAGCGGGGCTCGACCCGCGAGACGGCCCAGGTCGACCAGAGCAGCCGCCCGACCGGCCTGCTTCACCCGGTGGAGGATGAGGTCGATGGTACGGAATTCGGGGTCCATCACTCCCAGGCAGGACGGGTGCGCTAGGAAATCGAAGACTTGACGCTTCTCAATCGCCTGATCCACGCAGCGGGCGATGACATCCAGGAATCCGCGCAACGACCACCTCCCCACCCGGAAGGCATTGATGTCGCTGACCGGACTCATGGGGACCTCGATCAGCCCATCCGGGTAGGCGTAGGGCTGCGCATGCACTTGCGCCTTCAGCGCTCCGTCGATGACGGCACGGTCCGTGGGGGCACCCATGGGATGCGCGGGGTAACGGCTGCTGACCCAGCGGTATCCGAGCTCGATGAGCATCGCGCGGACGTCCGGGCGCTGAGACAGACCGTCCGCGAATCCGCCCGGCGTCCGAAAGCCGTCTGGAGCAATGCCGAGGCGCGAACGCATGGCCGCAGTGGTCAGCCGGATGTTCTCCTTGATCACCTGTTCGGGCGTCTTTCCCTCGATCAGCCAGGGCGCCCGTCGAAACCTGAACTGTATATCCGGCAGCTCCCTCGCCAACACGTTCACGTGATCGTAGGTGTGATTGCCGAGCGGATGACCCTCGCGGATTAACTCTTGGAGCCAACCGATATCCTCGGCCTCCAGGGCACGGCCGACCAGGAAGTAGTGGATCACACCCCCCGCAGCCCGCACACGACGGCCGGCCTCTCGGGCATACCTCCGAGTGGCCGCGTCCAGCGCCCCCTTTTCGTAATCCCAGTGCGTATCTTCCCACCTGGGAAAATTGCGCGACATCTCCAAATCAAGGGTGATGGAGATCAGCGCCGATTCGCCCGCCCGCCCCGGTTCGGGGGTCGGAACGCTGGCGGCTACCATAGCACCGAGGCACTGCCGCCTGGTCACGCCGCGCCGAGCTGCCCCCACCGCTTCCGGGCTCATCTGTCCAGTCGGATCCATGAACTCTGCGTGATCAGGTGATCCAGCGCCGCAAACGAAAGATGCGCATTCGTGGCTGACCTCGGAGATTCGTTCGCCGGAAAAGTGGCCATCGTCGCGTCTCCGACCAGGAAGACATTAAAGTCCGGAGAAAGGTTGAGGTAGCCGGCCGTCGTGGCCTTGAAGCACATGTCGGTGGCGTACCCGCACAGCAAAACGTGCCGCACTCCGGCATCCACAAGGAAGCGTTTGAGCGGCGCATACCCCGCGGCGTCGTAGATCACCACATCTTCGGGAGCGGTCCGGAGATCGCGAGTCACGGGAATGGGCAGATCCCAGAAACCGGCGTTGTTGTAGCCGGGTCCGGCATCCAGCCCCGGGAACTGCCGGAAGTAGTCAACCACGGGTTTGTCGGCGCTCAAAGTCAGCGTTCGCGGCAGCGGGGAGCCTCGATAGCGGAAAGCCTTGAGAGTCCTCTCCAGGTCAGCCTGGGCCTGTCGGCGCTCCGGCGGGGTCGGGTTGTGCGTAAACGAGCGATAGAGGCGATGCCGGATGAGGTCCTCGGATCCGGGCAGGCTGTACATCGTGTAGCGAACCCGTCCTCGCAGCCTTGCCAGGAGCGGGCTGACCACGTCTCGGGTGTGGCGACCGGCCAGATGGTTCTTCTCGGGCGTGCAGAAGTCCACGGCCCCCGCTGGCTCGGGAGTCCGCCACCCCTGACCATCGTCCACGCCCCAGGGATGGACCATGATCACAGCCGTTTCCCGGGCCCGCAGATGGTTCGGCATCTCGATGATCCCGCGGGCGTTGTAGGAGAAACGCCAGGCCCGGACGTGTAGATCGGCACCCTGATCATCAACGATGGCCGGCGCCTCGTAGCGTGCGCGTTCGACCACCGGAGCCACATATTCCGGCACGCCATCCAGCAGAGGCGACGGTCGGCGGAGAGGCTCCAGGCTATTGAGGTACGTCCGACCGACGGGCACCCCGCCGCCGCTAGATCGTCCTGCGGCGTACGCCACGAGCATCGCGGCCGCGGCAAGAGCAAGTGGCGCACGCTTCATAAGGATCTCTCCGCGGGCACAATCACCCGACCGGCCTCCTCCTGGTTCCAACCCGACCCGCAAGAGTCCTGTGTCGCCGTCCATTACGCCGGAGCTGAGCCGCGACCGTGAGGGAGCGTGGGTAACCTACCGCTGAAGCTGCGGCCGACCGACTCCGTCCACGCGACCCGTGGATGACCATCCCGACAACGCACCCGCCCCCGATCGACGGACCCACCCGGGGTACGCCGTCCGTGAATCCCGGGGGCTTCAGGAATCCCAGCACCCGGCGCAGGTCGAATCCGACGATGGCAACCGCACATCGCTGCCTCACGGTCGCGGCGCGGCCGGGGGGTAGCCGCGGCGTCCGGGCCGTGCCCGACGACCAATGTCTGCGATCACCACCACAGCCGGGGCGCACGACTAAAAGAGGCACCAGATACTTTCTGAATGGCCAAGGAGTTTCGGAGGGGGATGTCGAATCAACTCTTGTCGGCGTTCGGTGGCGGCGAGGGGAGCCGCGTTGTTCGGCAAACGCAGAGCCGGCGGGCCGGAGAGTGACGCTGGGTTACGCCAGCGGCGAGGTGACCACGGTGCAGTATGTGCACGACTGGGGCACCCGTTACAAAGAAGGGATGGCAGGTAGCGCCTTGCGTCTCACATTCCGATATCTCGTGCCCGTCTTTGTCTTCCTCTACATTGCCGCCGAGCCTCGCCCATCAGCTAGTGCGACGTCCCACTCCGCGCGACCGCTACTAATATGGTCAGA
>CAZSRZ010000095.1:0-20533 GCA_964609085.1 uncultured bacterium | reverse complement strand
CGATGGCCTGCGAGTGCGATGGACCTGGGTGCGCGGGCCTCCGGCCCGCATGGCGCTCACGAACGCGGCCCTACCCATAGACCCAGCCGGGTACGTGGTCGAAGAATCCCGAGTGCCTCCTGACTCCGTCACAAGACGGGGGTCGAATCCGTCGTCGTCGACGGGTCCACGCTCCCTCACTGTCGCGGCTCAGCGAGGGTTGGACGGGATTCGCTTGCCGTGCCTACCAGCCAGTGCGGATCCACGCTCCCTCACGGTCGCGGCTCAGCGGGGGTTGGACGGGATTCGGTGACGCTGACGAACCCGGCCCAAAACCCGGTCATTCCACTGAGCTCCGACTCGACATGGCCGAAGCCCCTGGGACCGCTGAGCTCCAGCTCGGCATGCGCGCAGCGCCTGATGGGGGCTGCCTACCAAGGATTGAGCCGGGTTTGTGTCGAATAGGAGAGCAATTGTCATGCTACGCATGTTGAAGCATTCAGCCTGGATTCCGCGCCCCGCAGTGGCGGGCGCGGTGGCGGCGGCACGCCGCGATGCGGAGCGCACCCGGCCGCGCGTGCGCCTGCTGGACGCCCACGAGAAGGACGCTATCTGGGGGAAGGCAACCCAGCCGGGCGCCGTGCGTCGCTGGCAGTACGGCACCGCCAACCTCGGCGGCTACGGCGAGTACAACGTGCTCACCGGCAATCAGCGGCTCACGCTTCCGGTGGTGTCCATCCCGGGGCGGGGCATGGGCGTCACCTTCGCCCTGACCCACAACTCCGCCGCCACCACCGGCACGAATGCCGCTCCCCTCTCCGACGGTTGGACGCACTCCTACCACGTCTACGTCACCACCAGCAGCGGGATGATGGGCAACTTCGCTACCGTGCACGCGGGCGACGGCAGCGAAACCACCTTCTCCCAGAACATGGACGGCAGCTACACCCCCCCGGCCGGGTGCTTCGACACCCTGGTAAAAAACGGCAGCAACCTGTTCGTGCTGACCACCCGGCACGGGATCGACTTCAACTTCAACTCCAGCGACCAACTCGGCACGATCGACACACCGCAGTTTTCGTCAATGACCGAGTGAGTGGGGGGTTGGTCGCGGCGAGTCTCAATGGCCACGAACCGCTCCCTGGCAACTTGCATCGGGGATTCGTGCTATACGCCCGACCCATTACCGGGCGTTAGGGGGGTTTATGCTCCGCGTCCTTGCGGTCGTTTCGATGTTGCTGCTGGTGGCCGCGCCCGAGGTCCGGGGGGGGCCGGCGACTCCCTTCACGTCGCCGATCTACCTCTCCGTGGTCATGGAAAGGGCTAAGGGGGGACCGGAACTGCTAGCGGTCTTCCTGGATCGCCGAACAGGTGCCAGGCTAGGGGAGGCCCTGTGGGGATTTCCTCGGGTCATTCCGGGGTCGTCTGCCTTCGTGCAGTGGGCGGACGACATCGGGATCGATGTCGCCACGGGACCCTGGACGGAACGAGAGCGACCGGAAGGAAGATGGAAGAGGGTGTTTGGCACCGCAGCCAAACCGGGCATCCCCCCTACCGGTAGAAGTCCGTCGCTGGCCTGGGCCCCTGACGGAAAGAAACTCTACTATTTCTCATCCAGCAGGGGGCTGGTGGTGTGGGACAGGAAGAGCGGCAAGGTGTCGCCGGCCACCGGTCCCCGCCTCCACCAGCGCGACCTCTACTCCATGTTCGGCATCGACTGCGATCCGAGCGGACAGCGGCTGACGTACTCGACCGAAGGGAACGAACTGGCACCATTCGATCGCAAAGTGCCCCGGCCTGGCAGCACGACTGATGACGACGGTCGCTGCAACGAGGTCTATGTAGCCGCGATCGGCAGCCGCAACGCGAAGCCGGTAGGAACCGGGTTCACCCCGCGATTTATGAGCCGCGACCGGCTTCTGGTGGTTGATCGGCTCCGAGATACCGCCGGGCTGGGGCTCAAGACCTACGAACTTCCGACTGGCGAGACCGCTTGGCTCCGCAGAGACTGCCTTGCGGCATGCCCCATCGACTCAGGTAAGAGGATTCTCGCCGTGCTCACAAGCGGGACCATTGCCGTCCTGCGGGCGGATGGTGCTCCAGAACGAGCGTTGTCCAGCGTGAAGGGCGTGCTAACGAAGCGGGATCTCGAGTACGTCAGCCCCGTGGAGGGGCCCGTCACGGGACGGGTGCTTGGCGCCTACATCGAGAGCCGCAATTAAGGCGCGGTAGCGCCGCGCCGCCTGCCCTGAGCCGCGACCGGGAGGGAGCGTGGGTAACCTACCGCCGAAGCAGCGGCTGCTTGAGTCCGCGCTCGAGACCCAACGATGAGTATCCCGGTCCAGCACCCGGCCGGAGGCACGCGGCACGCTCCCGGTCACGCACACCGAACGTCATCGATGGACCCATCCGGGTACGTGGTCGAAGAATCCCGAGTGCCTCGTGACTCCGTCACAAGACGGAGGTCGAATCCGTCATCGGGCGGGGATCCCCGATGGCTTGCGAGCGCGTTGACCTGGGTGCGCGGGCATCTTGCCCGCCCCCCGAAGCAAACCCCTGGGAACGCCGGCATCTTGCCCGCATCCCGCAGCGGCTACATAATCACGCGTGATTCAGATCGGCATCATTGGGGCGGGGGGGATTGTGCGGCAGCGGCATCTGCCCGGATTGGCCGCGATCCCGGGAGTGCGTGTGGCCGCCGTCTGCAACCGCTCCCACGCCTCAGGGGAAGCAGTAGCCCGTGAGTGGGGCATCCCCGAAGTAGTGGATGACTGGCGGGAGCTGGTCAAACGGCCGGATTTAGATGCGATCCTGATCGGGACCTGGCCCTACACGCACGCGGAGATGAGCGAGGTCACGCTGCGAGCCGGCAAGCACGTCTTCTGCCAGGCCCGCATGGCTCGCACCGCCGAGGAGGCTCGCGCGATGCGGGACGTCGCCCGCGCGCACCCGCACCAGGTGGCCATGCTCTGCCCACCCCCGGCGGGGATGCTGGGCGACCGCGTGATGCGTCGGCTGCTTCGAGAAGGCTTTCTTGGGGAGTTGCGCGAGGTGCACGCCGAGGGTCTGAGCGCCGCCAACATCGACCCCGAGGCACCGCTGCATTGGCGCCATGAGTTCGCCCTTCAGGGTTTCAACACCCTGACCTTGGGCATGTGGATCGAGGTGATTGAACGCTGGGTCGGTCCGCACGCGGGGCTCAGCGCCCTGACTAAGACCCATGTTCCGCGGCGCCGTGACCCCGTGAGCGGCGAGATGCGGGAAGTCCGGGTCGCCGAGTCGGTCGCCATCGCCGCCGAGCTTCGCACCGGCGCGGTCGGATCGTACCGATTCAGTGGCGTCGCCCACCTGGCCCCGCCCAACCGCATCTCCCTCTACGGCAGTCAGGGCACGCTGCACTACTGCCTGGATACAGACCGCATCACGGGAGGAAGTCTGGCCGACAAGGTGGCCCGGCAGATCCCGTTATCCGGCGACGAGGCTCGGCCCTGGTCGGTCGAGGCCGATTGGATCGACGCGATGACGAATGGGAAGCCCGTGGAGCCCTCGTTCGAAGACGGGTGGCGCTACATGGAATTCACCGAAGCCGTCTACACCTCCGCCGCGGAGCGGAGGTGGGTGGAGCTGCCTGCTTGACAGGCGACATCGAGCAGCCTCCCGCCACCATCGCCGCCATCGCCACCCCGCTCGGCGAGGGCGGGATCGGCATCGTCCGGATCAGCGGCCCGCGGGCGACGGAGATCGCCCTCCGCCTCTTCCGCCCGGCGAGCGGTGGGCCCCGGGGGATGTGGTGCGGCGACCCGCCTCCAGCCCGCCGGGTGATCCTGGGGGACGTCGCCGACCCGGAAGACGGCAGTCTGCTTGATCAGTGCCTGCTCACCCGGTTTCAAACACCGGCCAGTTTTACGGGCGAGGATGTGGTCGAGTTGGCCTGCCACGGCAGCCCGGCGGTGCTGCGGCAAGTGCTGCTCTGCGCTATCCGATTGGGTGCCCGGCTGGCGCGCCCGGGCGAGTTCACGCAGCGCGCCTTCCTCAACGGCCGCCTCGATCTGGCGACGGCAGAGGCCGTGATCGACGTGATCACCGCGCAGACGGCGGCGGCAGCCCGACTGGCGGTGGCACAGATGTCTGGGGCGCTGTCGCGGGCGATCCGAGGACTGCGGGCGGACCTGATTGCGCTGCTGGCGGAGATAGAGGCGGCCATCGACTTCCCCGAGGAGGTGGAGCCGCCCCCGGACGATGAGCTCGCCGCCCGCGCATCCCGGGTTCGAGACGAGGCGGAGTCACTGCTGCGGAGCGGAGACGTCGGCCGGCTCTATCGGGAAGGAGCCGCCGTGGTGCTCGCCGGTCGGCCGAACGCCGGCAAGAGCAGCCTGCTCAATGCCCTTCTGGGAGAAGACCGCGCGATCGTGGCCGATCTCCCGGGCACCACGCGCGATGTGATTGAGGAGGCGCTGAATCTCGACGGCGTTCCGATCCGGGCCATCGACACGGCCGGGATCCGCGACGCCGCGGAACCCGTGGAGCGACTGGGTGTGGAGCGCACCGAGGCGCAAATCAGCGGGGCGGATCTCATCGTGTGGGTTCTGGACGCAACACAGGGCTGCACACCGCTCGATGCCGACCGCCTCGCCGGGATCGCCGACCGGCCCCTCGTCATTGCCTGGAACAAGGCGGACGCCGCTCCGGGACGGCCGCCCCGTCCCGTCGATTTCGGATTGCCCGCGGCGACGCCGCTGGTGCCGCTCTCCGCCCTTACCGGCGCGGGATTGGACGAACTCCGCCGCGCGCTGGCCGCGTGCCTGCTCTCCGGCAGGGCTGCGCACGAGAGCGTGGTCGTCAGCAACGTCCGCCATCTGGAAGCCCTGATGCGGACGAGGGAATGCCTCGATCGGGCTATCGACGCCGCTCGCGACGGCTTCCATCAGGCAGCGATTGCGCTGGATCTGCGCCTCGCCGCCGAAGCACTCGGCGAGATCACCGGCGAATCGGTCACGGAAGCGATGATCGATCAGATCTTTGCGCGATTCTGCGTCGGCAAGTGACAGGTATTATCCTGGCCGGGCCAGCTCATACTCTTCCAGGTCGACTTTGATGAAACCGGCCAGGAACGGGTGAGAGCTTTCGAGCGCCCGGTAACACTGCTGGGCGACGCGACGGTACGACGTGTGGCCCTGCCGGGCTGAACGCAGGCTGATGAAGTGGTGCAGTTCGCGCAGGTTCCACGTGAAGAGCACGCGGGTCCGAAACGCCAGGGGGACCACGTACTGCGCGGCCGTCGGGTTGAGGGCCGCCAACCGGGCGTGTCCCGCCGCCGCGGCCTCCATGGCCGCGGCAAAACGGCCGCCGAAGCCGGCGTCAACCAGCAGCCCCGGCGTCTCCCACCCCAGGGCGCAGCCCAGGGTTTGCGTGGTCTGCGTGGCCATCCGGTGCCGCTGGATATCGCGGTAGGCGCCATAGTCCACGGTGATTTCGAAGGTGAAGGCGGCATGCTCGAGACCGCGAAGGGGCGGGTCGGTGTATCCGTGACCGCCGCTGCCGTACGTGCGTCGCCCGGCGAGATAGCGCTCGACGACCTCCTGCCGGCGCTCTTGGGACCACCCGCTCACGCGCGCCCAGACGGTATCGTAGTCGCAGGCAGCCGCGGGGTAGAGAATGGCGGCAGCTAGCCTCGCCGTCGCTTCGTCCTCACTCGGTCCGCTCACCAGTCGGACGGCGGATGGGGCACCGGCGGAGGGAGTTGTCAACCCGGCGGCGTCCGCCAGTTCCCCGATCGCCGGCAAGGTCTCCATCCAGTAGGCGTTCGCTCGGGCGTATTTGATCAGCGTGGGAATGACCTTCGTCGTCTCTCGGCGGATGCGCTCCCCGGCATCCCGCAGCTCGGGAAGGTCGTGAGAGAGCAGCTTGCTGATCATGTGCTCCAGCGTGCGCGCGTTGGCGGTGAGGCCGATGTTGGTATAGGTCGCCGCGGGGAGCAGATAGCGCAGGGCGTCGCATGCCTGGGCACGGCATGCGCCCTCGAAGCCGCGGTCCGTCTTGTAGGCGGAGCGGTCCGCGGTGGCCATCACTGCGTCTGTGGTGAGAGGGAGCAGCTCCTCGTAGACGTCGAAGAGACCCTCGATGATTGCGGCGTAGTCGGCCGCGGCTTCCGTGGGGAGACCGGGGTCCCGGCAGTAGCGCCGGGGGAAGGGGACATAGCGAGTCGACTTTTCAGTGTATGAGGCGAGGCGGCAGTCCTCAATCACCTTGCTGGCGACAATGGAGAGATCCTCGACGGCCACGTGGGCGACGGCGTGCTCGGCGACGGAAGCGTGCCCGTAGCCGACCACCCACTTTTCGTGGAACTCTCGCGCCTTCTGCCGGGCGAGGATCAGCTCGGACTCGTCCAGTTCGGAGGGGGTGCCGGAGACGGCGAGTTCCTGGTCTCGCAGCAGGCGGAGCAGGTTCGTGCGCAGGTCGTCCCGGCTGCGAGAGTAGTACGCGAAGAGTACGGCGACCACCTCTTCCGGCAACCCGCGGAGGACATAGATCCCGTCATCCAGAGAGGTGACGTACGGCGCCAGCAGGGCGCGTTCTTCGGGGGAGAAAGGGCTCACCCCCTAGTTTTGAATCACGACGGGTCGTAGCGCACGGAGTACCCGCAGCCGACGAACTGATCCGCAGTGGGAACGTTCAGCCCTGGGATGTTGCCAGATGCTCGAGTATCTCCTCGCGGGCAGCCGCGCGATCGGATGCGCCCGCGGGATCGTGCTCATTCAGCTCGTCCAGCATCTGCAGGGACCGGCGAACCAGGCCCATCCCCTCCTGACGCTTTTCCGGGACGTGCCGGAGTAGATGCGCGCCGAGTTCATCCAGATTGCAGAGATGGGTGAAGCGGAGAGCGGTGTTGTCCGGCAACCTGGTCAGGCACTCCTCGACCGCGTCCACGAGCAGGCGATAGTACCTTTCCGCTGCGGAGACGTCGCCTGCGGCCGTCTGGTCGGCAAGGAGGCGGAGCCTACGCGTGTAATGGGTGAGCGCGACGACGAACTGGCTCCGGCTCTGGTTGTCACCCGAGTCCGATAATCGTTGAACGGCCTCGGCCGCAGCGCACGTGGCCCTCGCCAGTCGGCCCGCGCCGGTCGCGGGATTGCCGAGCGAGGTCCACAACTCGGCCTCCTCTCCCATCGAGATGGCGGTGACGCCCAGATTACCGCTGCCACGGCAGAGCCCTTCGGCCTCCAACAGCACGTAGAGAGCGCCCGCGTGGTCACTTTCCTTGAGGAGAGAGGACGTGAGACCCTGCAGAGCGCGGAATGTCTCCTGTGGATTCTCGAGCAAGAGGGCGGCCTCCCGGACGCACCCCCAGGCAGCGATGGCTTCAACGGCATCTCCGCGAGCCTCGGCCGTCAGCGCACGCTCCTTCGCTTCGGCCAGCGTCCGCTCCGCATCTTTGAGTTCCGCATCAATGCGCTCGGCCTCGGCGCGTTTCTCCTCCGCCGACGGATCCTGACCCAGTTCGAGCAGGGCGGCCTGGTTCCGCAGGACGAGGGCCAGATCCTTGCGGTGTTCGAGGTGGCGACAAAGGTATTCCATCGTCCGCGTGTGTGAGAATGCCTCCGCAAGCATGCCCCGCCGGAGCGACACCATCACCTGCTGGTTGGCAACCACCCTCAGTTGGGGAAAATCTCCGAGCCCGCCGTAGAGCTTTGCCGCCTCGGCAAGGAGAGGGTCGGCTTCGTCGAAGCGCTCTGCCGCGATGGCCGCCGCCGCCTGCGCCATGAGTTCGGCCGGGTCGGCTTTCCAACGCTCCACGTCTCCCAGCACTTCGGTGAAGTCTGCCTCAATCCGGAGCAGCCGCTGGCCCCCGGGCTCGTTGGCCGACTCCGCCAGATACCGGCGGGCTTCGCTGAGCCGCGCTATCGCCGCAGCGCTGGTGGAAGCACGCCTGCCGAGCAGGCACGCCTCCAGGAACATGGAGCGGATGCGCGTAGCCTGAAGGTGGTGCTCCTTCGGGTTACTCCGAGCCATGTCCTGCACCAGCAACACCAGTTCCAGGGCCGTTTCCGGCCGGGATCCGAGTTCGAGAGTGGCAAGCTGGTGCAGGGCCTCTGCCGCACCGGAGACGTCCTGCCGCTGCAGACGCATCCCGAGACCCTTCAGCATCAACCGCCGACCCTGGACCGGCTCGGCGGCGTACCGATACAAGCCGGCCCGGACCATTGCTCCCGCCGCTCCGTCCAGGTGCCCCTGCGCCTGGAGCATCTCGGAGGCGGACAGCATGGCTGCCGCGGCCTGGCTCGATTCCCCTCTTTCATGGAGCTCCGCCGCGGTGCGTGCGGCCGCGAGGACGTGGGCGTGCCGCCCCACCAGCTCGCGCAGGTAGCGGCCGGCGTCGAGGGAGTACTCGATCAGTTGCACCGTCACGGGAGTGCGACATTCGGTGCAGGTCACGGCGTGGACTCCCGGTCTGCTCCCCATCGGAGCGACATAGTTCCCGCAAACGCGACAGGCTGCGAACCCCCCGCACAGCCGCCCATGGATCGCTGAGAGACCCAGGCACATGGTGAGTCCCTGGAACGCAAGGTCGAAGGCGGACCGGTCCAGGGTGAAAAAGGGCGCGAGCGCGTCGGCGATCTCGGCTCGGGAACTCCCTATCGCGTTTGCCGGGGTCTGCTGATCGCAGCCGGCCAGACTCTCGGAGTGGGCCCTCACCCATTGCTGCAGGTCATCCGGCAGTGCCTGCTCAGGGTGCGGGGACGGCGCCTCGCCGACAGTTGCGGCGGGCGTCGCGGTCGGGCGCACCAGTTTCCCCAGCTTATCCAGTAGTCCCATCGACGATCTCCGATATCGCTCCCCGCTAGCCGCTGAGCAGAGGCCCCAGCGAGGAGAGTAGCTCGTGCTGACCGTGAGCGCTCGCCAACTCGGCTGCCTGGACGGCCATCTCCCGCGCCAACTCCGGGTGACCCGCGGCGCTGCGGATCATTGCACACTGCGCCAGGGTGGTTGCCAGGAGCGTCGGCGATTCTGCCCTGGCCGCGACTCGGGCGCTCACCTCCAGCACGTCTCGCGCCTCCTCCAGCTTGCCGGCATCCACGAGCTGGTCGGCCTGGTTCTCGAGTTCCGAAACGATCAACGCCGCTAGCTGGGGGATTTCGTCGACGGCTTCATCCGCTCGAAGCAGACGGCTTTCAAAGGTCGCGGCATCCAGCAGCCCGACAAGCTCGGAGATTTGCGTCATGCGGAAGGAGTGGAATCCGAAGCGTTCCGGGACCGCCACCCCCGGCTGCGCGGCCTCCAATGCAGCGAGCAGTTGATCCCTGGGTAGATCCACCGGTTGAGAGTGGAGCACCATCAGGCAGAGGCAGCATTGGGCGGCGAAGTTACGGATCAGCTCCCTCCGGCCTCCGAGCGTCCGCAGCAACGCCTCCTGGCGCTTGAGGAGGGTGAATTGCGTTGGGATTCCCGACAGGTTGTCGATGGATCCGGCACCGAGGCGGCTCGCGAGGAAGGTCAGCAGCCGGATCAGCTCATCCCGGCCGTCTTCGCCGGACTTATCGCCCAGAACCCGCGCGGCGGTCTCCAGCGCCGCCAGAGCGGCTTCCGTTTCTTGCTTCTGCAGCGCACGCAAGGCATCCATTCCGGCGACGTAGGCGTCGCCGAATTCCAGCTCCCACCTGCCACAGAACTCCCGCAGGGCGGTCTCGCAGGCGGCGGCTTCCTCTGGCTCCTCGCGGAGGGTGCACGCCATGGTGTCGGACATCAGCCGCGAAGCCGCGAGGTTGGCGATGGCGGTGAGGCGCTCCCGGTAATCGTGCAGGTGGGAGCCCTCGATCAATTCGAGAGCCTTGACGAGCAAGCCGGCGATGTCCCGGCCGGGACGGTCCAGGGCATGCAGCAGGAGTGCGTGATTTCCGACTACCTTGAGCAGCACCTCTGGGGAGCCGGTCCTCCGGGCGAGAGCCTCGGCCTCCTTCATCGCGGTCTCGGCATCGTCGAGTGCCCCGGAGTGCATGAGAAGCATCGCCCTCGCGAGGCAGACCTGGACGCGCAAACTGATTTCCCCGGATTGACGGTAGAACGCCTCGGCCGAGGTCAACAACTCGAGCGCTCTCGGCAGTTCCTCCGCCGCGACCAGCGTCTGGGCGATGTGGAAGCGGCAGCGGGCGGAGAGGCTCTCGTTGCCGATTTCCCGCGCCAGCGCGGCAGCCTTCTCATACCAGGCGCGGGCATCCTGCAGCCTGTCTCGCGCGTGGTCCGTCGCGCCGCGGTTGAATAGATAGGACGCCAGCAGGTCCGCTTCCCCGAGCTGGGTGAGGAGGGACTCCGCCTCCAGGTAACAGACCTCCGCGTCGGCTTCGCGATGGAGTTCCGTCAGTACGTCGCCCTGGATGCAGAGGACGGCGATGAGGTTGAGGGAATCATCCGCGGCCCGATGCGACGCCTCCAGCCCGACCAGCCGTTCCAGGGCGCCCTCGCGGTCCCCGCGCTCTGTCTGGATGCCGGCGAGCGAGAGGAGGGTGCTGTGAAGTTCTTCGCGGTCATCCACCTCCCGAAAGATGGCGGACGCCTCCTCCAGCAGACGCTCGGCATGATCCAGGTCGCGTTGCTCCCGGTAGGTTGCCCCTTCGAGAGCCAGCGCCTTTCCCTGCTGCAGGCGGAGTCCCGCCGCTCGGAAAGCGGTGCCCGCATCACGGCTGATCTGTCTGGCTCGCTCGAACTCTGCCCGAGCAATGAGGATATGGACGAAGCGAAAGAGAGCGGCCTCGTACTCGATCCCGGAGTCGGGAGACCAGTGGGTGACCACATGCTCCAGCAGCGCGGCTACCCGGTCCGAGTGCCCGAAGTTTTCCAGAACCGAGGTCACCAGCGAGAGGGCGTTCGGGAACTTATCCGGAGCTTCCCACACCGGTCTGTAGCCCTCGAGCGCCCCCAGCGAAGAGTTGTTCTGGACTGCGGCCCAATACGTGAGGAAGTCCTGTCGGCTCTTGATATAGGCAAAGATGCAGTCCGGCAGCCGCGAGAGCCATTCGGCGAGGCGGGTCCAGTCGCCGGCCTGCAGAAGTTGCCAGGGGAACTCGTCCGTGTGGCGGTCGATGGGCTCGTGTTTTCCCGCTAGCCGGGCCGTGCGCAGTCCCTTCGTCGCCGCGCGGATGGCTGCTGTCGAATTCGACTCTGCGCTCGGCGCGGCTCGCTCGAAGTAGTCGGCCAGGCGCAGATGGGCGCTGGCGGCATCGGCCGCCGTGGGGAGATAGCGGCGCTCGACGGCTTCCCTAACGTAGTCATGCGCAAAGGTGAGGGAACCGGACCGTGAGAAGAGGATGTGGTCGGCGACGATCGCCAGAGGGGACCAATGGGCGTGCGGCAGAGGGCGTCCATCTTCTCCGAGGAGGTCCCGGAGCTCGAATTCGGTGAGGCCCCGGCGTGCCGCCCACAGGTGCGTCATTGCCGCCGCCACCAGCCCGGGCCGACTGCGCTCGTAGTCCCGCTCGAATCGAGCCAGCACCTTCCCCAGCAGTGTCACCGGGTCGGCGGACTGCAGGTAGTCGCGGACCACCTCTTCCACGGAGTGGGCATCACCATGGATGCGGATCTCCTCCAGAAGGGTACGGAGGAAGAGGGGGTTCGCGCACTGCGGGGTATCGGTGATCTCGCCTTCCAGAGGCTTTGACAGGCCGTCTGCCTTGCCGAACCGACGAAGGTAGGCGTGCATCAGTGCCTGGATGCTCGGCGGGGTCAGGGGCTCGAGGCTGGTGATCGTCCACTTCCGCGCGCGGGCGGCATCGAGAGGGCGACCCGGCAACGTGCTGACGATCAGCCGAATCTGGGGAGGGAAGCTCCGTGGCAGCCAGGTCAGATCCCGGGCGCCCGGTTCGTCGTCGAGCTGGTTCAGTGCGTCGATGACCAGAACTGCCCGGCCTCGGCTCGCAACGGTCGCAAGCAGCGCCGGAAACTCTCGCCTAAGTTCCTCGCCCGAGGCCTGCGCCATCGGAGGCAGCGAGAACTTCCGCGCGAGTTCTGCACCCAGATGCCGGAGAATGTTCTCCCATTGCCCGCTCGAGGGCGTTGCGGATGCGAAGTGGGCAACCACGACCTCGTCGGGATACTGGCTCCGGTAGTCCGTGACCCAATTGGCCAGGAGAGCGGACTTCCCCAGGCCGGACTCCCCCGTCACGACCAGCGGCGGCTGGCTGCCCCGAGCGTGGGAAGTCAGTCGGGTGAACAGTCCCGGGGGAGGTACGTAGCCTTCCTGATGGAGGGCCGCGTACGCCTGGTGCTCGTAGTCCCCGTGCAGCGAATCATCGTCGCCCGACTCCGCCGGGTAGAGTTCGTCGATCAGTTCGCGTAGATCGGCTTCGACCCACTCCGCCAACTGCTCCGGCGAAGAGAAGCCTTCCCTGACCCGGTGCGAGGAGCGAATCAACTCCTTCAACCGGGCGAGGCGGTCGGCGTCCTCCGGGTCCGCGCAGCGGTGGAGCGGCTGCTCCTCCTCGGGCAGGGTGTCGATGAAGCCGGGGTCACGAAAGTAGAAAAAGGCGTGGGTACTCTCCGGGTGATCCCGCAGCGCCCCGAAGATCACCTCCAACTCGGTAACAGACCGATCTTCCAGCCCTCTAAGCCACGCCTCACGGGCCAGGAGGTCGGAACTCAAACCTCGAGGGCGAGACCCATACCTTTCGCCGAGGATGCAGATGAAGAATGGTCGGCTCCGCCGGATTTCCTCGATGCAGATGGGCAGCACCAGCCCTTCGGCCTGCCGTTCACGGCTGATGCCCCACCGCAGATCCACCTCACTCCAGACCACGGCACGCGTCTCGCAGAGCTTTCGCAGCCGAGGGAAAACGTGACGAACCAGCTCTTCGCGTTCCCGCTGCATGTCCTGGAATGTCGATGAAATGAACGGTCGAACGTATCGGATTCTGCTCCCAGGCAACGTAGCGGGCATCCTTGTTCCCCCGTGAATCGCAGGTCCCGGGGAGGGTTTTCCGGCCAGGGCAGATAGTCCTGCAGCCCATCCGTGGGATCCGCGGCTAGAAGCGCACGGAATACCCCACGCCGACGAACCGATCCGCAGCGGCGGAAGAGAGGCCCAGTCCGCCGTGAAGATCGAGCTGGGTGTCGGCATTTAGCCTGTAAGCCAGCCCGGCGTGGAAGTAGCGCTCTGGGTCGCCGAGGTGGGTGAGCGGGCCAACGTACTCGGCGAAGGCGCTCAGTCGATCGGTCAGGCCGCGGCTCAAGGAGAGGGTGCCGAGCAGGCCGACGTGCCGTCGCCCGTCGATGGTGGCACTCTGCAGATGCAGCATGCCGCTGAGGCTCCACTTTTCTGAAAGCTGGCGTGCCAGGCAGAGGCGCGCCTCGGGATCCACCGCCGAGCCGGCGAATCGCGATGCGCCGGTGGGCAGGGCCGCCTGGAGGATGATGGCTGCGTCCGTGCCGCGTAGCGGGCCGAGCTGGACCTTGATCCCGGCGAGAGACGCCCCGAATCCGGTGCGGTCCCGTCCGGAGGCACGCTCCAGGTTGTAATCCGGAAAGCCGAGCCGCAGTTCCCAGCGACCGCCCAGGCCCTGGCGAAGCAGCGCCTCCGGCCCGGAGATGGCCCGCAGACTCGGTCGCCACGCAGCCGTGATGCCGGACTCGAACTGCAGCATTCGGCCCGGAACCACCACGGCGCTCTCGGTGAAGTCCGGCCGGTCCGTCGTGATGGGGGCGACGGGAGGAATCGGGCCCGCGTCCGCCTGCGCCGCAGCGGCGGTGAGGAGGAGCAGCGCTGTTGCGAGCGCACGGGACAGGGGCAGCATGGGCGTTGTCCGGCAGAGGCGACGCCGAACTATAACCCGATCAACTCCAAGAGTGTCTCTAGATTTGAGACGATTGTTTACCCAGGTAAATCATCTGCCCCAATGCCAGGATGACGAACCCCCGGAGCAAACGGCCCGTGGCCGCCCCTATCGGGGCGGCGGAGCGGAGACGGGCGTCGGGCTGTTCACGATCTCCATAATCGCGAACGCCATCTCATCGGTGGTCTGCTCGCCGAACCGGACACGCCGAGGCGGGTTGCTGGGGTTGCGTGGGTTCGCGCTCGTGTTGTCGAAGTAGGCCGTCAGCTCGAACGTGGATCCGCCGGGGATGAGGAGTGGCTCCTTAAAGCGGTAGGAGTCTTGCCACCGATAATCCCAGTCCTTGATCCAGACGAGGGGCATCTCGGAGCCGTCGGGACGGATCACGCGGACCCGCATTTCCTTACCCAGCAGATGCATGTGCGGCATGATGTTGAGCACCTGCACCGAGACAGGCATCTTCAGCGTTGTGGTCACCTGGTGGCGAGGGGCGTCCGGCGGGATGTCTATGTTGAAGGGGCCGATGATCGCCGTGCGTGCCTCGCGCTGGACCGGTTCCTTTGCGAAGTAGAGGGCCAGCTTCGTCTGGTCACGCTCCACCTTGCCCGTCTTGTGGTAGTGGACCTGTATGAGGATATCCGAGCCCTTCCGCAGAGTTCGGCCCACACCTGCGGGCAGGTAGCGCGGCAGGTTCCCCGGCGCCCAGACACCCTGGATCGTCGCGGCGAGCACCTTCACCCCACCGGGTCCGGAGTTGTAGCCGGGGGCCGGGTCGGCCTCGTCGAGCTTGCGACCCTGTCCGCTCGGGTCGATGAAGCTAACCACGTGATGCACCACCCGTGAGTTGCCGGGCTTGAAATCGATGGCCACAACCTTCTTGTCCTCAAGCAGTTCCGGTTTGAGCACGAAGACCTGGAAGACATCGTCGCCGGTCGCCGGGACTTCGAAGCTCTCCGGCATCGTCAGGACGACGTCCGGTTTGCCGAGGAACCACTCATCCGACCAGACTCGCGCCGTGGGGGCATCTTTCGGGTTGCCTTCTGGCGCACCGGCGTCCACCCAGGCGGCAATCTTCGTCAACTCGGGCTCGCTCAGCCGACGCACATCCTGGAAATCTCCGTACTCGGGAGCGGCGAGCCAGGGCGGCATCTGACGACCGGCCGTGAATTCCTTGATCTCCGCAGCCCAGTTGCGGGCGTCCTGGTAGGTCAGAAGAGAAAAGGGGGCGACCTGACCGGGTCGGTGGCAGGACTGACACCGCGTCTGAAAGATCGGCAGGATGTCGCGGTGGAACGTGGGACCGCCCTGCTTCGCCACCGCGGCGGTAGCCACGGGGATGCGGCAACCGATGGCCTGGGTGATGGGCGTCCGGATGGGCTGGCCTGCCAGCACGGCATCCAGGGCGACAGTCAGATCGCGGCTGCGCACCTGGGCGTTCTTCTTGGCCCGACTGGCGTAGGAATCGTCGATCCGTCCACGGTAGCGCAGACGGAGATCCGAATCCAAGACGAAGACCTCCGGCGTCACCCGAGCCTTCAGGGACTTTGCCAGTGCCTGGCGGTGGTCCAGCAGCACGGGGAAACCGAGTTCGAAGCTGCGGGCGTGCCGGCCTGCCGCCGAAGCTGAGACCGCGGGATCGGCGTAGACGCCCATGAAACGCACGCCGCGGGGGGTGTAGCTGGCGGCGATCGTCTTCAGTTCCGGCGCATAGCCATTGGAGATGGGGCACTCGGGGGAGAGGAAGACGATCACCGAGGCGCGGGCGCCTTTCAGCTCCGCCGATGAGTGCGTCTTCCCCTCCGGATCCGGCAGCCGGAATTCGGGCAGTCTGCGCCCCACGCCCAGCAGCTCGTCGTCGGAGAAAGCCAGCCCTGCCCGCAGCAGCGCCAACGAGGACAGCACGGCGAGCACGCCGATGAGCACGAGCCTGACGCACCGCCCTCCCACACTATTCAGTTGCAGCCTCATATCGTCCACCCCCGGCCGGGCTCTTCCCGTGCCGACAGCTTAGAGACGAGACAGGCGGGGGAGAGGTAGCGGTTTTGGGTGTGCTTTTTTTCACAGCGTACAGCCGTGCCGGAGCAGATGCTCACGGTTGAGACGGTGCCCGAGCCCGGGACCGGTTGGCACGGCCAGCATCCCGCGATCGATTCGTTCGGGTGGATCGACCACCTCCGCCCGCCAGTCCACCTCGTCCCACTGGTATTCCAGGTGTCCACCGCCGGGAATTGCTGCCAAACAGTGGGCGCTGTGGTAGGTCGCCACCGGCCCGGACGGATTGTGAGGAGAGCAGCTCACCCCGCCGGCTGCGGCGATGTGGGCGATCTCGCAGAGGAAGTCGATGCCTCCGCAATGCTTCACATCCGGCATCACCACGTCGCAGGCCTCGCCCTCGATCAGGTCGCGAAAGGGCTCCATACCAAAGCACAGTTCGCCGGCGGCCACGGGTAGAGGCTGGCCAGCGCGAATCCGCTTGAGAGGCAGCGTGGGTGGCGCGCGGACCGGATCTTCGAACCAGGCCGCCCCCCGCTCCGCAAGCATCCGACCGAGGATGATGGCGCTCTCTACGTCAAAGCGCCAATGGCAATCCACCAGCAGATCAACTCCCGCGGGGATGGTTTGCCGGACCGCCTCCACCCGCCGAATCCCGTGCTCAGCGGCGGCAAGGGCCTGCGCCGCGGGCATGCCCGGCTGCACCTCGTCGAACGGGGCCAGCTTGACGGCGGTGAAGCCAGCGGCGACAGCGGCCACAGCGCGGACGGCGAAGCTCTCCGGCGTCCGCTGTTGATTGCCCCGGTTAATGTTCGCATAGAGCGGGATCGCGTCCATCCGCGGGGGGTGCCCGTCACTAAGCAGGCTGTGGATGGGCATCCCTGCCGCCTGCCCGGCGAGGTCCCAACACGCCTGTTCCAGGGCGCAGACGGCCGTTTGTCGGACACGGTCGACGGCCGCGCGGAGCAGCCTGTCACGAATCTCGCGGGGGTCCGTAGGATCCCGGCCGAGGAGGGACGTGACGAGCCGCTCGATGACGGCGACGCAGCCCCGATCGTGGCCGCTGTGGCTGGCCTCCCCAAGCCCGATAGCGCCGGCTGAGGTCAGCAACTCGACAAACAGCCAGCCGCCACGAGCATTGACGGGCACCGACCACGTGGAGACCCCGGTGATTCGCATGCCCTACGAGCCGCCGAAGAGCTGGCGGAGGGTGATGGGTCCACTCTGCGGGATGCTCTTCATGTAGTATCTCCGAGCTAGATTCAGGTTGAGCAGCACCAACAGAGTGCCCGCGATAGCGGCCACCGCTCGAACCGGGCGCGCCGCGGCGAACAATCGCGGTAACGCCGCGCCGATTCCCAGGAAGAAGAAGACGGCGACATCCACGAACTTTCGCTGGCCGAAGGCACCGTCGCCATGCCAGCGGGGGTTGACGGCGATGGTCAACAAGTGGACCACCAGGAGCAGTGCGACACCGGTCAGCCAGGCCGGCCGGTCGCGCGCCAGCAGGCCCAATCCCAGCGCGCCCATCAGCCAGAGCGGCGTCCACGAGAAGAGCCCGTGGTTGAGGGAGAAGAGCACTTCCAGGATGTGAGGGTGGGCTGGATCCAACTGGCCCCATGAGGTGTTGGACAGGTCCGGCCAGAAGGAGCCGTAGAGCAGCCTCCAGACGATGAACTGGAGCGATCCCACGATCAGGAGCGGCGCGCCAAACGTCGCCAGCCAGACGACGGGGCGTGCGGTCGGCTGGGACCGACCGCGGAACCAGACGATCGCGAAGAGCAGCCCAGCGGCGAGCAGTGTCGGTCGGATGGCCACGGCCAGTCCCAGCAGGAGCCCCGCCGCCGTCGCGAGCCGCGGACAGCCCGGCTTCTCATCCAGCCGGTCGATGCACCAGGCGTACGCAGCCAGCACCGCGAAGGCCGCGCTGTGCGAGAAGCCTGTTTCAACCAGCAGATAGGCGAGCACGGGCGTGCCGAAGAAGCCGAGCGTCAGCCCCGCGGCCGCCGCGACGTCGCCCCAGCGGCGTCGGAGCATGTCATAGGTAACCAGTAGCCCCGCCAGCCCGATCAGGCTGGCCCACGCCCACACCACCGCCTGCGTGGGTAGGCCCAAGGGCCGGCGTCCTGCTTCTCCCAGGGCTCCGACCGCCGCCAGGCCGCGTGCCACCAGGTAGCCCGGACTCCAGAGGATGGCCGGTCCGACCGTGAACGGGTTTTCCGGCAGCCCGGCGGGCGTGCGAAAGTCAGAGCGAAAGTTTGTGAACTGGGCGGCCTCCGGCTCGGCGTAGATCTCCGTGAAGTCGAGGCTCCGGTTGGTGAAGATCGCCGGCAGGAAGGCATAGTATCCGAATCCATCCGCCACGAAGAGTTGGCGCGAGGGTCGGAGCCGCACGGAGACAACAGCGGCTCCGACGGCGCCGATGATGTAGAGCGCACAGAAGATGGGGAGGAACCGGCGAGGCGTGAGAAGCCCCGCAAGATCGCGGCGATCCATCAGACTACCTGGTAGCCTTCCACCGCGGTGAGGGCGCGAAAGTGGTTGCGGAGGCGGGCCGTCATCGGTCCCGGCTCCCCCGCGGCGATGGGGCGCCCATCCACCTTCAGCACCGGCACCAGCTCTCCCATAGTGCCCGTGCAGAACACCTCGTCCGCGCGGTAGACCTCGGTCAGCGAGAGATCGCACTCGGCGTGGGGGATCGCCTGGGCGCGACAGATCTCCAGGACGGTTGCCCGGGTGATTCCCTCCGGGCACGCCACCACCTGCGGGGTGAGGACCCTCCCCTGGTAGACGAGGAAGACATGGGTAGCATTCGTCTCTGCGACGAAACCCCGGGTGTCCAGCATCAGCGCGTCATCAGCACCCGCCGTGTTCGCCTCAATTTTTGCCAGGATCGACTGGATGAGATTGCAGTGGTGGATCTTGGGATCCAGGCAGTCCGGCGGGAAGCGACGGATGGCGGCAGTGACCAGGGTGATCCCCCCCGGGCCGTAGACGGGCGGCTTGTGCTCGGCCAGCACGATCAGCGTGGGGCCAAACGTGTTGAGCCGGGGATCCATCCCCGAAGTGAGCTTGGGACCGCGGGTGAGGGTGAGGCGGAGGTGAACCCCGTCCGTCATCCCGTTGGCGGCCAGAGTGCTCCGGATCTCCCGAATGATCTCCTCGTGCGAGGGGATCGCGGTGAAGGCGAGCGCCAGGGCGGAGGAACGGAGGCGGTCCAGATGCTCGATCAGTTTAAAAATGCGGCCCTGATAGAGCCGCAAGCCTTCCCAGACAGCGTCGCCCCCCTGCACCGCGGAATCAAAGGGACTGATGGCGGCCTGGTCGCGGTGGATCAGCCGTCCGTTGATGTTGACCAGCAGGTCACGGTTCTTCTCGTTCCACTTTTGAATCATGGGAGGCTCGGCGTGGTGGGGGCCGCCTGCAGGCGGTGAGCGTGGAGTTCTGCGTAGAGGGGGGCGCAGAGGGCATGGAGTTCGGACAGAGCGGGAGGCATCGGGTCGCGCTTCGGCTGGTAGGGCTCGAACCCGGTCGATTGCTCCACCGAGCCGTACCAGTAAGGAGCCCAGACGCCGTCAGTGTCCCGTCGGCCGGGCGGCCAATGGAGCATTAGATCTGTATACACCACGCCCAGACGCTCACAGAACAGCCGGAGGATGGCGGCGGGATTCAGCAGGATGTCGCGGGCGTCGACGACGGGGGGCACCCGGTCGCCAGCGTCACAGACTCGCCGGAAGAGCTCCACCTGCTGCGGCAGCCCCGTATCATCCAGCCGGGGCTCGGGCAGGATCCGCCGGAGCGACGGCAGCATCTCGGCCGGGTCGCGGATCAGAAAGGCGTGCGAGAGGCCGGCCAGCCAGCCGCGGTCGATGCTGGGGAGCAGATGGTGCGCCATGTGCTTCTGATACCAGATCGACCGGCCGGCGGGGATGGGGCCCGTGAGCCAGTCCGCCACGCGGCGCCAATCCGTGGGCTGAGAAGCCATCACCTCGGCAGCGGCGGGATGCGGCAAACCCGTAACGTGAAGGTAGTGAGCGTAGAGGGGCTCATCGCAGACGAAGGTGTCCGGGCGCTGGCCCCAGGCACGCATGAGCGCCGTCGAGACATTGCGAGGGCCGGACCAGGCGGCAATGCGGGTGGGAGAAGAGAGAGGATCAGTCACCCCCCATGCTTGGCGGGTGGGAGGCGCGGATCCTCCGGGAGCAAAAAAGCGGTCAGGCCGGGTTGACTCTTCCAAGAGGCCTGAGTAACATACGCGAGCCGCTGAACGACGGCCCCTCCGAGGGCTGAAACCAGGCGAGCCGAGGTTAAGACGAGGTTAACAACTCGTTGACAGCCCCCGCCCCGCCCGGTATACTCACGGCACACTGACAACCGGTGGCAAGCTGATCGGGGCTCGAGCCCCCGTCGTGCCGTGAGGCAGGCGGGGTTTTTCTAACCCTGGTGAGACCCCCGGCTGCGCCGAGTAAGATCGGGCCGCAGTTCCTTGAAAACTGAACAGCGAGAGAGCTTTACGTCGGACCACGGCTCAGCATGGGTCGTGGGGTACGACAGGTAAGGTAGGAAGAGACGAGGATACACGTGGAGCGGCCCTCCTATTCGCCGCAAGGCGAGTGGGAACCATTTCCACCTTCCCCCTCCTAGCAGGGGAAGGCCACAGTTTCGGTCGGAAACGGCCGAGCTGATTACTGTGGAGAGTTTGATCCTGGCTCAGGACGAACGCTAGCGGCGTGCCTAAGGTATGC
>CAZSRZ010000094.1:0-20762 GCA_964609085.1 uncultured bacterium | reverse complement strand
AAGAATCAGCCTTCACCGGCACCCTGCGCCACCTGCGCCACGCCGGCCACCCGCGGAAACTGAACCGAACCCCCCTCGCGAACGAAAGGAGGACTCGGGAAGTGTCGAGCTTTCCCTTTGCGTCTTCGCGCCTTCGCGCCTTTGCGTTAAGACCCGCCTGACCCGCCCCGGATAAAACGCAAAGGCGCAAAGACGCAGAGACGCAAAGAATTGGCCTTCACCGGCACCCTGCGCCACGCCGGCCACCCGCGGGACTGAACCGAACGCCCCTCGCGAACGAGAGGAGGACTCGGCAAGTGTCGAGCTTTCCCCTTTGCGTCTTCGCGCCTTTGCGCCTTTGCGTTAAGACCCGCTCCGGGAGAAACGCAAACGATCAGCCTTCACAGGGACCCTGCGCTAGGTCGGCACCTGCGCGAACTGAACCGACCGCCCCTCTCCGGGGCGGATCCCCGCGCGGGATTAGTCCGCCTCATGGCGGGCATCGGGATCGATCCGGGCAGCCGTCTCCCGCTGAACGCCGCGACGGGCGAGTCCTCGGCCGTGCGCTCCCGCCAGCCCAGCGGGATACGGCGCGGCCCCGCCTCGGACGGCGTGCCAGACGATGCGGTTCATCAGTCCGTCCGGGATGCGGTCCGGTCCATCCAGGCGCAGGTTCTGGCTGGCGAGCGCGCCCCGCCGAGCTTCTCCCTGGAGCGCGGATGCACTGGGGTTCCGCTCGTCCAACGGAACCGTGATCGGCCGGGCCCTGTAACCTGCCGGATGCGGCTGGGCGTCGAAGCATCGGGTCATCACCGGTGATCGGGCCACCCTTTCGTTCAGCGGCGGGAGCCCCAGCAACCGTGCGATGGTGTGCAGCACGCCTGTCTGATTGTAGAACTCCCCGATCACAGCTCCTCGCCGAACGTGGGGGCCCGCTACGAGGCAGATGGAGCGGTGCCCGTCAACGTGGTCGAACCCGTCTTGCGGATCATCCTCCACGACAAAGACGCACATCCTTGGCCAGAATCGGCTGCGGGAGAGGGCTTCGACGATGCGGCCGAGCGCCAAATCGTTGTCGGCGACCATCGCTCGCGGTGTCGGACCCCCCGGCGTACTCCCCGAGGTGTGGTCCTGCGGAAGGTATACGAATAGCAGGTTGGGCAGTCCGCCCTCGCGTTCGAACCGGCGCAGGTCTGCGAGGAAGCGATCTGCCCGCAGCCCGTCCGGAATGGCGAGATTCCAGCCCGGGTAGTCGGGAGCGCTGAACCGGCGCAGCCGCTCGATGCCGATCTTCTGCCGAAACCGGAAACGGCCTGTGGCCTGTCGCCAGTCTTGCAGCAGGGTGAAGTAGTCCGCTGCCGGTTCCGGTTCCGCATAATCCATCTCGCCGTAGTTCCGAAACGAGAGCCCTCGGTCCAGCACGGAGTCCCAGATGAACCCGGTTTTCGAATAGGTGAGCGGATCGTCCCCGAATGTGTAGCTGCGGGTGAAGCCCCCGAACGACTTCTCGAGATGGTCGGTGACGTTGCCTTCCGTGGCCCAGGAGTGTCCGTCTGCCGAAACAACCCCGTTGCAATAGAAGTTGTCGAGCAAGACGAACTGCTCCGCCAGGGCGTGGTGATTGGGGGTGACCTGACGCCCAAAGAGGCAGAGGCTCGGATCGCCGTCGCCCTGCGGCAGATCTCCGAGGATCTGGTCGTAGGTGCGGTTCTCCTTCAGGATGTAGACCACGTGCTCGATAGCCGGCAGCCCATCCTTTTGTGGGAGGTCGCTGGCCGGTGGACGAGCGGAAGGGAGTTCCCGACGGAGCAGGCCTGTCCAGCGATCCAGCTCAGGTGTGGTCGGCAGTCGAACGCTGGACAGCGTCCCCCGATGTTCCGTCACCTGATATTTGCCGCGCGGATCCCCCTGCTCGCCGAGCGAGCGAGCGAGCGCCCGCGACCGGGATCCCATCCCCTTGATGCTGCTGATGAGCAACCGATCGCCATGCACCGCCAGTGCGCCCGGAAACCACCCGGTGGGGATGAAGCCACGCGGACGACTTGAGAGGCGCGTCGTACCCGGCCCGAGGTCGAAGACAGCCACGGCATTGTCGCCTCCGTTGGCCACGAAGAGGCTCCGGCCATCCCGACTCACCGCCAGCGCATTCGGCAGGCTGCCGTAGGCGGCATTGGGATTCAAGCGGGGGTCAAGGGTCAACTCTACCCGTCGGCCGACGGTGTCAATCACGCTCACCGTGTCCTCGTTCGCGTTGGCAACGAAGAGCCGGCGCCCATCCCCGGAAAGCGCCAGGTCGGAGGCGTGCCGGCCGGTCTCCAGCCGCGTCGTGACCCTGCCGGCGGCGAGATCCACCAGCGCAACCGTGCCCTCGGTCGCCACGCCCCGTCCATCCACCCGCGTGGGTGTGCCCGCCGACGGCGCTGAGAGTTGTCCTGTCGCCGGGCGCCTGCCGCCCCACTCCGATACCCAGGCGAAGCGACCGTCCGCAGCCATCGCCACGTCGTACGGCGCCACCTCCAGGGGGACGCGACGGGTGACGGCTCCCCCGGCCAGATCCACCTGGACAAGGCTGTTCGTGCGCGACAGGGCGACCCACGCGCTCTTCCCGTCGCCCGATACCGCCACCCCACAGGGGTACGACGCCCCACTTCCCGCCTCTGTCAGGGCTACCCGCCGGGTCCAAACAACCCCCCGGGCCGAGTCCGGCTGTCCGACGTAGAGCGTGTTGGCCGCGTCGGTAGCCAGAACGCGACCGTCGGGGGCCACGGTGATGCCGTGCATCGACCCGCCGCCACGATCGAACGGCACCTGGGCCACAACGCGCCAGTTCGCGACGTCAACCACCGCGACCCCCCGGTTGTCCTTCACATAAAGCCGCGAACCATCCGGGCCCGCCACCAGATCCACCGGGCGCCCGTTGTAGACCAGGAACTCTCCAACGGGCTGAATCTGGTCACCGGTCGCCACGCGGACCGCCTCACGCAGGCGAGTACCGATAGGCCGCTGGGCCGAGAGGCCCACCAGACCGAAAAGCAGCGCCATAACCCCTGCGGCTCCGCCGACGTGGCGATGGCGGAGTGCGGACCGGATGGAGGTCACCCCTCGACTCGCCGGCCGTTATCCGCCGAGCATGCCGCGAGCGAACAACTGCTGATGCACCTCGAAGACAAAGCGACCCTCCTTCACGGCGGGGTCGGCCTCGAGCGTCGCCCGCAGTTTTTCCTGATCCGATGAGCGGAAGAAGCAGGCGCCGACGAAATCCCCGGCATTCAGGAGGGGACCGGAGAGCGCAAGATCGCCCGCCTTCCGCAGCGCTGCGAGGGCGGGAATGGTGCGCTCCAGGTCGTCAGGCCGGGCCTCGCCGTCGGCCGCCGCATAGTTTGGCCCCTTCTTCACGATCGCCATTGAGTGCTTCGCAAGCGCGAACGGCTCGGCGGCAGGCTTGATCGCCGACCAGTCAGTTCGCCAGCGAAAGGAGTCCGCCGCGAGTCGCTTCATCTGAACCAGCGGGTCCGGCGCAAAGCACTCCTGAATCTGCTTCGGATCGGTCACTGTCAGCACGACGATCCCACGGAGCGGCCCGGGCTCTCCGAGGGGACCGGCAAGGAGGAGACGCCCTTCCGCGGCGAGCCGACCGAAATTCCCGACGTGATCAGCCTGCTCTTTCTCAGCGATGGCTTTCTCCCGCGGAGTTCGGTTAGTCCCCGTGTTGAGCAGCACCAGGGTCAGATCCCCTGACTTCGGCGCAGGTTTCGGCTCTGCGAAAGCCGGGAGCATGGCGGTCGCCGCCAGTAGGAGACTGATTGTGAGACCCAGGCAGACACCGGCGAGAGCCCGGGAGAGGGACGAGGCTGGTTCTGGCGTGAGCGAAAGGGGAGACATGCGGAGACCCTTCCATCCGGGTACGGCCGGATGTCAGTTTATGACGGCTGATCACGGTTGATCTGTACAGTAGACGTCTCTTGGGCCATCATGTGGGCGGAAACCTTCGAGGATACCGACTCTTTCCTGGGGGGAGAATGTTCGGCTGCGGCGCCTTCGGGCTCGAACTGCCGCAGCGACGCCGCCGGCATCCCCGGGTTGACAGCGTAAGCAGCACCCATGTCCGATGAACCGCCACAGCCTCCCGTCGAGCGCCTCCCGAGCGGCACCGAGGTCCGGGACCACCTTGCCAACGAGCGCACCTACCTCGCCTGGATGCGCACCGCCATCGCTCTGCTCGGCCTCGGATTCGTCGTCGCGCGACTCCGGCTGGAGTTCGGCGGAGTGGTGAACTCTCCCGGAAGCCACGGGCCGACGCACCTGGTCGGCCTGAGCCTCTCATCACTCGGAATACTGGCGATTCTCTTCGCCACCTACCGCTATCAACAGGTGCGCCGTATGATCAACGAGGGGCAGTTCACTTCCCTCGGTTCCGCCATCCTGCTGATCTCAGGGGCATCCCTTCTGGTCGCCGTCGGAGTGGTGGCCTACCTCATCACGGCGTTGATCAAGTGAGCCTCCGGCCGGTCGACACTCATCCCGCTCTCCGCTCTCTCGCGGTGGCTTGCCTATGCCTTGCGCTGATTGCCTCCGGCCCGCAGGCGGGTGGGCAGGAAACGCCCGCCCGACGACAGCTTGTCGACCAGAAACACCTGCTCGGCCAGATCACCCGCATCGACGGGAGCGCGTTGGAGCTGCGGCCATGGGACTACCGTCTGCCTCGTCGCATTGAGGTCCCCACCACCGATGCCACGACGTATCTGCGTCAGCGAAAGGTCAAGCTCGCGGATTTGCAGCCGGGCGATCCGGTGGTTGCGGTACCCGACGAGCGCGTTCGCGGCCAGCGCAAACCCCCGGAGGATCGTGACCCCGAGAACGTGCCTCGGCCGCTCCTCCTGGGGCTGTTTCGCCTCTGGCTCCCACGGGATCAGATTCCGGATCCCTCCTTCGCGCCGCGGGCTCGATCGCTGATCCTCGCCGCCCTGCCGCTGTTCAGTGAAGAGGAACGCAATCAACGCCTCTTGCGAGATCCTACTCGCCAGGAAGGGGCCTTGCTAGGCGTGCTGACGCGGCTCGACCCAATCACCATCAGGCTGGAGACGAAACGCCGGCATTTCGACTCCGGCAAGCATCTGGTGGTGCTGGACAACCAGGTCATCCCCCGCGGGGAGCTCGACCGGCCGGAGACCGTCCTCCTCCGGAGCCCGGAAGGGCTGGGACGAGGGGCCACAGGGGCGGCGGATCTCGTCATCATGTGCCGCCCGCCCCACCTGACGGGGTTCGAGACCCGCCGCTACTGGGCACGCGAGCAAGGTCACAAGTGACCCGACCCCGCTCGCCGGACACTTTGTCCCCCGTCGAAGCCTGACCCCTGTCGCCCCAGCCCAGCCTCCCAGCCTCCGGCCACCTCCCGCTCTTGTGAGAGGTAACGGTATAATCGCAGTAACAGGACGGGACCCATGCCAACGACGAGCATCCGCTGCACCTGCGGCGAACGTATCACCTGCCGGGAAGTGGTTCGACGCAGTTCGTATGAGAAGGTATTCGGGCCCAGCTTCATCTACCTCCGCTATCGCTGTTGCCGGTGCCGCCGCTACGGGGAACGATTCATCGCCCGCAGCGAATGGCATGAAGGACTGCTGGCCGAGGAGCCTGAAGCCATAGTCGCACCCGTGACCCCTCCGCGACCCGAGGGGCCGATCACCGACGCGGAAGCCCTCGAATTCAGAGACGCGCTGGAAAATCCGGACGCCCTTCTGCTCCTGAAGCGTTGTCTGGATCAGGACCGGTGAGCGAATCGCCCGGCCCCGGATCCGACGAACCGCAACCCGCGACCCCACAGGCCGACGCCACGGAAATCCGAAGCGCCCCGGCAACCGCTTTCGTTCTGGGACTGGTAGGGGGCTGCTTCAGCGGCTTCCTTGGGCTCGGTGCCGGATACTTCCTCGTGCCCGGTCTGTCGCTGCTGCTGCGCGTCAGGGGAGCGCGGGCGACGGGTACCGCATTGGCCGTCACCCTGCCCGCGGCGCTCGTCGGCGCAGCCCAGTACGGGGTGCGGGACTGGGCCGCGGTCGGTTGGCTCGCTCTCGGTAGTGTCGTTGGGGCTCTGATTGGGACCATCGTGGCCGTGCGTTTTCAGACGCGGAGATTCCGGCAGTGGTTCGGGCTGCCGTTGGTGGCCCTCGGTTTTCTGTTGATCGCCCCGAACATGTGGAAACCCCTGGGGCTGGATGCGGTCGACGCGACGACCCGCGTTGGGCTGCTGCTGGGGGGCGGGCTCCTCTCGGGAGCGCTCTGCGGGGCGATGCACCTGAGCGGCGGACTGATGATGGTCCCCGTGATGGTGTTGGGGCTCGGCTTCGGACAGACCATCGCCCAGGGGATCTCCCTCGCCGTAACGCTGCCCGTCTCCCTCACGAGCGCGACGCTGCACTTGATCCGCCGGAACATCGTGGGCAGCCTGACCTTGCCGCTCACCGCGGGGGCCGTCCTCGGGACAGCACTCTTTGCCTTCTACGCTCGCAGCGTTGGAGACTCGTGGCTCCGGCTCTGCTTCGGCCTCTTCCTCGCCGCCATCGGGGCGATGGCCGTACTGCGCAGACTGCCCACCCAGTCCACCCCACGCGATGAGATCGCCTGATCTCAGTCAGACGTGAGCGAAGCGGCGCCGAGCGGCCGCCGGGATTCGCTCGGGTGGGAATGAATAGACATGGGTACAGCGCTTCTGAAACAGCGCATGGTCCATCTGCGCTTCGGATGGGTCGATTCCGAGTTGTCGTGCGACTGCCTCCCCATCCCAGTAGGAGAGCCGGACATGGGCAGTGGAGCGAGCATAGTGATGGACCGGAGTGGCCTGAATCCACCCCTGACCCTCCGAGGTAAACAGGCGCTGGGGGTGCAGAAGCAGAGCCTGCGCATCCTCGCCTGAAGGCAGGATAGAGTCCGCGGCACCCCAGGGCTCCTCCACCAAGGGCCGGGGGATTGCGCCGCACAACCCTTGCCCGGGGCTGAGGCCGAACCGATACTCGCTGCCGACCGAGGTCTGCATCAGTTTCGTCGGGAACGCGGACTGCACCAGGCACGTCCGCATCAGCCGCGCCATCCCCGGGCGATCGGTTCCCATCGATAGCAGATAGTGCCCGCGCACCACAGGGCTGCACGCCGGGCTCCAGGCCACCGGAGTGGTGATACTCACCATCCGTAGGTCACTCGCGACGATCGGGGACGGGCGCTGCGACTTCACCTGGCGGACCAGGTCAAAGGCCACCGTGACCAGAGCATCCCGCCGGAATCGGACCGGCGTCAAAGGCACCGGGACGCGGTCCGCCAGAGCAGCCGCGGGCACCCGCAGCGTGACGAGAACGCGGTCCCGCAGCTCGAAGGTGTAAACGGGAATCGGCCAATCGACAGCCGGCCGGGCCATGCGGAGCCTCCTGATGAGATCCGTCGCGGGAACTTTCAGAAAATTCTGAAACCATCTTACCTCATCCCCGGCCCGGTGTCATGCCAAGCACGCAGCCTGGTGCCGATCCGTCACCTCAGCAAGAGGATGCTTCCTGAGCCCGGCTGCGGTATTCTAGTAGGCGGTCGCCTGCGCGACTCGCACTCTGTTCCACTGATAGGGTCCCGACGCGATGCTCTTCCCCTCCACCTCGATCCGACGCCCGACGCTGCTGTTCATCTGCGGGGCGGCGGCCTCGCTCTGGCTCGCCGGATGTGGGCCGGATGTGACCGAAAGTCAGGCTCCCGCCGAGCAACACGCTGCAGCAGGCAACGGCCCGGCTCACCCCGGCAACGAGCCTGCCCACGTGGATACTGGCCATGAAGCCGCGCCCCAGGGTTCCGGGAACTCCCCACACGTGGTGCTGGAGACCACGAAAGGCACGATCGAACTCGAGTTGGATGCCGGGAAGGCCCCCCTCACCGTGGCTAATTTCCTGCGATACGTCCGAATGGGCCACTACGACGGCACCATCTTCCATCGCATCGTGAAGGACTTCATGATCCAGGGCGGCGGAATGACGGCAAGCGGGGCGGAGAAGCCGACGGATGCCCCGATCAAGAACGAAGCCAAGAACGGCCTTCACAACGTCCGCGGCACGATCTCCATGGCCCGGACCAGTGACCCCGACAGTGCCACGAGCCAGTTCTTCATCAATGTCGTGGACAATCGGCCCAAGCTCGACCCGGGTGGTTTCAGCCCGGACGGTTATGCCGTGTTCGGCAAAGTGGTGAAGGGGCTGGATGTGGTGGACAAGATTCGCGACGTGCCGGTGCAGATGGCTGGGGGAGAGCTGAGCACCCCGACGGAGGTGGTGTCGATCACCAAGGCTACGGTGAAGCCATGAGAGCGGCTCTCTGGACAGTCGGAGTTCTGTTGGGTGCGGGAGGGGCGGCCTTGCGGGCGGCGGATGCGCCGACCCCAACATCCCCCGTCGTCGTGATGGAAACGAGCCTCGGGTCGATCCGTATCCAGTTGGATGGGGAGAAGGCGCCGGTGACGGTGCGAAATTTTCTGGCCTACGTCCAGAAGAAGCACTTTGACGGCACGGTTTTTCATCGCGTGCTGGAGTCGTTCGTGATTCAGGGTGGGGGGTTCGACGAGAAGTACCAGGAGAAGCCGACGGAGAAGCCGATCAAGAACGAAGCCCGCAACGGCCTCCACAATGAGCGAGGCACCATCGCGATGGCGCGCACCTCTGACCCCGACAGCGCGACCTGTCAGTTTTTCATCAACGTCGTGGACAACAGCTCCAAGCTGGATCCCGGCGGAGTGAGCCCGGACGGCTACGCCGTTTTCGGCAAGGTGGTGAAAGGCCTGGATGTCGTCGACAAGATCCGCATGACGGCCGTGGGGCAAAAGACCGTGAAGGCCCGCGGGCCGGACGGCGAGCTTCTGGAAGCGGAATTCAGCAACGTTCCGCAGGTCGCAGTGGTGATCCGCACCGTGCGAGTGGAGGCCGCGGGCACCGCGGAGAAAGTGAAAACCGAATGAGTACGGTGCGTGTGCGGCTGGAAACGTCGGCAGGGATCATTGAGCTGGAGCTTGACAAGGCGAAGGCCCCGATCACCGTTCAGAACTTCGTGGACTACGTGGAATCCGGCCACTACGCCGGCACCATCTTCCACCGCGTCATCCCCAACTTCATGATTCAGGGCGGTGGGATGTCCGCCACGATGCAGGAGAAGTCGACGCGTCGGCCCATTAAGAACGAGGCCGGCAATGGTCTGACGCACGCACGCGGCACGATCGCCATGGCGAGAACCAACGTCGTCGACAGCGCCACCAGCCAGTTCTTCATCAACCTCAAGGCCAATGACTTCCTGAACCATCAGGATGAGACGTCGCGCGGTTTCGGCTACGCCGTGTTCGGAAGGGTGACTTCCGGCATGGATGTGGTGGACAAGATCGCCGCCGTCCGCACCGGTACGAAGGGCGGGCACCAGGATGTGCCGATGGAGGCGGTCGTCATCCAGGCCGTCAGCATCATCCCTGCCGAGTAACGAGGAGATCCAAATGGATAAGCAAACCCTTATTGATGCGCTGAACGAAGATCTCGCCAACGAGTATTCGGCGATCATCCAGTACACCCAATACTCCGCCAAGATCCGTGGTCCCTGGCGGACTGAGCTGCGCGGCTTCTTCCAGGGTGAAATCGCCGACGAACAGCTCCACGCTCAGTACCTGGCCGACAAGATTGCGGCCATGGGCGGCGATCCAACGACCGTCCCCAGCCCTGTGGAGCCGGCAAATTCGGCGGAAGAGATGCTGCGCGCGGTGATCGTAGCCGAGGGCCGCGCCATCGCGAACTACACCGAGCGCGTCCGCCAGGCGGATGAGTTGGGGGAGGTCGGATTGCGAGTGCAGTTGGAGAACTTCATCTCCGACGAGCAGACCCACAAGCAAGAGGTCGAGCAGATCCTGGCCGAATGGCGATAGGCCCCACCTCTCCATGGCCGGCCCCGGTGAGCGTTCACGAGCGCTCGGCACCGCGATTCTGGCCTGGCTCCTCGCGGGAGTGCAGGTTGCCATAGCGCCCCTCTTGGGGAGTGCCGTCGCGGCGAGTCTGCTTGACGACGGCGCCCGCCGGCTGGTGGTGCAGCAGTCGTCCGCCGTCCTGATGATCGGAGCCGCCTTCGGCGCACCCCTGTTGGGCCATCTCGGAGACCGGTTCGGTCGGGTTCGGATCCTTAGCCTCAGTCTGGCCGTGCTCTCTCTCTGCTCACTTCTTGGGGGACTGGCGCAGTCGTTCAACCAATTCTTGCTTACTCGCGCTCTGGTGGGAGTTGGCGTGGGCGGCATCTGGGCGAGTGCCGTGGTGCTGGCGGCGGAGAACAGCCTCCATTCGCACCGAGCGCTAGGTGCGGGAGCGCTGGCCGCTGCCGGCATGTGTGGAGCGCTGTTCACGCTCCAGTTCGGATGGTTGGATATTCCCGTCTACCCATGGCGCGGTATCCTGCTGGGCACGGGAGTACCCGTCGTGCTGGCACCCTTCCTGCCCCGTTTGATTCCCGAGCCGTCCATGTGGTCACCCGTGACGGCCCGCAACGGCCCCTCAAACGCGGACCGAAGACCCATCGCCAGACCGCTGGTGCTCGCGGCGCTGTTGGGGGTGGCACCACTCCTCGGCATCTGGAATGCGGCGCAATGGCTCCTACCTTGGGCCGCCGCCGTGGGCGACCCCGTGAACTCCAGCTACGGCCGGACTGCTCTCTCTTACTGGTTGATCGGGGCCGTCGTCGGCTCCGCGCTCGGGAGCCCGCTGGGGCAGATCGCGGGCAGGCGGGCGGGCTACGTCACGCTCTGCCTGGGAACCATCGCCTGCGGGGTTGTGCTCTTCGGCCGGACCCAACCTCTCTGGTCCGGGTTTTTGCACATGACGCTGCTCCATGGTTTTCTGACGGCGACCGGGCTGGGGTTGCTCGCGCTCTACCTCCCGGAGATGTTTCCCACCGAGCGACGCGCTCTCGGCGTGGGGGCCGCACTTCTGCTCGGAGGCCTGATCGTCGGCTGCGCCCTCTTCGGCTCGGACCTGTTGTTTGCGACAGGCCGCAGGAGCTTCTCCGTCTGTGGCCGCGTCTCCTCAGTCGCGCTGGTGGTCGGGCTCTGCGTCATCGGCTTCGCTCCGGAGACGCTCCGTCGCTCCGACCCAGGATGAGGGGCTGCCGGGTCAGTCCCCGCCGAGCGGATCCACGCCGCGCAGCATCATCCCCTGACCCCGTGAGAGATGGGTCTGCTTCGTCGGCAGGTCGGTAGGGTCGCGGAGTTGGAAGAGGCAGGTCGTACGCGGCTCGGAGCTGGTGTTGAGCCCGCTGCCGTGAATGGTGAGGTAGTTGAAAATGAGGAGATCGCCCGTTCCGCAGGGAACGGGCAGCGCCGCCTCCAGAGGCCACTCCACCGGATCCAGATACAGCCCGTCAGATTGGGTCGGCAGCATTCCGAGGCGATGGCTCCCTGGGATGACCCGGATGCAGCCCTTCTCCAGCGGCGCGTCATCAAGATGGAGCACTGCGGCGAGCATGGTGTGACGTTCATGGGGGAAATAGGGACCGTCCTGGTGCATCGGAAACGGTGATCCGCGCTCCGGCGGCTTGACGAACATCTTCGTGTGGTGGAGCTGGATGTTCGGACCAATCAGATCCTCCACGGGATCGAGCAATCGTGCATCCACCAACAGCCGTGTGAACGACGCGAGATAGAACTGCACGTCGTGGCAGTGCAGGATCTCCACGCGGGCCCGCTCTTCTTGCTTCAGCCATGCGCCGCGCCAGGTTGCGTTGATGTCCTTCCCACGCTGCAGGCGCTCGGCGAGGGAGTGCAGATCTGCGCGGAGCCCGGCCGCCTCTACCGGGGGGAGCGCCCCCTTCACCAGCAGGAACCCGTGCTCATCGTAAAAAGCGCGGCGCTCGGCGGGATCAGTCGTTGTTGCTCGGGAAAGCAAGTCGGCACCCACGTCCGTCAGTGCTGCCACGGCACGACTTCCTTCTTCGCCTCGATCATCACCTGGGCGCTGCGCTCCGGCAGCGGCAACCGCACGGGAGCCCCAACCGGTCCGCGAAGCCAGTACTGCAGCCGGAGCCGGTAGGCCCCCGGACTGAGCCACGAAATCCGTGCGCCGTCCTCGGAAGCATCGACCTCGATCCATCGCACGGGCCCCCAGCTACCGTCGGTCTCACGCCGCGAAATGCCGACCACGGCAATCAACGATTGCTCCTCGTCCACCCTGCCCTGCGGCCAGCTCAGCCGGACGCTGCCGCCCTCCGGATCGTAGTACGGCGCGGGGATCCCGCGGGCCGATCGAGGTAGCCCGAGGGGACTGACTCGCGGGCGGAAGCCCACCGGTTCCGTCTTCACCTTCAGCGGTTCACCGAAGGGGAGAGGGATCTGCTCGATCACGAAGGGGATCTTTCGCCCCAGTCCCGAGCGCGACGGCACCACGAGCTCCACCGCGGACGGGGCGAAATCAAGTTGGGTCGAGAGATCAAACTGTGCCCACTTCACCCCAGCCTGTTCGCCGGAGTTGATGCCGCAGTAGACGCGCTCCCGGCGATCCCCCGTGCCGAGCAGGAAAACTCGGATGGCGTTGTTGCCGTAGAGGGTGACGTCGGTCTCCTTCGGCCATTCCAGCCGGAAGCCCGCGTTGGTGCGGTTGCCCGTCACCGCCAGGCGGTTGACCTTCATCTTCACCGTGCCGCGGGCTTGCTCCGGGCTGTACCCGGTGGCCGGCACGAGGAACTTGTCCTCCTGCACCCGCGCAAACAGCGATACCTCTCCCTCCATCCTCGCCAACCGTCCCGGATGCTCCCCGTCCCAGCTCAGGAAGATGCTGCGGACTCGCTCGTCCGGCAGCACGTAGTTCTGATCAAAGCCGGCATTCGGCGAGGCGGCCTCGTGCTTGCGGCCCCGCGGATCGATGAGCACCAGCTTGGTGAGTGGCCCGATAGCATCGCCGTCGCCGCTCTCCGCCCGGCACACCAGCCGGATCTGCAGATTGCGCTGGATGCGGGGCTTCTCGCCCGGCACGATGGTGACCACTTCCGACTGGGTGATGCCGGGGATCGAAAACGCGATGCCGTCGTGGACCACCTCCCGTCGTTTGGGGAGCGGGCCGGTGCGAAACCAGTAGCCACTGTCACCCATCGCGGCGGCGGTCAGGTTGAAAGTGGCGCAGACTTCTCGCAGCACGATGCCGAGCGAGGCGTCTTTCCAGTTAAACTTCGCCTTCTTACCGCCGGGCGGGTCCTTGTAGTCCTCCTCGCCGGCGCCGTCCTGACTTCGAAACTGAAGGCCCGTCAGCTTCTGCAGGCGACGGCAGACGACGTGGAAGCTGGCGTCCTCCAGTTGCAGCGTAACCCTGGGGGCTGCGGCTGCCGGCTCGGCCAGCAGAAGCAGGGCTGCCGCGATCGTGAGCAACACCCTCATTTTCGTGGCGCGGGCTTCGCCGGGCGCGGGCGAGAAGCGGAACGGGGTGGGGCAGGTTGCTCCGGGTAGATCTGACCGGGGAAGGCCGAAAAGCGGAAGTGGTGGCGTCGGGTGGCCTCCGACTTGAGGAGAGCGTCCCAGATCAGTTTGACGGGCGCCGACGGTAGCCCGCTACCCTGGATAGAGGCGTAGCCGCTCATCCAGCCGTCCTGGACGTTCCAGTAGTTGATCGACGCCAGCAGCGGCCGACGGGTCCCGTCGCTGAAGACAGCCGAGACGGGCGTTTGCCCGTTGCCGGTCTGCAAATCGAGGGTCGGGGGTTGCACCACCTGCAAGCTGGCGTTGATCGAGTCGTCGCGAACCTGCAGCGTGGAGAATTGCAACTGCGCATCGCCGAAGTTGACGGTCGAGCGATTGGTCTCCGCAGTCAACGGGATTTCCAGGCTGGTGCGTCGCACGGATCGACAGACCAGCAAGTCTCCCTCGATGACCTTGAGCTGGGACGGGTTGGGGTAGGGCCAGTCGAACGTGAAGGTCTGCTGGCGCTCATCCGGGAAGGCTGTCTGCACTGTGCGCCCGGTGGGTCCGATGGATCCGCCAGAGCCGAGATCGAGCACATCTCTGCCTGCCTGATCGAGGATGCGGACATTCTCGATGGTCAGAATGGTGCCCATATCTCCCCCGGTGGTGCGGACCAGCAGGGAGATCTGCAGTACCCGCCGCGGGGGGTTGTCTGCGGCTTCCTCGCCAGACGTTCGGCTGTCCGAGAACTGGATTCTAGACACTTCGATCTGGAAGCCGGGGACCCTGGCCACTGGTCCCGAAGGCAGCGGACCCGGCGTGACGGTGAGACCGCCGCGGTAGTCCCGCATCAGGCCGCACCCGTAGGCCCGGCAGAACTCCCGCAATGCGTCCGACAGGGGCTTCTTGTCCCAGTTGAGGGTCGCCCGCCGATCATAGTCCAGCCGGACGGCACCATTCCCGACGGGCGGCGGGGAGTCAGGCCGGGGAGGCACGCTGACGGTGAGCCCCGAGAGCTTTCCGAGCAGCACAACAGCATTGATCAGATCCAGATTCGGGATGCTCCCCGTGATCTGGTCAACCGGCGGTGCCGTGGGAGTGGCCACAGCCAGGGGTGTCTTGGTCGTCGTGAGGACCCGTAAGCCCGGCAGCAGCCGCAGATTCAGCCGGGGCTTCGGCTTCGGCGGCGGCTCATCGGCGCGGACCCGTCCCGACGACGTCCCGGCACCCACCGCTATGGCCGCGGCAAAAACCAGAACCAGAATGCGATGCTGCACCCGCCGTACCTCCCACGCCCACTCGCGTGAGTGTTAGACGCCGCAGCGTCGGCCTCGTTACACGCGCCTCACTTGTAGAGCTGATCCAGCTCGGCTGAAAAGTTGGCGGCCACGGCCTTGCGCTTGATCTTGAGCGTAGGCGTCAGCTCGCCCTGCTCCGCGCTGAACTCGCGCGTCAACAGAGCGAACCGCTTGATCCGCTCGAAATCGGCCAGCTCCCCGCTCAACCGTTCGATCTCCTGCTTGTATAGCTTGATCACCTCGGGTCGCTTGAGGAGCGCGGGAACATCCTTCGTTTCGAACCCCTGCTCGCGGGCCCATCGCTTGAGGTGGTCCAGATCCGGCACGATGAGCGCCACGACCTGCGGCTGCCGATCCCCGAAGAGCACTGCGGCGCTGACGTAAGGACTCGCCTTCAACGTGTTCTCGATCGGCTGCGGTGCGACGTTCTTGCCGTTCGCCAGTACGAGGATGTCCTTCTTGCGATCGGTGATGTGCAGATAGCCGCTGCCGTCGATGATGCCGATGTCTCCGGTGTGAAACCAGCCGTCCGCATTGATGGCCTGTTCGGTCGCCTCCGGCATGTTGAAGTAGCCGCGCATGATGTGCGGTCCCCGACTGAGGATCTCCCCGTCGTCGGCGATCCGCACCTCCACTCCCGGCACAGTCACGCCCACCGTTCCGATCCGGATCCCTGTAGGCGGGTTGAGCGAGATCACCGGAGAGGTTTCTGTAAGTCCGTAACCCTCCAGGATGTTCAGGCCGATGGCGGTGAGGTACCGACCCGTTTCCGTCGGGAGCGGGGCGCCGCCCGAGATGAAGAAACGGAGCCTACCACCAGTGGCCTTCTCGCGCATCTTGCTTAAGACCAGCCGGTCGGCAATGGGGTAGAGCAACCGGGTCATCAATCCGGGAGGGGGACCGCCCCACCGTGGGGCGTGGTACCGCGTGCCGACTCCCACCGCCCACTCGGCCATCTTGCGCTCACGCGAGGGCCGACGCTGGATGCCGTCGGCCAGGCGCGAGTGGATCGATTCGTAGAGCCTGGGGACGCTGGCCATAATCGTCGGGTGCGTCTCGCCCATATTCGTCTGAACGGTGAAGACGGACTCCGCATAGGCGATGGTCGCCCCCACCAGTAACGGGAAGTAATGTCCCGCCATCCGCTCAAAGACGTGCGACAGGGGGAGAAAGGAGAGAAACACGTCCGAGGGGTGGATGGTCACCATCGGCGCGGCGGCCTGCGCGTTCGACATGAAGTTGTCGTGCGACAACATGGCGCCTTTCGGATTTCCCGTGGTCCCGGATGTGTAGATGATGCTGGCGAGGTCTTCGGGCTTAACCTGTTCGGCACGGGCCTGAACGGAACTATCCCCCTCGGGCATGGCCCTACCCTGCTCGATGAGGGCCGTGAAGCTGAGCACTCCCTCGGGCAGAGACGCCGTCGGGTCCATCAGAATGACATGCCGAATCAGGGGCACCTGCTCCCGAATGGCTATCACCTTTTCGAGTTGTTTCTGGCTGGAAACGAAAACGGCTCTCGCCTCCGAGTTGGCGAGGATGTACTCGATCTGGGCCGGCGGGAGGGTGGAGTAGAGCGGCACGTTGACGGTGCCGATCGTGAGGAGCGCGATGTCCGTTATCGCCCACTCCGGCCTGTTTTCGCTGAGTAGACCGACGCGATCCCCGTGCTCAAGCCCCAGGGCAATCAGCGCCGCCGCCAGGGCGCGAACCCGCTCATTCATCTCGGTGTAGGTGATGGGCTGGTAGGAGCCGTTCTCCTTGAACAAGATGGCGGTTCGCGGCCCGGCCCCCTGCACGCTATGCCGGAACATCTGGGGGACGGTCAACGGAGCGGGGCGAAGACTCGCGTCTCCGATCTGACGAAGTGTCGTGGCTGTGGTGGAATTGGACATACGTTCTGGCCCGGGCGGTAGGGTCTAAGGCCCAGTTCCATCCACGGATGCCGCATTCCTGCGATGAAGCGGGCGGCCCCCTTCAGAGGGCCGCCCACCCGTCGCATCCCGCCCCGCGTCGGTGCCGCTAACCTCTCGCCGAGGTGCGGGCCGGCGCGCTCTGCCGCGGCTCGGCCGACCTCACTATCGTCGGACGGCTCGGGAATCGACTGGCAGCCGGCACTTCTCCATGCTCGGTCGAGGCAGACCGACCGGAGTTCCGTGGCCCGGGTTGATAGGGCGGGGGCGGGGGCGTCCGCTGCGGCGCAGCGCCGTTCGTCGCTGCCTCCGCCGGTGTCTCGGGCCGCACCGTTCGCACGGGCCGACCGATGCTCGCCGCTCGACTCACCATCTCCGAGGAGTAGCGGGGTTGCTCCGTGAACTGTCGCCGCTGGTTGTCGTACGGCACCAGGATCCGCGGCAGGTCGTGCAGATACCTCCCGATGCCGAAGTGGACGGCACACCGCTTCAGGGCATCGCTCACCGCCGCCTTCAGCCGCTCGTCCTCGCCGCTTGCTTCCCCCGCGTCCGAGTGGGTGACCCCCAGGACGGTGAGGCTTCCCTTCACCATCCGCCCGTCCGGTGAGAGCAGCTCAAAATCGAATGACCAGTTTCCCGGCCCGACGACAGCGTCCAGTCGGCGCATCACGCAGCGGGACTCGATGTAAGGCAGCGCCTGCGCCTTGCCCCCGGCGATTCCGCGCGGCAGAAATGAGATCTCCTCATCGGCGAACGGGGCCGCCAACTGCTCCGCCACGTCCGTACTCCATCCCTTCTCACTCATCGGCTTTCCTCCCGGGACCAGGCCGCGGCCTCGCCCCGTACGCGCTCTTATGTTCTAGATTTCTTATACCAAACATGCGTTCGTGTGTCCAGTGTCAAGAAGAGGCAGGATCCTGAGGGCGGTTACCGAACGGATGGAGTCGGAGGACTCGATGGCGCTGGCGATGGATCCGTTCTTTCTGCGGGAGGTGCGTCAGCACCGGCGATCACTGCTCCTGATTCAAATCTGGTGGCTGATCTGCCTGGTGGTGCTGGGCGGACTCTCGCTCCTGTTCCTGGCCTTCGCCACCGGAGCCGGCCCCATGCACCAGGTGCCGGCCACGATTCTGGTGGCGCTCCACACCTGCTTCTGCGTGGCGGCGGGCATCTACGGCGGTGACCGCCTCTTCGGATCCGAGCACCGAGCGGGAACCCTCGGCGCTCTGCTGCTTCTGCCCATCACGCCCGCGCGATGGTTGATGCGCAAGATGCTGTTCGCCCTCTGGGCGATCCTCCAGACCTGGCTGGTCGGCATCCCCATCTACATCGCCCTGATGGCGTCCAACCGCCTAACTCTGGACTGGCTGTTGCGGGTCGGCTGGATCCCGCCTCTCATGGCGTTGGGCGGCATCATCATCCAATTCCTGTTGCCGCCGGACTTCCGGGAACGTGCCCAGAAGTTGCGCCTGGCGGGGGGTGCCAGAGGCGCTGCTCGAGATCCGGACCTCACCGTGCGGATCTTCCTGGCCTGGTCGATGGGGTACGGCATGTTCGTCGGCGTGCCGCGCCTATTCATCGGCGCGGGGACTCGCTCGCTCCCGCTCTTCGGCGCGCCGGTGCCGGAGTGGGCGGTCTGGCTGGTCCTCGGATTCTCTTGGGGATCGGCGGCGGCGACCAGCGCCATGGCGAACATCCTGCCGACGGAACACTACGAGACGCTGGGTCGGCGGACCCGGAACACGGCCCTGCTGGTGGTGACCGGTCTGGTGCTCGCCCTCTTCTGGGGCCGCCTCTCCGTGCCCGCCCGGATCGGTGCCGTGGTTTACGTGATCTTCGTTCTCGGGATGATGTTTCGGTCGGGCGCCAGACCCAGGGAAGACCGCTGGACGCCTGCCGAACTCGCCTGGCTGGAATCCCGAGGCGCGGGGCCCTTGATGATCCGGGATCTCAGGGTGCTGCTGCGGAGCTATTCACTGCGACGGACCGTCATTCAGGGTGGGCTGGTCCTCCTCGCGGTTTTGATCCTGATCCCCTACGGCATCACCTACCTGGTGCGCGGCCGCCTGATGCTGGTGCCGGAACCCTTCACTTGGTATGTGGACGCCTACATCGCCGGCATCACGATGCTCGTCGCCAACGCTCGCGCCGCCGCCCTCTGGAGCAGGGACCGGGTGTCGGGGACGTTTCCGCTGCTGTTCCTCACTCCCCTCGGCACCAACCAGATCCTTCGTGACCGCCTGTGGGCGGGAGCGCTGCAGCACGCCGCCCTCTGCGCCCCCCTCTTCTTGTTGGGAATCGTGGCCGTGGCATTTTCCTTGCGGCGACAAGACCCCATTGCCGGATTCTGCGTGATGGTCATAGCAGCGCTCGGCCTCGCCCAGGCCATGACCATGGGCTCCAGTTGGCGACCGCTCCGGATGTCCCCCGGCAAGATCATCCGCGGGGACTGGGAACTGCTTATCTGGAGCATTCTCTATGGTCTGTCCCTGATGGCTGTCTTCCTCGGCACGCTTTTCGTCTGCATCTTTCACGCCACGCGCACGTTCGGGATGCAGGACGCGTGGTTTGTCATCTGGCCGGTCGCGGCCGCCGCTCTGTCCCTGCTCGGCGGGTTGGCCTGGCTGCACTACCGGGTCCGCCGGCGACAGATGGAAGGCGTCCGGACGGGCGATCTGCCGCTCCCGGATTGAACGAGAACTACGCGCGAACCGCCGAAACGGAGTCCCGCCGCCATGCCGAACATTAAGAGTTACCTGCAGCGTGCGCTCGCTCGCGGCTATCGCGAGTTCGCCCACAGCCTCGACCAGCTCTCTGCCGAAGAAGCGCGTGCGGGCAGCCGACCCGACTGGCGGCGCTTCCGGTTCGGCACGGGACTGGACGGATCCATCGCCGGCATCCTGATTCACGTCACGGCCTGGAAGCATGTGGTCGCCGACGGGCTCGCCACCGGCACGTTCCCGGATCCTGAGGCCGTCCTCCTTCCGGACCCCGACTGGCCTGCCCTGCTCGAGTGGCTGGCGCGCGGGCATGCCCGCCTGCTTCGAGAACTGGAGCAGCAGAGCGAAGCCGACCTGGAGCGGGTCTACAACCTCGAAGGCGAAACGCTGTCCGCCGTCTCCCTCTTCACCATCGCGATCGAACACGATCACTACCACGCCGGCCAGGTGAATCTCATCCGCCAGCAGCGGGGCCACGACTTGACCGACTGACAACCCCCCGCCGCGGCCGATGCTACACTAGGCCGGAGGGCTGCGAATGGGGTTGCTCAATCGGTTATTGGGGCGGGAAAAGCCGGGGCCGTCCGGAGCTGAGCCGGACTCGGTGTCGAGGGAGGGCATCCCGATAGGGATGCTCGGCGACACACCGATCCTCGTCATCACCGAAGAAGCGCGCTCGCAGATCAATGCGATTCTGGGCTCCCAACAACCCGCCGCTACCTGCCTGCGCATCACCGCGCAGACCCGCGGCAAGTACGCCATGAACCTGGAACGCGGCGACCGGCCGGGCCTCGACGACACCGTGCTGCCGTACCGCGGTTTCTCCATCTTCGTGGACCCTCAAAGCCTCACCCACCTGGACGGGGCCCTGCTGGACTGGCGGGAGACCTTCGGCGGTGGCGGGTTTCACTTCACACCGCCGCCTGTCCGGGTTGACGGCCGCCGGAAGCAGGTGGAGCCACCCGCGGGGAGCGAGGGCGATGTGTGGCGGCGGGTGCAGGCCGTCCTCGATGAAGAGGTCAATCCGGCCGTCGCCTCCCACGGGGGTTACATCGACCTGATCGACATCCGGGGCGACGTGCTCTACGTGGAGATGGGGGGCGGGTGCCAGGGCTGCGCCATGAGCAAGCTGACGCTGAAGCAGGGTGTCGAGCGGTCCATCCAGGCGCGTGTTCCCGAGATCACCACCATCCTGGACGTGACCGATCACGCCGGGGGAGCCAATCCCTACTTTCGGAACCCGATGTAGGGGGCACACGCAAGTGCGGGCGCACTCCCCGCCGGGGGATGCGCCCGCCAGTGCTTGGACCCCGAGAGATCAGGGCGTCAGGCGAAGAACTCTTTGTTGATGCGGATGTAGTCCTTCCACTCATCCGGCACGTCTTCTTCCGGATAGATGGCGCTCACCGGGCACTCCGGCTGGCAC
>CAZSRZ010000093.1:0-21002 GCA_964609085.1 uncultured bacterium | reverse complement strand
TGGAGATTGGCATTCCAGCTTTCGCGGGGAGTCTGCGAATCCTCGCCCGCCCAGGTCGCTTCCTCGGTGGCTTTCCAATCCGACCCTTCAGGCGTCCAGCCTACGACGATCCCATGCTGCGGGATGCGCGCGGGCTGCCTCCCCCAGCCGGCGAGCCGGATGCAGGAGAAGTGGAGCGCAACGCCGAGGCCTTCGAGCGCGAGGATCGGCCGGCCAACCGCCCGGATGTTCTCGCCGAGCCGCGCTTTGATTTGCCGATTCGTTGGAGTGGCTCCCCACCGCTCGGTCGGGCGCTACTTGAGCAGCTTCAGACGCCAGCGGGCGCCATCCTCATCCCCTCCAGGGTTATCCGGAGGGCGCTGCCGCCAGCTCTGGAAGGCGCGACAGCGCGAGTAATCCTTCAGCATGTCTCGGACGCCTATGCCGGCAGGTGGATCAACGCTTCCGGGATCCTGGTGCTCCAGTTGCCCCGGCCGGTGCGATTTCTCGCGGATAGGAATCGGAATGACATGCGTGTAGCCCTTGAGTATTTCGCGCGCGAGTTGTGGGCGGAACTGCCGACCATTCGGAGAGCGTCGCTGGTGAGGGGCGCCCAACTGCAGTGGCCTTACTTCACCGTAACGCCACGCCAAAAGGTCCTCGTCTCATATCTTGGCGCGGCGGCGATTCTCGATCCGATGATTCACGCTGGCCCGGGCGCGTTGAAAGGCAATGGGCTGTCGCTCCGGCTGCTCCGCGACGGAGCATCCGTGCGTGTGGCGGTCGCCGTCGGCGATCCACGCGGTGCAGCCACGCTAGTCGAGGTCGAAGTTGCGCCATAGGCGATGTTCGCTCGAACCTCGGGGCGGGCAGATGCACTATCCGCACCATCCCGACCAGCGGGGCGACGTCGAAGTGGAGTTCAGGCACAGGCAGTCACAGATCCTCGTCGGTCGGAATGAGGGGAGTGGGGGTCCACTCCGAGGGAAGGCGGGCGAGGATCTCCTCCGCGGCCCACGCGTCCCACCATCTCGCCGACTCGCACAAGCTCCGCCAGCGCTCGGGATGGCTGGCGGCGAGTTGCCAACCGAGCGCCAACACCCATCTGCCCATCTCGCCGCCGAGCGGATCGTCCAGCGTATCGAACGGCAGGCGCACGGGACTCAGGCGAGGGAAGACGATTGGCTCGACCAATTCCTCTCCGGCGGAGGAGACCTCCACCTCGTACAGGTCTTCCTCTGCCGGATCGCCGTCGGAGCCCTCGTCGAACAGGCCCTCGGAGAGGAAGGTGGCGCGGAGCGTCAGCACCCCGGGAATCTCCAGGTCGACATCGTCGGCGTGGATGGAGAGATGCGGCCGGGGAGGTAGATGGGGTTGCATGGGGCCAGCTTCCGTGCCTGGATCGGCTTCAGGCAGGGGAAGCGGGCACCCCGGCATAGGCCGGGCTGGGCCGAAGGCCATCAACGAGAGCGAGGGTGAGGACAGCGTCCATGTGCTCGACGAAGTGGAACTTCAACTCATCTCGCACCTGTTGGGGAATCTCGTCCAGGTCGCGCTCGTTCTGAAGTGGGATGATCACGTGCGTCACTCCGGCACGATGGGCGGCAAGCACCTTCTCCTTCACGCCGCCGACCGGCAGCACCTTGCCCCGGAGGGTGATCTCACCTGTCATGCAGACATCCTTCTTCACGGCGCGACGGGTGACCGCGCTCGCCAGGGCCGTGGCCATGGTGATCCCCGCGCTGGGGCCATCCTTGGGGACGGCACCCGCGGGGACGTGGATATGGATCTCCGAGCGTTCGAAGAAATCCTCGTCGAAGTCGAGAAGCCGGGCGCGGGAGCGCACGTAGCTCACCGCCGCCATTGCGCTCTCCTTCATCACGTCGCCAAGCTGTCCGGTGAGCGTGAGCTTCGGTGAATTGTGCTTCAAGATGGTCGCTTCCACCGAGATGATGTCGCCTCCGGCCTCGGTGTAGACCAGGCCCGTCGCCGCACCGACCTCGTCCTGCTCTTCGGCGAGGCCGTAGTGGTAGCGCCGCATCCCCAGGAAAGGCTTCAGGTCGTCGTGAGTGACCGTGACGGGCTCCGTCTTGCCCTCGGCTACGTCGCGGGCGACCTTGCGGCACACCGTCGCGATTTCTCGTTCCAGGTTGCGGACGCCGGCTTCCCGCGTGTGCTCTCGAATGATGCGCTGAAGTCCATCCTCCGTGATTTGCAGCAGGTCCGAGTTGATGCCATTTTCCCGAAGCTGCTTCGGCAACAGGAAGGATCGGGCAATGTTCAGCTTCTCGTCCTCAGTGTAGCCGGGGAAGGTGATCACCTCCATGCGGTCCCGCAGCGCCGGCGGAATCGTATCAAGCAGGTTGGCCGTGGTGATGAACATCACGTTGCGAAGGTCGAACGGTGCGTCCAGGTAGTGATCGCTGAAGGCGGAGTTCTGCTCGGGATCGAGCGCCTCCAGCAGGGCGGACGAGGGGTCGCCTCGGAAGTCCATCCCCAACTTGTCGATCTCATCGAGCATGAAAACGGGGTTGTTCGTGCCGCTGGTTTTCATCCCCTGGATGATTCGTCCGGGCATCGCACCGATGTAAGTGCGGCGATGGCCGCGAATCTCTGCCTCGTCCCGCACGCCGCCCAGCGAGACGCGGATGAACTTTCGACCCATCGCCCGCGCGATGCTCTTGCCCAGCGACGTCTTTCCGACCCCGGGCGGCCCGACAAAGCAGAGGATCGGCCCTCGCATTTCGCTGGCAAGCTTGCGCACCGCTAGGAACTCAAGGACGCGCTCCTTCACCTTTTGTAGCCCGTAGTGGTCCTCGTCCAGCGTGGACTGTGCGAGGGGGATGTCAAGCGACTCTTCGCTCGACACGCTCCAGGGCAGGATGCAAAGCCAGTCCAGGTAGGTGCGGACGACGGTGCCTTCCGGGGCCTGGAACGGCATCCGCTCCAGCCGATCCAGCTCTTTGAGGGCCCGCTCTTCGACATCCGCAGGCATCCCCGCCTTCTGGATCTTCTCCCGGTACTCGTCCAGTTCCGACCCGCGCTCGTCCCGCTCGCCCAGCTCCTGTTGAATTGCCTTCAGTTGCTCACGCAGGATGAATTCGCGCTGCGTGTCCCCCATCTCTTTCTCAACCTTGCTCCGGATGTTGCGCTGGATCTGCAGGATCTCCAGTTCCTTCTTCAAGATCAGGCTGAGCGTGCTGAGTCGATCTCGCACGTTGACCATCTCCAGCAACTCCTGCAGCCGCTCGACCTTCGGCCGCAAGTTGAGATAGGGGATGATGGTGTCGGCAAGGCGCCCGGGCTCGTCGATGTTGACGACCTGCACCAGCGCCTCCGGCGGGATCTCCTTGCCCAGGTCGACGATGCCTTGGAACTGCTGGATCACGGTGCGCATCAGCGCCTCGATCTCGGTGCCGCGGTCCTCTGTCTCCTCCAGGATTTCCACGCGCACGCGGAAGAACGGATCGTGCTGGAGGTACTCGCGGATTCGGGCGCGGGTCTGACCTTCGAGCATCACCCGGACGGTTCCGTCCGGGAGGTTGAGCACCTGCATCACCTCGGCAATGGTCCCGACGGTGTAGATGTCCGCCTCCGCCGGATCGTCGATGGTGACCTGCCGCTGCGCCACCAGGAAGATGAACCGCTCCTGCGAGCGTGCTTCCTCGAGAGATCGTATTGACTTATCGCGGCCGACAAACAGCGGAAAGATGTTGTGCGGGAAGTAGACAGGTTCCCGAATCGGCAACAGGGGCAGGATTTCCGGGATGGGGAGTCCTTCGCGTGGAGGTCGCTGCGCAGTAAGCTGATCGTCTTCCACGGCCCTGATCCTTCGGTCTTCTGCTCTTCGGGGAGCGTCTAGGAGGCGTTGCGCAATTGGCTGGCGGTGATCACGGCGGGCGGCTCCTGCCGCAGGATCGCCTCGCGCGTGACCACCACGCGCCGGACATCCCGGCGCGAGGGAATCTCGAACATCAACTCTTGCATTGTCTCTTCGATGATCGATCGCAAGGCGCGGGCGCCTGTCCGCCGCTTAAGAGCTTCCTCAGCGATCGACTGCAAGGCGTCCTCGCTGAAGACAAGATCAACGTTGTTGTCCAGCGACAGCAGGCGTTGGTACTGCTTGGTGAGGGCATGGCGCGGTTCGGTGAGAATCCGGACAAGCGTGGCGACGTCCAGCGAGTCAAGCGTGGAGATGACCGGGAGCCGCCCGACAAACTCGGGAATGAGCCCATACCGGGTCAGGTCCTCGGGCATCACGTGGCGCATCAGATCCTCATCCCCATCCTTGTCCTGGGATCCTTCAGAAGCGAACCCCATACGGCGGCGGTTCATCCGACTGGCGACGATGTCCTCCAGGCCTTCGAAGGTCCCGCCGCAGATGAAGAGAATGTTCGTCGTATCGATCTGAACATACTCCTGTTGGGGATGCTTACGGCCTCCCTGAGGCGGCACGTTGGCGACAGTCCCCTCCAGTATCTTGAGTAGGGCTTGTTGCACCCCCTCGCCGGAAACGTCGCGGGTGATGCTGGGGTTGTCCGCTTTCCGCGCGATTTTGTCGATCTCGTCGATGTAGATGATGCCGCGTTGTGCGTGGGTGATCGCCTGATCCAGGCTGCCTCCGTCCGATGCCTGGATCAGACGCAGGAGGATGTTCTCAACGTCCTCTCCCACATAGCCGGCCTCGGTGAGCGCGGTGGCGTCGACGATGGTGAACGGCACATTCAGCAGCCGGGCCAGAGTCTGCGCCAGCAGGGTCTTGCCACTGCCGGTCGGCCCGATCAAGAGGATGTTGCTCTTCTGAATCTCGATGTCGCCGTGCGCGAACTGCATCCGCTTGAAGTGATTGTAAACCGCGACGGAGAGCGCGCGCTTGGCGCGCTCCTGGCCTACCACGTGCTGGCTTAGGAGGCGGAAGACATCCTGCGGCTTGGGAAGCGAGCGGGAAGGGAGCTGGGCAACGTCACAGGAGCCGGTCTCAGCCTCCTGGATCACCTCATTGCAGAGGCCGACGCAATCCACGCAGATCCCGCCATAGGTGCCGAGGATCAGCTTGGAAACCTGCTCGCGGCTTTTGCCGCACAGCACACAGTATCGGCTGTCCTGCTGATTCATGCTCATGCGGAGGTACCGTCCCGGTCATCCGCCGGTGGGCGGAGCGACAAGCAGCGGGGCCCGCCTAACCCACGTTCCAACCAAAGGCGGCGAATCCCTCTGGAATTGTCGGTCGGCGGCCCCTCGCTGCCGTGAGCCGATTTCTACTGTGCTGCGGCGTCGGTTGCCTTCGCCCGGCGCGAGGCATGCTCCTGCCGGCTCATCACCTGGTCCACCAGCCCATAGGCGACGGCGTCGGCGGCGCTCATGAAGTAGTCGCGCTCGGTGTCTCGGGCGATGTCTTCCACGGGTTTGCCGGTGTGCATCGCCAGAATCTCGTTGAGGGTGGCCTTGGTGCGGAGGATCTCCCGTGCGTGGATCTCAATATCCGTTCCCTGCGATGCGGGGATGCCGGCGCTCACCTGGTGAATCATCACCCGGGCATTGGGGAGAGAGTAACGCTTTCCTTTGCTCCCCGCGGCCAACAGGAGGGCGCCCATGGAGGCGGCGAGGCCCATGCAGATGGTCGAGACGTCGGGGCGGATGTACTGCATCGTGTCGTAGATAGCCAGCCCTGCAGAGACGTAGCCGCCTGGGGAGTGGATGTAGAGCATGATGTCCCCATCCGGGTCCTCATACTCGAGAAACAGCATCTGGGCGATGACGAGGTCGGCCTTTGAGTCTTCAATACCGCCCGGAAGGAAGATAATGCGGCTCTGGAGCAGGCGGGAGAAGATGTCGAAGCTGCGCTCTCCCCTCGCTGTCTGCTCGACGACGAAGGGCACCAGGTGGTTGGAACCGTCCGGGACGCCCGCGACGGCTGTCGGCGGCATCCAAAGAGAGGGGTTCGCGTTGGCCTTCTCCAAAAGGCCCCAGTAGTAGTTGTTCATCTCAAGTAACCTCCTCGGGGGGCCGCGGGCATTGCAGTGGTGCTTGCCGCCCCCATCTTATTCCCCGGACTCCGGCGTGACCGGCGGGCACGTGTCAGGCCACCTCTTCAGTGATCACGGCCGACTCCCGCAAAGCTCGCGTAACCTTTTCCACTAGCAGTCTGTGGCGCAACTCGTTGATCTCGCCGCTGTCGTGCAGCAACTGGCGCATCTGCGAGAGGCGGACGTTTTCACTCGCGGCGCGCGCCTTGATTTGCTCCTCGAGATCCTTCGGCGTGACGAGCAGGGACTTCGCCGCAGCGTACTCGTACACCACCAGCGTGGTCGCGAGGGCGGTTGACGCCTCCTCACGGAAAGTGGCTTCCAACGCCCCCACAGGCAGGTTTTCCTTCCGGAGGAATTCAGCCAGCGATTGGCCCTTCTCCTCGAGGGAGGAGATGAACCGGTTCATCCGATCTCCCACCTCTTGATCGAGGAGTTCCGGCGGGAACGTCACTTTGGCTCGGCGGACCAGTTCGGAGATCAGTTCACTTTCCACGGACTCGTCGGCCTGCTTATCGGCGATGCCCTGGAGCAGCGTGCGCACTTCTTCCCGCAGTTGTTCCGGAGTCTCGGCACCGAACTCCCTCGCGAACTCCTCGTCGACTTCCGGGAGTTGCCGGCGTCGCACCTCGCTGCACTGGACGGTTACATCCGCGGTCTCTCCCCGCAGCGCTTCGTCATCGTACGTCTGCGGGAAGGTGAAGGCAATGGTCTTCTCTTCGCCCGCACGAAGCCCGAGCAGGCCCTCATCCAGGGACTCCATGTTCGCCCCCACCTGCACCAGCGTCGGCTCCAGGACACTCAGCTCTTCGTCCAACGCTCCATCCAGTCGGAAGGCCGCGGTCATGCGCACGCGGTCTCCTAGCTCCGCAGGACCATCATAGGGCACCCACTCTGCCCGTGCCTCTCGGCGCCGGTCGAGCTCGCGCTCAATCATCTGATCTGTGATCGCGACCTCGAATCGTCGGGCCGTCATCCCTTCTTCGCTGCCGAGCTCCACCACCGGCGCCGTGGACACCGTGGCTTTGAACGTGAACCCCTGAGCGAAATCGAATCCCTCATCCTCGGGGATGTCAAGGCTGGGTTCGGCGTCCTCCAGCACGCGGATGCCGGTCTGCGTGAGGGCCGTTCTGTAGGCGGCGGAAATCACCCGCTCCAATGCGATCCGCTGAACTCGATCGGAGTCGATCAGCTTTTCCAGCATCTGTCGGGGTGCCTTGCCCGGTCGGAAGCCCGGAACGGTCGTCCCGCGCAGGGCTTGCTTGTAAACGGATTCGGCGGCGCGGGTCACATCCTCGGGCGGCACCTGAATCGTAAGTTCGACCCGACATGGCCCGGTCTGTGCCTGTTCTACCTGGATTGGCATTTTCTAATCCTTGCTGGGCTGCGGCTTCCGGCTCCCACCTACGAGGTCAAATCCGGTGGCACAAGAAAGCCCCGGCGGGCCGCGAAGGCACCGACGAGGCCGGTTGGGCAGATCTTGATCACGCCCGGCCCCGGCCCTGAAGCCGGGACAACAAGCGGGGAACGAGATTCGAACTCGCGACCCCCTCCTTGGCAAGGAGGTGCTCTACCACTGAGCTATCCCCGCACAGAATCGATCGGAACAGGCGTCCCGATTGGGCGAGGGGGGACTTGAACCCCCACGGATCTCTCCACTAGATCCTAAGTCTAGCGCGTCTGCCAATTCCGCCACCCGCCCGCAGCGCCGGAGTTGGGTCGTACAGGACTCGAACCTGTGGCCCGCTGATTAAGAGTCAGCTGCTCTACCAACTGAGCTAACGACCCGGAGCTTTCCCGGCGGCGCCCGGACGCCCGACGAGCCGCTGCCCCTGACGCGGCACAGGATAACATGTGCTCGGATGCCTCCGCAAGCCCTTCCTGCCCCCGGAGCCGCATGGTCGGGCTCCGCCCGGCGGGTCGCTGCGGAGCCTCAGTGTCATCTGAGTCCGGGTCCTCTTAGGCCGTCCGCCTAGCCCAGTTCAATGGAGCCTCTGTATGCGAAGAGCCGCCAGCTTGTTCATCCTCCTCTTGGCCGTTCCGCTCGGCGCTTACCTCCCTGCACGCCCCGCCAAAGCGATGCCGGCAGTGCACTGGAGCTACATCCACCGTAACGGCGGACCCAACGAAATCGTCGCCGTCGAGCAACAGGGGGACGGCTCGCTGGCGGCGCTGCCGGGTAGTCCCTTTGGCACCAACAACGCAGTGTTCCCCGCCTCCGCCTATGCGGGCTCGGTGGCGATCTCCCACAAGAAGGGGCTCGTCTTTTCCGGCGGGGCAAACGGGATCTCGGTTCACCAGATCGGCGTGAACGGCTCGCTCGGGCTGGTCTCCGGCTCGCCTTTCGGCGCGGTCCCGGTATTGGGTGTGACCGTGGCGGAAATCGACGGGAACACCTACGTCTACGGCAGCGATCCGGACAACGCCCTCGTGCACATCTTCCGCGCGTCTCGTTCTGGGACGCTCACGCCGATTTCGGGTCAGCCAGTGGTGATCATCGGCGAGCCCGCCGGAATGGCCACGGCCCGGCGGCTGATCTTTTTCGCGATGCGAACAGGTAAGCTCATCGTCTGCAAAATCAAGCAGAGTGGTAGCCTGGCGGGGATCTCCGGATACCCGAAGGATCTCGGTCAGCCGGGCCTGAATTCGCTGGCCGTTGATCCGGAGGGGAAGGTCGTTTACCTGCCGGGCGTGACGGAGAACAAGATCTTCGGCTTCTCGATCGGCAAGACGGGGAAGGCGAAGCGGGTGCCGGGCAGCCCGCTGACAACCGGGCTGGACGGGGCAGTGGGGTTGACCAACCTGGCGATGGGCAAGTCGGCGTTCTTCCCTGTCGGCACCACGGCAGATTCGGTGACGAATGAACTTAGCGCCGGCCGCCGGACGAAGACGGGGGCGCCGAGGCTGGTTGGCCCGATGCTGGATACCCCGATGGCCGGCGTCCGGGCCCTCGGCGCTGATCGCAGCGGCAGGTTCTACCTGGCTGTGGAGGCCGGCGCGGCCGCCGTCCGTCCCATAAGTGTCGATCCGAGCACGGGGGCGATCCAGATCGGCCCCGCGTTCTCCATCGCCGGCTTCGATACGGGCATCACCGGCATCGCCATCACCGAGATGCCCATGACGCACCCATGACGCGCCGCCCACGCCGCACCCATCGGTAGTTGCGCAAGAGTTGGGCTGTGCCAAGATGCCCGTCGGCTATCGCCGGGCGTGGCTCATTCCACTGTCACACTCTTTGCCAGGTTCCGAGGCTGATCGATTTCGCAGCCGGACGCCCGCGCGATGTGGTAGGCCAGCAGTTGCAGCGGCACGATCGCCAGCACGGGCATCAGCTCGTCGCGTGTCTCCGGGATCGGGATCACCCAGTCGGCACACGCTTCGAACTCCTCATCGCTCTCGCGCACGACCGCCACGACGCGTGCCCCGCGAGCGGAAACCTCCCGCAGATTGCTCATCAGTTTTTCACGCAAGGCCGGTTGCGTGGCAAGGCACACGGCGCTCACCTCGGGGGTGACCAGCGCCAGCGTACCGTGCTTCATCTCGCCTGCGGCGAGCGCCTCGCTGTGCCGGTAGCTGATCTCTTTCAGCTTCAGGGCTGCTTCCTGGGCGACGGCGTAGTCAAACCCCCTGCCCAGGAAGAAGAAGTCGTGGCAGTCGAGGAGTGAGGCGGCCGTCTCCACCAGTGCGTCCGCCCCGGCCAGGATGGCCTCCATCTGGGCGGGCAGGGCGAGGAGCGCCCGCACACACTCCGCTTCGGTCGCCGAATCCAGCACGCCCCGGACCGCTGCGAGTCGGTAGCCGAGCAGAGCGAGGGCCGTCAACTGACTCGTGTACGCCTTGGTCGAGGCCACGCAGATCTCCGGCCCGGCCTGGGTCAGCAGCACCGAGTCCGCCTCCCGGGCCAGGGAGCTACCGACCACGTTGACGATTCCGACCGTGACGGCGCCCAGTCGCCTGGCTTCGCGCATGGCCGCCAACGTGTCGGCGGTCTCGCCGGACTGGCTGATCAACACCACTAGGGTGCGGTCATCGACCACGGGATCCCGGTAACGAAACTCGGAGGCCAGGTCGGCGATCACCGGGATGCGGAGGCGTCGTTCCCACGTCTGCGCCGCCACCAGCCCGGCGTGGTACGCTGTGCCGCAGCCGACCAGGTAGATCCGCTCCAACCTTCCGATTCTCTCCGGCGCGAGGGAGAGATCGGGCAAATGCACGCGTTCACCCCGGATCCGAGCTCGCAGTGTCGCCCGAATGCTGGCCGGCTGCTCGTGGATCTCCTTGAGCATGAAGTGCTCGTAGCCGTCCTTCTCGGCAGCGGCAGCATCCCACGTGACGAGGATCGGTTCTCGCGAGCGCGGCTCGCCGGCCAGACTGGAGAGCGCCATGCCCTGCGCACGGATCACGGCGATGTCCCCATCCTCCATCACCAGCACCCGCCGGGTGTACGGCAGCACGGCAGGGATGTCGCTGGCGAGGAAGTACTCATCGTCGCCGAGGCCCACCACGAGCGGGCTGTCCTGCCGGGCCGCCAAGAGCAGCCCGGGATCGTGAGCGCTGATGACGCCGATCGCGAAGGACCCCCGCAGCTCTCCCAGGGCGGCTCGGAAGGCCGCTTCCAGGTTGCCGAGCCGGCGGAAGTGCTCTTCGATGAGATGAGGGATCACCTCCGTATCCGTCTCACTCGCGAAGCAGTGGCCGGAGGCGATCAGCCGATCGCGCAGCTCGCTGTAGTTCTCAATGATTCCGTTGTGGCAGACAACAATCTTGCCGTCGCAGTCCGGGTGGGGGTGGGCGTTGGGGGTTGTCGGCGCGCCGTGGGTGGCCCACCGCGTGTGGGCGACGGCGGAACGTGCCTCGGGAAACGCCCCGTCGGCGAGCGTCGCCAGAGAGGCGAGCTTCCCACGCGTCTTGATGACCCCCAGCTCATGCGTCATCGCCGCAACTCCTGCGGAGTCGTAGCCGCGGTACTCGAGGCGGCGGAGTTGGTCGACGACGATGGGCACGGCAGACCGATGCCCCACATAGGCGGCAATCCCACACATTGGCTAGATCCTCTCGGGGGAAGGGGCGGTGCCGGGTGGCGTCGCGAAGGTGAAGAGCGAGGCGCCAGAGCCCCGTGACTGCCCCTGACTCCCAAAGAGCTGCACGAGGCTTTCGAGTTGACCGGCATCGCAGGCGGCATCGGTGATCAGGCTCACTCGCCTCTCTGCGGCCAGCGACGCTAGCGATCCGATTTCGTGGGCGCGCATCCCTAGTCGGCGACCGAACAGCTTGGTGTGGTCCGCCACCACCAGGATCTCAGCGGCCAATTCCGCCATCAGTCGCTTCTGAAGCCGCTCGCGGCTTTCATCGGTAAACAGCCCGCCTGTTGGATCAATGTAGTTGACGTCCAGAACGCAGCAAGCACCCGTGAAGCTGGGCATCGGTGCCCCAGGCTCGCCTTCGGGGTCGGCGCCTGCCAGAGCCCGGAGCGCCCGCGCTGTCTCGTCGCCAGAAACCACCTGATAGTCGGGGTGATACTCCCCGCCCAGGAGACGCACCGAGACGCCGCGAGCCCCGGCCAACCGCGCCGCGGCGGCGATGCTCGGCGTCCACACCACCAGATCCAACCCACCCCGCTCCGAGAGCAAGTCCGCGACGTGGTAAGTGGTGGTGCCCGCATCCAGCAGCAGCACGCCGAGATCCGGTCGCGAGCAGATCGTATCCACGACGGCGCGGGCGATGGCGAACTTCGCGTCCGACTCTCGCTGCAGCCGCGTGGCAAAGAGGGTCGGACCCGCCGTCAGCGCGTCGCGGTCCCCCGTGCTCGCCTGGTAGCTACCCCGAGCGAGCTTGCGGACCGGAGCGAGCGAGCAGAGCGCGTTGAGATCGCTGCGGAGCGTGACCTCACTCACCCCGAACTCCCGCGCGGCGAGGTCAGCCAGTTCCGCCACGGGAACGGCCTGGCCCCGCTCGTTTAGGTGCTCGAGCAGGCGCAGCATCCGTTTCGCTCGTTCCTCGGGGATCGACAACTGGTCAACTTTCGTAAATCGAAGACGAACCTTTTCTATCAGCCGATGTTACGAAAGTCAATACGGGAAAAACGAAAAGATATCAGGGCAACTAGCGAAACGAGGACCCGTCCCGGTGCTCGTGGAAACTGGCAGGCAGCAAGCGAGGGAAGGGGGAGCGATGGGAAAGCTGGACGGGAAGGTGGCCGTGATAACGGGCGGCAACCGCGGCATCGGTGCGGCGATCGCCCACGCCTACGCGGCGGAGGGCTGTGCGGTGGTGTTGGCGGCGCGTGATGCGGAGCGGCTGGGGGACGTGGCGGAAGCAATCACGTCAGACGGCGGTACGGCGATCTCCGTGCCCACGGACGTCTGCTCCGAAGCGGACGTCGAGGCGCTCTTTCGCGCGGCGCTATCCCAATTTGGGCGGGTCGACATCCTGGTCAACAATGCGGGTGCGTTCGACGGCGGTCCTATCGAAGAGATGTCGCTCGAGACGTGGGAGAAGGTGATGGGTGTCAACCTGCGCGGTCCCTTCCTCTGCACCCGGGCGGCCTTCCGGATCATGAAGAAGCAAGGTGGCGGCCGGATCGTGAACATCGGCAGCATCTCCGCCCAGCGTGTGCGACCGAACTCCGCGCCCTACAGCACCAGCAAGCACGGCCTGTGGGGACTCACCCAGTCAACCGCTCTCGACGGCCGACCCTACGGCATCATCGCGAGTTGCCTGCACCCCGGAAACACCCTCAATGAGCGCCGGGCCCAGCGTGGCACTGAGCAGGACGAAGAGCCGATGATGACGTGCGCAGAGTTAGCGGAAACCGCCCTGCTCATGGTCACCCTGCCGGCCCACGTCAACATGCTGGAGGCCATCGTACTACCCGTGCAGCAGCTCTACGTCGGCCGCGGCTAGGGCCGGAGCGCGGGAAGCTCTCGGTTCATTGGAGGGCACGCTCGACCCTCTCCTTCAGCGGCGGGTGGGTGTACAGCCAGAACCGGATGAAGGCGGGCGGATCCGGGTCGGAGAGATTGTTCTCGCCAAGCTTAATGAAGGCAGAGGCGGCCACGGGACCACCGCCCGTGGTGCGGAAGCTGAAGGCGTCGGCTCGTTCCTCGAAATAGCGGGAGACAGAACAGCTCAGTGGGCTGCCGGCGAAGTTTAAGCTCGTGATCAGGAAGAGGACCAGCGGGATCACGGCGGGGTCGTCCAGCCCCTTCACTCGCCACTCGGCGCCTCGCCGACGCAAGAGCAGTCGGACGGAGCGGTCGAGGAGCAGCAACACCAGCCAGGAGCCGCCGATGCCGGCGGCCATGAGTAGGGGGACGTGTCCTTCCGCGTAGTGCCCCATCTCGTGCGACATCACCGCCAGCACCTCGTCGTCCGAGAGGCGGTCCAGCAGGGTGTCCCACAGGACGATCCGGGCGGATCCGCCGACCCCGGTCACGTAGGCGTTCACCCCTCGCGTCCGCCGGCTGGCGTCGACACGAAAGACCCGGCTCTCGCCGATGCCCGCCTGTTTTGCCAGCCGCAACAGCCGGTCGCGGAGTGGGCCTGACTCGAGGGGGGTGAAGCGGTTGTAGAGCGGATCGATCACCAGCGGCTGCAGGTAGAATCCGCCGACAGTGAGCGGGACGAGGCAGAGCCAGGTCCAGGCCCACCAGCGACGGGGAGAGCGCCGGATCAGCACGAGTACTCCCAGCGCTACGCCTGTCCCCAAGACCAGACCGAGCGAGCGCGAGAGAGCGGCGTCGCGCAGATAGCCCGGCAATGTCTGTGTCGAGATGCCGTAGAGGCGCGGCAGGATCCAGCCGGTGGCCAGGGAGAGGGGCAATATCACCAGCCAGAGGAAGAGGTGTACTGCGGGATAGAGGATTAGCGCTTGCTGCCAGGGCCGCCTAAACCGCGTGGCGAGGCGATCGCGAACGGCGGCGGTGAGGCCGGTGTGCAGCAGCAGCCAGAGCACGCCCAGGTAGATCCCCGTGCCCAGGAAGTAAGCGGAGTACCGGCCGGCGGAGTAGCGTCGGGCCGCCGGGGTGACGCGAAGCTGGGTCCGAAGTTCGTCCTTCCTGGCTTCGATGGTCGCCGCCCTCGGCGAGTCGTCCGGGCGCGGACCAGCCAGCAGCACGAGTGCGGTCGCGGTGCCGGCTGAGATCACCAGCCCTCCCAGCAGCAGTTGAACCAGGCGACGCATCGCACACCCTCCTCCGCACGTTTCGACGTGGCGGGCGGCTATACTTCCTCCCGTGACGCCGGATTCACTCTGCGACGTTAGTCCGGACCGCGTGTGGTCCGCCATGATGCGATACTCGCCGATGGGGTTTGACCTCGGCGCTCGCATGGTGGTTGCCCGGCTGGAGGACGGCGGGCTCTGGGTGCATTCGCCGATCGCGCTCACGCCGGAGTTGCGCCGGGCACTGGCCGATCGCGGCGAAGTCCGCCACGTGGTGAGCCCGAGCCCCTTCCACGTGGAGCACCTACCGGAGTTTGGTGAGGCCTTTCCGAAGGCGAGGCTCTTCGTAACCAGACCAGCACGGCGGCTTGGTTCGCTTGCGGATCGGTGTGAGGTGCTGGGCCACGAACCGCCGCCCGAGTGGGGAGGCGAAATCGGGATGGTGCCGCTCGCTGGGAGCCGCCTCTACCACGAAACGGAGTTTCTCCACCGCGCGACCGGCAGCCTGATGTTGACGGACCTCTGCTTCAATCTGCCCCGCGATTCCGGTGGGATCACTCGGGTGTGCGGGGATATGCTGGGTATTCGGGGTCGGTTCGGTCCCTCGAAGACGTTTCGCTGGAGCCTGCGCGACGCTGCGGCGATGCGGAAGGCGCTCGGTGAGATGATGCGATGGGAGTTCGACCGAATCACGGTGGCGCACGGTCAGATCGTGACCGAAGGTGCCGAAGACGCGCTGCGTCGCGCGTTTGCCTGGCTGATCGAGGAGCGTTGAGATGCGTGGTGTGCTCTATCCGGACTTTGGTCAAGTTGAGTTCCGGTCCGACCTGGCCGAACCGGTTGTGGCTCCGGGAGAAGTGCTGATCGACGTGGCCTCCTGCGGGATCTGCGGCTCGGAGATGGGGGGATTCCTCGCCCGCAGCCCCCGCCGCCGTCCCCCTATCGTGATGGGGCATGAGTTTTCCGGCCACGTTGCGGCGCTCGGCCCTGGGGTGACCGACCTCGTAGTTGGGCAGCGCGTGATGGTCAACGCTCTCGTCCACTGCGGAGAGTGCGACCTCTGCCGACGGGATTTGACCCATCTCTGTCGCAACCGCCAGGTATTCGGGATGAACCGCCCGGGGGCTTTTGCCGAACGGGTGAATGCCCCCGCCAATGTCGTCTACCCTCTGCCGGAGGGGGTCAGCCTGTTGCAGGGATCGCTCGTGGAGCCGCTGGCCAACGGCGTCCACGTCGTGGATCTGGCTGCGGGTAACACGCTGGACACCGTCCTGATCTGTGGTGCCGGGACCATCGGCCTCATGTGCTACTTTGCGGCGCGGGCCGCCGGGGCGCGACTCATTGCCATGACCGACACCAGCGACAGCCGGCTGGAGATCGCGGGCAGCCTGGGAGTAGACCTCACAGTCAACGCGAAGCAGACGGACCCGCAGAAATCGATATTGGATTGGACGGAAGGAAACGGGGTCGAGCTGGCGGTGGACGCCGTGGGTTCCGAAAGCACGCGGATCGACGCCCTGCACGCTGCCCGACCCGGCGGCGATGTGGTCTGGATTGGACTGCATCACAACGAGTGCACCCTCAACAGCTTCGATATTGTGTTGCCGGAAAAGCGAGTGATCGGCAGCTATGCGGCCGCCGACAAGGACATCCGCCGGGCCATCGAGCTGTTCGCCTCCGGACAGGCCCCGGTGGAGTCCTGGACGCAGGCCTTCCCGATCGAAGAGGGTGCCGAGGTGTTCCTCGACATGACGTATCAGCGGCGACCGACGATCAAAGCCGTCCTGCAACCGGGGCTCTGAGTTACCAGATGAACGGCACAACCCTCCATGGGACGTCGGCGCGATAGCGCTGCCACTCGGGATCGCGGCGTAACACACGCTCCTCCACCACGACGCGCAAGCTCGTGGCGAGGAGGCCCAACGCCAGCACACCGAGACTTGGGGCTGTCGGCGCACGAGCGCACAGGGCACCGGCCAGGAGGCACTCCCCGAGGTAGGCGGGATGGCGAACAAGGCTGTAGACCCCGTTCGTCACGAGGGTCCGGCGAGCCGGAAACACGCCGAAGCTGCGGCCCAGGGTGAGCAGGGAGACGGTTGCCAGCAGCGAGCCCAGCGCCGCGCACGCCAACACGGGGAGCCCGGCAACGACCGAAGCGGACGGACCGCCGGCCGCCGCGACAGCGGCCGGGAGCAAGAGCGAGGGAATCGCCCCGAGGCTCGACCACCCTCCTTGCTCCTTCGGCTCCTCGCGCCGCAGGAATCCGATCCCCGCGGCAAGGGTGGGTGGAATGGCCAGCGCGGGCGTGGCGTCCCTCGAAGAGACCACCGCCGCGGCCAGCCAGACAACCGCGGAGAAGGCCAGACCGGCACCGATCAAGCTGCGATCTCGCCAGCCAGCCAGGGGCTTACCAGATGAAGAACGGCGCTTTGAAAATCCAGAGAGCGAGATTGATGACCGCCAGGATCAGGATGTATCGCACGATTCTCCCAAGCACGAGGGCCCTCCGGAAACGCTGGTCGGTGTGGGTGGATCGGGGGCGTGGCCCGCAACCCCCACGAGAGGTGATTGAGCGATGCTTTCAGAGAGAATGTTACGCCTCGGGACGGAGAATGCCTTCGCCGTTCTGAATGAGGTGGCGGCGCTGCGGAGTGCCGGCAAGGATGTGGTCAGCCTGGGGATCGGCGACCCGGACTTCGACTCGCCGCTCGCGGTGAGGGAAGCAGCGATTGCCGCGCTCAACAATGGGCGGACCCACTACTCCCCGCCGGGAGGCACGCCGGAGCTGCGGGCGGCCATCGCGGAGTATCTGGCCCGATCGCGTGGGGCCGACTACTCTCCGGATGAAGTGGTGGTGGCACCCGGAGCCAAGCCGATCCTTTTCGGCGCCATCATGGCCCTCGTGGGCACCGGAGATGAAGTCCTCTGCCCCAGCCCTGGCTTCCCCATCTACGAATCTGTCGTGCGCTTCGCGGGCGGCGTGCCGGTGCCGCTGCCGCACCGAGAAGCCAACGGCTTCCGACTGAACCACGACGAACTGGCCGGGCTCGTCGGAACCAGGACCCGCCTGATCATCCTCAACTCCCCGAACAACCCGACGGGGGCGGTGCTCTCCCGAGAAGACCTCGCGTGCGTCGCGGCAGCGGCGGAGAGGGTCGACGCCTGGGTGCTCTCCGATGAGATCTACAGCGAGTTTGTGTATGAGGGGGACCATGTCGGCATCAGCTCGGTCCCGAGCCTGAGAGATCGGTCGGTGTTGGTGGACGGGTTCTCCAAAACGTTCGCCATGACCGGCTGGCGACTCGGCTACGGTGCCATGCCCCGACGGCTGGCCGAGCAACTCGAGAAGCTGGTGGTCAACACTGTCTCCTGCACGGCGACGTTCGTCCAGGACGCGGGCGTGGCGGCGCTTCGATCGGGGTGGCCGGAAGCCCGGGCGATGGTGGAGACCTTCCGGACGCGGCGCGAAGAAGCCGTTCGGCTGCTGAACGCGATTCCCGGCGTGCACGTCGAAGCGCCGCGGGGCGCCTTCTACGCATTCCCCAACGTCACCGGGGCGTGTCGTCGATGTGGATGTGCAGATGCGCTGGAACTGCAGCAGCGCCTGCTGCACGAGGCTGGCGTCGCGGTGTTGGCTCGCTCGCAGTTCGGCGATCGGCGGTTCGACGAAGCGGACGAGTATGTACGGATCTCATTCGCCGCGGACATTCAGAAGCTTCGGGACGGCATCAGCCGGTTCCATGCCTGGGTGGAGTCGCGGTCGGGCGTGTGATTTCCCTCACACCGCGGGGCCGCGGCTGACGCGCACGGGTAATCTCCCGTATGACTCAAAGATAGACACGCTCACCCGCGAGACTAGCGGGTGAGACCAAGGGAGATGAACATGAAGAGATTGATGCCGTTCGCGGCGCTGGTTTTCGGAGTGGCCCTGCTCGCCACCTCGGGTGCGGTTGCTGGTGAGAAGAAGGCCGCCAAGGCCTGCTGCGGCGCTGAGAAGGCGACGTATACCTCCGGCTGTGAAGTCGGCAACAAGATGTTCTTCGGCAACTGCTGCGCCATCGGATGCACGGTCGAGGTGGTGAAGGCGAAGGAGTGCTGCGGCGCCAAGTCCGCCTATGTTCCCGGCTGCGAGGTCGGCAACGGCGGGTTCTTCGCCCACTCTTGCGGCTCCCACGCCAAGGGCGCGAGCTCCTGCTGCGGCGCCAAGTAGGCACCCTCGAACGATCTCGTCGGCGCGGCATGGACCTGTGTCCTGCCGCGCCGATCGGACATCCGGGCGGTTTGGGTTCAGCGCCGATCCCGGGGCGAAGATCCCCCACGGAATCCGACGCGGACGAATCGCGGTGGGAGGGCTAAACTTGCCCAACCCATGCGCTGCACCTCCGTCTACGCCCCCTGGCTTCTGTGCCTCTGCGTGCTTGCTTCCTGCAAGCCCTCCCCCCCGCCTCGCTCGCTCACTCAGGGCGGGCTGACCGGGACCCTCCTGCTCAATCCGGACCCTCCCCGAGAAGGCCACGACAACACGCTCGGCATTCAGATTGTCGAAGCGGGCGCGCCCGTGACCGGCGCTGCGGTACTGGTCTCCACGACGTTCACCGGTTTAAACCAGACCGGGCCGAATGGGGCCTGCTCCGAGGTCGGCCCGGGGCGGTACGAGGCGAGGGAGATGTCGATGGGCATGGCCGGGACCTGGGAGGCGGTCTTCCAGGTCACCCGTCCCGGCAAGCCGGACGCGCGCTTCAAGTTTGAGTTCAAGGCGTCGCACTGATCCATGCCGGCTCCGGAACCGCTGACTGAGCCGTCTCGGCTACTGAGTGCCATCCATGCCGGCGACCGGCCGGTGGCGGATGCCTGCGTCGAGGCGTATGGGCCGAACACGGGCTTGCACGAGGAGCGCCTCGCCCACGTGGTCGCAGGATTGCAGCGCTTTGTGGATGCCTACGGGGATACGCCGTGCGCCGTCTACCGCGTGCCCTGTCGCATCTCGCTCAACCCGCACTCGGATCATCAGGGAGCATGGGTGCCTTACGGGACCCATGCCCGAGAACTGATCATGGTCGCCGCCCCTGGGCGAGCCGGCACCATCCGCATTGCCAACACGGATCCGCGCGCCGCCGAGATGATGCAGTTGCAGATCGGTGAGGAGAGGGATCGGTGCGGGGTGGATTGGCAGGCGGACTGGGTCTCCGCGGTCCAGTCGCCGGATGTCCGAGCCGCCGTGCTGGCCCGGGCGGATGGGCGGGAGTCGACGGGCCCTCGAGAAGGTGCCGCCAACTACGTCGTGGGCGCGGTGCTGCGACTGTTGTTCGCCGGCTACACCGGCGACAACGGCCTGCGACTCGCCCTGGCGGGCGACATCCCGCAGGCCGGTGGACTGAGCTCATCTTCCTCGCTCGTCGTCGGCAGCGCCCTCGCCTGGATGGACTTCGGTGGTTATGAACTGGATCGATGCCTGCTCGCCGAGCTGTGCGGAGAGGGTGAGTGGTACGTGGGTACCCGGGGCGGGTCCGGTGACCACGCGGCCATGCTGCTCGGGGCGCGCGACGCACTGGCGCACCTGTGTTTCGAGGCCCCGTGTGGGGTCCGCGGCGTGCGGCTGAGCGCGTTCCCCAGCGGTTGGACGCTGCTGCTGGCCAACTCGGGCGTGCAAGCGCGCAAGAGCGCCGAGGAGCAGCGCCACTTCAACCGCGGAATCTTCGCCTACCGATTCGCGTATCTTGCTCTGCGGCGCGAGTTGGAACGCGCCGGTGTGGACGCTGCCCTCCTCGAGCGGACGCGCTCCCTGGGTGACATCCACTCGGGACGGTTCGACCCATCGCTGCTCTTCAGGCTGATCACGTCGCTCCCGGACGTTGTGGCGCCGGAGTCGCTGGCCGACGAGTTTCCGGCAGTCTACCGGACGGCAGCCATGAACTGTTTCGGCACCGACGACCCTGCGGAACTCCCCCCGAGAGTCCCGCTGCGGGGCGCGGCGGTCTACGGTCTCGGGAGGGTGGACCGCGGCCGGATGATGCCTCAGTTGCTCGACGTCGGCGACGATGCCTCGATGCTGGAGTTTGGACGCTTGATGGCGGTCACCCACGACGGCGACAGGCTCTTCCGGTGCGGGGAGCCGTGGCGCGGGAACCGTGAAAGCCTGGCGTGCGAGCGATGGGAAGCGCTGAGCCGCCGCCAGGCCGAGGGGGTGCGGCTGCACCTCCGGGACGAGCCGGGGTTTTACGGCGCGAGCATTGCGGCGCTCGACGCGATGGTCGACGTCGCCACGGCGGTGCCGGGCGTGGCTGGCGCCGGGCTGATGGGTGCCGGCGGCGGCGGCTACGTATTGATCCTCTGCCGCAGCGCGGCGACGCCCGACGTGGTCGACGCCTTGACGGAGCAATACTACGTGCCGAACGGAGTGACGCCCGACGTGGAACCGTGGCAGTCCGTAGCCGCCGCCGGCCGACTGCTCTAGGGAGAGGCGACCCGCAACTTCCCCACATGCCGCGGGGTCTAACCGTTGGTAGTCACACGCGGGAGGGGATGATGCGTTGGAGAGCGTCCGTCATCATGGCCGCCTTGGCCGTACTCGTGAGTTGGGCACCGGCGGCTTCCGCTCAGGCTTACGACGTCGAGTCGCCGCAGCGGCGACACAGTCCCACGTATCCGTGGCGGCTGGATTGGAACTACGGCCCGTACTACCCCTACTTGCCGTACTACAGCCCCTACGCGATCACCTTTCCCACGCCGTACCTCGGCCTGCAGTTGTCGCCCACGTACTTCCCCCTGCAGCCGGTTCTTCCGCACTTGCTCAGCCTGCCCCTTCGCAAGCGTGGCCCGGACCCTCGCCCCGACTT